>NZ_JBTHHX010000001.1:0-774784 GCF_054353455.1 Streptococcus sp. V913 | reverse complement strand
CATCGAAGTGAACCCAGATTGTCTCTTGGAACGTTTGAGTGGCCGTATCATTCACCGCGAAACAGGTGAAACCTTCCACAAAGTTTTCAACCCACCAGTTGACTACAAAGAAGAGGATTACTACCAACGTGAAGATGATAAACCTGAGACAGTTAAGCGTCGTTTGGATGTGAATATTGCACAAGGTGAACCAATCATTGCTTACTACCGTGCCAAAGGTTTAGTTCATGATATCGAAGGAAATCAAGATATCAATGATGTGTTCAAAGACATCGAAAAAGTATTGACAAATTTGAAATAAAAGGCTTGCAATATTTGACATTTTTGACTTGTCTTAATTAAATAAATGTGCTAAAATGCAGTTAGAGTTATATTTATCAAAATTTCACACTTGTATAAGTATGTAACACAACCAATAATTGAAAGTGTCCAGTGTGTAAGAAAGCGTTAACTTGTTTCAGCTAACAAACACCATGAGGGACTCTCTTTTGTTGGGATTTTCTTTTGGGCTTCGTTAAATCAAGGTCCTAGAGGGAATAGCATAACTTCCATACAGAAATGAATTTCATAAAGTGGCTCTTTTTGGAATAGGTCAATATATATATGTGTGTATGTATTGAATTTCATCCGGAAGGTGAAATAATTTTAGAAAAGGAGAGGCAATGAAGAAAAAAGGCAGTCTATTTTTAGTTCTAATTCTGCTTATGAACACAATTTTACAAGGAGTGAGTGGTACTTCTCTTGCCTTCGCACAAGACCAGACCAGCCCGTCTTCTGCTCTAGTGAGTAACCCTGCTGAAACTGCCAAAAAAGAAAACTCGGGAAGTTCTAGTAGTGAAACTCAGAAAAGCACTGTCAATAAGAGTCAGGAAACCTCTAGTAGTTCTGGTCAAGAAAGTAGCAATTCAACGAGTCAAACAACTCCAGCTGCGACTACATCAGAGGAAGATGATGACAAATTGCCACCGGGACCTCCTCCTACGCCGACGGCAATAGTTCCAACTGTCACGATAAAGCCAAATGCAAGGACAGCTTATCGTACAGATGAACAGATTACCACTTATGTGGATATTGATGGAACTAGTTTAACCTCAGACATAGAAGAACCTTATCTAGATATTGAAATGCCAACCACTCTGTATCCGGGCGGTAAGGTGCTAAACACAGATGCTTATCTAGATAACTTTACGGTTCCGACCGAAGGTATCACTCTAATCAAAAGTGCAGAAAAAGTAGTGGAAAATGGGAAGACGATTTATCGTATTCGTTTCAATTCCATTACATCAACAACCAAGATTAGCATACCTTATGTTTTTAGCTTTACAAACGGGTTAGTTCCAAAAGACTATAAGCTACAACCAAAGGTTACTCTTAAGGATAAGAATGGTGGAGTTCTATACACAGGAAATGATCAGGAGTATACTCCAACTTATCCAAATATGAACCTAACAAAGGTAGTTGCTACTAGTAGCGAAGATGGTCAGCTTCTCTACGGAGGGACAGCTAAGACAGGAGATCCGACTAGGATTTCTGAAACCGGTGCAGAGCCTATACCGTTCAGTTTCACCTATCAAGTACAGGCAAATTCAGGTCAGCAGCGAATGATGAAAAAAGTCGTCATCAAGGATACGCTACCGACTTATACGAATAGTCAGGGTCAAACGGTTACTGCTAAATTTGATCCAGCCCTTAATCCTGGCTGGACCTACGATAGTAGCACTGGCACAGTGACCTATACAAAGGAATTCCTAGAAAGTGAATTTGATACGGACTTCCGTCACAATATTGATGTCAGCAAGGCTATGTTGTACCTATCTTTTCCTGATGCTAAGTATAAAGACGGCAACAACAAACCTACTTTTACAAATAAGGCAGAAATCACAGCTACTCCTTTCAATCCATCAGCAAATGAAGAGTATAAAACTAGTGACGATATAACTTTTAACCTCATTGCAGATGATTTCAGCGGTACAGGGATTCTTACCAAGAGGACAGAACACCAGACGGTGCAACACGATGTAGCTGGACTTTACGCACAGCGACTAGACTATACAGTCAAGGTAGAAAACAAGCTATCAAAACCACTTAAAGAAATTGTGCTGACTGAAGATGCTAGCAAGTTTGACTCAAGACTTTATTTGACTAGTGTTAGTTCTTTCTTTGAAAGGGGTCCAACAGGGGATGTTCCTATCAATAATGACAAGATAGAAATCCGTGCCTATAAGAGTGATGGTAATTATGATACTTTTACGCCAGGACAGCAGATTAATGAAGAAGCACAAAATGAGCTAAATGCTGCGGCTGAAAAGATCCGAAACGGAGAATTAACAGAAGCGGACGCACCGGCTGTTACTCCAAAGTATACAAAAATAACTATTCACTTTATTAACGGATATGAATTACCAGTTGGAAAGTACATTGATGGTTTCGTCTATATGGCTTTTAAAGACCCTTATCATGTTCCTTATTCTGCTGCAAAGGATATAAAAAATGTGGTCGGTCTTGAAGCGAAAGTGAAAAACTCTCAAAATCAGGATGTTCCAATTAATATATCCGATGAATGGAGCAAACAGTTTGTACCATTTGTTGAAAAGATTGGTCTATCAAAGTCTACAGGTGGACAAACTTCAGGTATTGAGGGAGAATCACTTTTCTTCCTCTTAGGGTTACAACTTGAACACCTTTCCAAAGCCCGCTACTTAAAGAATCCAACTCTTGTTGATCTTCTTCCTAAAGGGGTTAGTATTGCACCAGGTGTAGACAAAACAAAAGCGGAAGATATGCTCGAAGCAATTGGGCTAGCAAATCTGGACATGATTGATAAATTTTCAGTTATTGAAAACTACAATGGTAGTGGTCGGACAGCGATCAAAATCAAATTAAAATCAGGTCTGGTAAAAGACTTAAATAATGGAACAGGTTATGCTTTCAAACTAAAGGGATTAAAAATCAATAGTGACATTATCCCTAGTAAGGCAGAGACCCCAACTTTCAATAATACGAATGAACTTTATTTCTACCAAGACAATGGTCAACCGTTCCCAGATGCCATTCATTCCGATTCAAATCAGATTGTGGATGACGAAAGAGACATCAACATGAACGGCGACACTACGGACAAGGTCGTAAAGGCAACTTCAAAGGTTATAGGGAATGTAACAGAAAGTCTGCAGAGTGTTAAGATGATCCGTAGTACAGAGCCACTGGTTGAAGGTGGGCCTCAATATTATGGTCGAGACTTCAGTAAAGACGGTATTGAAACAGAGTACGGTGGGTTAACTTCCACTTCGGGTCACTTCCAATATGACCTGCAAGTGCGAAATTACTACGATAGTGATCTGACAAGAGTAGAAATCTACGATGTTCTTCCTCATGTTGGAGACAGCGATCGAACGACAGCGGGTGGCGCCGAATCTGCCTTTTCAAACACCTTGACCGGCCCGATCACTGTGAAAGTCGGTGATGAAGATAAGACGGCAGGTTTTGATATTTACTATCGAACGGATAAATATCCATCCATGAATGCTGCCACAGAGGTAAATAGTTCACATTGGACAAAGAATCCAGGCGACTATAAAGATGTAACAGCAATCAGGATTGTTTCTAAACCAACAACGGTCATTCATAAGTACACCATTTTGCATGCAATCCTGGATATGAAAGCTCCGGCTTATGACAAGGATCATAATATTGGTGGCAAGACGGCTGTTAATACTTTCCAAGTAAAATACAATACCGAACCAAAATTTGGTGAATCCAATGTAGTTACCAACAAAGTCAACAAGCGAATTACCATTCCGGTTGAGAAGAAGTGGCGTGACTCTGAAACAACACATTCTAAAATAACGGCACAGCTTTACGCCACTTGGAAGGAAGACGGTGTTGCAAAAGAAGAGCTTAAGGAAGAAAAAGAGCTCTCTGACAGTAATAACTGGAAAGACACCTTTAGTCCGCTACCAGATGAGGAATCTGCTGCGAAACTATTACAAAAAGCCGCAGCGGAGAAGAAAATCACCGACTTTAAGTACGTGGTCAGAGAAAAGGAGATTCCACCTGAATACGATGCCACTTATAGCGGTGACGCTCAAAGTGGATTTGTCATCACCAACACGAGGTATCCGTCAATTAAGATCCAGAAACTCTGGTATGACAAGGACGGCAATCCGATTGCGAATGACCAGCTACCGAAGAAACTAGAGGTTAAGTTGTATCGGACAACGGACGGACAAACTCAAAATGGAGAGCTTGTTGAGACAATTCAGTTGGAACGAAATGCGACAGCTCCATATCTATGGGAAGCTACAAAACGCTATCCACCTAAGGATAAGACCACCGGTAAGTACTACACTTACTATATCGAAGAGGTTGTTCCAAAGTATTATTTGGAAATCAGTGATGCGTCTGAAAAGAAAGTAACCTTTACGGATGCAAATATCGGAGAAACAGCAACCTTGACGGTGAAGAACAAGGTGAACCCGACTTATCCAAACACAGGTGGCTCAGGTATCCTACCATATATTTTGATGGGAACTTTAACATTAACATTGGCAGTAATTTTACATTATATGCAAAAAAATAGAAAGGCTTTTTAGGAGGCAAAACAATGAAAAACGTAAAACGATATTTCCTCTCGTTCTTAGCAGCTCTTAGTATCGTGCTTTTAGCATTTGGAGCAGTTAAAGCTTTTGCGCAAGACAACGCACCTGGCGAAAACGATACCTACGATGTTGTTTTGACAAAGGTTAAACTGTCAGACTTGACAGGTTGGCCAAAACAAACTGGTGTAAACAATGAAGATTACACTGGTCAAAAATTGAATGTGACAGACTATTTTGGTTCTGGAGCTAAAACATTGGCAAATGTTTGGTTTGATGTCTACAAAGACACTCCAACAGGTACTCCTGTAGCTGGAGCAGCAACAGGAGCTGATGGTACTGTTACATTTACTGGTCTCAAAGCTGGTAAATACTATATCGTTGAAAACAAAGCAAAATCAACACTTACTTCAGATGAACAATTGGCTAACTCAGCTGCTGTTCCTGTGGAAATCAATCTTCCAGTCTTTAAGGCTACAGGTGGATGGTACACAACTGGTACTGACGCTGTTCATGTTTATCCCAAAAATACCGTTGACAAACCAAGTATTGACAAAGTAGTTAGCGAAGACGCTAAACACGATACTGCTCTTGTTGGTGAAACAAAGACCTTCAAGGTCACTTCTACAATGCCAGAAGGTATTAAAGACTATAAAGTTTTAAAATTCACCGATAAGTTCTCAGCAGGTCTGACTTACACAGGCAACCTTGTTGTTAAAAATGGTGGCACTGTTGTAAATCCTTCTAACTATTCAACTACTGGTACAGCTGCAGTTGGTACAAAAGGAGCAGCAATTAGCATTGCTTTCAATGAAGATTACATCAAAACATTAAATCCAAAAGATGTTATCACTATTACTTATGACGCAGTCATCAATGAAGAAGCAGTTATGGGTGCAGCCAACCCCAATGATGTTAAGTTGACTTATGGTACTAACCCAGATTCAACAAAAGAAGTTAAACCTAATGAAACTCCAGAACTCCACACTGGTGGTGCTAAGTTTGAAAAAATTGACAAAGCGACATCAGCTAAACTTGCAGGGGCTAAGTTTGTTGTTACAAATGAAGCTGGTGACAAGTATTTGAAACAAACAGCTGCATCAGGAACAACTCCTGCTAAAAATGAGTGGGTTGCTAATAAAGCAGATGCAACTGTCTTCACTTCAGCAGCTGATGGTACTTTTGAAGTTAAGGGGCTTCCTTATGGTGTAAAAGGAAATGACAACGCCACTGGTGAAACTAAGTACAAATTGGTCGAAGTTGAAGCACCAACAGGTTACGCTTTGTTGCAACAACCAGTTGAGTTCACTATCTCATCAACAACTTACACAGGTGGAATTAACCAAGTTAACAACAACAAGGTAACAATTCCACAAACGGGTGGTATCGGTTCTGCTCTCGTGATTGCAGCGGGTGTCTTGGTTGTCGGTTTAGGTTTCATTGCGAAACGTCGTTCAGCTAAGTAATAAAATGAAGAAGTAAGGACAATCCTTACCTCTTCACTAGGGTATTTAAAAGAGTTGAATATCCTAGTGAAGAGTGCAAGTGCTATGTTTTAGGAGGATACTATGACAAGAAAAAGAATATTGAGCAGTCTGCTATCCATACTTACGGCCATTGTTATTTTGGTAGCTTTGCGGCCATTTACAACCGTCTCATCTCAGGAAAATCAAGCCTCGTCAGATGCAACCTACGATATTGTGTTAACCTTGGTTAAGTTAAAAGATTTGAATGGTTGGCCCAAAGGTGGAGGAAAAGATAGTTATTCTGGACAACCTTTAGACATTGAGAATTATTTTGGTAGTGAGGCCTCAACCATTGATGGCGTTGCCTTTGATATTCATAAGGATAAGGCGGATGGAGAGCTTGTTCAAACAAAGATAACTGAAAATGGTGGTCGTCTCATCTTTAGCGCTTTGAAGGCAGGTAAGTACTATATTGTTGTCAATAAAGAAAAATCAAAGTTATCAGGAAATCAGATGTTGGGTGATGCGACACCAGTTCCATTAGAAGTGGAATTGCCTGTGACAAAACCTGATGGCAGCTATTTCACGGTAGGAAATGACGCCGTTCATGTCTATCCCAAGCAGGTTTTAAAACAGAGAGAAGACAAGACCAGCTTTAAAGTTCGGAAAGAATGGAAAGGTAAAAAGCTAAACAGTATCACTGTTCATCTTAAACAAAATGGGAAAGTCATTGATGAAATTGAGCTGAATGACAGCAACAACTGGGAACATACCTTTATGAATTTAGAAAAAACAGATGCGGCAGGGAAAGATTACACCTACACAGCTGAAGAAGATGTTCCTAACGGCTATACAGCAACTTATCAAAACATGGCAGATAAAACTGGCACGGTGATTACCAATACACTGGTGCCACCGACATCACCAAGAACACCGATTATCAAAACGGGAACCTTAGCCATTTATTGGTTTTTAGGATTTGCCGTTGTCTTAATCGGGATAGGATATAAGCTTTATAAAAGCGAGAAAAAACACTGATGAATCAGTGTTTTTTTATGATATTCCATAGCCGTTTGCTGAAAAAGAGAAAGATTGCTGTTCCGACAATCACAATCAAATAAGGGGCAAGCCTTTGTAATTTGAAACCAAGTTTAATATGTTGGTTGCTAACAAAGGGAATCAAGGGATTAGTAGATACATTTTGCTTTTTTTCACTATCTGAAACAACTCTTTTTGCATTGACAAGGAGCCGTTTGTCATATCTTGGTTCGTTCATACAGGTCATGAGCGTAACCATGTCTTCATTTTCGATTGGTTTAAGTTTTTCGCCTTCGTATTCATCAATGATCTCGCTATCGGTCACTTCGTATTCTAGATTTTTTCCAAGAATATCGAAATAAATTTTATCTCCTTTTTTGAGAGAGGGGAGAAAGTAGAAAGACACGTCATTATAATTAATTCTATGTCCTGCGATAATCGGTCGTTGCCCTTTTATACCCAGAGGAGCAGATGTTCCGACGAGAGTCGCTACGCCCTTTAGGAGCTTATCATAGTCAGCGTCAAGATAGAGGTCGAAATGCTGTCCTAAAGCAGGAATGGTCATGCGTCCAGCGACTTGATTGGTATCTAGCAGATCTGAGTAGGGCGTTTTTTGCTTGGCGTCGGTCTCTTTTTTTGTTAGGAAAATATCTTGGATAGCTCCGGTGACAGTGGTTTGTTCTAAGGCTGTTCGTAGTTTTTGGAATGTTTCCTCGCTGGTCTGCTGATAGGTGCGCTGAGCATTGGATTGCCAAATGTCCTCTTTAATCATAGATAAAAAAGGAAAGAGGAAGAGCGCAATTCCAATTAACAGGAGGCTCAGCCCAAGTAATTGTTTTTTCTTTTTCATGAAAGTGATGTTTCTTTTCCTTTCTTTCTTAACATTTTAAAGAGTAGATAGCCTAAGAGTAGGAGGATGAGTCCGGTAGCAAGAAGGATAAACCATTTGTATTGGGCAAAAAAGTCAATCTTTGTTTTTTTCTCCTTTTCAGCTTCGTGGAAAGGTATGCGTTTGCCTTGAACGAGTAGGCGATGAGAATTGATCATATAAGGTGTGCAAGTCAAAAGAGTGGCACGATCTTCGTCTTCTTTAACCAGTATTGGTTTGAAATCGGTAGGCTCAACGGTTAAAATCTTATCTACCTGATAAGCCAAGGTTTCCTTGATATTGGTGATGTAAAAGACATCTCCGACCTTTACCTTATCCAAGTCGGTGAAAAGTCTGGCTGTGGGAAGTCCTCTGTGGGCGGTGATGACCGTATGGGTGCTAACTCCACCGACGGGTAGGCTGGTTCCTTCTAAGTGGCCTGCTCCGTTTTGCAAGACATTCTCAGATGACCCTGCCCGGATGGGAATTTTTTGATTGATAGAAGGGATAGTGACATAACCAATTTTTTCTTGCAGTTGCAACATGCGAGCATATTCAGCTACACCTTCCTCTTTTTTTCTGCTTGAGAAAGGGTCTCCTATTTTTTCTGGGGACAAGGTGCTATTATAGGCTTTGGCGAGTTCAATACGATTTTCAACATCTTGGTCAACTAATTTACCTTTCTCGTCATCAAATTGCTTTGTCTCTTGCATAGTCACATATTGGTAATAAATCTGACTGACAAAGGGATAACAGATCATCATGCACCCCAGAATGGTAAGTATCTTATAGGTTAGTCGCAGCCGTTTTTGGTTTTTCTTTTTTCTTGACATGATAGCTCTTTCTATGCTTTTTTCGATTTCCACTTATTCCAAGCCAAAATAATGAAAATGAGAAATAGAATTGCGAAAACGACTAGATAAAGCGGTGGAATAGAAATATGACTAATCGGATTTTTTACTTTTTCTTCACTTGGTTTGTAAGGGATCCGGTGGCCCCGTACAAGTAAACGGTGCGAATTGATCATATAAGGAGTACAGGTCAGCAAAGTCACGTAGTCTTTATCAGGTACAATATTTAGAGAGTCAAACTGGGTCGGCTCGATCACCGTTATGGAATCAACCTCGTAAGCAAGTGTTTCAGCGATGTTTTGAATGAAAAACTTATCACCCACCTTCATTTTATCCAAGTCGGTAAAAAGACGATTGTTGGGCAAGCCCGTGTGGGCAGTTAGAACAGTGTGAGTATTCTGCCCGCCAATCGGCAAACTGGTTCCTTCGAGATGTCCCACCCCTTTTTGTAAGACTTCTTCACTTGAACCGGCATATATTGGTAAATCAACATCAATTTTAGGAATGGAAATTCTGCCTATTTTTTCATGGACAGTTAGCATTCGAGCATATTCTGCCTGCCCTTTGGCATTTTCTTCTTTGGTATAGGGATCCGTTACTGTCAAATTTTGCAAAGAACGATTGTAGGCAGTAGCTAGCTTTATCCGTTCCGTCACATCTTCAGAAGTTAATTTTTGTGCAGACGAGTCAAAGTCCTTAACCTCTTGTTTGGTCTGGTAATTGTAATAAATTTGGCTAATAACAGGGTAACTGATGATGAGGATACCGGCTATAATCGTTAAGTTTGTCAATAAATTAAAAAATTTTTTCATTATATTCCTTTGATGTTAGCAGTTATTTTTGTCACTGGTAAGATTATTATATTTTTATCTACTTAACCATTATATCATAAATAGCGGTTCTATTTGCTGATTCGTTACTAAAAAAATCCCAGCTGAAAGTTCTATAATGAAGTTAGCCACCTAGCCTTCCTAAAAATGAGCTGGTTCAACCAGTCAATGTTGTCAAATGAAAGATCATTTAGGCATAAGAAAACATCTCTGTGTTATACTTGTTGTTCACCACAAACACAAGAAAGGCACAGAGATGCAAATCAATTATACTACAAAAGCTAAACACTTGACAATCCATAGTCGTCGCTTAATCGAACGATGGAAATTAGAAGGGAAATAAAATAGAGAAGTGGCCTCTCTACTTGGAAAAGCTCCTCAGACCATCCACAATGAAATCAAGCGTGGTACAGTCCTGCAATGTCTAGGAAAAGGACGATTCAAAAAGAGTTATTCTGCCGACTATGCTCAAATGGTTTATGAAACCAATCGCAAGCGCTCCGTGAAGAAATCAATCTTGACCAAAGAATTAAAACAAAAGATTCTCCACTATCATAACCAAAAGTTGTCTCCTGAAATGATGGTCAAGGCTAAGAGCATTACAGTGGGAATTTCAACCATCTACTACTGGATTCATCATGGAAAGTTGGGATTGACCAAACAGAACCTTCTTTATCCTAGAAAAGGAAAAACTGTCAAGAAACAGGCTAGCCCCAACTTTAAACCTGCTGGTCAATCCATCGAACAGCGTCCCAAGGCTATCAATCTTCGCTTGGAGAATGGACATTATGAGATTGATACGGTCCTACTTACAAGAGCGAAAAACTACTGCCTACTGGTCTTGACGGATCGAAGAAGCAGACATCAAATTATCCGATTGATTCCCAATAAAAGCGCTGAGTCCGTCAATATGGCTCTAAAACTCATCTTAAGACAACATCACATTCTTTCCATCACGGCAGATAATGGATCTGAATTCAACCGCTTGTCTGATGTGTTTTCTAAGGAACATATCTACTATGCACATCCCTATGCCTCTTGGGAAAGGGGAACCAATGAGAATCACAACAGGCTCATTCGTAGATGGTTACCTAAAGGAACTAAGAAAACGACTCCTAAAGAAGTCGCCGTCATCGAAAATGGATCAACAACTATCCTAAAAAATGCTTGGACTACAAGTCTCCCAGAGAATTTTTGATTGCTGGGTAACTTGAACTTGAAATTTAGCAATTACTTATTTTGGGGGAAAAGTTAAAAAATCTTCCCAAATCCCTTGCAATCGCAGGGGCTTTGTGTTATTCTATTATAGTGCTGTAAATTACAGCCTTAGCTTTGATGCAAGAGGTTGCGACACGCTCGGTTGCATTGCCACGCAACGCGCGTCGGTTTTCTTGTGGAGCTAGCCTATTATCTTAAATAGACGAAAAGGAGAAAAAGATGGCAAACAAAAAAATCCGTATCCGTTTGAAAGCTTACGAACACCGTACGCTTGACACAGCGGCTGCAAAAATCGTAGAATCAGCTACTCGTACAGGTGCACAAGTTGCAGGTCCAATCCCACTTCCAACTGAACGTAGCCTCTACACAATCATTCGTGCGACTCACAAATACAAAGACTCTCGCGAACAATTTGAAATGCGTACACACAAACGTTTGATCGATATCATCAACCCAACTCAAAAAACAGTTGATGCTTTGATGAAATTGGATCTTCCAAGTGGTGTAAACGTAGAAATCAAACTTTAATCTAAAATATAAAAGAGCAGAAGCTAGTGTATCAATTTAATTGAACACGGGCTAAACTCGGTGTGAAAAAGACAAACTTCCTAGTGTCTGTTAGGCACTGCGTCAGTTTCCTATTTTCGCTTTGAGTTTGACGCCCTTTGCATCTTAGACTTGAGCATGAAAAACGCTCGTTAAAAACTTTTTGAATAAAAAATATAGAAAAGGAACTATTTTCTCATGACAAAAGGAATCTTAGGGAAAAAAGTGGGAATGACTCAAATCTTCACCGAAGCTGGCGAATTGATCCCTGTAACAGTTATTGAAGCAACTCCAAACGTTGTTCTTCAAGTTAAAACTGTAGAAACAGACGGATACAACGCTATTCAAGTTGGTTTTGATGACAAACGCGAAGTATTGAGCAACAAACCTGCTAAAGGACATGTAGCGAAAGCTAACACGGCTCCTAAGCGCTTCATTCGTGAATTCAAAAACGTTGAAGGCTTGGAAGTTGGTGCTGAAATCACAGTTGAAACATTCGCAGCTGGAGACGTTGTTGACGTAACTGGTACTTCTAAAGGTAAAGGTTTCCAAGGTGTTATCAAACGCCATGGACAATCACGTGGACCAATGGCTCACGGTTCTCGTTACCACCGTCGTCCAGGTTCTATGGGACCTGTTGCACCTAACCGCGTGTTCAAAGGTAAAAACCTTGCAGGACGTATGGGTGGCGATCGCGTAACAATTCAAAACCTTGAAGTTGTACAAGTTGTTCCAGAAAAGAACGTTATCCTTATCAAAGGTAACGTACCAGGTGCTAAGAAATCTCTTATCACTATCAAGTCAGCAGTTAAAGCTGGTAAATAATAAGGAAAGGGGAATACAGTCAAAATGGCAAATGTAACATTATTCGACCAAACTGGTAAACAAGCTGGCGAAGTTGTTCTTAACGATGCAATCTTTGGTATTGAACCAAACCAATCTGTTGTGTTTGATGTGATCATCAGCCAACGTGCTAGCCTTCGTCAAGGAACTCACGCGGTTAAAAACCGCTCAGCTGTTTCAGGTGGCGGACGCAAACCATGGCGTCAAAAAGGAACTGGACGTGCTCGTCAAGGTTCTATCCGCTCTCCGCAATGGCGTGGTGGTGGAACTGTCTTCGGACCAACTCCACGTAGCTATGCGTACAAACTTCCTCAAAAAGTTCGTCGCCTTGCGCTTAAATCTGTTTACTCAGAAAAAGTTGCTGAAAACAAATTTGTAGCCGTTGATTCTCTTGAATTTACAGCTCCAAAAACTGCTGAATTTGCAAAAGTTCTTGCAGCTTTGAGCATCGATTCTAAAGTCCTTGTTATTCTTGAAGAAGGAAACGAATTCGCAGCTCTTTCAGCTCGTAACCTTCCAAACGTGAAAGTTGCGACTGCTACAACTGCAAGTGTTCTTGACATCGCAAATAGTGACAAACTTCTTGTTACTCAAGCAGCTATCTCTAAAATCGAGGAGGTTCTTGCATAATGAATTTGTATGATGTTATCAAAAAACCTGTTATCACTGAAAGCTCAATGGCTCAACTTGAAGCAGGAAAGTATGTATTTGAAGTTGACACTCGTGCACACAAACTTTTGATCAAGCAAGCTGTTGAAGCTGCTTTTGAAGGTGTTAAAGTTGCAAATGTTAACACAATCAACGTAAAACCAAAAGCTAAACGTGTTGGACGTTACACTGGTTTTACTAACAAAACTAAAAAAGCTATCATCACTCTTACAGCTGATTCAAAAGCAATCGAGTTGTTTGCTGCTGAAGCTGAATAATCTAAGGAGGAAATATCGTGGGAATTCGTGTTTATAAACCAACAACAAACGGTCGCCGTAATATGACTTCTTTGGATTTCGCTGAAATCACAACAAGCACTCCTGAAAAATCATTGCTTGTTGCTTTGAAGAACAAGGCTGGTCGTAACAACAACGGTCGTATCACTGTTCGTCACCAAGGTGGTGGGCACAAACGTTTCTACCGTTTAGTTGACTTCAAACGTAACAAAGACAACGTTGAAGCAGTTGTTAAAACAATCGAGTACGATCCAAACCGTTCTGCAAACATCGCTCTTGTACACTACACTGACGGTGTGAAAGCATACATCATCGCTCCAAAAGGTCTTGAAGTTGGTCAACGTATCGTTTCAGGTCCTGAAGCAGATATCAAAGTCGGAAACGCTCTTCCACTTGCTAACATCCCAGTTGGTACTTTGATCCACAACATCGAGTTGAAACCAGGCCGTGGTGGAGAATTGGTCCGTGCAGCTGGAGCTTCTGCTCAAGTATTGGGTCAAGAAGGTAAATACGTTCTTGTTCGTCTTCAATCTGGCGAAGTTCGTATGATTCTTGGAACTTGTCGTGCTACAGTTGGTGTTGTTGGAAACGAACAACATGGACTTGTAAACCTTGGTAAAGCAGGACGTAGTCGTTGGAAAGGTATCCGCCCAACAGTTCGTGGTTCTGTAATGAACCCTAACGATCACCCACACGGTGGTGGTGAAGGTAAAGCACCAGTTGGTCGTAAAGCACCATCTACTCCATGGGGCAAACCTGCTCTTGGTCTTAAAACTCGTAACAAGAAAGCGAAATCTGACAAACTTATCGTTCGTCGTCGCAACGAGAAATAATAGTAAACTAGTCGCTTAAGCAACTAGGAAATCCGCCAGCTCGGTAGCGCTCCATGTGAGCGCAAGCCGCTGTGGTACAATATTTAAAGGAGAAAACATAAAAATGGGACGCAGTCTTAAAAAAGGACCTTTCGTCGATGAGCATTTGATGAAAAAAGTTGAAGCTCAAGCTAACGACGAAAAGAAAAAAGTTATCAAAACTTGGTCACGTCGTTCAACGATCTTCCCAAGTTTCATTGGTTACACTATTGCAGTTTATGACGGACGTAAACACGTACCTGTTTACATCCAAGAAGACATGGTAGGTCACAAACTTGGTGAATTCGCACCAACTCGCACTTACAAAGGTCACGCTGCAGACGACAAGAAAACACGTAGAAAATAAGGAGAACATAAATGGCAGAAATTACTTCAGCTAAAGCAATGGCTCGTACAGTACGTGTTTCACCTCGTAAATCACGTCTTGTTCTTGACAATATTCGTGGTAAAAGCGTAGCCGACGCTATTGCAATCTTGACATTCACTCCAAACAAAGCTGCTGAAATCATCTTGAAAGTTTTGAATTCAGCTGTAGCTAACGCTGAAAACAACTTTGGTTTGGATAAAGCTAACTTGGTAGTATCTGAAGCATTCGCAAACGAAGGACCAACTATGAAACGTTTCCGTCCACGTGCGAAAGGTTCAGCTTCACCAATCAACAAACGTACAGCTCACATCACTGTAGCTGTTGCAGAAAAATAAGGAGGTAACATCGTGGGTCAAAAAGTACATCCAATTGGTATGCGTGTCGGCATCATCCGTGATTGGGATGCCAAATGGTATGCTGAAAAAGAATACGCGGATTACCTTCATGAAGATCTTGCAATCCGTAAATTCGTTCAAAAAGAACTTGCTGACGCAGCAGTTTCAACTATCGAAATCGAACGCGCAGTGAACAAAGTTAACGTTTCACTTCACACTGCTAAACCAGGTATGGTTATCGGTAAAGGTGGCGCTAACGTTGATGCACTCCGTGCAAAACTTAACAAATTGACTGGAAAACAAGTACACATCAACATCATCGAAATCAAACAACCTGATTTGGATGCTCACCTTGTAGGTGAAGGCATTGCTCGTCAATTGGAGCAACGTGTTGCTTTCCGTCGTGCACAAAAACAAGCAATCCAACGCGCAATGCGTGCAGGAGCTAAAGGAATCAAAACTCAAGTATCAGGTCGTTTGAACGGTGCAGATATTGCCCGTGCTGAAGGATACTCAGAAGGAACTGTTCCGCTCCACACACTTCGCGCAGATATCGATTACGCTTGGGAAGAAGCGGATACTACATACGGTAAACTTGGTGTTAAAGTATGGATCTACCGTGGTGAAGTTCTTCCAGCTCGTAAAAACACTAAAGGAGGTAAATAACCAATGTTAGTACCTAAACGTGTTAAACACCGTCGTGAATTCCGCGGAAAAATGCGCGGTGAAGCAAAAGGTGGAAAAGAAGTAGCATTCGGTGAATACGGTCTTCAAGCTACAACTAGCCACTGGATTACTAACCGCCAAATCGAAGCTGCTCGTATCGCCATGACTCGTTACATGAAACGTGGTGGTAAAGTTTGGATTAAAATCTTCCCACATAAATCATACACTGCTAAAGCTATCGGTGTGCGTATGGGATCTGGTAAAGGGGCACCTGAAGGTTGGGTTGCACCAGTTAAACGCGGTAAAGTGATGTTCGAAATCGCTGGTGTATCTGAAGAGATTGCACGTGAAGCGCTTCGTCTTGCTAGCCACAAATTGCCAGTTAAAACTAAATTCGTAAAACGTGAAGCAGAATAAGGAGAAGGCATGAAACTTAATGAAGTAAAAGAATTTGTTAAAGAACTTCGTGGTCTTTCTCAAGAAGAACTCGCGAAGCGCGAAAACGAATTGAAAAAAGAATTGTTTGAACTTCGTTTCCAAGCTGCTACTGGTCAATTGGAACAAACAGCTCGCTTAAAAGAAGTTAAAAAACAAATCGCTCGTATCAAAACAGTTCAATCTGAAGCGAAATAATAGACTAGGGAAGGAGAAATTTCAATGGAACGCAATAATCGTAAAGTTCTTGTTGGACGTGTTGTATCTGACAAAATGGACAAGACAATCACAGTTGTAGTTGAAACAAAACGTAACCACCCAGTCTATGGTAAACGTATTAACTACTCTAAGAAATACAAAGCACATGATGAAAACAATGTTGCCAAAGAAGGCGATATCGTACGTATCATGGAAACTCGCCCGCTTTCAGCTACAAAACGTTTCCGTCTTGTAGAAGTTGTTGAAGAAGCGGTTATCATCTAATCAAGCCTGAAAGGAGAAAACTGAAATGATTCAAACAGAAACTCGTTTGAAAGTCGCAGACAACAGCGGTGCACGCGAAATCTTGACTATCAAAGTTCTTGGTGGTTCTAAACGTAAATTTGCGAACATTGGTGATGTCATTGTGGCATCTGTAAAACAAGCTACTCCTGGTGGTGCGGTTAAAAAAGGTGACGTTGTAAAAGCTGTTATCGTTCGTACTAAATCAGGTGCTCGTCGCGCTGATGGTTCATACATCAAGTTTGACGAAAATGCAGCTGTTATCATCCGTGATGACAAAACTCCTCGCGGAACACGTATCTTTGGCCCGGTTGCACGTGAATTACGTGAAGGTGGCTTCATGAAGATCGTGTCACTTGCTCCAGAAGTACTTTAATTTTTAGAAACAAACTAGTCCCCTAGCTTCAAGCTAGGGTGCCCTTGTGGGCGTAAGAAAAATCAAGGAGAAACCTAATGTTTGTAAAAAAAGGCGACAAAGTTCGCGTAATCGCTGGTAAAGATAAGGGAACAGAAGCTGTTGTCCTTACTGCCCTTCCAAAAGTAAACAAAGTTATCGTTGAAGGTGTTAACATCGTTAAGAAACACCAACGTCCAACTAACGAGCTTCCTCAAGGTGGTATCATCGAGAAAGAAGCAGCTATTCACGTATCAAACGTTCAAGTATTGGACAAAAATGGTGTAGCTGGTCGTGTTGGTTACAAATTTGTAGACGGTAAAAAAGTTCGCTACAACAAAAAATCAGGCGAAGTGCTTGATTAATCACGAAGGAAAGGAGAAGTATAATGGCAAATCGTTTAAAAGAAAAATATCTTAATGAAGTAGTTCCTGCTTTGACAGAACAATTTAACTACTCATCAGTGATGGCTGTACCTAAAGTAGATAAGATCGTTTTGAACATGGGTGTTGGTGAAGCTGTATCAAACGCTAAAAGCCTTGAAAAAGCTGCTGAAGAATTGGCACTTATCTCAGGTCAAAAACCACTTATCACTAAAGCTAAAAAATCAATCGCCGGCTTCCGTCTTCGTGAAGGTGTAGCGATCGGTGCAAAAGTTACCCTTCGTGGTGAACGTATGTATGAATTCTTGGATAAATTGGTTTCAGTTTCACTTCCACGTGTGCGTGACTTCCATGGTGTTCCAACAAAATCATTTGATGGACGCGGAAACTACACTCTTGGTGTGAAAGAACAATTGATTTTCCCAGAAATCAACTTTGATGACGTTGACAAAACTCGTGGTCTTGACATCGTTATCGTAACAACTGCTAACACTGACGAAGAGTCACGTGCATTGCTTACAGGCCTTGGAATGCCTTTTGCAAAATAATATAGGAGGTAAATCTAATGGCTAAAAAATCAATGATTGCTAAGAACAAACGTCCAGCGAAGTTCTCTACCCAAGCTTATACTCGTTGTGAAAAATGTGGTCGTCCACATTCAGTTTACCGCAAATTTAAACTTTGCCGTGTTTGCTTCCGTGAATTAGCTTACAAAGGACAAATTCCTGGTGTAACAAAAGCATCTTGGTAATTTAAGATATCAAGGGCGTCAAAACTCCAGGTGAAAATAGGAAACTTGACGAAGAAACTGAAGTTTCTAGGAAAGTTTATCTTTTTCACGCAGAGTTTAGCCCGGGTTCAGTTGGGCTTGCCAATTTGAACACGAGCTACAGCTTTGGCAAAAAAGACCAATTTGCTTTGGAGCATCGCTCCTGCATCAAATTGCCTATTTTTGCTCTTGCTGTTACGCTCTTTGTATCATGTGTTAACTAGCAAGTGCAACTTGCAAACTACTAGTAAGAGGAGAAAAACAAAATGGTTATGACTGACCCAATCGCAGACTTCCTAACTCGTATTCGTAACGCTAACCAAGCGAAACACGAAGTACTTGAAGTACCTGCATCAAACATCAAAAAAGGGATTGCTGAAATCCTTAAACGCGAAGGTTTTGTAAAAAACGTTGAAATCATCGAAGATGACAAACAAGGCATCATCCGTGTATTCCTTAAATACGGACCAAACGGTGAAAAAGTTATCACTAACTTGAAACGCGTTTCTAAACCAGGACTTCGTGTCTACAAAAAACGTGAAGATCTTCCAAAAGTACTTAACGGACTTGGAATTGCTATCCTTTCAACTTCTGAAGGTTTGCTTACTGATAAAGAAGCACGCCAAAAGAATGTTGGTGGGGAAGTTATCGCTTACGTTTGGTAATTGATGATGTGAGAGCGTTAAAAGAATGCTGTGAAAATAGAAAGTTTGTAGCAGGAGCGATGCTCTAAGACAAACTTATCTTTTTCACCAAATTCTTAGCTCGAACTCAAATCAGATACAAAGCTCGTAAAGAATAAAGCAAAATTAGGAAGTCGGAGAAGTTTGTTTACAAACAAGCCAACTTATTTATTTTGCACAGTTCTTAGAGCGAGTTCAATTTAGCTATTGAACTCAATGAGTATCTTTAACCCCGTGAAAACTGGCCATTTAGGCCTGACAATTTAACAGGAGAAAATAAACATGTCACGTATTGGTAATAAAGTTATCGTGTTGCCTGCTGGTGTTGAAGTCACTAACAATGACAACGTAGTAACTGTAAAAGGACCTAAAGGAGAACTTACTCGTAAGTTCTCAAAAGATATTGAAATTCGCGTGGAAGGTACTGAAGTAACTCTTCACCGTCCAAACGATTCAAAAGAAATGAAAACTATCCACGGAACTACTCGTGCCCTTTTGAACAACATGGTAATTGGTGTATCAGAAGGATTCAAGAAAGAACTTGAAATGCGTGGGGTTGGTTACCGTGCACAACTTCAAGGATCAAAACTTGTTTTGGCTGTTGGTAAATCTCATCCAGATGAAGTTGAAGCTCCAGAAGGGATTACTTTTGAACTTCCAAACCCAACAACAATCGTTGTTAGCGGAATTTCAAAAGAAGTGGTTGGTCAAACAGCTGCTTACGTACGTAGCCTTCGTTCACCAGAACCTTACAAAGGTAAAGGTATTCGTTACGTTGGAGAGTACGTTCGTCTTAAAGAAGGTAAAACAGGTAAATAATGTTGAGTGGTTGATTTTCAACCACCAACCTATTTTCCAACTTTGTGCATAGCACGCGATTTAAAACTAAAGAGGTGAAAACTGTGATTTCTAAACCAGATAAAAACAAACTCCGTCAAAAACGTCACCGTCGCGTTCGCGGAAAACTCTCTGGAACTGCTGATCGCCCACGTTTGAACGTATTCCGTTCTAATACAGGCATCTACGCTCAAGTGATTGATGACGTAGCGGGTGTAACGCTCGCAAGTGCTTCAACTCTTGACAAAGAAGTTTCAAAAGGAACTAAAACTGAACAAGCCGTTGCTGTCGGTAAACTCGTTGCAGAACGTGCAAACGCTAAAGGTATTTCAGAAGTGGTGTTCGACCGCGGTGGATATCTATATCACGGACGTGTGAAAGCTTTGGCTGATGCAGCTCGTGAAAACGGATTGAAATTCTAATAGGAGGACACTAGAAAATGGCATTTAAAGACAATGCAGTTGAATTTGAAGAACGCGTAGTTGCTGTCAACCGTGTTACAAAAGTTGTTAAAGGTGGACGTCGTCTTCGTTTCGCAGCTCTTGTTGTTGTTGGTGACCGCAATGGTCGCGTAGGATTTGGTACTGGTAAAGCTCAAGAAGTTCCAGAAGCAATCCGTAAAGCAGTAGATGATGCTAAGAAAAACTTGATTGAAGTACCTATGGTTGGAACAACAATTCCTCACGAAGTTCTTTCAGAATTCGGTGGAGCTAAAGTATTGTTGAAACCTGCTGTAGAAGGTTCTGGAGTTGCCGCTGGTGGTGCAGTTCGTGCCGTTGTGGAATTGGCAGGTGTGGCAGATATTACGTCTAAATCACTTGGCTCTAACACTCCAATCAACATTGTTCGCGCAACTGTTGAAGGTTTGAAACAATTGAAACGCGCTGAAGAAGTTGCTGCCCTTCGTGGTATCTCAGTTTCTGATTTGGCATAAGAAAGGGGATAAAATGGCTCAAATTAAAATTACTTTGACTAAGTCTCCAATCGGACGCATTCCATCACAACGTAAAACTGTTGTAGCACTTGGACTTGGCAAATTGAACAGCTCTGTTATCAAAGAAGACAACGCTGCTATCCGTGGTATGATCACTGCAGTATCTCACTTGGTAACAGTTGAAGAAGTAAACTAATGAATCTTTAGGGGATGTGGAAATACTCATCCCCTAAAACTAGATATAGTCATCTAAGATGACGAATGTATAGGCGAGTTGATAAGGGAGACAACCTTTTCTCTCTTATCGGCGCTAGCATTTTACAAAAGAGGAGAAAACAATAATGAAACTTCATGAATTGAAACCTGCAGAAGGTTCTCGTAAAGTACGTAACCGTGTTGGTCGTGGTACTTCATCTGGTAATGGTAAAACATCTGGACGCGGTCAAAAAGGTCAAAAAGCTCGTAGCGGTGGCGGAGTTCGCCTTGGTTTTGAAGGCGGACAAACTCCATTGTTCCGTCGTATGCCAAAACGTGGATTCACTAACATCAACGCTAAAGAATACGCAATTGTAAACCTTGACCAATTGAACGTCTTTGAAGACGGTGCAGAAGTAACTCCAGTTGTGCTTATCGAAGCAGGAATTGTGAAAGCTGAAAAATCAGGAGTTAAAATTCTTGGTAACGGTGAGTTGACTAAGAAATTGACTGTGAAAGCAGCTAAATTCTCTAAATCAGCTGAGGAAGCTATCACTGCTAAAGGTGGTTCTGTAGAAGTCATCTAAGAGAGGTGACCCATGTTTTTTAAATTACTAAAAGAAGCGCTCAAGGTTAAACAAGTTCGATCAAAAATTCTCTTTACGATTTTTATCGTTCTTGTTTTCCGTATTGGGACAAGTATAACAGTTCCAGGTGTGAATGCAAAAAGTTTGGAAGCTCTTAGTGGTTTATCTTTTTTGAACATGCTTAGTCTTGTTTCAGGGAATGCCATGAAGAACTTCTCCGTTTTCGCACTCGGGGTAAGTCCGTATATCACTGCTTCAATCGTTGTTCAATTGCTACAAATGGATATTTTACCGAAGTTTGTAGAATGGGGCAAACAAGGGGAAGTAGGACGGAGAAAACTAAACCAGGCTACTCGTTATATTGCACTTGTGCTTGCATTTGTTCAATCTATCGGGATCACAGCAGGGTTTAATACTCTATCTGGAGCAAAATTATTAACGACAGCCTTAACTCCACAGGTTTTTGTTACCATTGGTATTATCCTCACAGCAGGTAGTATGATTGTAACTTGGCTCGGGGAACAAATTACAGATAAGGGATACGGAAACGGTGTTTCCATGATCATCTTTGCAGGTATTGTCGCTTCAATTCCTGAGATGATTAAAGGCATCTATGTTGACTACTTCGTCAATATTCCAAGTAGCCGTTTGACTTCATCTATTATCTTTGTCGTTATTTTGATTATCGCTGTCTTGTTGATTGTATACTTCACAACCTATGTTCAACAGGCAGAATATAAAATTCCAATCCAATATACAAAAGTTGCTCAAGGAGCCCCATCAAGTTCATACCTTCCATTGAAGGTGAACCCGGCGGGGGTTATCCCAGTTATCTTTGCAAGTTCCATTACAGCAGCACCTGCAGCCATTCTTCAGTTTTTGAGTGCTACAGGTCACGATTGGGCATGGGTACGGACAGCACAGGAAATGTTATCTACAACATCTCCGACAGGTGTTGCCATGTATGCCTTGCTCATCATTCTCTTTACATTCTTCTATACATTTGTACAGATCAATCCAGAGAAAGCAGCAGAAAACTTGCAAAAGAGTGGAGCCTACATTCATGGTGTCCGTCCTGGTAAGGGTACTGAAGAGTTCATGTCGAAACTTCTTCGTCGCCTTGCGACTGTCGGATCAATCTTCCTTGGTGTGATTTCAATCTTGCCGATTGTGGCAAAAGATGTCTTTGGTCTTTCAGAAGCTGTTGCTTTTGGGGGAACTAGTCTTTTGATCATTATCTCAACCGGTATTGAAGGAATCAAACAGCTAGAAGGTTACCTATTGAAACGTAAGTATGTTGGTTTCATGGACAAAACAGAATAAAAGCAAGATTACTTTTGCTTAGAGAGTGGAGTATGAAGGTCTATCTATCAGAGAGATTTTCGTCTCCCCTCTTCTATTTTGTTTTTAAATAGGGGTTGAATGAGATTTCTGCTTCTATTTAAATACAAAATAAGGAGATCCTATCATGAATCTTTTGATTATGGGCTTACCTGGAGCAGGTAAGGGAACGCAAGCAGCTAAAATTGTGGAGCAATTCCACGTGGCACACATTTCAACTGGAGATATGTTCCGTGCTGCTATGGCAAATCAAACTGAAATGGGTGTACTTGCGAAGTCATATATTGACAAAGGTGAGTTGGTTCCAGATGAAGTTACAAATGGAATTGTTAAAGAACGCCTTTCACAGGACGACATTAAGGAAACAGGTTTCTTGTTGGATGGTTACCCACGTACGATTGAACAAGCTCATGCCTTGGATAAAACGTTGGCGGAACTCGGTATCGAACTGGAAGGTGTGATCAACATCGAAGTGAACCCAGATTGTCTCTTGGAACGTTTGAGTGGCCGTATCATTCACCGCGAAACAGGTGAAACCTTCCACAAAGTTTTCAACCCACCAGTTGACTACAAAGAAGAGGATTACTACCAACGTGAAGATGATAAACCTGAGACAGTTAAGCGTCGTTTGGATGTGAATATTGCACAAGGTGAACCAATCATTGCTTACTACCGTGCCAAAGGTTTAGTTCATGATATCGAAGGAAATCAAGATATCAATGATGTGTTCAAAGACATCGAAAAAGTATTGACAAATTTGAAATAAAGCGTTTTTCGTACTTGCAAAAAATTGCGACAAATGTTATACTAAAATAGTCTGACTTATAATTGTTGCCTCTGTGTCTTGAGGCATCGAATCGAAATTTATGGAGGTGCTTTTGCGTGGCAAAAGACGATGTGATTGAAGTTGAAGGCAAAGTAGTCGATACAATGCCGAACGCAATGTTTACGGTTGAACTTGAAAATGGACATCAGATTTTAGCAACAGTTTCTGGTAAAATTCGTAAAAACTATATTCGTATTTTAGCGGGAGATCGTGTTACTGTCGAGATGAGTCCATATGACTTGACACGTGGACGTATCACTTACCGCTTTAAATAATCGAAAAACTTGGAGGGATAAGAAATGAAAGTAAGACCATCGGTCAAACCAATTTGCGAATACTGTAAAGTAATTCGTCGTAATGGTCGTGTTATGGTAATTTGCCCAGCAAATCCAAAACACAAACAACGTCAAGGATAAGATAGAAAGGAGAAAACATGGCTCGTATTGCTGGAGTTGACATTCCAAATGACAAACGCGTAGTAATCTCATTGACTTACGTTTATGGTATCGGACTTGCAACATCTAAGAAAATTTTGGCTGCTGCTGGAATCTCAGAAGATGTTCGTGTACGTGACCTTACATCAGATCAAGAAGATGCTATCCGTCGTGAAGTGGATGCAATCAAAGTTGAAGGTGACCTTCGTCGTGAAGTAAACTTGAACATCAAACGTTTGATGGAAATCGGTTCTTACCGTGGTATTCGTCACCGTCGTGGACTTCCTGTCCGTGGACAAAACACTAAAAACAACGCTCGCACTCGTAAAGGTAAAGCTGTTGCGATTGCTGGTAAGAAAAAATAATATAGGAGGTAAAAGTCTTGGCTAAACCAACACGTAAACGTCGTGTGAAAAAGAATATCGAATCTGGTATTGCTCATATTCACGCTACATTTAATAACACTATTGTTATGATTACTGATGTGCATGGTAATGCAATTGCTTGGTCATCAGCTGGTGCTCTTGGTTTCAAAGGTTCTCGTAAATCTACACCATTCGCTGCTCAAATGGCTTCTGAAGCTGCTGCTAAATCTGCACAAGAACACGGTCTTAAATCAGTTGAAGTTACTGTAAAAGGTCCAGGTTCTGGTCGTGAGTCAGCTATTCGTGCGCTTGCTGCCGCTGGTCTTGAAGTAACAGCAATTCGTGATGTGACTCCAGTGCCACACAATGGTGCTCGTCCTCCAAAACGTCGCCGTGTATAATCATCGCATTACACTGCTTTTCGTTTAAGAGGGAGTAACTAAATGATTGAGTTTGAAAAACCAAATATAACAAAAATTGATGAAAATAAAGATTATGGCAAGTTTGTAATCGAACCACTTGAACGTGGCTACGGTACAACTCTTGGTAACTCTCTTCGTCGTGTACTACTAGCTTCTCTACCAGGGGCAGCTGTGACATCTATCAACATTGATGGTGTGTTACATGAGTTTGACACAGTTCCAGGTGTTCGTGAAGACGTGATGCAAATCATTCTGAACATTAAAGGAATTGCAGTGAAATCATACGTTGAAGACGAAAAAATCATTGAGCTTGACGTTGAAGGTCCTGCTGAAATTACAGCTGGAGATATTTTGACTGACAGTGATATTGAGATTGTAAATCCAGATCATTATCTCTTTACAATCGGTGAAGGTTCTTCTCTGAAGGCGACAATGACTGTTAACAGTGGTCGTGGATATGTGCCTGCTGATGAAAACAAAAAAGATAATGCGCCAGTTGGAACACTTGCTGTAGATTCTATTTATACACCAGTTACAAAAGTCAACTATCAAGTTGAACCTGCTCGTGTAGGTAGTAACGATGGTTTTGACAAATTAACCCTTGAAATCTTGACAAATGGAACAATTATTCCAGAAGATGCTTTAGGGCTTTCAGCACGTATCTTGACAGAACATCTTGATTTGTTTACAAATCTTACAGAGATTGCTAAATCTGCAGAAGTGATGAAAGAAGCTGATACTGAATCGGACGACCGTGTTTTGGATCGTACGATTGAGGAACTGGACTTGTCTGTGCGTTCATACAACTGTTTGAAACGTGCCGGTATCAATACTGTGCATGATTTGACAGAAAAATCTGAAGCAGAGATGATGAAAGTACGAAATCTTGGACGCAAGAGTTTGGAAGAAGTGAAACTCAAACTCATTGACTTGGGTCTTGGATTAAAAGATAAATAAAGGAGGAATATATGGCTTACCGTAAACTAGGACGCACTAGCTCACAACGTAAAGCAATGCTTCGCGATTTGACAACTGACCTTTTGATCAACGAATCAATCGTGACAACTGAAGCTCGTGCTAAAGAAATCCGTAAAACTGTTGAAAAAATGATTACTCTAGGTAAACGTGGTGATTTGCATGCACGTCGTCAAGCAGCTGCTTTCGTACGTAATGAAATCGCATCTGAAAACTATGATGAAGCAACTGATAAGTACACTTCTACTACAGCACTTCAAAAATTGTTCTCAGAAATCGCACCTCGTTATGCTGAACGTAACGGTGGATACACTCGTATCCTTAAAACTGAACCACGTCGTGGGGATGCTGCGCCAATGGCGATCATCGAATTAGTATAAAATCATCAATTTTGTTGAGTGTTATGATGATGGAGTCTTGTGCTCTTAGTCTAGCTCTGGTCTACCGCTGGGACTTCGGTCCTAGCGGGAACACTCATCATCATTTGATAGGGTAGACGCTTGTTTACGAAATTGTTTTTTTGTTTAAGAACAACTTCGTAAGCAGGCGTTTTTTAGTATTTTTTTCGGAAATATGCTATACTAAGGAAAAAGAAAATCAAAAACGTTCAGGTTTTCAAATAATCGTAGAATGGGAGTCTAAAAATGAAGGCTATTATTACAGTGGTTGGCAAGGACAAGGCTGGTATTGTTGCAGGCGTGTCTACTAAAATTGCAGAATTGGGTTTGAATATTGATGATATTTCTCAAACAGTACTGGATGAGTATTTTACCATGATGGCAGTCGTATCTAGTGATGAAAAGCAGGATTTTACAACTCTTCGAAATGAGTTTGAAACTTTCGGACAGACCTTGAATGTCAAAATCAATATCCAGAGTGCAGCGATTTTTGATGCCATGTACAATATCTAGGAGGTCATCATGGATATTAGACAAGTTACTGAAACCATTGCCATGATTGAGGAGCAGAATTTCGATATCAGAACCATCACCATGGGGATTTCCCTTTTGGACTGTATTGATCCAGATATCAATCGTGCTGCTGAAAAGATTTACCAAAAAATCACCACTAAAGCTGCAAATTTAGTGGCTGTAGGAGACGAAATTGCTGCAGAACTTGGGATTCCTATTGTTAATAAACGGGTATCGGTGACTCCAATTTCCTTGATTGGAGCTGCGACTGATGCGACAGACTATCTTGTTTTGGCAAAGGCACTTGACAAGGCTGCCAAGGAGATTGGTGTTGACTTTATTGGTGGATTCTCAGCTTTGGTACAAAAAGGCTACCAAAAAGGAGATGAAATTCTCATCAATTCTATCCCACGCGCTCTAGCTGAGACAGACAAGGTTTGTTCGTCTGTTAACATTGGCTCAACTAAGTCAGGTATCAACATGACTGCGATTGCTGATATGGGACGTATCGTCAAGGAAACAGCTGCGCTATCAGATATGGGTGCAGCCAAGCTGGTCGTATTTGCTAATGCTGTTGAGGACAATCCTTTTATGGCGGGGGCCTTCCATGGTGTCGGTGAAGCAGATGTCATCATCAATGTTGGAGTTTCAGGCCCTGGTGTCGTCAAGCGCGCCTTGGAGAAAGTTCGTGGACAGAGCTTTGATGTAGTAGCTGAGACGGTCAAGAAAACAGCCTTTAAGATTACTCGTATTGGTCAGTTAGTTGGTCAAATGGCAAGTGAACGGCTTGGAGTCGACTTTGGGATCGTAGACCTAAGTTTGGCACCAACTCCGGCAGTTGGTGATTCTGTGGCTCGAGTACTGGAGGAAATGGGTCTAGAAACAGTAGGAACGCATGGGACGACGGCTGCCCTTGCTCTTTTGAATGACCAAGTTAAGAAGGGCGGAGTGATGGCTTGTAACCAAGTCGGTGGCTTGTCAGGTGCTTTTATCCCTGTCTCTGAAGACGAGGGTATGATTGCTGCGGTGCAAAATGGCTCTCTGAATTTAGAAAAACTAGAGGCCATGACGGCTATCTGTTCTGTTGGGCTGGATATGATTGCCATTCCGGAAGATACGCCTGCTGAAACCATTGCGGCTATGATTGCGGATGAGGCGGCAATCGGTGTTATTAACATGAAAACAACGGCTGTCCGTATTATTCCAAAGGGCAAAGAAGGCGATATGATTGAGTTCGGTGGTTTGCTAGGAACAGCTCCAGTTATGAAGGTCAACGGAGCATCGTCTGTTGATTTCATCTCTCGTGGTGGCCAAATTCCAGCTCCAATCCATAGTTTTAAAAATTAATAAAAAAGAGAGAGGATTTAAGTTGGGTTTAAGGATGACTGTGTATACTATAATCATTAAATAAAGACCTCCTAACTTTATTTAATAGAAATCCTAAACTTTTTCATAATAATCTCCTAGGGAAGCTACCGTGAGGGTAGCTTTTCTTGTGGTAAAATTAGGAGAAGGAGCTTTGCTTTTGAAAGCCAAATATTTCTTTGATCCATGATATAATAGAAGAAAATGGAGGATAGAAAATGTCTAAAGTAAGATTGTACTTAGTCCGTCATGGGAAAACCATGTTTAACACGATTGGACGTGCTCAAGGATGGAGTGATACGCCTCTAACTGCAGAAGGTGAGTTGGGAATTCATGAGTTGGGAATTGGCTTGAGAGAGTCTGGTTTGCAGTTTGACCGAGCTTATTCCAGTGATTCAGGGCGTACCATTCAGACCATGGGAATTATCCTAGAAGAACTGGGCTTACAAGGGAAAATCCCTTACCGCATGGATAAGCGAATCCGTGAGTGGTGCTTTGGTAGTTTTGATGGGGCCTATGATGGAGACCTCTTTATGGGGGTCATTCCTCGTGTTTTCAAGGTGGATCATGTTCATCAGTTATCCTATGCGGAGCTAGCAGAAGGTTTGGTAGAGGTTGATACTGCTGGTTGGGCTGAAGGTTGGGAAAAACTCAGTGGTCGTATCAGAGAAGGTTTCGAAACGATTGCCAAAGAAATGGAAGAACAAGGTGGTGGCAATGCCCTGGTTGTGAGTCACGGGATGACCATTGGTACGATGGTTTATCTCATCAATGGCATGCATCCGCATGGTCTAGATAATGGTAGTGTGACCGTTCTAGAATACGAGAACGGTCAGTTTACAGTCGATGTCGTTGGTGACCGTAGTTACCGAGAACTAGGGCGTGAGAAGATGGGAGAAATCTCTATTCAGTCAAAATAGAACGGCTTGCTATAAACTAGAGATTTGATAACCATATCAAAATAAGAAAAAACAGCCAAGGGATATCCTTTCGGCTGTTTTTGATAGAGGAAAACTAGAGGGTAATGCTATTGTTTTTAGAAATTTTCATAAATAGTAATAATGAAGTAACTGTCAAGACAGTGAGGATAGTTGACAAAGCAGCTGCCACACCATAATTTCCACGAAGTACTTCAGTGTAGATAGCTACAGTCATTGTTCTAGTCTTAACATTGTATAAGAGAATTGAAGTAGAAAGTTCTGAAATCATTGTTACCCATGATAAGATTGCACCTGAGATGATACCTGAAAGCATCATTGGGGTGGTGATTTTAGTAAAGGTATTAAGACGACTACTTCCTAAACTTTCTGCAGCTTCTTCAATGAACGGAGAAATCTGTTGCAAGCTAGCTACTGAAGATCGAATAGTATATGGGAGTCTTCTAACAGATAAGGACATGATTAGGATAAAGGCTGTTCCTGTAATCATAAGGAAGCCACTTCCGAAGATTCCTGTATTGAAAGAAGAGATAAATGCAATACCGAGAACAGTTCCTGGTACGATATAAGGTACCATACTGAGGCTGTCAATTAAGTTTGTAAACAAATTTCGTTTTCTAACGGCTAGGTAGGAGATAAATGTTGCAAATAGGACAACTAGAACTAAGGCAATCAAAGGGATACGAATGGTATTGAAAATAGCAGACCCCATGCGATTGAAAGCTACCTTGTAACTGTTTAGAGAATAGCCTTTGACAAATACCATACCTGATGTTTTTAGGAAAGAAGTATAAATCAAGTAGACTTGAGGTAGAACAGAGAACAAGATAATTCCGTAGACTGTTGCATAAATAGCAGCCATTTTTCCTTTTGTAGTTTTTTTAGGTTGGATTGGATGGAGCGAATTCATGCTGAAACTGTAGCGATTTGAAATGTATTTTTGGATAAGGAAAATTGCTAAGGCAATGATAATCGCCATAATTGCTAAAGCAGATGCAAAAGCAGAATTTCCTCCAACCTCGCTAATAAATTGGGTATAAATCAGGACAGGGAAAGTCCTATATCCTTCACCAATCAACATAGGCGTTCCAAAGTCTGAGAATGCTCTCATAAATACAAGCAAGGCAGCAGCTAGTAAGGTTGGAACTAGGAGAGGTAAAACAACCGTTACGATACGTTTAAATCCGAAGGACCCCATGCTTTCAGCGGCTTCAAGTAGAGAATTGTCAATACTTTTCATTGTCCCAGCAACGTATAGAAATACCAGTGGGAATAGTTGCAGTGTAAAGACAAGTACAATTCCTTTGAATCCATAAATATCGATAGCTGGAAGATGAAGGGAATTTGTCAGAAATTTAGTGATAACCCCATTTCGTCCCAGCAAGAGAATCCAGGAGTAGGCTCCCACGAAAGGAGCTGACATGGAAGCAATGATAATCAATATTTGTAGAAATTTCTTCCCCTTGAAGTCATACATAGAGAAGAGATAAGCTAATAAGGTTCCTACAACTAAGGAAGTGACAGTAGCGGTAATGGAAACCTTGAAACTGTTGACAAGTGTCTCAGAGTAATATGCTTTACTAAAGAAAGTAACAAAATTAGCTAGTGAGAATTGTCCTTCATGTATGAGTGCCTGCTTGAGAACAGTAACGATAGGATAAACGAGAAATACAAGGTAGGAAAGAAAGATGAAGAAAGAGGAGGCTGTCCAAATATTTAGTTTTTTACGTTCCATGGCTGACTCCTTTTATGAGATTGCGCGAACCGTCTTCAGAGAAGACATTGAGTTTTTGAGTATTGATTCTCAAACGAACACAATCTCCTTTTTCTAAATCTTCTTCGAATGTTGATTCTTCACTTACTTGAAGTTTTGGAGCAAATCCAGTTTCAATGAAGTATTCAGTGTTAAGACCAAGGTAAACACTGTCGGTGATTGTTCCATTGATTGGACCATTTTCATCACGGATAAATTCTTCAGGACGAATGCTAACACGGATGTTTTGCTCGTCAACTTGATCAAGAGTTGGCATACGAAGAGAATAGCCGTCTTCAAAGACTATGTAAGCTCCGTCAGCTTGTTTTTCTAGACGAGCAGGGATTATATTTGTTCTACCAATAAATGTTGCAACAAATTCATTAGCTGGTTTATGATAGAGTTCTTTTGGTCGGCCGATTTGTTGGATAACCCCATCTTTCATAACAGCAATTTGGTCTGAAATAGCCATAGCTTCTTCTTGGTCGTGGGTCACATAAACAGTTGTAATTCCCACTTCGTGTTGAATTTCTCGAATGGCTTGACGCATATCCAAGCGCAGTTTGGCATCCAGATTACTAAGTGGCTCGTCCATGAGGAGAACACTTGGATTAACAGCTAAGGCGCGTGCCAAGGCGACACGTTGTTGTTGTCCACCACTGAGTTTATCTGGCTTTCGATCCGCATATTGAGCAATTTGCATGAGTTCAAGATACTTATTGGTCTGTTGGATCAATTCTTCTTTGGGAACTTTCTTTTGCTTGAGACCAAAAGCAACATTATCTCGAACAGTCAAATGTGGAAAAATAGCGTAGTTTTGGAAAACCATTCCAATATTGCGTTTGCTGGGTTCCATATTATTGATTTTTGTATCATCGAAGTAAAATTCTCCACCTTCGATACTGTTAAAACCCGCAATCATACGAAGAAGAGTCGTTTTCCCACAACCTGAAGGTCCCAAGAGAGTAAAGAGACTTCCTTTGGGAATAGTAACATTCAAGTTTTCAATAACAGGGACGTCGTGGTAGATTTTTTTTGCGTTAATAATTTTGATCTCACTCATAGTGAACCTCTTTTACTGTTTAGATTGGATATCTGTAAAGACTTCGTTGTATTTCTTAACGATATCTGATTTATTCTTGATAACATAATCATAATCTTCAGTGAGTGTTTTGATTTTGTCAATTGGTTTCATATTTTCGCTTGTTTTAGCATTTTTACGAACAGGACGGTTAGTAGTGGTTGTACCAAGGGTATCTTGTACTTCTTGAGAGATAATAAAATCGATAAATTTCTTAGCATTTTCCATGTTTTTAGCTTTTTTAACGATAGCAGCACTCGCTGGTAAGAAAACAGTTCCTTCTTTTGGATAGACTACCTTGATGTTAGCTCCATCATTTAAGAGTTTAACCGCTGGATCTTCATAAGAGAGACCAACAGCCATTTCTCCATCAGCTACTGCTTTATAGACACCAGATGAGCTTGAACCGATTTTACCGTCAATAAGTGTGAAGAGATCTTTTACATAAGACCAAGCTTTATCATCTTTGTAGCCACCTTGAGCTTGGAGCATATTTGTTAATTGAGCAAAGGCGCTAGAAGAGTTTGCTGGGTCAGCAGTTGCGATTTTTCCTTTTAGTTCAGGTTTGAGGAGGTCACTATATCCTTCAATGTTCATGCCTTTAGTTAAATCAGGGTTGATGATTAAAACACTACCATCTAGCGTATAAGGAGTAGAGTAGCCAGTTGTGTTTTGATATTCTTTGATAACATTATCATTTTCTTTTGAAGTATAGTTTTCAAAGAGTTCTCCGTGGGTAGCATATTGTGTATAAGAACCACCAAAGATGACATCGGCGACAGGAGCTTCTTTTTCTGACTCTAGTTTTTTGAAAAGTTCTCCAGTACCAGCTTGAATCAGTTCTACTTTGATACCATATTTTTCTTCAAAGGCAGGAATAGTTGCTCCAATTAAGCCCTCTGAGTTTGGTGAATAAACGACTAGCGAACCGCCGTCTCCTTTATCAGATGAACTGTCATCGGCAGATTCATTAGAAGAACAAGCAGCAAGACCAAAAAGAGCTAGTCCGCAAGCAGCATAATACATCCATTTCTTTTTCATGATGGATACCTCCGTTATGTTATTTAAGTTTATTTTAAAACAATGTAAGCGTTTTTAAAACTAATAATTCTATTCTATTAGAGTAAAATTCTCTACAAAAACGGAAGTAATCTTTTTGATTTTATAGTAGGGTTCGACAGTTAATAATTGAAAAGTCAAATTTTATTTTTTAGATTGGATATCTGTAAAAATATCATTGTACTTTTTAAGAATAGCTGATTTATTTTGGATGACATAATCTGAATCTTCAGTAGCGATATTGATTTCTGTCATTGATTTCATATTTTTATTGGTTTTAGCATTTTTTCGAATGGGTCTGATGGTTGTTTCAGTTCCTAGTTTATCCTGAATGTCTTGAGAAAGAAGGAAATCGATAAATTTTTTAGCATTTTCCATGTGTTTGGCATTTTTGATAATAGCTGCGTTACCAGGTAAAAAGACGGTTCCTTCTTTTGGATAAATGACTTTTACATCAACGCCATCGTTTAAGAGTTTCAATGCAGGATCTTCATAGGTAAGTCCTACAGCCATTTCTCCGTCAGCGACAGATTTGTAGACATTTGAAGAACTAGAAGCAATTTTCCCGTCTACTAAGCTAAATAGATTTTTCACATATGTCCAAGCTTGCTCATTTTCATAGCCACCTTGATCCACAAGCATGTTTGTTAATTGAGCAAAGGCACTAGAAGAATTACTTGGATCAGCAGTAGCAATTTTTCCTTTTAATTTAGGATTAAGTAAATCATTATAGCCTTCAATTTTAATATCTTTAGTTAAAGCTGAATTGACAATTAGAACACTGACATCAAGAGTGTATGGAGTGTAGAATCCTGTTTTATTCTGATATTCAGGGATAATTTGGTCGTTTTCTTGGGAGATATAGGGCTCAAAGAGTTTTTCGTTAGAAGAGAAGAGTGCGTAGGAACCTCCGAAAATGACATCGGCTACGGGAGCTTCTTTCTCAGCTTCTGCTTTCTTGAATAATTCACCAGTACTAGCTTGGACTAAGTCAACCTTGATGCCATATTTTTCTTCGAAGGCTGGGATTGTTTCTTCGATAAGATCTTCAGGGTTAGGCGAGTATACAACCAAAGTGTTATTCGAATCTGTTTCAGTGCTAGTTTCCGCTCCTATAGCTGAAGAACATCCTGATAAAGTAAGAAATATCCAACCACAAGAGAGAAAGAATAGTAGTTTTTTCATAAGAGTCTCCTTTTTTACGAACGTTTTTGCTCTACAACTTTTATAACGTTTATAATTTGTAGAGTCCTACAGAATATAATAAAAACCTTAAAGAAATCTAAAATAGAAAATAGGAATTAAGCTCCTAGAGTAAGGATGCGTGAACTGTGGATAGGATTTTGATGGTAAGTATAAAATAAAAAGATTGCTACAATAAAGTTAAGCAATCCTTTTACATCAATGATTTTTATCCATAAGTTTTAATTCTTTTGGAGAAATATGGAGATACTTTTTAAAGACTTTGGCAAAATATTTATAGTCTGAAAATCCAACTTGTTCAGAGATATCGCTTAAGGGGGCATTGGGGGACTCGGCCATTTTATCTATAGCTTGCTTGAGGCGGTAGCGTAAGATATATTCATTTAGTGTCATGGGGAAGTCTTCTTTGATAACCTTATATAGATAACTTTCACTATATCCCAGCGATTCTGCTAGCTTACTAATAGTAAAATGTTCTGCATAGTGGTTGTGGACAAAGGAAATAATTTGCTGAATGATTTGATTTTGTGTATCAACTTGTTGGATAGAGGAGAGTAAAGTTTGATATTCTTCTAAAAAAGGAGTTTCTTGATAGGTGCTAACTTGTAATCGCAAAACAATGTTTTGAAGACATTCTGTCAATTCCTTTGTGTCAATTGGTTTGGATAAGAAATCAACTGCCCCATATTGCATGGCTTTTTTTGCATTTTGAAAATCGTTATAACCAGATAAGATAACTTTTTCATAAGAAAGGGTACGAGTGGCTTCGAACATCATAAAAGCATCCATAATTGGCATTGTGATGTCTGTTAAGACAATATGAGGTTCTTTTTCTTGGATGAGTTTCATTCCCTCTTGACCGTGACTGGCAGTTCCTACAACTTGGATGCCTAAGGCAGAGTAGTCTACGGCAATCTCTAGCCATTTTCGAATGAGGTGTTCATCTTCTACGATAATGAGCTTAAACATGAGTTAGTCCTTTCGTTACAAATTTGACCCAAGTTTCTCCTTGACGATTGACTCCTAAATCTAGCTGAACATCAGGAAAGAAATTGCTCAATCGTTTGTAGCTGTTAACAATGCCATGCTGGGTATGAGGGCTATCTAAAGAGTCTAAAATAGCGACTCGCTCTTGTTTTGTGAGTCCTCCAGCATTATCCTTGACTAAAAAAGTTAGAGAATCTGCTTCCAAGGTAATTTGGATATCAATATGAAGATCAATACGGTATTGCATCCCATATTTTATAGCATTTTCTACTAAGGGAAGCAAGAAAAGTTTAGGGATAGGCTGATTATCGACAGTTTCTGGGCAGACAATATCATAGGAAAAGTGCTCGAAACGAATTTTATGAATAATAAGGTAATCCTTTATAATCTTTAAATCTTGACAAATGGTTGTTTCTTTTTCTAAATCGGTGATACTGTAGCGAAGAATGCGCGTGAGATTTTGGATTAGGTCTTGTGTGAGACTTGCATCCATTAAAGAAGTGATTTTAATCGTTTCAAGTGTATTGTAGAGAAAATGAGGATTGAACTGAGCTTCTAGCATTTTTCTTTCAAAAACCCATTTTTCCTTTTCAATGGTCAACATCTTTTGATGAAGCTCATCTAACTCCTGTAGCATGTTGTTAATTTTCTCAGCTATCAGTTCAAATTCATCCCCTGTATGGAGCCTGAGTTTCTTTTCTTTTTTCTTAGGAATTGCATGTAATTGAAAGACTAAACTTTCAATAGGACCAGCATTATGAGTTGCGATTTTATGGGCGATTCTCCTAGCCTGCCAAAAATATAATAGAAAGATACAAATTGTTAGTATGGAAGCAAGACTAAGTAAACTAGGAATAGGAAAGAATGATTGGAAAGTGTAAATTGAAAAAATTAAATCAACTTTATGTTTTTCGATCAATAGTGGATTTTCAATGAACCAATGTGTTTTTGAACGGAGCGATTTCTCATCAAATTTTTCCAGAGTAGATTGTGTAAATTGATTAGTATTACTAGAGTATATATTACCAAAGGTATCTGTGATGACGTATTTTGAATTAATTAGAGGGATACTTGATACGAAGTCATTCTCATTAACAAAAGAAATACTGTAAGCTATTGCTCGTTGATTTTGAATTATGGGCATAATAAAGACAGCATAATGCTGCTTATCCATAGATAGAGCAACTTTCTCTGAAATGGATCCTTGGGTAGGATTCTGAATTAATAATTTTAAATAATAGGGAGCTAAAAGAGTTTCTTTATGATTGCGATTAGTGCTAAATAAAAGTTCGCCAGTATCATCGAGAATGACAAAATCAGAACTAAGTTTTAGTTGCGCTTTTGTTTCATAAAATAGACTAAATAATTCTCTGTCAGTGTGTTTACCTTCTATAAATTCTGGAACCATCTTTTTATTCATAGTTTCCAACAATTCATAATTCGCTTGTTTCATGTCATGAACATGTTGAGCAATTTGTTGAGTATCTTTAGCTAGTTGTTGTTTTTGTAAAAAATAGGAAAAACCAAAAAGAAAAATTAGTAATAAAAGAGAGGATATAAAAGCTGCTATAGAGCTTCTATGAAGAATTTCTTTTTGAAGAGATTTTTTAAAGGAATGAGACATCCGTTACCTCCTTTGGAAGGGGTTTCTGTTATAAGTATAGCAGTTTAAAAATTCTAGAGCAAGGTAAAATAGAAAAGTGTAGAATAGAACGAGACCAAATTCCCCCAAAAATGGTATAATAGTAACATCACAAAATTGGAGAGAGACCATGAGTTTTTACAATCATAAAGAAATTGAGCCTAAGTGGCAAGGCTATTGGGCCCAACATCATACATTTAAGACAGGAACAGATGCGTCAAAACCGAAGTTTTATGCTCTCGACATGTTCCCATATCCTTCAGGAGCCGGATTGCACGTAGGACACCCAGAAGGTTATACAGCAACAGATATTCTCAGCCGTTACAAACGTGCGCAAGGCTACAATGTCCTTCACCCAATGGGATGGGATGCCTTTGGTTTGCCTGCAGAGCAATACGCTATGGATACGGGGAATGACCCAGCAGAATTTACAGCGGAAAACATTGCTAACTTCAAACGCCAAATCAATGCGCTTGGATTCTCTTACGACTGGGATCGTGAAGTCAACACAACAGATCCAAACTACTACAAATGGACGCAGTGGATTTTCACCAAACTTTACGAAAAAGGCTTGGCCTATGAAGCCGAAGTACCAGTAAACTGGGTGGAAGAATTGGGAACGGCCATTGCCAACGAAGAAGTCCTTCCTGACGGAACTTCTGAGCGTGGTGGCTATCCCGTTGTCCGCAAACCAATGCGCCAATGGATGCTTAAAATCACGGCCTATGCAGAGCGCTTGCTCAATGACTTGGATGAGTTGGATTGGCCAGAGTCTATCAAGGACATGCAACGCAACTGGATTGGTAAATCAACTGGTGCTAATGTAACTTTCAAAGTTAAGGGAACAGACAAGAAATTTACCGTCTTTACCACTCGTCCTGATACGCTTTTCGGTGCGACTTTCACTGTATTGGCACCTGAGCATGATTTGGTAGATGCTATCGTCAGTCCAGAACAAGCTGAAGCCGTAGCAGACTACAAACACCAAGCTAGCCTCAAGTCAGACTTGGCTCGTACCGACCTTGCTAAGGAAAAAACAGGGGTTTGGACGGGTGCTTATGCCCTCAACCCTGTCAATGGCAAAGAAATTCCAATCTGGATTGCCGACTATGTTCTTGCTAGTTATGGAACAGGTGCGGTTATGGCTGTGCCAGCCCACGACCAACGTGACTGGGAATTTGCCAAACAATTTGACCTTCCAATCGTAGAAGTGCTTGAAGGTGGAAATGTAGCAGAAGCTGCCTATACTGAAGATGGTCTTCATGTCAATTCAGACTTCCTAGATGGCCTTAACAAAGAAGAAGCGATTGCTAAAATTGTGGCTTGGTTGGAAGAAAAAGGCTGCGGTCAAGAAAAAGTCACCTACCGTCTCCGCGACTGGCTCTTTAGCCGTCAACGTTACTGGGGTGAGCCAATTCCAATCATTCATTGGGAAGATGGAACTTCAACAGCCGTTCCTGAAAGTGAATTGCCACTTGTCTTACCAGTAACCAAGGATATCCGCCCTTCAGGTACTGGGGAAAGCCCATTGGCTAACTTGACTGACTGGCTTGAAGTGACTCGTGAAGATGGTGTCAAAGGTCGTCGTGAAACCAACACCATGCCACAATGGGCTGGTTCAAGCTGGTACTACCTCCGTTATATTGACCCACACAATACTGAGAAATTGGCTGATGAGGATCTCCTCAAACAATGGTTGCCAGTCGATATCTACGTGGGTGGTGCAGAACACGCCGTGCTTCACTTGCTTTACGCTCGTTTCTGGCACAAATTCCTCTATGACCTCGGTGTTGTTCCGACTAAGGAACCATTCCAAAAACTCTTTAACCAAGGAATGATTTTGGGAACAAGCTACCGTGACCACCGTGGGGCTCTTGTGGCGACTGATAAGGTTGAAAAACGTGACGGATCCTTCTTCCATGTGGAAACAGGAGAAGAGTTGGAGCAAGCGCCAGCCAAGATGTCTAAATCTCTCAAAAACGTGGTGAACCCAGACGATGTGGTGGAACAATATGGTGCCGATACCCTTCGTGTTTATGAAATGTTCATGGGACCACTCGATGCTTCGATCGCTTGGTCAGAAGAAGGCTTGGAAGGAAGTCGTAAATTCCTTGACCGTGTGTACCGTTTGATCACAAGTAAGGAAATCGTTGGGGAAAACAATGGCGCTCTTGACAAGGTTTACAACGAAACTGTTAAAGCTGTCACAGAGCAAATCGAGTCCATGAAATTCAACACAACCATTGCCCAGCTCATGGTCTTTGTCAACGCAGCTAACAAGGAAGACAAACTCTATGTAGACTACGCTAAAGGCTTTATCCAATTGATCGCCCCATTTGCGCCTCACTTGGCAGAAGAACTCTGGCAAACAGTCGCAGCAACAGGTGAGTCCATCTCTTATGTAGCTTGGCCAACATGGGACGAAAGCAAATTGGTTGAAGACGAAATCGAAATCGTCGTCCAAATCAAAGGTAAAGTTCGTGCCAAACTCATGGTCGCTAAAGACCTGTCACGCGAAGAATTGCAAGAAATTGCTTTCGCTGACGAAAAAGTCAAAGCAGAAATTGACGGTAAGGAAATCGTGAAAGTGATTAGTGTCCCTAACAAGCTTGTGAATATTGTGGTGAAATAACCAATTTATTTGCTCATTTGCAACCTCAAACAGTTCCCCAAACTGTTTGAGCCAACTAAACTCGTTAATATCGTTGTGAAATAAGATAGGAATCCTTCAGAGTAGAATCTGGAGGATTTTTAAATTGGATTATGCTATAATAGTCCCAACTAAGATAAAAACACAGTTCTGGTTGGTAGTCCAGACGTAGGCAAGCCTATCAGTAACCTTCCTCCTTGGTTGTCCATTCTTAGGGATAGATTTAAGGAGGTGCTGTCGTGGAAATCGTTTCAATTGGCTTGACAGTTTATTTTGAAGATGGATTTTGGCATGGATTGTTTGAACAAGAGTACGAGGGAACTTATCAAGTTTGTCGAGTGACATTTGGTCAGGAACCAAAAGAGGATGAAATTTTGAAACTTTTACAGACTCAGTTTGTTCGGTTATCTTTTAGTCCAGAGGCAACAGTCAAACAGCATGTGAAGATTAAGAATCCGAAGCGTCTGCAGCGAGCTGTAAAGAAACAGGTGAAGCAGAAAGTTTCTTCTAAGTCACAAGAACTTTTACAGTTGCAGTTTGAGGAACGAAAAAAGCATTCAAAACAACAGTCTAGTCTCCAAAAGCAATTGCTCAAGCAAGAGAAATTTGAACGCAAACAGCAAAAACGTAGAGAGAAGCACAAGGGTCACTAGTGACTCTCTCTTTCATAAAATAGAACAGCTCTTCTTGGATAACAAGAGCTGTTTTTGCTTGTATTGAAAATTCCTCTCCTAATAGCTCTACTTATCGTCAAAAATTTTACTAATGGCAGTTTCAAATTCAGGACAATACTTGCTTGCTTTAAATTCAATCCTGTCCTATTCAGCAGTTTCATTTTGCTAGAAGGGAGTGTGTGTCATGATTTCTGATTCATTTTTTATTGTTTGGTTTAGCGAGAACAATACTACCGACTCTTGGATTTTTCTGCCGGATGCTATAAAACACCTCTTTTATAGTGCATGTTTAAAAATATAATGTGTGGTTGTAAGTGATTTTCCACTTCCTCTAGTGATTCGATAGGAGAAAAACGGTTGCAGCCTGAACCACTTTAACTTAGCCCCCATTATTTTACCACTTGGCCTTTCATTTTAACTGCTTATCTCAAAAGTCGATTTTTCTTTCATTCTTTTTGTTAAACTAGTGAGGTAAAGAGGAGGGAAAAATATGATTTTACAAGCTAAACATTTGACTAAACGGTATGGCAATCATATGGCTGTCGATGATATTCAGTTAGAGTTTGAAAAAGGAAGTTTCAATGCTATTTTGGGACCCAATGGTGCAGGGAAATCAACCACTATTTCCATGTTAATCGGTTTGAAAAAGCCGACACAAGGTCAAATTCGATATGCGCCAAATACGAAAATCGGAGTTGTTTTTCAAGCTAGTGTACTGGATGAGATGTTGACGGTTAGGGAAAATCTCACGATTCGTGCTCAACAGTATAAGGAGATTGCAGCAAGTCGTGTGGATGATTTGATTCATCAACTGGGTTTGACGGCTTTCCAGAAACAACTCTATGGAACCTTGTCAGGTGGACAAAAACGTCGGGTTGATATTGCGCGTGCTCTTCTTTCGCGACCAGATATTCTTTTCTTGGATGAACCAACGACAGGTCTTGATATTCAGACTCGCAAATCCATCTGGGATCTGCTGTATCGACTACAAAAGGATGAAGGGATGACTATTATCTTAACGACTCATTATCTGGATGAAGCAGATGAAGCGGATCAGATCTATATCGTTGATCATGGAAAAGTGATCGCGCAAGGTTCTGCGACTGCTATCAAAAGTCAGTATGCATCTAATATCCTAAAAATTCGTTTTAAGGAAATGAAGGATTTAGAAAAGTTGCTACAGACTGGAATGACAGTAGAGGAAGAAAACGAGTTGGAATATCTTTTTTATCCAAGGACGTCACAGGAAGCCATTGAATATTTGGCAAAAGTTCGAGAAAAAATTGATTCTTTTGAGTTTCGCCCAGGTACTATGGATGATGCCTTTATTGCACTTACAGGAAGAGAGGTTCGCTAATGCTAGCTTTATTGAAACGGAATTTTATCTTATATTTTCGTAATCGTTCGGGAGTATTTTTCTCATTATTGGGGGCATTGATTTCCTTCCTCCTTTATATCATTTTTTTGCAGAAGAACCTGACGGATTCTTGGTCCCAACTCCCTGATAGTACGAACCTTTTAAATAACTGGCTGATGGGTGGGACCTTGGCTGTGACTGGGATGACAACCAGTTTTACGGCTCTTAAACAAATGGTACAGGACCGCGAAAATCAAGTGGATCAAGATCTGTTCTTGACAGATTTAGGTAACTGGGGCTTACAGACGTCCTATCTAATCAGTAGTATTGTTATTTCTTTTGTCATGCAGGTGTTTATGTATGCTGTTATGAGTTTTTATTTTAAAGAGAGCCCAGTTATCAGTCATTTACCGGAAATCGCTTTGATTATGTTGTTAAGCAGTCTGCTTTCAAGTTTGGTAAATGTTCTCTTGATTTACCGTTTTCAATCTGTAGATAGCCTTGGGAAACTGGCAACGATAGTGGGAACTGCTTCTGGATTTTTAGTAGGAACTTATATCCCCATTGGAGTACTACCTGATTCTGCACAGCTTTTCATGAAATGTACCCCTGCAACTTATATTGCTTCTCTCTATCGACAAGTCTTGATGAAAGAGCGGTTAGAGACTGCATTTTCAGGAAATAACAGTCTGTTACAGGAATTTCAAGAAAAAATGGGAATCCAAATCAACTGGCAAGAACTATTGACAAAGGAAGAAACATACTTTATAGTGGTTATTATCAGTCTCGTCGCTATTCTTCTTTGGATTTTATTTGTTAAAGTGTTTAGCAAGAGAAAATAAAGGTGTATTGGAGAGAAAATGAAGATTCGTTTTGAAATGAAGACAGAGTTTTCAGAAAAAGACCCACACATTTTAATTCAGGCAGCTCAGTTAACCGACCAAGCAAGAGAAGTCATGGAGTATTTAGAACAATTTTCAACGACTAATCAGGTGGTCATTCCTATTCGAACGGATGATCATCTGGTTATGGTGAAAATTGAGGATCTTATTCTAGCAGATATCGATAAGAATTTGTTGACCATTTATACGGTAGATGGGATTTATAAAACTAAGGAAACATTGACAAACTTTCAGAATCGAATTAATCGACGTAACTTTATACAGATATCGCGTCATTCAGTTATAAACATTGACCATTTAGAGTCATTATCGGATAGCTTTTCAGGGAACATGATGGCTAAGATGACTCGGGGTCTCAAATCGAGTGTGAGTCGGAAATACGTTAAGTCCTTAATGGATTATCTAGGTTTATAGGAGAAAATCATGAAGCGATTGATTGCTTATTTTGTATCGGGAATGCGTACGGCCTCCTTTGTTTATTTGAGTTTGGTGTTATTGGCTCAGTTTTATTCAGGTATTACCTATCCCGCACCAACGACAAAAAATATTCTAGCTTTGTTTTTGATGAGTGGAATTATGGGGGTATTGACCTTAATCCTTGAAAGACTAGAGTTTCTTGCTTATAGTATGCGTGTAGGAGTTCATTTGTTAGCGACAGCTACTATCTTAGCATTGACCTACCTATTTTTTGGCTGGGGTTCAGCATTGTTGAGTCCCTTGCTGTGGTTCTTTTTCTTGTTAATTTATGGACTGATATGGTTGTACCAGATCTGGCAAACTCACAAGCTCACCCAACGAATTAATCAAGCCTTAGAAGATAAAAGAAAGAAAACGAATCACTAATGTAGTGTTGAGGATGAGGTTTGGGGAGAGTGCTAGTTTCCATATAGAGCAAATTATGATATAGTATTTTCAGCGTAAAACAAGGAGAAAAACGATGCCAGTAAATGAATATGGTCAGATAATTGGTGAGTCAATGGAAGGTTATACACCAGGTGAATTGCCTTCTATTAATTTCTTAGAAGGGCGCTACGCTCGGATAGAGGCTCTTTCGGTGGAAAAGCATGCGGAGGATTTATTAGCTGTTTATGGTCCAGATACTCCTCGGGAGATGTGGACCTACCTCTTTCAGGAACCAGTGGCAGATATGGAGGAACTGGTTGCCGTCTTAAATCAGATGTTGGCTCGTAAGGACCGTTTTTACTATGCGATTATAGACAAGGCAACTGGTAAGGCTTTGGGGACTTTTTCTCTCATGCGTATTGACCAGAATAACCGAGTAATAGAAGTGGGAGCTGTCACTTTTTCTCCAGAACTCAGGGGAACACGTATAGGGACAGAGGCTCAATATCTCCTAGCTCGCTATGTTTTTGAAGAGCTTAACTATCGTCGCTATGAGTGGAAATGCGATGCTCTAAATCTGCCATCAAGACGAGCTGCGGAACGTTTGGGCTTTATCTATGAAGGAACCTTCCGCCAGGCAGTTGTTTATAAGGGGCGCACGAGGGATACGGATTGGCTCGCTATGATTGATAAGGACTGGCCTCAAGTTAAAGCTCGTTTGGAAACATGGTTGGCTCCTGAAAATTTTGATAAAAATGGACGGCAGTACAAGAGCTTGAGAGAATTCTGAGAGGTATTGAGATGATAACTATTAGAAAGCAAGAAATTGTCAAGCTAGAGGATGTTTTGCATCTCTATCAGGCAGTCGGTTGGACAAATTATACCCATCAACCTCAGATGCTGGAGAAGGCCTTGTCTCATTCATTAGCGATTTATCTGGCACATGATGGCGATGCCGTAGTGGGCTTGGTCCGTTTGGTCGGAGATGGTTTTTCATCGATTTTTGTCCAGGATTTGATCGTTTTGCCTAGCTATCAGCGCCAAGGGATTGGTAGCGACTTGATGAAAGAGGCCTTAGGTGATTACAAAGATGCCTATCAAGTTCAACTAGTGACAGACCAAACAGAGAAAACCTTGGGATTCTATCGTTCACTGGGTTTTGAAACCTTATCTACTTATGATTGCACAGGAATGATTTGGGTAGATCGAAAAAAATAAAATAATTATTTTTTCTTAAGTAAAATTTAAGTATCCTCGTGTATTATATAGTTGTTAGATAAAGACCTCCTAACTTTATTTAATGAAATCCCAAACTTTTCTTTTTCATCATAATCTCCTAAAGAAGTCACCCAATCAGGTGGCTTTTTTGTTGCTTGAGAAAGGAAATTCCATTTGGAAAAATTTTTTAAAAAAATAATCAATCAGAGAAAAAATTAAGGGAATTTTAAGTCTCCTTGTGTATCATATAACCATTAAATAAAGACCTCCTAACTTTATTTAATGAAATCCTAATCCTGTCTTTTTCATAATAATCTCCCTAAAGAGGCCACCCAATCAGGTGGCTTTTTTGTTTGTGGCTTGGATTTTTGATATAATAGAGCCATGAGTAGAATTTTAGATAATGAAATCATGGGTGATGAGGAGTCGGTAGAACGTACGCTCCGTCCTCAATATTTACGTGAATATATCGGTCAGGACAAGGTCAAGGACCAGCTGCAAATCTTTATCGAAGCTGCCAAAATGCGGGATGAAGCGCTGGACCATGTACTCTTATTTGGGCCTCCAGGTTTGGGGAAAACGACCATGGCCTTTGTCATTGCCAATGAACTGGGAGTCAATCTCAAGCAAACGTCTGGTCCTGTCATTGAAAAAGCAGGTGACTTGGTAGCGATTTTGAATGATTTGGAGCCGGGAGATGTTCTCTTTATTGACGAGATTCATCGCCTGCCCATGTCGGTGGAAGAGGTGCTTTACAGCGCCATGGAGGACTTCTACATTGACATTATGATTGGGGCTGGAGAAGGCAGTCGCAGTGTTCATTTGGACTTGCCACCTTTTACTTTGATTGGTGCGACGACAAGGGCGGGGATGCTTTCAAATCCTCTACGGGCACGTTTTGGGATTACAGGTCATATGGAATACTATGCCCATGCTGACTTGACAGAAATTGTCGAACGAACGGCAGATATTTTTGAGATGGAAATCACTCATGAGGCGGCTTTAGAGTTGGCTCTACGTAGTCGAGGAACTCCTCGTATCGCCAATCGTCTCCTTAAGCGCGTGCGCGACTTTGCACAGATAATGGGGAATGGCTTAATTGATGATGTCATTACCGATAAGGCATTAACCATGCTAGATGTTGACCATGAAGGATTGGACTATGTGGATCAGAAAATCCTTCGCACCATGATTGAGATGTACGGTGGTGGTCCTGTCGGTTTAGGAACTCTTTCTGTTAATATTGCCGAGGAGCGCGAAACGGTCGAAGACATGTACGAACCCTACCTGATCCAAAAAGGATTTATCATGCGAACCCGTTCAGGACGGGTGGCGACATCTAAGGCATATGAGCATTTAGGCTATGAATACAATGAAAAATAAGCAAGAAATTCTAGATGCTTTCAGAGGAAATCCAGATATAATGGCTATTCTGACCATCATCCGTAACCTTGGTCTGAAAGACTCTTGGTTAGCAGCAGGTTCTGTCAGGAATTTCATCTGGAATCTCTTGTCAGACAAATCCCCTTTTGATCATGAAACGGATGTGGATGTGATTTTCTTTGATCCAGATGTTTCTTATGAGGAAACAGTATCCCTAGAGAAAAAGCTGAGAGAAGATTTCCCTCAATATCATTGGGAGTTGAAAAATCAGGTCTATATGCATCTGCACAGTCCCCACACTGTGCCTTACACGAGTTCTTGTGATGCCATGAGTAAATATCCGGAACAGTGTACGGCGATAGGTCTTCGCTTGCATGCTGATGCAACTTTAGAGCTCTTTGCGCCCTATGGTTTAGAGGATATTTTGAACTTTCAGATTTCCCCAACTCCTCATTTTTTAGAGAATGAGGACCGAATGAAGCTCTATCAAGAACGCTTGTCCAAGAAAAATTGGCAAGAAAAATGGAAAAATCTCACTTTCTCAAAAAACTTAAGAAAAATTTAAGCTAGGAGGTGTATACTAAACCCATAAGTTAAGAAAAACTTAACTTAAACTCCTAAAACTTTTTCATAATAATCTCCCTATAAAATAAAGTCGCCCAATCAGGCGGCTTATTTTTTGTTACTTACAAGTAATGATAGTAACTTAGCAATAGAAGAAAATAGGGAAATATGGTATAATGAAACGATAGATTTTTGAATAGGAATAAGAACATGTTTGGATTTTTTAAGAAAGATAAAGCTGTAGAAGTTGAGGTTCCAACACAGGTTCCTGCTCACATTGGCATCATCATGGATGGAAATGGTCGCTGGGCTAAAAAACGGATGCAACCACGGGTTTTTGGTCATAAGGCGGGGATGGAAGCCCTCCAAAAGGTGACCAAGGCAGCTAACAAGATGGGAGTTAAGGTTATCACAGTCTATGCCTTTTCAACGGAAAATTGGACGCGCCCAGATCAAGAGGTCAAGTTTATCATGAACTTGCCAGTCGAGTTTTATGATAACTACGTCCCCGAATTACATGCAAATAATGTTAAGATTCAAATGATTGGGGAGACGGACCGTCTGCCTAAGCCGACTTTTGAAGCTTTGACAAAAGCAGAGGAATTGACCAAGAACAATACGGGTTTGATTCTTAATTTTGCCCTTAACTATGGTGGACGTGCAGAGATTACACAGGCTGTTAAGCTGATTTCTCAGGATGTATTAGATGCGAAAATCAATCCAGGTGATATCACAGAGGAATTGATTGGCAACTATCTCTTCACCCAACATTTGCCTAAGGATGTGCGAGATCCAGATTTGATTATTCGTACCAGTGGAGAATTACGCTTGAGCAATTTCCTTCCATGGCAGGGGGCGTATAGTGAGCTCTATTTTACGGATACCTTGTGGCCTGATTTTGACGAGGAAGCTTTACAGGAAGCAATTCTTGCCTATAATCGTCGTCATCGCCGATTTGGAGGAGTTTAGGAGAAAATATGACCAAGGATTTACAAGAGAGAACACTATTTGCTGGACTGGCTCTGCTTATCTTCCTTCCCGTCTTGTTTGTTGGCGGGCTCCTGTTGCAGATAGGGATTGGCTTGTTAGCAATGCTAGGCGTCCATGAGCTCCTGCACATGAAGGGACTAAAGACTATGACCATTGAGGGCACCTTGACCCTCCTTGCAACCTTTGCCCTCACAATCCCCTTAGAAAATTACCTAACTTTTTTGCCGGTTGATGGCAATGTAGTTGCCTACAGTGTTTTGATTACAATTATGTTAGGGACGACCGTTTTCAGTAAAAGCTATACGATTGAAGATGCCGCCTTTCCGATTGCTGTGAGTTTTTATGTTGGTTTTGGCTTCAATGCCTTACTAGATGCTCGTATAGCTGGATTTGATAAGGTTCTTCTGGCTCTCTTTATCGTTTGGGCGACAGATAGTGCAGCTTATCTGACGGGGGTGAATTTTGGCAAGCATAAGTTAGCCCCGAGAGTTTCTCCTAATAAGAGTATTGAGGGCTTTGTTGGGGGTATTCTAGGTGCGGTACTGATAACAGTACTCTTCATGCTAGTGGACAGTACAGTTGCTCTTCCCTATGGAATTTATAGGATGAGTCTTTTTGCCGCCTTCTTCAGTGTAGCAGGCCAGTTTGGTGACTTGATTGAGAGTGCCATGAAACGCCATTTTGGTGTCAAGGATTCTGGAAAATTTATCCCTGGACATGGCGGTGTGTTGGATCGCTTTGACAGCATGCTGATTGTGTTTCCAATGATGCACTTATTTGGCCTGTTTTAAAGAAAGGAAGATTGAATGATTGGATTGCTAACCTTTATCCTCGTTTTTGGGATTATAGTGGTGGTGCATGAGTTTGGACATTTTTATTTTGCCAAGAAATCAGGCATTCTAGTTCGTGAATTTGCCATTGGTATGGGGCCCAAGATTTTTTCCCATATCGGTAAGGATGGTACTGCTTATACCATTCGGATCCTTCCTCTAGGAGGCTATGTTCGTATGGCAGGCTGGGGTGATGATGCAACAGAAATCAAGACAGGAACTCCAGTCAGTTTAACACTTGCCGACGATGGCAAGGTCAAACGGATTAACCTCTCAGGAAAGAAGTTGGATCAAACGGCCCTTCCTATGCAGGTAACCCAGTTTGACTTTGAAGACAAGCTCTTTATCAAGGGTTTGGTCTTGGAAGAAGAAAAGACTTTTGCAGTGGATCATGATGCGACGGTTGTTGAAGAAGACGGAACCGAAGTACGCATCGCTCCTCTGGATGTACAGTATCAAAATGCTTCTACCTGGGGTAAGCTCATCACCAACTTTGCAGGTCCCATGAATAACTTTATCTTAGGTGTTGTTGTTTTTTGGATCCTGATCTTTTTGCAAGGCGGTGTTAGAGATACTCAGACAAATCTCTTTCATGTCATGCCAGAGGGAGCTTTGGCTAAGGTAGGTGTGGCTGAGACAGCTCAAATCACCAAGGTCGGCTCGCATGAGGTTAAGAATTGGCAAGACTTGACCCAGGCTGTGGAAGCAGATACCAAGGACAAGACTGCTCCGACCTTGGATGTGACCATTTCTGAAAATGGTAGCGAAAAACAAGTCACGGTGACTCCAGAAGAGAATCAAGGACGTTATATTCTCGGGGTTCAACCGGAAGTCAAGTCAGACTTTCTATCCATGTTTGTTGGTGGATTTACGACAGCTGCTGACTCAGGACTCAGTATCCTTTCGGCTCTGAAAAACTTGATTTTCCATCCAGATTTGAACAAACTCGGTGGTCCCGTGGCCATTTTTAAGGCAAGTAGCGATGCTGCTAAAAATGGAATTGAGAATGTCCTTTACTTCTTAGCTATGATTTCCATCAATATCGGGATTTTTAACTTGATCCCTATCCCAGCTTTGGATGGTGGAAAGATTGTGCTCAATATTTTAGAGGCTATCCGCCGGAAACCCCTTAAACAAGAAATTGAAACCTATGTCACCATGGCTGGTGTAGTTATCATGGTTGCCTTGATGCTAGCTGTGACCTGGAATGACATTATGCGACTCTTCTTTTAGATAATCGAGGAATATTATGAAACAAAGTAAAATGCTAATCCCAACGCTTCGCGAAATGCCAAGTGATGCTCAAGTTATCAGCCATGCCCTTATGTTGCGTGCTGGCTATGTTCGTCAAGTTTCTGCCGGTGTTTATTCTTACCTACCACTTGCTAACCGTGTGATTGAAAAGGCTAAGAACATCATGCGCCAAGAGTTTGATAAGATTGGTGCGGTGGAGATGTTGGCTCCTGCCCTTCTCAGTGCCGATCTTTGGCGTGAATCAGGTCGTTATGAAACCTATGGTGAAGACCTTTATAAACTGAAAAACCGTGAAAAGTCGGACTTTATCCTAGGTCCAACACACGAAGAAACCTTCACAGCCATTGTTCGTGACTCTGTCAAGTCTTACAAGCAATTGCCACTTAACCTTTACCAAATTCAGCCTAAGTACCGTGATGAAAAACGTCCACGTAACGGACTTCTCCGTACGCGTGAATTTATCATGAAAGACGGCTATAGTTTCCATGCTAATTACGATAGTTTGGATGTGACTTATGACGAGTACAAGGCGGCCTACGAACGTATTTTCACTCGTAGTGGCTTGGATTTCAAGGCTATCATCGGTGACGGTGGTGCCATGGGTGGTAAGGATAGCCAAGAATTTATGGCCATCACTCCTACTCGTACAGACCTTGACCGCTGGGTTGTCTTGGACAAGTCAGTTGCCTCATTTGATGAAATTCCTGCAGAAGTGCAAGAAGAAATCAAAGCAGAATTGCTCAAATGGATGGTTTCTGGTGAAGACACTATTGCCTACTCAAGTGAGTCTAGCTATGCGGCTAACTTAGAAATGGCAACAAACGAGTACAAACCAAGCAACCGTGTTGTTGCGGAAGAAGAAGTTACTCGAGTGGAAACTCCAGATGTTAAATCCATCGATGAAGTGGCAGCCTTCCTTAACGTGCCAGAAGAGCAAACGATTAAAACTCTCTTTTACATGGCAGATGGTGAGCTTGTTGCAGCCCTTCTAGTTGGAAATGACCAACTCAATGAAGTCAAGTTAAAAAACCACTTGGGTGCAGATTTCTTTGATGTTGCTAGTGAAGAAGAAGTGGCAAATGTTATCTCAGCTGGCTTTGGTTCGCTTGGTCCAGTTGGTTTGCCAGAAAATGTGAAAATCATTGCAGACCGTAAGGTACAAGATGTTCGCAATGCTGTTGTGGGGGCCAACGAAGATGGTTACCACTTGACGGGTGTGAACCCAGGTCGTGATTTCACTGCAGAATACGTGGATATTCGCGAAGTTCGTGAGGGTGAAATTTCACCAGATGGACAAGGGGTTCTTAACTTCGCGCGTGGTATTGAGATCGGCCATATTTTCAAACTCGGAACTCGTTACTCAGCAAGCATGAGTGCAGATGTTTTGGATGAAAATGGTCGTGCTGTGCCAATCATCATGGGTTGTTACGGTATCGGTGTTAGTCGTCTCCTCTCAGCAGTTATGGAACAACACGCTCGCCTCTTTGTTAACAAAACGCCAAAAGGTGAATACCGTTATGCTTGGGGAGTTAACTTTCCTAAAGAATTGGCGCCATTTGATGTGCATTTGATTACTGTCAATGTTAAAGATGAAGAAGCGCAAGCCTTGACAGAAAAATTAGAAGCCAACTTAATGGAGGCTGGTTACGAAGTCTTGACAGATGACCGTAACGAACGTGTCGGTGTTAAATTCAGCGATAGCGACTTGATTGGTCTTCCAATCCGTATCACTGTCGGGAAGAAAGCGGCTGATGGTATTGTAGAAGTTAAGATCAAGGCAACTGGTGACACAATTGAAGTTCACGCAGACAACTTGCTCGAAACCCTTGAAATCCTAAGCAAGAAATAAAAACTATAATCAGAAGAAAAACAAGGCAAAAATGTAACTAGTTTTTACCTTGTTTTTTCTATATAATGAGAGTGAAGAAATACATCATCAAGTTAAGAGGTATAATAATGTTAAAATTTCCAAAGGATTTTGTCTGGGGTTCCTCTACTTCTGGACCACAGACAGAAGGTCGTGTACCTGGTGACGGAAAGGGAGACAATCTCTGGGATTATTGGTTCCAAGTAGAACCAAATCGCTACTACAATGGAATTGGACCTGACAAAACATCGACCTTTTACGAAAACTGGGAGAAGGATATTGAGCTTTTGGTAGAGACTGGGCATACAGCCTTCCGAACTTCTATCCAGTGGTCTCGTATTTTCCCACAGGGCCGTGGAGAGGTCAATCCGCAAGGGGTGGTTTTCTACCGTCAGGTCTTTGAAGCCGTTAAGGCCAAGGGGATTCGTCTCTTAGTCAATCTCTATCACTTTGACCTGCCTTTTGTCCTCCAAGAAGATGGGGATGGTTGGGAAAATAAGACCACTATCAAGGCTTATGAAGACTATGCTCGTTTTTGTTTTGAGACTTACGGTGACTTGGTGGACCAATGGATTACCTTTAACGAGCCCATTGTCCCCGTAGAGTTTGGCTATTTCTATGATGCCCACTATCCTCATAAGGTAGATGCCAAAGCAGCGGTTAAGGTTGCTTATCATACGCAACTGGCTAGTAGTCTTGCGGTTAAGGTCTGTCATGCGATTTTACCTGGCTCTAAGATTGGGATTGTCCTTAACTTGACACCAGCCTACCCACGTAGTCAGCATCCTGCAGATGTCAAGGCTGCTCGCATTGCCGACCTCTTCCAAGCCCAATCTTTCCTAGATCCGTCTGTCTTGGGGGCTTATCCACAGGAGTTGGTAGAAATCTTGTCTGAGCATGATTTGCTGCCAGATTCTACAGCTGAAGAGTTGGATCTTATTCGGGAGCATACTGTGGACTTTCTTGGAGTCAATTATTACCAACCTTTGCGCGTCATGGCTCCACGTTTTGCTAAACATCCTGATAGCCCGCTTTTGCCAGAGCATTTCTATGAGCCTTACGTCATGCCGGGCCGTAAGATCAATCCTCACCGCGGTTGGGAAATCTACGAGCAGGGGATTTATGATATCGCCCAAAATATCAAGGAAAATTATGGCAATATTGAGTGGATGTTGACCGAAAACGGGATGGGTGTTGAAGGTGAAGACAAGTTCCGTGAGAACGGCATGATTCAAGACGACTATCGTATCGACTTTGTCAAAGGGCATCTTCGTGAACTCCATCGTGCGATTGAAGACGGAGCCAATTGTAAGGGCTACTTGATTTGGACCTTTATCGACTGTTGGTCATGGCTCAACAGTTATAAAAACCGCTACGGTCTAGTGGAGCTTGACTTGGAAACACAGGAACGTCGCCTGAAGAAATCAGGCCACTGGTTCAAAGAACTCAGCGATCGTAATGGATTTTAAGAATAAAAAGAGTGAGATGGTGTTCATCTCACTTTTTATTACAATATCATCACCAAGGTCCCAATCGTAATCAGGATACAGCCAATAATTGTTTTAAACGTCAGGATATCCTGTAGGAAGAAAAAGGCTAGAACGAGGGTAATGACGAGACTGAATTTATCGACAGCAGATACCTCAGTCGCATTGCCCATCTGTAGGGCCTTGTAGTAGCAGAGCCAGGAGGCGCCAGTGGCTAAACCAGATAAGATGAGAAAGAGCCAACTTTTTCTACTGATGTTGAAAATTTCGGTCTGACTATTGGTCAAGAAAACCATGGCCCAGGCCATAAGAATGACGACGACCGTACGAATAGCAGTTGCTAGATTGGATGGAACTCCCTCAATCCCAATCTTGGCTAAAATTGACGTTAAGGCTGCAAAGACAGCTGATAAAAGTGCGAAGAAAAACCACATGGCAAATACCTCCTCTTTTTATTATAAGTAATTGATGCTGACTTGTCAGGTATCAAGTGAAATCTTGATAAAATACCAGATAGAAAAACTATACCAATTTTTATCCTTGACAAGTGAGAAAAACAAGTATATACTGTTTTTGCTGATTCTGTAAAAGGGAAATCAGACTATACCAATTTAAGGAGAAAGCACAGCTGGTCTGTGTCGTATATACTATGTGTGGAATTGTTGGTGTTGTTGGAAACACAAATGCAACTGATATTTTGATTCAGGGGCTTGAAAAGCTCGAATACCGTGGTTATGATTCTGCGGGGATTTTTGTCCTAGGTGGTGCTGAAAATCATCTAGTCAAGGCTGTCGGTCGTATCGCAGAATTATCTGCTAAGACAGCTGGTATTGAGGGAACAACTGGTATCGGACATACGCGTTGGGCGACTCATGGTAAACCAACTGAAGACAATGCTCACCCACATCGCTCTGAGACTGGACGTTTTGTCTTGGTGCACAATGGGGTGATTGAGAACTACCTTGAAATCAAGGAAGAATACCTTACAGGTCACCATTTTAAGGGGCAAACCGATACGGAAATCGCTGTTCACTTGATTGGGAAATTTGCAGAAGAAGATGGTCTCTCAGTTCTTGAAGCCTTCAAAAAAGCTCTTCACATCATCCGTGGTTCTTATGCCTTTGCCTTGATTGACTCTGAAAATCCAGATGTCATCTACGTGGCTAAGAATAAATCACCACTTTTGATTGGTCTTGGGGAAGGATATAACATGGTCTGCTCAGATGCTATGGCTATGATTCGTGAGACCAACCAATACATGGAAATCCATGACCAAGAGTTGGTAATCGTCAAGGCTGATAGCGTTGAAGTGCAAGACTATAATGGCAATCGCCGTGAGCGCGCTAGCTACACTGCGGAGCTTGACTTGTCTGATATCGGTAAGGGAACTTACCCTTACTACATGCTCAAGGAAATCGATGAGCAACCAACGGTGATGCGCAAGTTGATCCAAGCCTACACAGATGAGGCAGGTCAAGTAGTAGTAGATCCGGCTATCATCAAGGCTGTTCAAGACGCAGATCGCATCTACATCCTTGCAGCTGGAACATCCTACCACGCAGGATTTGCTTCTAAGAAAATGCTGGAAGAATTGACAGATACACCAGTTGAACTTGGTATCTCATCTGAGTGGGGCTATGGGATGCCACTTCTCAGCAAGAAACCACTCTTTATCTTTATCAGCCAGTCTGGTGAAACAGCTGACAGCCGTCAAGTTTTGGTTAAAGCTAATGAAATGGGCATTCCAAGCTTGACAGTGACAAACGTGCCAGGTTCAACTCTTTCTCGTGAAGCCAACCATACTATGCTTCTTCACGCGGGTCCTGAAATTGCCGTGGCATCAACCAAGGCCTACACAGCACAAATCGCAGCTCTTGCCTTCTTGGCAAAAGCTGTCGGAGAAGCAAATGGGAATGAAAAAGCCAAAGCTTTTGACCTGGTTCATGAGTTGTCAATCGTAGCTCAGTCTATCGAATCAACTCTTTCAGAAAAAGAATTAATTGATAGTAAGGTTCGAGAGCTTCTTGAAACCACTCGTAATGCTTTTTACATTGGACGTGGTCAGGACTACTATGTTGCCATGGAAGCCAGTCTCAAACTCAAAGAGATTTCTTACATTCAATGTGAAGGTTTTGCGGCAGGAGAACTCAAGCATGGAACCATTGCTTTGATTGAAGAAGGAACGCCTGTTTTGGCCCTCTTATCAGATCCAGTCCTTGCCAACCATACTCGTGGAAATATCCAAGAAGTCGCTGCCCGTGGTGCCAAGGTTCTCACTATTGCAGAAGAAAATGTTGCTAAAGAGACAGACGATATCGTCCTTACGACCGTTCACCCTTACCTCTCACCAATCTCAATGGTCGTACCAACGCAATTGGTCGCTTACTTTGCAACACTTCACCGTGGCCTTGATGTGGACAAACCACGTAACCTTGCTAAGTCAGTAACAGTAGAATAAACAAAGAAAGTCTAGTTGATCTAGGCTTTTTTGCTCTGTCTTGGTATCCTTGGGTAAGGAGGCACTGTATTAATGACTAAGTTATTTATCCTGAAAAGAAATCAAGTATTATTGCTATGCTAGTCTGGATCAGTCCCAAACTCGGAGGGAATCAAAAGAACAGAGAGAACGATTTTTGATAGTGCAGATAGAACTTCCATTCAGATGAAAGACTATGACAGCTACACACCGATTAATGGGGACTACAGTTTTGGTACAAGGGATAGAGCATACTTTCTAGGGAATATATACCAGCTTATACCAACTACAAGATAAAATAGCAAAAAGGCGATTATCCAAGCGGAAATCGTCTTTTTGATATTTAGAATAAGTCCAGCCTAATATTTCCACCAAAATGTGGTTTTTCAAGAGCTATCTGTGCTAATTGATTGAGTGTTTGCTTACTATTTTCTTGATTATAGAATTTAAGTCCTTTGATGATAACTCCATCAACTTCATCCTCGAAAATCAAATCTTCTTGATGGTCGTTGATGTATGAAAGGAGTTCCTCCTTCCATCTATCTTTTTCTGCCAATTGTTCACCTTTGGGTTCAATGAAGATTTGAAGATAGTAATCCTTATTTTGAAGAAGTAGGATAAAGTCTGGTTGAAATCCTGAAAAATTGATTTCCCGTGGATTCTCTTCAAATTGGTGCAATTTCAATCGTTCAACTTTATCTGTCCCCTTTAGCATGTTTTCGTCCATTCGAATGAGGAAAACATCACCGTATTGTTCTCTTAGTTCATCAATATGGTTGGCAATAGCATTAACTAGATTTTCTTCATTTCTATTGATTATAGCTGATTGATAAGCAAAAAAGTCAAATTTTTCAAAACTAATATTAGCTACTTTTTGTTCGATGAAGGAGCCACTATGTTTAGCTGTATCATAATTAGGTATTCGTTTGCGATAATCAACGAGATATTCTGTAATTGGATATCCGATAAAGCGGTTCGTACCTCTTGCTTTGCGATAACCTGCCTTTATTTTGGCAGCCAGTAGGTTAAAAAAGTTATCAACAATTTTCAGCTTTTCCATAGCGGAAAAATCTTCTATAATGGTTTCTTTTTCTGTTGTGACAGAGAGTGTAAGATTTTGCAAATCTAGCCAATTTTCGCCCCAAAAATCTTCAATGGACTTGAGATTTGGAAGATATCTTTTCAGATTTTCAAATCGGAAAAAGTTAGAGCGGCTAATTGATTTTTTAAAATAACGAATATCAACTCCCCTCAATTGGGACGTTTTTAACTCTATTGCTTCAGCTGAAAGGTAAGCTGTTTCATAGGTGGATTTAAAATAGGTTACATTGGCTAGCTTAGAAATTTCAATACCATATGCACGTAAATTTACATAGTGACTGTCAGGAATTTCCTCAGTTTCATTATAGTAAAGCTTACCTGTTTTAAAGATTTGGGTTTTCTTGAAAGAGGGTTTCAGTTTGATTTCAATTGGAGGATTTTTTTCATCAGTCCCAGTCGCAAGATTCATCTTATCAAGTGATGCCATCAAATTCTTAATGTATTGTGGCTCATTAAGGGTATGGTAGTGTAGTGTTTCCAACAAAAGACTTGCTGTTTCATCTGATTCATCAAATCGTCTTTGGTAAGAAATCTTTTGATTTAAGGAGAAAGGATTGTATCGCGCCCCACGTCCGATCAACTGAGCCTCGGAATTGGTTGATTTAGCATCTCTTTTATCATTCATTTTTCCCAAGTTGCTAATACGAACGATATCGTAAAGATTGAGGACATCCCAACCTTCTGTTAATTTTGCTACGGCAAAGACTACACGGTACAGATTATTGGGCGATTCAAGCGAATTGAGGGCTTGATACTGTCCTGTTTCTAGCAACCCTTTTGAGCCACTATCTGAATCATTTGCATTTAGAATTCTAGCTGGTGAAAAACCACGCTTAATTTCTTGAACAACAGTTGAAAGGTCATCCTTCTTGAGATAATACTGATAAGCTAGCTGTAGGGTATGGCTTTGCTCTTCTGATACACCTCTCAATTGTGAAATAAGGAACGACCTTAAACTTTCCACAGTCAGACTATCAATCATCTCATTGAATAGATTATTTGCTTCATAGGAAGCATCAATTTTATGTGATTTGAAAAGAATGACTGGTTTTATCTCAATCCCAAATTTTTCTAGAGCAAATTTGCGACGATATTCACTCAGAAGAACGGTGCTAAGCATGTTATCTTCGTTGGAATTACCCGTCTGAATGCGTCTTACATTTTTTGAATATCGTTCTTTGATGTATGAATCCAAGGTATAACGGTAAATAATCTTATCTCGATATTTTTGATAAATGGTCTCATCGTCAAAATCAAGTGTTGCGGTAAATTCTAGCAAGAGATTATCAGCATGTGCGTGAAGAAGAGAAAGTAGGCTTTTTTCCCATGAGATTTTTTCCAATTCTGCTTTATTTTTCTTTTTCGTAGAAGCAGAATAGTGATGGGCTTCATCCGCCAGAATAACCATTTTTGTCTTCTGATAATCTTTTAATGACATGATATTTTCTGCCTGTGTGAAGAGGTCATTTGTCAATGTTTGAATTGAAACAAACTTAATATTAATTACATTTTTATTAGGAAAATCTGGAAATCTTCCTGAAATCTGGTTGATAAAGATATGTTCCCCATCAATTTCTAAGTTAGAATTGAAAAGAAACTTAGTAGATTGAGCATTCGTTAGATTATCAATGGTCTTACTCAGAACACCATTTGTATTCACTGTAAACAGAAAATTTTGATACCCTTTTTCTTTATAAAGATAGAGGATTAAACCAGCCATCAAATCAGTCTTTCCCGAACCAGTTGCCATATTGAACATCAGCTGTCTTGGTTTTCGAAACTTGAAAGTATCTGATGCTTGAGTGTAATGAAAATAGCGAATAGCTTCACTTTGATAAGAACGTGGTTCATGCTTGAGATTTTCTACAATATACTGTGGTAATTCCCAACCATGCTGTTCGTTCAAAATATCCATATCCAGCTGTTTCAATTCATCGAAGAGTTCAAAGATCAGTTCTTTTTTCTTTGCTTTTCTAACCATCATTTCTCTCCATAAAAACTCTTATTGAAATCATAATCTGATTGGGATAATTGCAATTTAATGGTTTCATCATCAATTTCAGAGTAGTTGTGATAGAGCTGGTTTTTGTCAATAATCTTCACAAGAATTTTTTTCTGCATTTCAAAATCTTCATCCCAGATAGATTGGTCAACTTCTTGTAAATCCACTCTGAAATCAAAATCAAGTGTGGCTTTCATGTCGTCAAAGATAGCCTTTAATTCATCAGAATGTTTAGAGTTAAGAACAGCATCAATAAAGGTTGCATTTTTGTCCATTAATTCAGCATAAATGAATGAACCACCGCCAGACCAAGCAACATCTTGAGAAATGCCACCTTGTTCTCCATCAATAACTTTCTTTAATCTCTCTACCGCTACGGTTTCAATATAATCCATTTGTTCAATACCGATGTACTGACGATTCATCTTGTGAGCAACTGCTTGTGTTGTCCCACTACCCATGAAGAAGTCAAGGACAATATCGTTTTCAGAAGTTACCGCTCTAATAAAAAATGCTAATAAACTTTCTGGTTTAGAGTATGAAAAGTCAAAACCTAATTCTTTCAAATGAGTTTTAGCATCCTCATTTGTGCCCACTCCAAAAATTTTTGATAGATAGCGTTCATCAATAAATTTTTCTGGGGCAACATTGCCTGCTTCTGCTTTTTGATATCGAATAGAAAACTTATCTGATTTAATAACAAAGTCTCCTCCTTTTGAAACTTCGTTATCAAGATAGTCTTGTCCCCATTTAAACTTACCAGTCAACCGAATGGCATTTTTATTTTTACCATTTTCAATTATTAAATCGTCCTCAAGAACTACTGACGATTTTTGCCCAGCAAAATAATGTCCATCTGGAATATTAAATCGAATAACTCCTGCTTTGAAGTTAAGTGTTCCAATAGAATTACTTGAATTTAATAATGGTGCGTCTCCATTTTCTGCATCCTTACCAATCCAACGAACACTTGGGTCTTTCTTCTTTTCATAAGCATGGATATATTCTACACCGCTACGACTTTTTTTCCCAAGTGAGTCAGCGTTATCAGTATTCCGCCAAATAAAAGTTTCAACAAAATCATTCTTCGCAAAAACATCATCCATCAACACTTTTAAATAGGCTTGACCATCTTCTGCCATAGAAACAAGCAACACTCCACCGTCGTCCAATAAGTCTCTTGCAACTTCTAGTCTATTCTTCATAAACGTTAACCAAGTGGATAACTTAAAATTCGAATTATAAGAAAAGGTATCGGCGTCTTTTGTCCCCTCAAAATAATACGGTGGATCGATATAAATCAATTTCACCTTCTCTGCAAATCGTTTTTTCAAACTGTGGAGTGCTAATAGATTATTTCCCTTGATAATCAGGTTATCCGTATCCTTGATTTCTGATACAGGGGAAGAACCGTTTTTGTCATATTTCTTAGCATTTTTAAAAATCTTTTCATCAAGGAGGACATCAATCTCCTCTCTAGCAACTATCTCATTTAAAAAGGATTCTTCAGCATCTTCCCTCGATACATCATCTTTAGTCATACCAGCTTTTAAGATACTATCTTTGTAAGGGAAATTTAGGACAACATCTGTTGTTTCATCTAAATAGCGATTATTTACCGCTAATCCGATTTTGTTGGTGTAACGTGTGTAAGAGTTTGACCAATATTCATCAACTTCAAGCATTTGAATGATATCATTGATTTTCAAAATTGTCGCACTAGCAATATCCTCGGTAAATGCTTCATTTAGAATTGCATTTGTCAAAATCTTTTCAACCAACTCAGGTTTATAATTATCTAAATCTACTATAATAGCATCTTTTTTTAATAGTCCTTCAGCTACATACTGTTCATCAAAGCTTTCTACCACCTCTCGTAGGGCTTGTTGAATCGCTGTTTCGAATGCCTGACTCATACAAGTCCCTCACTTTCATACACAACAGAAAAGACCTTCTCACAAAAATGTGAAAAAGTCTGTTTTAGGGCTTGACAAAAAATACGCTTGATTACATAATCAGCGTGAGCTGTGAGCTGTGAGCTGTGAGCTGTGAGCTGTGAGCTGTGAGCTGTGAGCTGTGAGCTGTGAGCTGTGAGCTGTGATTGCTTTCATACCAATCGTTCCTTTACTTTTTGATAGTTCTATTATATCAAAATTTCTAAATTTTGCAGATTTGCTTTCCCTGACGAACAGTCATGTATAAACCACTTAGAAAATATGATTTATGGTTACATCTATACTAAATGAAGTACATTTTGAATTGGAGAAGTCTGTCCTATTAAAAGACGATTTCCGCTTGGAAGTCGTCTTTTTTTGATATTCTTGCAAATACGATATCTTGTGGTTGGTGTAAACTGGTATATAGCTCCCTTATTTTATTTATCAAAACCTTGTAAGTTTTTTTGGCGCTCTTCAGTTTGACCCTTGGCATCCAATTTATTACCATTGTAGACAGTGCTTTCCCATGATCCGTACATTGGGTTAGGGAAAATGATGAATTTCTCACCAAACTCTTTTTGTAATTCCTCTAATTTTTGGTCGCGCTCAGTTTCAGAGGTCTTTGAAAACTCTGCAAAGTCCACAAGATTGTCTCCTAGTAGCATGACTAAGTTGGTTTTTTCTTGGACTGCTTGTCTACGACCTTCTTTAGATTTGACGCCTTTTTCTAAGAACATGAGATGATCGCGGCTTTGTACAGGAATCCCTTCATTTTCTAGGTTTTTGATTGTATCATCTACCTGATCTATCGTGCGGTCAGATACATAGTAAATTTGGACACCGTTTTGGTCTGCAAATTGGAGGAAGTCTTTAGCACCTGGTACAGCCTTGGCTGCGGCTTTTTTTACCCAGACATCCCAGTTTTCTGGGGTAAATGCTGTTCCGTCTTTGACATTTTGTGCTTGATAAGGACTGTTGTCTAGTACGGTTTCGTCCAAGTCCAAAACGATAGAGTAGGGTTTATCTGTCTGTGTTTTTAGTAGTTCTTTCAAACGATCAGTAGCGACATTGTAACCTTGTAGATAGAGTGCCTTGGTTTCAGCTGCTTTTTGATACCAAAGAGTTGACATAGTATTTTCTCTTGAACGCAACTGATCATAGGTCATTGTAACCTGATTATCAGATGTACTACTTTGTGTTGTCTGTGAATTTGCCGAATTTGTGCCACAGCCAGTCAGTAAAATGACGGAAGCAAGTGTAGAAGCAATTGTAATGGTAACTTTGGATATTTTCATAATCCCATCCTCCTAATAATAGTCTATTAATATTGTAGCGTTTTCATGGGATTTGTGCAAGGGAATATCGGGAGAAAATAGATTTTTCAGTAGTAATTTGGTATTAGGATAAAATTATGTACTTAATTTGGGAATGAAGATGGTTATAAAAAAATCCAATCGGCTTGATAGAAAATCTATATCAGCTCCTTTTTGAAAAACAGATGAAAATAAAGAGAATCTCTGAAAGGCTTGTAAAATCAAGTTTTCCAGAGATTTTTTTCTTTATAGATATAAAAATTTCCAATCATGTTGATAGTCAATATATATTGGGAAAAGGGAAAAAGGAGTGGTAAGATGGTTTCAATCCAAATGGAAGGAGAAAGGTATGGCAAGTAAAAGAGATATAGTCTTTAGAGCGATTCGAGGCGATGAAGTGGAAAGAGTTCCTGTGGGATTTTGGTTTCATTTTGTAACACTTGAAGAAAAGGGACAGGGATTAAATAATCCACGTATCTTTCAAAAAAGTGTTGATGGGCATCGCAACTATGTGGAAAGGATTCACCCTGATTTTGTCAAAATTATGAGCGATGGTTTTTTCCTTTATCCAAGTAATGTCTATAGTACTAAGATTGCAAGCATTCAGGAGCTGACTTCTATTGAGTCGATTGGTGAGGAACACCCATGGATTCAGCAACAGGTGGAAGTGGTACAAGCGATTCGAGAGACCTTTACCGAAGAGATTGCTTCTTTCTACAATATCTTTTCACCGATCTCCTACCTCAAGCGCTGGTTCCGTACAGAAACTTCTCGAGGAGATAGGGAAGTGGCTGACCTATTGCTTGAAAATCCTGAGCAATTCAGAGCGATTCTAGATGTGATTGCAGGAGATATTGCTATCCTAACTCAGAAAATCATCCAGCAAGGTGGAGTTGATGGGATTTATCTCAGCACCCAGGAAATTCAAGATGAGCGCATCACACCAGCACTCTACCAAACCTATATCGAACCGAGCAACATAGCAGTTTTGGAGGCAGCCAATCAGGTTGGTGGGACCAATATCCTTCATATCTGTGGTTTTGAAGGTGCGAGTAATGATGTGACGATATTTAAGGACTATCCAGCGCAAGTTGTCAACTGGGCGACCCACCATGAGGAAGTTAGTTTGACACAGGGTCAGGAGTTATTTCAAGGAAAGGCCGTTTTAGGTGGATTTGAAAATGGTAAGAAAAGCTTGCTTTATCGAGGTTCTAAAGCGGAATTGCAACATGAAACAAGACGGTTGCTAGCTGAAGCTGGTAGTAAAGGCGTTCTTCTGGGAGCTGACTGTACTGTTCCAGATGACTTTGACTTAGAGAGGTTGGACTGGATTCGGCAGGCAGCTGTTCTCTAAAAGGAGGAGCTATGAAAAGTAAAAGATGGGGCATCTTCATTGCAGTTGTCGGTTTGCTGGCCTTGGTCGCCATAAGCGTCGTAAAAAATGGGCACTGCAAAAATGGAGAGAGATGTCGTGGAGTTCAGGATTTTTCCAAGTCCAGTCTCCCCTTTCTCCGCTCGAATGATATCGCAAGCAGTTTATTAGTTGAAAAAGTAAGAAATGGAGAATAAGAATGTCAGAAAAAAAAGAATGGGTTTTAAAAGCATTTAGAGGAGAAAAAGTTGATCATGTGCCAGTTGGCTTTTGGCACCATTTCACATCCGAAGACGAATGGCTACACGGTTTCTCAAATCCAGCCATTATCGAGAAGAATATCGAGGGCCATAAGCGCTTTATCCGAGAAGTTCAGCCAGACTTTATCAAACTCATGAGTGATGGCTACTTTGCTTATCCAAATCCAGCGATTACCAAAGGAAAATCACTTCAAGAATTGGCGACCATTCAACCACTCGGACCAGATCACGCTTGGATAAAAGAGCAGGTTGACTTGGTTAAGAAAATCAAGCAAGAGTTTACAGAAGATATCGTTGCGATTTACAATATTTTTGCTCCTGTGACCTATCTCAAGTGGTTGCTTGGGGAAGTGTCTGGTGGAGATGACCTCATTGCTGATTTTTTGGTGGAAGATCCTAAAGCTCTTAAGAAGGTGTTGGATGTGATTGCAGAGGATATTGCGAGTCTCAGCCGAGCTGTCATCGAGGAGGCTGGTGCTGATGGAATCTACCTCAGCGTGCAAAGTATCCAAGATCAACGAGTGTCGGCAGCAGATTATCAAGCCGTCATTGCACCTAGCGAGATAACTGTTCTGGAAGCAGCTAGTGCTGTTGGTGGTGTCACTGTTCTTCATATCTGTGGCTACGAGGGAGCGCGAAATGATATTCACCTTTTTGCAGACTATCCAGCCCAAGTCTTTAACTGGGCTGTAGGGCCAGAGGGAATCACTCTCAAGGAAGGTCGTGAGGTTTTCAAAGGACGTACGGTTCTTGGAGGATTTGAAAATGGCAAGACAGGCTTGCTGTATACTGGTAGCAAGGATGCCATTCAGGCTGAGGCAAAGAAACTAGTTGCAGAAGCTGGGGAACAGGGCTTGGTACTTGGGGCAGATTGTACCATTCCAAGTGATATCGCAGTTGAACGTATCCAGTGGGTGAGAGAAGCGCTTGAAAACTAAAGGAGAAAAAGATGAGTAAAAAAGCATGGATTATCGGTGGTGTAGCAGTTGTTGCAGTAATTGGGGCGACGATTATCGGGAGAAGTTTAGCTGGTGCTCCAGCCAAAGAGGGAGAAACGGCTTCGTCTGCTGAAGTCATAACCTTGAAGGTTGCCCATACACAAAACTACGTACCTTATGACTTTGTAAATGAAAAAGGGGAATCAGATGGTTATGAAGTAGCTGTTTTGAAGGCTGTTGATGAGAAGTTGGCAAACTATCAATTTGAATATACGGGTACCAGTGATGATGACCTCTTGATTGGTCTGGAATCAGGTAAGTATGACATCGGAACCAAGGGAGCTTGGTACACAGATGAACGAGCTAAAAAGTTTGTCATTCCATCTGAACCAGTCGGAGCGAGCATCATCGGATTTACGGTCAGAAAAGAAGATGAACAGAAATACAAAACCATTGATGACTTTGCTAAGAATAAAGGGAAATTGGTTCCCATCTCTCCACAGAATGCTCAATGGAATGTCATCACCAGCTACAATGAAAAACATCAGGATGCACCGATTGAGCTAACAGCTGCTGAATCCTTTAAAGTGGCAGATGCCTATGCCTGGGTCTTAGAAGGACGTTATGACGCCTTCTTTGATATCAAACTGTCCTTTGAAAAAGCAGTTACTGCAGAAGATGGCCCTTACCACCAATATGCGGATAAACTCAGCTGGTTCCCATACAAGGGCATCCCAACTTATCCCTTGATTCACCGTGATGAAAAGGGTGAGAAATTCGCTAAAGAATATGAAAAAGCAATCAAAGAGTTGAAAGAAGATGGTACGCTTGCTAAGCTATCTCAGCAATACTTTAAAGAAGATGTCTTTAGTTATGTAGACAAAGACTAGGACAGAAATTCCAAGACTAGAAAGGGTTTTGCATGGTTTCTTATGATTTTTCCAAGGTCTTTCAGTTTTTGCCGACCTTATGGCAGGCACTTCCTATGACCTTGTCCATTCTCTTTTTTACCACTCTTCTTGGGTCCCTTTTTGGAGGTCTCTTGGCCTGGGCACAAGTAGGAGAAGACAAGAGTTTTGCAGCGATTTCCAAAGGCTATATCTTTACCCTTCGTTGTACACCGCCGATTGTCTTGCTTTTTCTAGTCTTTTATGGCTTGCCAGAATTTCTGAAATGGTGGCTTGGTTTAGATATCAACAACTGGTCTAAAACTATTTTTGTTCTCTTGACGATGATTCTCTTGTTTGCCGCTATTGTTGCCGAGGTTTTCAAGGCGGCCTATCAAGCTATTCCAAAGGGGCAGACAGAGGCTGGGCTTAGTATTGGTTTGACTCCAAGTCAGACTTTTTGGAGAATCATTTTTCCTCAAGCTTTTCAAGTTGCTCTTCCCAATATAACGACTGCTATTCTCAATCTCATGCGGGATGCTGCCTTGGCTTATACGATTGGTTTCGTTGATGTTATGGGGGCAGGCAATCTCTTGATTAGTCGCAATTTAGGGAACTACTCTCTGGAAACCTATACGGCAGTTGCACTTCTTTATTGGGGGATTGCCTTGGTTATTTCTAGTTTGAGTCGTTTGCTTGAGAAGTCTTTGGAAACAAAAGGGAGGTAAGAAATGGATATAGACTATATTGTAAAGACCTTTCTGGAGACCTTGAAGGGTGTGCCAATCACCTTGATTATCATGATTGTGGCTATGGTCCTAAGCTTTTTACCAGCTCTATTTTTAGCCTTGGGGCAGATTTACAAGGTTCGAGGGGTGAGGAGTTTTTCTCTGGTCTATCTGGCTTTTATCCGAGCGACTCCTCCGATTTTATTGATTCTCTTCTTTTATAGTTTGTTTCCAAGTTTGCTGAATCAATTTCTCAAAAGCATAGGAAGTGACTTTAATATTTTCAAGCTTGATCCTCTCTACTATGCCTTTATCATTTATAGTTTGATGACAGTCGGGAGTTTATCGGAGATTTTGCGTTCAGCTATCTTGACGGTGGACAAGGGACAACTAGAGGCAGCGCATGCGATTGGGCTGACTACAACCCAGGCCTATCTAAGGATTGTTTTTCCTCAAGCCTTGCGCTCAGCCTTGCCTAACTTGGCCAATCTGGTGATCAATATCGTCAAAGGGACCTCCCTGGTCTTTGTCATGACCATCAAGGACATCACCGCTATTGCCCGTGTGGAAGCATCCTACGGCTACCAGTATTTCGAGTCTTATTTTGTGATCTTTTTGCAGTATATTTTGATCTGTGGTTTGATTCAGTGGGGCTTCTCCCTACTGGAGAAAGGCTATTTGAAAAAAGAAAAGAGTGCAAAAGCATCTAGCGCGCGTTTTGTATAGGAGGACAGGATGTTACAAGTAGAACATATCGCAAAAACATTTGGTGAGAGGCAGGTGCTGGAGGATGTCAATCTCCAGGTTAACCAAGGGGATGTCGTCGTTATCTTAGGACCATCAGGTTCGGGGAAAACGACCTTTCTCCGTTGTCTCAACCACTTAGAAAAAGCTGATAGTGGCCGTTTGACCTTGGCAGGAAAAACCTATGACTTATCCAAATTGAGCAAGAAAGACATTCTAGAAATTCGCCAAAAAACAGCCTTTGTTTTCCAGCACTACAATCTTTTTGCGAATAAAACTGCTCTGGAAAATATTCTAGAAGGCCTAATCGTAGCTCGTAAAGTTCCCAAGGAAGAAGCGCTCAAACGTGCAGAATCTGCCTTGGAAAAAGTTGGTTTACTTGCCTATAAAGACTACTACCCTTCACAACTATCTGGAGGACAACAACAACGAATAGGAATTGCGCGTGCTATTACCGTCAAGCCCGAGGTCATTTTGCTGGATGAACCAACATCTGCACTAGACCCTGAGTTGGTTGGAGATGTTTTGGATGTTCTGAAACAGTTGGCGGGAGAAGGTGTGACCATGGTAGTCGTTACGCATGAGATGGGATTTGCTAGAGATGTCGCCAACCACGTTATTTTTATGGACGGAGGCCGTATCGTAGAGGAGAATAATCCCCACGATTTCTTTAGTCGTCCACAGGAAGAACGAACCAAGCAGTTCCTGGCTCGTATCTTATCAGACGCTAGCTATAGTGTAGAATATATGATTTGATAGATAAGTGTATCATAAAAACAACACCCCATGACTAGAAGATTCCTCTGACCATGGGGTGTTGTTTCTATAGGAGGGCTAGGTTATACTCTTTGAAAATCTCTTCAAACCACGTCAGCTTTGCCTTATCCACAACCTCAAAACAGTGCTTTGAGCAGCCTGCGACTAGCTTCCTAGTTTACTCTTTGATTTTCATTGAGTATTAGTTCTTTTTCTTGTTTTTCATCAACCATCCAAGTCCGAGAAGGGCGAGGATGCTGAATCCAGCTAGGGCAAGAAGGGATTTGCTCTCAGTACCTGTGTTTGGAAGGACTTTCTGAGCAAGAGCCTCTGTAGCAGTTTCTTGAGAGTCAGGATTGGCTACTAGGTTTTGGGCTTGGTCTTGTTGGGTTTCCAAGCTAGAAAGATTAAATTCTGGTTTTTCTTCCACAGCTGGGGCAACGATGGCACCACCTTGAGACAAGCGGAGAACAACGGCAGTGAGAGCGTTCAATTTCAAGCCTTTTTCAGTCCATTCGAGACCTTGAGGTTTAGCGATTCCTACTGGTCCGGCTTGATTTTCATCTGCCAGGACTTCAGCCTTTCTCAAGTGAGCAAAGGCAGTTCCTAGAGTAAATTCGCGAGCCTTATCATCTGCATTGACAAAGACAGCGTAGACATCACCGTTTGGAGCAGTGATTTGGTAGCCGATGACCACATCTTCTTTTTCAACACCATTTTGGCCTGGGACAGTAATGAGTTGGACGCGTTCTTTGATATCTTGTAGACTCTTGAGTCGGAAGGCGTCTGTAGATTGACGAAGAGCGATCAATCCTTTCATGTAGTCACGGCTCTTGACATTTTCAGGATATGCTTTGCCATCAGTTGCTTTGGTCCAATCAAACTTATTGACAGCATCACTTGAGTCGTAAGAGTCATGGATAAAGTAAGGATAGACAAATGGCTTGCCGTCCTTGTCGCGCAACAAGTGAGACTTGTTTGGAACCTTATCTTCAGGAACAGGAGTCTTGTAGGCTGGGTCAAGGAATTGTTTGGTACGTCCGTATTCCTGACCAGAGTGGATAAACGGAGTTCCTTGAGCAGTCAAGATCATGAGGTTTCCAAGTCGCAAACGGCGATGGATTTCAGCGTAGTTTTCAGCCTTGCTTGGGTCTTTTTTGATAGACTGAGCAATGATGTCAAAGAGGGTCAAGTTATCATGGGCTGCGATATACTGGATAACATCTCCAGGACTGTCTGCTTCAAAGTTAGTTGGTTGAGCAATCAGATTTTTAAAGATGGTATTGATATCGCGTTTTCCACCTGTGATAAAGGCAGGTTGGCCTTCGTTTGGATAACCAGACTTGAGGTTGTTACGGATATCATCTGAAAAGACAGCGACAGTATCGGTATGTTTCATCCAATCTTGGTCAGCAGGTTGTACAGGCGTATTTTCATCACCAGTATAGGTTCTCCAGCCTTCACCTAGCATGATAAGGTTTGGATTGAGGGCGCGTGCAGCCTTGTAAGCTTCTTCGATTGAAGCCGCATCGTGATCACCCATCATATCGAAACGGAAACCATCCACTTTGTAGGTTTCGACTAAATACTTGATGGAGTCTACCAAGACACGCTTAGACATGTAGTGGGTTGTTCCCAAACGGCCACCTCCAAAGCTAGTACGAGGAGTTCCGTCTGCGTCCATAAAGTGGTAGTAGTTTGGCTCTAAGTCTTCAAAGATGTCGAGATTGGCAGTATGGTTGTAGACCACATCCAAGATAGCCCCCATACCACGTTTATGGATTTCGTTGATGAGATTTTTGAATTCGGCAATACGTTTTTCTGGATCCTTAGGATCGCTTGAGTACATACCAGTCAAGGAGAAGTAGTTTTGAGGGTCATATCCCCAGTTGTAATTGCTATTGCTTGAAGCATAGGCAGACAAACGTTCTTGGTTCTTCAATTCGTTGACAAAGTAGTAGGACAAGACTGGAAGGAGTTGGATATGAGTCACACCCAAGTCTTTTAGATAGTCTAGTTTTTCGATAAAGGCTTCAAAGGTACCAAATGGCTTGGTCAAGTCTTTTGCGATGGCAGGATCCGAAGTGAAGTCACGAACATGAGCTTCGTAGATAACGGCATCTTCACGCGATTTGAAGTTTCGAATCTTCCCATAGGTCAAGTCTTGCGGACCTAACTTTGCTGGATCGACGAAGGCAGCTTTAGCGACCTTATGAGCGGCATCTGTTTTTGCTAGGTCGCTATTCCAAGCCGCTAATGATTTGGCATAAGGGTCAAGAACGAGGACAGTTTTACCTTGGCGCTCGATTTGGTAGTGGTAGTAGTAGCCAGTGTAGTTGCTGATACCTAGACCTGAGTTTGCGTCCAAAATTTGTTTCCAGGTTCCTTTTTCTCCTTTTTCAAGAGCGACAGTTCCGACCACTTTTTCAGGGTCTTTCTTGTCATAGACGACAACGGAAACCTTATCAGCACTTGGAGACCAGAGGGTAAGGTCGACACGCTTGCCATCTTCTTTTAGGGTTGCGCCGAGTGGACCGTCATAACTGTAGGTCTCATCCTTGAGGCGCCAGCTTGAACGTGTGGTAAAACGGTCTGAATTGTAGCTGACAGTGTAAGGGTGTTGGGTATCAGAGAAGTCGCCAATGTAGGTCACTTTCTTACCAGCTTCATCTACTTCCACGTCTGTGATGGCTACTTTGTTCCCTTGATGGTCAGTGATGTTGGAGTGCTTAAGAATATCTTCTTTCTTGGCTCCGACTAGGGTAGAAAAGCTGCTTTCAATACGAGACTTAGCTACGTGTTGAGCACCAGTCATGCGGATGTCGTGCACATAATAGGGGTTGGTGTAGATGGTTTCGTCATCATCTTTGAGAAAGATTTGACTGTGATTTTTCAAATCTGTAAATTTGTAATCCTCTTTTCGGATTTTCACATCATCGCCTTTCTTGCTTTCGTCTAGTAATAAAAATCCAAATTCTCTTGCAGCTTCATTGAGTGGAATATCAATGTAACGGCCATATTTTCCAGTTGCAGTGAAGTCTGTTCCGTCAGGCCATTCTCCACTGCTTGGGTTTTTGACATCGCCCCAATACCAGAGAGATTTTTTGTCATAGTTCCCGTCGGTGCGATAGTAGTTGACACGGACAGTTCCTGCTGGTTGAGGGCGGTAGTTGTATACCTTGTAGTTTTCATCTAGCCAGGCCTCGTTCATTTTTGGAGAGAGGCGCTCTACCGAACGGTCCCCTGTCAGGTTATCCCCCTTGGCATTGTTGATAAGGAAGCTGACTTTCTTGGCTTGCTCATTTTTGAGTTTGACATCAAGGTAATAGCCGTAGTCATCTTGCTTGGCATCCTTGAAGGACTTGGCTCCATTTGGCCAGTTTTCAGACGGCTTTTCAACATCATCCCAAGTCCAAAGACCTTGAGAATCCTTGTTTTCCTCAGGAAGTTTTTTCACATGAATGCGGAAGTAGTTGTCTGCGATGGGTTCTTCAGAAGATGTGTCTGCTTGTGGTTTTTGGCCTGAAGTTGGCGTCGAAGTCGGAGTATCAGCCTTTTCTCCCTTGCTGTTAGCCTGGCTTGTGCTAGCATCTTCTGTTCTAGGTGTTTCTGGTGCTGTAGTAGTTTCCACAGCAGGAGCTTCTTTTTTAGGTGTTTCAGATGCTAGAACAGCGTCAGTTGCTGGGGCGTCCTTTTTAGTATCAAGGGAAGCGTTTGCATTCTTTTGCTCAGAAATAGGCGTTTCCTTTTGAGTTTGACTCGTTTCAGTCTCAGTAGGAGCCTTGGTCACAGCGCTAGTATTTTCCTGAGTTTGAGGAAGGTTTTCGTTAGCTGAAATAGTTGGCATTGTAGCAGAAAGCAAGACAATGCTGGCACCAATAAGGACAGAACCAGTTCCGTTCTTCAAGGAACGGATACCATAAATCATTTTTTTCTCAGTTTGAGATGGGATCTTTTTCATCACAATTCTCCTTGTGTAGTTGTTCCCTAACAGTATAGCACGAGGTAAACATTGGTGCAAGCGTTTTCCTAGTTTTTAAGAGAAAATATAATGCTTCATTCTCTTGAAATTTTAAAATAATATATAGGAAAAGATTGTTTAAAAAGTAGTAAAAAAACCTTGAAAAATCTGGCTAAATAAGGTATAATATGAGTAATCATTTGTCGTAGGTTTTGTCTGAAATATTGTCCAGACAAGGCTCACAGCAGTTAAATCTTCTGAAAAAGTCAGATTTAGCTGCTCTTTTTGTGCTTTTTTTCAGGTTTTTGAGTGTTTGTAACAAAGATTTAAAGATTCTGAAAATTCATCAAAGGGACACGGTGATAGGGGTTTTTAAAACCATATGACGATTAGAAAAGCCTGATTGATAAGGCTTGGAATTTATTTACAAAGGAGAATCATCTTGGCAGGACATGACGTTCAATACGGGAAACATCGTACCCGTCGTAGTTTTTCAAGAATCAAAGAAGTTCTTGACTTACCAAATTTGATTGAAATTCAAACGGATTCATTCAAAGATTTCCTAGACCACGGACTTAAGGAAGTATTTGAAGATGTATTGCCAATTTCAAACTTCACAGACACAATGGAGTTGGAATTTGTTGGCTATGAAATCAAGGAACCAAAATACACGCTCGAAGAAGCTCGTATCCACGATGCTAGCTACTCAGCCCCAATTTTTGTAACCTTCCGCTTGATCAATAAAGAAACAGGCGAAATCAAGACTCAAGAAGTCTTCTTTGGTGATTTCCCAATCATGACTGAGATGGGTACTTTCATCATCAATGGTGGTGAACGTATTATCGTTTCTCAGTTGGTTCGCTCACCAGGTGTTTACTTTAATGACAAAGTAGACAAGAACGGTAAAGTGGGTTACGGTTCTACTGTTATCCCTAACCGTGGAGCTTGGTTGGAACTTGAAAGCGACTCAAAAGACATCGCTTATACTCGTATCGACCGTACTCGTAAGATTCCATTTACGACCTTGGTTCGTGCGCTTGGTTTCTCAGGTGATGATGAAATCTTTGACATCTTTGGTGATAGCGAATTGGTTCGCAATACTGTTGAAAAAGATATCCACAAGAATCCAATGGACTCTCGTACAGACGAAGCCTTGAAAGAAATTTACGAACGCCTTCGTCCAGGTGAGCCTAAAACTGCTGAAAGCTCACGTAGCTTGCTTGTGGCACGTTTCTTTGATCCACGTCGCTATGACTTAGCAGTCGTTGGTCGTTACAAGATTAATAAAAAATTGAACATCAAAACACGCTTGCTCAACCAAACCATCGCTGAGCCATTGGTAGATCCTGAAACCGGTGAAATTTTGGTAGAAGCTAATACAGTTATGACTCGTAGCGTGATTGAAAGCATCGAGCACCACTTGGATGGCGACTTGAACAAGATTGTTTATATTCCAAACGATGCAGCTGTTTTGACTGAACCGGTTGTCCTTCAAAAATTCAAGGTTGTTGCCCCAACGGACCCAGACCGTGTTGTAACCATCATCGGAAATGCCAATCCTGACGACAAGGTTCGTGTTGTAACTCCTGCGGATATCCTTGCAGAGATGAGCTACTTCCTCAACTTGGCGGAAGGTATCGGACGTGTGGATGATATCGACCACCTTGGAAACCGTCGTATCCGTGCAGTTGGTGAATTGCTTGCAAACCAAGTACGTCTTGGACTTTCTCGTATGGAACGTAATGTCCGTGAACGTATGTCTGTTCAGGACAATGAAGTTTTGACACCGCAACAAATTATCAACATCCGCCCGGTGACAGCTGCGATCAAAGAATTCTTTGGTTCTTCACAATTGTCCCAGTTCATGGACCAACACAACCCACTTTCTGAGTTGTCTCACAAACGTCGTTTGTCAGCCTTAGGACCTGGTGGTTTGACTCGTGACCGTGCTGGATATGAAGTACGTGACGTGCATTACACTCACTACGGTCGTATGTGTCCAATCGAGACACCTGAAGGACCTAACATCGGTTTGATCAATAACTTGTCATCATACGGTCACTTGAACAAGTATGGATTTGTTCAAACACCATATCGTAAGGTTGACCGTGAAACTGGTGTAGTCACAAACGAAATCGTTTGGTTGACAGCCGATGAAGAAGATGAATTTACTGTAGCACAGGCTAACTCTCGCCTCAACGAAGATGGTACTTTTGCTGAGAAGGTTGTCATGGGACGTCACCAAGGGGTCAACCAAGAGTATCCAGCAGAAGTAGTTGACTACATGGACGTTTCACCAAAACAGGTAGTTGCCGTTGCGACTGCATGTATTCCTTTCTTGGAAAACGATGACTCCAACCGTGCCCTCATGGGTGCCAACATGCAACGTCAGGCTGTGCCATTGATTGATCCAAAAGCACCTTACGTTGGTACTGGTATGGAATACCAAGCAGCCCATGACTCTGGAGCTGCGGTTATTGCTCAGCATGATGGTAAAGTTACCTACGCAGATGCGGACAAGGTAGAAGTTCGCCGTGAAGATGGTTCCCTAGATGTTTATCACATTCAAAAATTCCGCCGTTCAAACTCAGGTACTGCCTACAACCAACGTACCCTCGTTAAAGTTGGTGATGTCGTTGAAAAAGGCGACTTTATCGCTGACGGACCTTCTATGGAAAATGGAGAAATGGCGCTTGGACAAAACCCAATCGTTGCCTACATGACTTGGGAAGGTTACAACTTCGAAGATGCCGTTATCATGAGCGAACGCCTGGTGAAAGACGATGTCTACACATCTGTCCACCTCGAAGAATACGAATCAGAAACGCGCGATACAAAGCTTGGGCCTGAGGAAATTACTCGTGAGATTCCAAACGTTGGGGAAGATGCCCTTAAAAACCTTGACGAAATGGGAATTATCCGTATTGGTGCCGAGGTTAAAGAAGGCGATATCCTTGTAGGTAAAGTCACACCTAAGGGTGAAAAAGATCTTTCAGCTGAAGAACGCCTCTTGCACGCTATCTTCGGAGACAAGTCTCGTGAAGTACGTGATACTTCTCTTCGTGTACCACACGGTGCCGATGGTGTCGTTCGTGATGTTAAGATCTTTACACGTGCAAATGGAGATGAGTTGCAATCAGGCGTTAACATGCTGGTTCGCGTCTACATCGCTCAAAAACGTAAGATCAAGGTCGGAGATAAGATGGCCGGACGTCACGGAAACAAGGGGGTTGTCTCTCGTATCGTTCCTGTAGAAGACATGCCTTACCTTCCAGACGGAACTCCAGTTGATATCATGTTGAACCCACTTGGGGTACCATCACGTATGAATATCGGTCAGGTTATGGAGCTTCACCTTGGTATGGCAGCACGTACTCTTGGTATCCACATCGCAACACCAGTCTTTGACGGAGCAAGTTCTGAAGATCTTTGGGACACTGTCAAAGAAGCAGGTATGGATAGCGATGCCAAGACTATCCTTTATGATGGACGTACTGGTGAACCATTTGACAACCGTGTATCAGTTGGTGTCATGTACATGATTAAACTCCACCACATGGTTGATGATAAATTGCACGCGCGTTCAGTCGGGCCTTACTCAACCGTTACTCAACAGCCACTCGGAGGTAAAGCTCAGTTTGGTGGACAACGTTTCGGTGAGATGGAGGTTTGGGCCCTTGAAGCCTACGGTGCGTCAAATGTCCTTCAAGAAATCTTGACTTACAAGTCTGACGATATTAACGGACGTTTGAGAGCTTATGAAGCTATTACAAAAGGAAAACCAATTCCAAAACCAGGTGTTCCAGAATCATTCCGAGTTCTTGTGAAAGAATTGCAATCTCTTGGTCTTGACATGCGTGTCCTTGACGAAGATGACCAAGAAGTGGAACTTCGCGACTTGGATGAAGGAATGGACGAAGATGTCATCCACGTAGATGACCTTGAAAAAGCCCGCGAAAAAGCAGCCCAAGAGGCTAAAGCAGCCTTTGAAGCTGAAGAAGCAGAGAAAGCAACAAAAGCGGAAGCAACAGAAGAAACTGCTGAACAAGAATAAGCAGTTCACTTAGAATAGAAAGGGAAGAAATAGTGGTTGATGTAAATCGTTTTAAAAGTATGCAAATCACCCTAGCTTCTCCAAGCAAAGTCCGTTCATGGTCTTATGGAGAAGTCAAAAAACCTGAAACAATCAATTACCGTACGTTGAAACCAGAACGTGAAGGACTCTTTGACGAAGTCATCTTTGGTCCTACAAAAGACTGGGAATGTGCTTGTGGTAAGTACAAACGCATTCGTTACAGAGGGATTGTTTGTGACCGTTGTGGGGTTGAAGTAACGCGTACAAAAGTTCGTCGTGAGCGTATGGGGCACATCGAGTTGAAAGCTCCTGTATCTCACATCTGGTATTTCAAGGGGATTCCAAGCCGTATGGGCTTGACCCTTGATATGAGCCCTCGTGCCCTCGAGGAAGTTATCTACTTTGCGGCTTATGTGGTGATTGATCCTAAGGATACACCACTTGAGCACAAGTCTATCATGACAGAGCGCGAATACCGTGAGCGCTTGCGTGAGTATGGCTATGGATCATTCGTTGCCAAGATGGGTGCCGAAGCCATCCAAGACCTTTTGAAACAAGTAGATCTTGAAAAAGAAATTGCTGAACTCAAAGAAGAGTTGAAAACAGCTACTGGACAAAAACGTGTCAAAGCTATCCGTCGTTTGGATGTTTTGGATGCCTTTTACAAGTCTGGGAACAAACCTGAATGGATGGTTCTTAACATCCTCCCAGTTATTCCACCAGATCTCCGTCCAATGTTGCAGTTGGATGGTGGCCGTTTTGCCTCATCTGACTTGAACGACCTTTACCGTCGTGTCATCAACCGTAACAACCGTTTGGCTCGTTTGCTTGAGTTGAATGCACCAGGTATCATCGTTCAAAATGAGAAGCGTATGCTTCAAGAAGCGGTTGACGCTTTGATTGATAATGGTCGTCGTGGTCGTCCAATCACAGGACCAGGTAGCCGTCCACTAAAATCATTGAGCCACATGCTCAAAGGTAAACAAGGACGCTTCCGTCAAAACTTGCTCGGTAAACGTGTTGACTTCTCAGGACGTTCCGTTATCGCCGTTGGTCCAACTCTTAAGATGTACCAATGTGGTGTGCCACGCGAAATGGCGATCGAGCTCTTTAAACCATTTGTCATGCGCGAAATCGTTGCCCGTGACATCGTGCAAAACGTTAAAGCGGCTAAACGCTTGGTAGAACGTGGAGATGAACGTATCTGGGATATCCTCGAAGAAGTAATCAAAGAACACCCAGTCCTTTTGAACCGCGCACCGACCCTTCACCGTTTGGGTATCCAAGCCTTCGAGCCAGTCTTGATCGATGGTAAGGCCCTTCGTTTGCACCCGCTTGTCTGTGAAGCCTACAATGCCGACTTTGACGGTGACCAAATGGCCATCCACGTACCGCTTTCAGAAGAGGCTCAAGCAGAAGCTCGTATCCTCATGCTCGCTGCTGAGCACATCTTGAACCCGAAAGATGGTAAACCAGTTGTTACCCCATCTCAGGACATGGTTTTGGGTAACTACTACTTGACCATGGAAGAAGCTGGTCGTGAAGGTGAAGGAATGGTCTTCAAAGACCGTGACGAAGCGGTTATGGCTTACCGCAATGGCTATGTTCACCTCCACTCACGTGTTGGTATCGCGACAGACAGCCTCAATAAACCATGGACAGAAGAGCAAAAACACAAGGTCTTGCTTACAACAGTTGGTAAAATCCTCTTCAACGACATCATGCCAGAGGGTCTACCTTACTTGCAAGAACCAAATAATGCGAACTTGACAGAAGGACTCCCAGCTAAGTACTTCTTGCCACTAGGTGGCGATATCAAGGAAGCCATTCGCAACCTTGAACTCAATCCTCCATTCAAGAAGAAAAACCTTGGAAATATCATCGCTGAGATTTTCAAACGTTTCCGTACAACAGAAACTTCTGCATTCTTGGACCGATTGAAAGACTTAGGCTACCATCATTCAACACTTGCTGGATTGACAGTGGGGATTGCTGATATCCCAGTGGTTGAAGACAAGGCTGAAATCATCGAAGAATCTCATAAGCGTGTAGAGCAGATCACAAAACAGTTCCGTCGTGGTTTGATCACTGATGATGAACGTTACAATGCCGTTACAGCTGAATGGCGTGCAGCTCGTGAGAAATTGGAAAAACGCTTGGTTGATAATCAAGATCCGAAGAACCCAATCGTTATGATGATGGACTCAGGAGCCCGTGGTAACATCTCGAACTTCTCACAACTTGCCGGTATGCGTGGTCTGATGGCCGCTCCGAACGGACGTATCATGGAATTGCCAATCCTTTCAAACTTCCGCGAAGGTTTGTCAGTACTCGAAATGTTCTTCTCAACTCACGGTGCGCGTAAAGGTATGACCGATACGGCCCTTAAGACAGCCGACTCAGGTTACTTGACTCGTCGTTTGGTTGACGTTGCCCAAGACGTTATCATCCGTGAGGACGACTGTGGAACAGACCGTGGTCTCTTAATCCGCTCTATCGCAGAAGGAAAAGAGATGATCGAGTCTCTCGAAGAACGTCTCAATGGTCGTTATACTAAGAAAACTGTTAAACACCCAGAAACTGGCGAAGTCATCATTGGTCCAAATGAGTTAATCACAGAAGACAAGGCGCGCGAGATTGTCAATGCTGGTGTGGAAGAAGTGACTATCCGTTCCGTATTTACATGTAACACTCGTCATGGTGTCTGCCGTCACTGTTACGGTATCAACTTGGCGACTGGTGATGCGGTTGAAGTTGGTGAAGCAGTTGGTACAATCGCTGCCCAATCTATCGGGGAACCTGGTACACAACTTACAATGCGTACCTTCCACACGGGTGGAGTTGCCTCAAATACCGATATCACTCAAGGTCTTCCTCGTGTCCAAGAAATCTTTGAAGCCCGCAATCCAAAAGGGGAAGCGGTCATCACAGAGGTCAAGGGACAAGTTACCGCCATTGAAGAAGACGCGTCAACTCGTACGAAGAAAGTCTTTGTTAAGGGTGAAACTGGCGAAGGTGAATACGTCGTTCCATTTACAGCACGTATGCGTGTTGAAGTTGGAGACCAAGTTTCTCGTGGTGCAGCATTGACAGAGGGTTCTATCCAACCAAAACATCTCCTTGCTGTTCGTGATGTCTTGTCAGTTGAAACCTACCTTCTCGGTGAAGTCCAAAAAGTTTACCGTAGCCAAGGGGTAGAAATCGGTGACAAACACATCGAGGTTATGGTTCGTCAAATGATCCGTAAAGTCCGTGTCATGGATCCAGGTGATACAGATCTTCTCATGGGTACCCTTTTAGACATCAACGATTTTACAGATGCTAATAAAGATGTCCTTATCGCAGGTGGAGTTCCAGCGACTGGTCGCCCAGTTCTTATGGGAATTACCAAAGCCTCACTTGAAACAAACAGTTTCTTGTCAGCGGCTTCCTTCCAGGAAACAACTCGTGTCCTTACTGATGCGGCCATCCGTGGTAAGAAAGATCATCTCCTTGGACTCAAGGAAAATGTTATCATCGGTAAGATCATCCCAGCTGGTACTGGTATGGCTCGCTACCGTAACCTTGAACCACAGGCAATCAATGACGCAGAATATCTGGCTCCTGAACAAGAAGAGGCAGAACTTACTCCAGTAGATGAAACTGTGGAAATCCAATCTGAAGAAACTGTAGAATAAAAGCAAATAAGAGAACCTCCGGGTTCTCTTTTCTTTGTTTCAGAAAATTTTCCCACTTTTTCATAAAGTGTGGTAGAATAGAAGAACTAAAATGACAAGGGGATTTATATGGAACAAACATTCTTTATCATTAAGCCAGATGGTGTGAAGAGAGGTCTAGTTGGCGAGGTTTTGAAAAGAATTGAGCGACGTGGTTTCAAACTCGAAAAATTAGAGTTACGTTCAACAGTTTCAGAAGATTTGATTGACCAACACTATCGCGACTTAGTTGGAAAAAGTTTTTATCCTCCTATCCGCCAATTTATGACCTCAGGTCCAATAATTGTGGGAATCATTTCAGGTCCCAAGGTAATTGAAAGCTGGCGTGACATGATGGGGGCCACTCGTCCAGAAGAGGCTCTTCCGGGGACCATCCGGGGAGATTTTGCTAAGGCGGCAGGAGAAAATCAAGCCATTCAAAACGTCGTACATGGATCAGATTCAGAAGAGTCAGCTAAACGAGAAATCGCCCTCTGGTTTAAGGATTAGATTAGAAGAGAACAGTTCTGTGAATGACGGAACTGTTTTTAGTACCGTTCAGCGTCCTAATGTGACATTTCGGAAGTCATTTATCATTTTCTAATCCTGTCAGAGTATAATTTCTTATACGGAGGAAGAAAAGGAAATGATGAAATCAATTCGTGTTTTATTATTATTAGCTGTCGCTCAAATTTTATTTGGAAGTTGTTTATTGTGGGAGGAATCATTTTTATCCTTAAGAGAAGGAAATGTCTATTTTTTAATTCTCATAGTGGGAGTTTCTGGTTTTTGTTCTGGGATTAATTACTTCCATACCTTGGGTCAGAAAAGTCATAGTATTTTGCATTCTGCAGAGAAAGTGAAGCTTATCCATAATCTTCTTTTAATCATCAATCTTTTAGCCAGCTGTTTCATTTTATCAGAAAGTATCCAAGTTGGTACTGAGCTTCAGCAGGATCTGGTTGACCTCTTTTTGCCTTCATTCTTTTTCTTGCTGGGAGTAGATCTATGGATTTTCTTACCTTTTGATAAATATATTCGGGATATGGACAACCATCTCAACAAGAAGAGAACGGTTGTGATTTCCGTTTTAGGCACGATTATTTTCTTGAGAAATCCCGTAACGATCTCCTCCATTCTCCTTTATATCGGTCTTGGTTTTTTATGTGCGCGTTTCCTCTTTCCAAAATCCGTGCAAAGGGAAATTTCATTTTACGGACATGTGATTCGCGATGTTTTATTTGTTATTTGTATTTTTACCTTTTTCTAAGAAAGGAAAGGAGAACTATAAATTTAGCATAGTAAGTCTATAAAGAAAATTCACACAAAAGAAAACTTTTTGGTATAATAGTAACATGCACACAAAAAATGAAGAAGAGCTTCTAGCTCTCGGAGAAAGATTAGGTCATTTGCTTCAAAAAGACGATGTTCTGATCTTGACGGGAGAGTTGGGTGCGGGTAAAACAACCTTTACAAAAGGCCTTGCCAAGGGCTTGGATATCCGTCAGATGATTAAAAGTCCAACTTATACTATCGTGAGAGAGTATGAAGGGCGTCTGCCACTTTACCATTTGGATGTCTACCGTATCGAAGGAGACGCTGATTCTATTGACTTGGATGAGTTTCTCTTTGGTGGTGGTGTGACTGTTATTGAGTGGGGGCATCTTTTGGGTGAAGATTTGCCAGATTCTTACTTGGAATTGAAAATCTTGAAAGAAGCTGAGGGTCGTTGCCTTCATTTTACAGCTCATGGCCCTCGGGCTGAACAACTCATCAAGGAGCTTCAGGATGGAGTATGAGTTGTGCATTCGTGAGGCAGAGACTTCAGATGCTATAGCTTTGATTGCATTTTTAGATTATGTCGGTCAAGAGACAGACTTCACTAGCCTAGATAAAAATGGTATTATGATGACAGCTTCTGAAATGGCTCTTTTTATTGAAAAGCAAGCTGCATCAGAGAATCAAATTACTCTCCTCGCCTTACTGAATGATGAGATTGCAGGAGTCTTAAATATCACAGCGGATCAACATTTAAGGGTTCGACATATTGGTGATGTTTTTTTAGCGGTTCGAAAGAAATTCTGGAACCAAGGATTGGCTACAATACTTCTAGAAGAAGGCATCGAGTGGGCTAAAGCCAGTGGTGTCTTGCGCCGTTTGCAACTTAGTGTACAAAAACGAAATGAGGCTGCTATCCACCTCTATTCAAAAATGGGATTTATCATAGAAGGCTTGCAAGAAAGAGGAGCCTATTTAGCAGAAGGGATATTTTTAGATGTTTGTCTGATGGGCAAATTGATAGATGAATAACAAGATGATTAAAAAATTAATTGGAATGGTTCTAGGTTTCCTAGCAGTAACAGTTTTAGGTGTAGCGGTTTATGGCTATACCATCTACCAGCAGGGAACAGAAACCCTAAGTAAAAAGACTTACAAAAAAATCGGGGAAGAAACCAACGTTATCGAAGCGACGGAGCCACTGACTATCCTCTTGATGGGGGTAGATACGGGAAATTCGGAACGTACAGATCCGTGGGCAGGGAATAGTGATTCTATGATACTCCTGACGGTTAATCCCAAAACAAAGAAAACCACTATGATGAGTTTGGAACGGGATATTTTGACCAAGATCGAGAATGAAAATGGCCAAGTTCAGGAAGCCAAACTCAATGCGGCCTATGCTAATGGTGGTGCGGAACTTGCAATTTCTACTATTCAAAAGATGATGAATATCCACATTGACCGCTATGTAATGGTCAACATGCAAGGCCTTCAACAATTGGTGGATGCAGTTGGTGGGATCACCGTCAACAATACACTTGGTTTTCCAATTTCTATCACTGACCAAGAAGAGTTTAATAAGATTTCCATTGGTGTTGGGGAACAAAACTTGAATGGTGAGGAAGCCTTGGTGTATTCGCGGATGCGTTACCAAGACCCTGAAGGAGACTACGGCCGTCAAAAGCGTCAACGTGAAGTCATTCAAAAAATCGTTGAGAAGGTTTTGAGCCTAAACAGTGTGAGTCATTATCAAGGTATCCTCAAAGCTTTGAGTGATAACATGCAGACCAATGTGGACTTATCAGCTAAGAGCATTCCACAATTGCTCGGCTATCAAGATTCTTTCAAAAATATTGAGACGCATCAATTGCGCGGAGAAGATGCTGAGCTACAAGGGATTTCTTATCAGATTGTCACTTCAGAACATATGCTCGAAATGCAAAATCTCTTGCGTAGTTCACTGGGTAAAGAGCCAGTGACAGAATTGGAAACCAATGCGGTACTGTACGAAACAGCCTTTGGTCGGACAGCGCCTTCAACCAGTACTAGTGTTTCAAACGAAGAGGTAGAATAAAACAAAGAATCAAATCGTGGGAAATTTCCTGCGATTTTTTCAAAAAAATTCGAATAGATAAATAGGAGGAAAAATGAAAGCAGAAATTATTGCTGTCGGAACAGAAATTTTAACAGGGCAGATCGTCAATACCAATGCTCAGTTTTTATCAGAGAAGTTAGCCGAAATCGGGGTAGATGTTTATTTTCAAACAGCTGTCGGAGACAATGAAGCTCGTCTTTTGTCCCTGCTTGAGATTGCGAGTCAACGTAGCAATCTTGTGATTTTGACAGGGGGGTTGGGACCAACCGAGGATGATTTGACCAAACAAACTCTGGCAAAATTTTTAGGAAAAGCTCTAGTGTTTGACCCTCAAGCACAAGAGAAATTGGATATTTTCTTTGCTCATAGACCTGACTATGCTCGGACACCGAATAATGAGCGCCAAGCCCAAATTGTAGAAGGGGCGACCCCACTGCCAAATGAGACAGGTTTAGCAGTAGGAGGAGTGTCGGAAGTGAATGGCGTGACCTACGTAGTCCTTCCAGGACCGCCAAGTGAGTTGAAACCCATGGTCTTAAATCAACTTTTACCCAAGCTGATGACTGGCACCAAACTGTATTCCCGAGTGCTTCGTTTCTTTGGGATTGGGGAGAGTCAGTTGGTGACCATTTTGGCGGATTTGATTGACCATCAAACGGATCCGACTTTGGCGCCATATGCCAAGACGGGAGAAGTGACCTTGCGCTTGTCCACAAAAGCAGTCAGTCAAGAAAAGGCTGATCGAGTGCTGGATATCCTAGAAAATCAAATCTTGGATCGTCAGACTTTCGATGGACATTCACTGCGAGACATCTGTTATGGATATGGGGAAGAAACCAGTCTCGCAAGTGTCGTTGTAGAAGGGCTAAAGAAGAGACAGAAAAGCATTACTGCGGCAGAAAGCTTGACGGCAGGTCTCTTTCAAGCGACATTAGCAGACTTTTCAGGTGTGTCAGCTATCTTTAATGGAGGATTTGTCACCTACAGCCTAGAGGAAAAGTCCAAGATGTTGGATATTTCCGAGCGAGAACTGAAAAAACATGGTGTCGTTTCAGAGTTTACAGCTCGAAAAATGGCAGAGCGGGCACGTCTCAAGACTCAGTCTGACTATGGAGTTAGTTTGACGGGTGTGGCAGGACCAGATAGCTTAGAGGGGCATCCAGCTGGGACAGTCTTTATAGGATTGGCACAGGAGCAAGGAACTGAGGTCATCAAAGTTAATATTGGAGGCAGAAGTCGAGCAGATGTACGTCACATCGCAGCTATGCATGCCTTTAACCTAGTTCGCAAGGCTTTATTAAGTGACTAACTTTTGATATAATAGTGGATAGGTCTAAGGACCAGTAGAATATAGGAGAATAGAATGGCGAAAAAACCAAAAAAATTAGATGAAATTTCAAAAAAGTTTGGAGCGGATCGTGAAAAAGCCTTGAACGATGCTCTTAAGTTGATTGAGAAAGACTTTGGTAAAGGCTCAATCATGCGTTTGGGCGAGCGCGCGGAGCAAAAAGTGCAAGTCATGAGCTCAGGCTCATTGGCTCTGGATATTGCTCTTGGTTCAGGTGGTTATCCTAAGGGACGTATCATCGAAATCTACGGGCCAGAGTCTTCTGGTAAGACAACGGTTGCCCTTCACGCTGTCGCGCAAGCACAAAAAGAAGGCGGTATCGCTGCCTTTATCGATGCGGAACATGCCCTTGATCCAGCCTATGCAGCAGCCCTTGGTGTGAACATTGACGAATTGCTTTTGTCACAACCAGACTCAGGTGAGCAAGGTCTTGAAATTGCAGGGAAATTGATTGACTCAGGTGCAGTTGACCTTGTCGTTATCGACTCGGTTGCGGCCCTTGTACCACGTGCGGAAATTGATGGGGATATTGGAGATAGTCACGTTGGTTTGCAAGCTCGTATGATGAGCCAGGCCATGCGTAAACTTGGTGCTTCTATCAATAAAACCAAAACAATTGCCATCTTTATCAACCAGTTGCGTGAAAAAGTTGGGGTTATGTTTGGAAATCCAGAAACAACACCTGGTGGACGTGCTCTGAAATTCTACGCTTCAGTCCGTTTGGATGTTCGTGGAAGCACACAAATCAAAGGAACTGGTGACCAAAAAGATACCAATGTCGGTAAAGAAACCAAGATCAAGGTCGTGAAAAACAAGGTGGCTCCACCATTTAAGGAAGCCTTCGTTGAAATCATGTACGGAGAAGGGATTTCTAAGACTGGTGAACTCTTGAAGATCGCAAGTGATCTCGATATCATCCAAAAAGCAGGAGCATGGTACTCTTACAAGGGTGAAAAAATCGGGCAAGGATCGGAGAATGCTAAGAAATACTTGGCAGATCACCCAGAGATTTTTGATGAGATTGACCATCAGGTTCGTGTTCAATATGGTTTGATTGAAGATGAAGAGGGATCCACTCCTACTTCTGTCGCTGAAGATTTGGCACCTAACCAAGAAGTGACGCTTGACCTAGGTGATGGACTTGAAATCGAAATTGAAGATTAAAGATAAAACTAGGGAAAGTTTTCAAAATCATAAAAACGCATAATATCAGGTATTCAGAACCTTGGTATTATGCGTTTTTATCGTGAGAAAACTCTCTAGATTTCTCTTCCTTGAAACAACTAATGATCACTAAAGCGCCTGTATTTGATGTGAAAGTCAAAATAATGTTCATCTTGTAATTTTTGGAAGATGTCGCGATAGGCTTCCTCGTCGAAATGGTCACCGCGGTAGAGAATTTCAAAACTCAAGCCATCATACTCTAGAAAAGCGTTAGCTGTTTTGAAGCCATTTTGTTGATAGAAGCTCATACGAGCTTTTCTTTGTTCCAAGTTATCGCATTCTTCATCCAGTCGCTCTACTTCAAGCAACATGGTTCGCTGGTAAAAATCAGTTAGTTTGTCGATAATTTCCTTCCCATACCCATGACTTCTTAAGTGAGGCATGATGGCAAAAAAGCTAATATAGAAGGCCTTTTGGTTGGAGATGGCAAAAGCAAAGCCAACAAATTCTTCTTCGTTATAAAAAGCAAAAAAGTGGGCGTCATCTCGGTCCTGATAGCGCAAAAACTCAGAAAGGGGGACCCGTTCTTCCTCGGGGAAAGCTTCGTTATTTAGCTTTTCAACTTTATCAAGATCTGGAAACACATCGGTTATTAATTGACTGGTCAAACTCATAAATGACCTCCTTTTCTTGATTATAGCAAATTGTCTCTCTGTAAGCAATTGATTTCGGTATTCGTTAAAGAATCTTGTCGGTCCTCTGGAAAGCTGATATAATATCTTTATGAATAAAAAACAAACAGTGGACCTGATTCATGGCCCCATTCTTCCCTCACTTTTGAGCTTTGCCCTTCCAATTCTGTTGTCCAATATCTTTCAACAACTATATAATACAGCTGACGTCTTGATTGTAGGGCGGTTCCTTGGACAAGAATCCTTAGCAGCAGTAGGAGCGACAACGGCCGTTTTTGACTTGATTATAGGCTTTACGCTTGGTGTTGGCAATGGCATGGGGATTGTCATTGCTCGCTATTATGGGGCTCGTAATTTTGCTAAGATTAAAGAGGCTGTTGCGGCAACTTGGCTTCTGGGTGCCATCCTGAGTGCTCTTGTCATGCTGATGGGCTTCTTCGGCCTGTATCCACTCTTGCAATATTTAGAGACACCTGTAGAAATCCTTCCTCAATCCTACGAGTATATCTCCATGATTGTTACCTGTGTAGGCGTCAGCTTCGCCTACAATCTTTTTGCAGGCTTACTGCGCTCGATTGGCGATAGCCTTGCGGCTCTTGCTTTTCTTATCTTTTCAGCTATCGTTAATGTGATCTTGGATTTGTATTTTATTACGCAACTGCATCTGGGAGTTCAGTCTGCGGGTCTTGCAACCATTATCTCGCAGGGTTTGTCAGCAATCCTCTGTTATTTTTATATTCGTAAGAGTGTTCCAGAGCTTCTTCCGGGTCTCAAACATTTTAAATGGAATAAGGCTCTCTATGTGGATCTCTTGGAGCAGGGACTAGCCATGGGTCTGATGGGGTCGATCGTCTCTATCGGGAGTGTCATTTTACAATCCTCTGTCAATAGTTTTGGTGCAGTCATTATCAGTGCTCAAACGGCAGCACGGCGAATCATGGCTTTTGCCTTGCTGCCAATGACAGCTATTTCAGCATCAATGACGACTTTTATCTCTCAAAACTTTGGTGCAAAACGTCCCGAACGTATTGTCCAAGGTCTTCGTTTAGGGAGCTATTTGAGTATGTCTTGGGCAGCCTTTGCCTGTATTTTCCTATTTTTTGCCAGTCCTAGCCTAGTCTCTTTCTTGGCGAGTTCGACAGACAGCTATTTGGTAGAAAACGGGACCTTGTACTTACGTATCAGTTCTGTATTTTATCCATTTTTAAGTCTTTTATTGATTTATAGAAATAGCTTGCAGGGACTAGGCCAAAAACTTTTGCCACTTATATCTAGCTTTATAGAATTGTTTGGGAAAATTATTTTCGTAGCTTGGATTATTCCTTGGACAGGCTATACAGGTGTTATTCTCTGTGAACCGCTACTCTGGGTTGTGATGACTGTCCAACTTTACTTCTCCCTTTCCCGACATCCTTGGATAAAAGAAGGCAAGAAAATCGTGGCAGTCGGAGGGAAAGCCTAGCTTGCTTTGCAAAAGAAAATCCATTTCCTCTAGTGAAAATCGAAAAGACTTGTGTTATAATAAGAAAGATTAAAATGTGAAAAAGGAGATTCCTAATGGGACGTAAATGGGCCAATATCGTAGCCAAGAAAACGGCTAAAGATGGAGCTAACTCTAAAGTATATGCAAAATTTGGTGTAGAAATCTATGTAGCAGCTAAAAAAGGGGAACCAGATCCAGAATCAAACACTGCTTTGAAATTCGTTATCGATCGTGCCAAACAAGCGCAAGTGCCGAAACACGTTATTGATAAGGCTATCGATAAGGCAAAAGGAAACACAGACGAAACCTTTACAGAAGGACGTTACGAAGGATTTGGACCAAATGGTTCTATGCTGATTGTGGATACCTTGACTTCAAACGTCAACCGTACAGCTGCGAACGTTCGTGCTGCTTTTGGTAAAAATGGCGGAAACATGGGTGCTTCAGGTTCTGTTTCTTACCTCTTTGACAACAAGGGTGTTATCGTATTTGCTGGTGATGATGCGGATGCTATCTTTGAATTGTTGCTTGAAGCAGATATTGATGTGGATGATGTAGAAGCGGAAGAAGGAACAATCACTGTTTACACAGCTCCAACAGACCTTCATAAGGCTATCGTTGCCCTTCGTGAGTCTGGTATCGAAGAATTCCAAGTTACTGAACTGGAAATGATTCCTCAGTCAGAAGTTGAGTTGTCAGGTGAAGACCTTGAAACCTTTGAAAAACTTTACAGCGTTCTTGAAGATGATGAGGACGTCCAAAAGATCTACACAAATGTCGATGGATTCTAATAAAAAAGCGAACAGACTTGCTAGCTGTTCGCTTTTTATATTGGAACTTAGACTCTGGTTCCAGAATCTCTTTGCTGCTGTCTTTCTCCTAGGCCTACAGCTATTTTATGAACTAGTAAGAGTTGACCATTATCCTGTTTTACAAAGGTCAGAGTAACGGTCTTGATTCTATCATCAATGCCAATATAGGTAATTTTCTTTGTGTCGTAGCCTTCAATGATTGAATCAAATTCGGAATCTGGTAGTCCATGCTTTTTGATAATATCCTTGTAATTGGTACCACCTTTTCCTTTGTTTTCAAGGTCACCCTCGATTAAAGCGTCGAACTGTTCTTGGGTCCAAGTGAAGGTATCGTCTTCTTCCTCCTCTTCAGGGAGTGAATCAATGGTATCATCTGTCAAGTCGCGTTCCATTGAGGAATTGGCTTCTCTATAGGAACGGTTAAACTCTCTGACAAACTCTTTGTAGACATTAGCATACAACATTTGGGTCGTAAGGAAGAGTATAATAGAAGCAATTGACAAGGATGTTCCGATAATGGCCATTGTTTTCCGTTTTTTGAGATTGGCAATAAGTCCGATAATACCTAATATCAAAGCGACAATAGCGATGAAAAACGATAGATAATTAATAAACGGGATCCAAGATCCTAAAAGTGCGATGGATCCAAAAATGGTTGCTAAAATCCCTAAAACTTTTTGTTCTTCTGGTTTCATTTGAAAGTCTTCTCCCTTCATCGAGTGAATGGATTCCTATCCATGGTAGCTAGTGCTTATTATAGAGAAAATATTCTCCAATGTCAATTTAGACTAGAATAGTTCTCTAGGAAACTTTTTTCTTGACATCTCCTCCGAAAGTGGTAAAATAGTTCTCATGAAAACTAAATTAGTTCTCCAGAGAACTATATAAAATCATGAGAAGGGAGCAATCATGGACAAATCGTTGTTGATTTTTAAACGTTTTGGGTACCAGATCCACCTGATGTTGCAGAAAGAAGCCAAACGTTGCGGTATTGAATTTATGGGGGGACCGCAAGGGCAGGTCCTGCAGTTTTTAGATCGTCGTGAGCATGATCAAGAATTAACGCTTATCAAGGATATTGAGACAGAACTCAATATCACCAAGTCAGTTGCTAGCAACTTGGTCAAGCGTATGGTACAAAATGGTCTGGTCGAGTTAGAGGCCAGTCCAAGTGATAAACGAGCAAAACTTGTTCGTTTGACCGATAAATCACGATCTCAGATGCAAGAAGTTAAGGCGCTTTTTGATCGTATTGCCAGTAGCCTACTGGAAGGAATTTCAAAGGAAAAGCTAGCCGTTTTTGAAGAAGTTCTCGGACAACTACAGGCTAATGTAGAAAGAATAGGAGGAGAGAATGAAGAAACTCGCTAAACATATTACAGGAAAAGAGTGGGGGATGATTGTCCTTACGATTCTTTTCACTTGTTTCTCGGTCTATCTCGAGTTAGAGGTACCGACCTATATTTCAGAAATAACAGAATTGATTGGAACACCGGGTACGGAGTTAGGACAACTATGGTCTCCTGCTGCCAAGATGATGGGCTTATCTCTCCTAGCCTTTCTGTCTTCTGTAACAGTTGGATTTTTTGCTTCTCGTGTTGCAGCGTCTTACACGACTCACTTGCGAAGAGATATTTTTAATCGTGTTCTAGATTTTTCGCAAACGGAAATCAAACGTTTTTCAATCCCCAGTCTTTTGACTCGAACGACCAATGATATTACGCAGGTTCAGATGCTCTTTACTATGGGCTTACAGGTAGTGACTCGTGGGCCTATCATGGCCATCTGGGCCATTGGAAAAATCCTTGGGAAGTCGGAATACTGGCTCTGGGCAGTAGTGGTGGCCGTCATTGTCAATGTCTTGATGACCACTGTTCTCATTACTCTAGCTTTTCCAAAACAATCTGTCATTCAAAAATTGACAGATAAACTCAATAGCATCACTCGCGAAAGTTTGACTGGGATTCGGGTTGTTCGTGCTTATAATGCCGAGGATTACCAAGATAAGAAATTTGAAGAAGCCAATGATGAGGTGACTCGTCTCAATCTCTTTGTCAATCGATTGATGGCGATTATGAACCCTATTATGATGGCGATTTCCAGCGGTTTGACCTTAGCCATTTACTGGATTGGTGCCTATATCATCAACGATGCAAGTTTGGCAGAACGTCTGCCACTCTTTAGTGATATGGTGGTCTTCATGTCCTATGCCATGCAGGTCGTGATGGGCTTCCTTCTCATGGGAGCACTCTTTATCGTTCTTCCTCGTACCTTGGTTTCTGCAGGACGTATCAATCAAGTATTGGATTTGCATTCTTCTATTGAAAATCCTAGTCATGCACAGACAGTGGACCCTTCAGTTCAAGGACAAGTGGAATTCCGTGATGTGACTTTCCGCTACTCTAAAAATTCTGAAGCAGTCGTGGAACATGTCACTTTCAAAGCAGAAGCGGGTCAAACCGTAGCCTTCATTGGATCGACTGGATCAGGTAAGTCCACGCTTGTCAACCTCTTGCCTCGTTTTTACGACGTTTCAGATGGAGAAATCCTAGTGGACGAAGTTAATGTTCAAGACTATGACTTTGAAGATTTGCGCAACAAGGTTGGTTATATTCCTCAAAAAGCTGTGCTCTTTTCTGGAGATGTCAAGGGGAACTTGGACTTTGGCAAAAGCAAAGAAACTCCTCTAAGCGAAGCTGCTATGTGGCAAGCCCTTGAATTGGCCCAGTCTAAAAGCTTCATAGAGGATAAGGAAGCAGGACTTGCATCAGAAGTAGCCCAAGGTGGAACCAACTTCTCAGGAGGTCAAAGACAGCGTTTGGCCATTGCGCGTGCTTTGGCTCGTAAACCAGAGATTCTCATTTTTGATGACTCCTTCTCAGCCTTGGACTACAAGACGGATCGTATCTTACGCCAAGAGCTAGCTGAGAAAACACAATCCATGACCAAGCTCATCGTAGCGCAGCGGATTTCTACCATTATGGATGCTGACCTGATCTTAGTCTTGGATCAAGGAAAAGTCGTGGGACAAGGCACCCATAAGGAACTTCTAGCTACCAACGAAGTCTACCAAGAAATTGCCTACTCACAACTATCGAAGGAGGAATTGGAACATGGAAAATAAGAAAATGTCTTTTTGGAAATATTATAAACCTTTTCTAGCAGGTCTCCAACTTCCCCTACTAGTAGCGGTTGTAGCAGCTGTATGTTCAAGCATTATCACTGTTTATGGACCAACCAAGATTAAGGAAATTACCAACTTGATTTCAGATGGTTTGATGACGGGAATTGACCTAGAGGCTGTTTCAAGTATTGCTAGCTTTTTAGTGATTCTCTATGTACTTGGTGCTATCCTTAACTATACACAGGCCTATATTTTTTCAACAAGTATCCAACATTTTTCAAAACGCTTGCGGACAGCAATCGCTGAAAAGATCAATCGTTTGCCCCTTGGCTATTTTGATCGTCATTCGCAAGGGGACACTCTATCTCGTGTGACCAATGATGTGGATACGGCGGCGCAATCTCTCAACCAAAGTCTCGGAACAGTTATCTCAGCCAGCTTCTTGTTGATTGCTGTTTTGGTGACCATGTTTAGTATGAACTGGATTTTAGCTCTGGTAACGGTTGTTTCTACGTTTGTTGGTTTTGCGGCGGTTTCAGTAATTATGGCCAAGTCACAGGGTTATTTTAAAGCCCAACAAAATAATCTAGCAGCCGTCAATGGTTATGTGGAAGAGATGTACTCTGGCCACAATGTAGTGACCAGCTACAACGCAGTGGACACCTCCAAAGCGAGATTTGCAGGTTTAAACCAAGACTTGCATGATAGTATCTGGAAATCTCAGTTTATCTCTGGTATCATGATGCCAGCCATGTTCTTTGTTGGGAATTTTAGTTATGTTTTGGTCATCATCGTTGGGGCCGCGCTTGCTCTAGAAGGGCATATCACTATAGGGATTATTGTAGCCTTTATGGTTTACGTACGGACCTTCTCCCAACCCTTATCACAGATTGCCCAAGGGATTACGAGCTTACAACAAGCGAGTGCGGCCATGGGACGTGTCTTTGAATTTCTAGGTGAAGCTGAGATGCAGGATGAATCCCATAAGGAAAGACAATTGACTGGCATGAGAGGAGAAGTGATCTTTGATCGCGTATCCTTTGGTTATACACCAGAACGCACCATCATCCATGACTTTTCTGCGACAGCTCATGCAGGCCAGAAGGTCGCTATCGTTGGGCCGACTGGAGCTGGTAAGACAACCATTGTCAATCTTTTGATGAAGTTCTATGAGATTGATAAGGGAAGTATCCGTATCGATGGTGTCGATACCAAGGATATGAAGCGCTCAGAAGTACACGATGCCTTTTCAATGGTCTTGCAAGATACTTGGCTCTTTGAAGGAACCATTCGAGAAAATCTCATCTACAATCAAACGGGCATCAGTGATGAACGAATGATGGAAGCTAGCAAGGCTGTGGGAATCCACCACTTTATCATGACTTTGCCAGATGGTTACGATACTATTTTGGATGACACCGTAACCTTGTCTGTTGGACAAAAACAGCTCTTGACCATTGCTCGTGCCCTTCTCAAGGATGCACCGCTCTTGATTTTGGATGAAGCGACATCCTCAGTCGACACACGTACAGAGGAGCTGATTCAAAAAGCCATGGACCGTTTGATGGAAGGACGCACATCCTTTGTCATTGCCCACCGCTTGTCTACTATCCGAAATGCCGACTTGATTCTTGTCATGAAAGATGGCAATATCATCGAGCAAGGCAATCACGAGGAGTTGATGGCGCAAGGTGGCTTCTACGCTGACTTGTACAATAGTCAATTTACAGAAGACGAAGCAGAAGAATAAATCAAAAGAAGGCTTGACGGCCTTCTTTTTCTGCACTATACTAGAAGACAAACGTCTCACCTGTAGACGAAAACAAGGTAATGAATGAGAAGTATAAATGAAAAATTATCAAGAATGGTATCAAAATATCAGCTCCAGACTCACCAGCCATCCCACTCTTTTATTTCTGTTACGCAGTTTCAATCGTTTGATGACAGTCGCCATGCCTCTGGTCTACCTGGCCTTGCTAGTCACCACTTACCTGCAACTAGAACTTGGTCAGCAAGTTGGGGTTTATTTGCTTGTCCCTGCCTCAGGTTTTGTGATTTTGTCTCTTTTTCGTAAGAAAATCAACCACCCGCGACCTTATGAAACTTGGGATATCTGTCCCCTTCTTGATAAGGATAGTTCGGGACGGTCGATGCCCAGTCGCCATGTCTTTTCGGCAACGATCATCTCCATGGCCTGTCTGCATGCTAGTCTATCTGTTGGCTTAGCATGCTTGATTTTTTCAGCTTTGCTGGGACTGGTGAGGGTTTTAGGGGGTGTTCATTATCCTAAGGATGTCTTGGTTGGCTATGCTTGTGGTCTGGTGTGGGGATTCCTTTTCTTCCTATTCTGACATGTAAGTTAAGCTAGTTCTACAACCACTTACTGCTTCAAATTGACCACTTGCTTTTTTGCCCTTGTATTCCTAACTTAGCTTTGATATAGTAGAGTCAGAAAGGAGATGTGATGAAGTTACGAATTGAGATTGACGGCAATTTAGAGGAGACTGAATTGTCATCAAGACCCCTGCTTTGACAGATGAAATTGCAGATTTGCAACGGCTCTTGCAAGAGTCAAAGGCTCCGAGGTTGACTTTTTACAAGGGGACAGGTGAATATTATCTAGACCTATCAGAAATTCTCTTCTTTGAAACAGAAGGGAGCAAGATCTACGCTCATAACCAGAAGGAAGCCTATGAAGTACGTCTCAAACTTTATGAGTTGGAGTCCATCTTGCCTCGCTATTTTAGTCGAGTGTCCAAGTCAACTATTGCAAACATCCGTCAGATTTACTCAGTGGACAAGTCCTTTTCAGGAACGGGCACCATTTCCTTTTATCAGACGCACAAGGAGGTTCATGTCTCACGACATTACCAATCCCTCCTAAAAGAAAATCTAAGAAACATGAGGTAAAAAACATGAAAAAGAAAGCATTTGGTATTGTTTTATTGGTTTTAGCAGCTTGGATCTTGCTGCAAGGGAATTTTGGCATTCCTTCTTTGGATGGTAAGATATGGCCTTTGATTGGTATCGCCTTTTTTGCTTACCAATCAGTTGAAGCTTTGCTTCGTCGTCATCTAACATCAGCAGTTTTTACCGCTCTAGTAGCCTTAATGATTGCGAATCATTTTTATAACATTTTTCCTATTCCAAACCAGTCTTTGTTTTGGGCTAGTATCTTAGCAGTGCTAGGAGTTGGCTATCTCACTCACTCAAGTAAGTTTTGGTATGGCAAAAAATGGTGGTACAACGGTGAACGAACAGTCGTCACGGATAAGGAAGTCGCTTTTGGTAGTGGAACCTTCTATAAACAAGATCAAGATCTTGTAGACGACCAAGTGGAAGTTGCTTTTGGAGATGCTAAAATCTACTATGACAATGCAGAGATGCTAGGTGATTTTGCAACTTTAAATATTGAAGTGGCCTTCGGGAATGCAACTGTCTATGTTCCACAACACTGGCGTGTCGATTTGAAAGTAGAAACCTCCTTTGGTGCAGCTAAGGCAGATGCTCCTGTAGCGCCAACAAACAAAACCTTGATTATCCGTGGGGAAGTCGCTTTTGGTAAACTTGGAGTTGTTTACGTTAAATAAAAAAATAGTTTAGGCCCTTGATAAATTCGAGAAAGTGTGATAACATAGTACGGTATGTGGTGCTAGCACATCCGCTATATTAGATCTAATAGGAGGAAAACACAATGGCTAAAGTATGTTACTTTACAGGTCGTAAGACTGTATCAGGAAACAACCGTTCACACGCGATGAACCAAACAAAACGTGCCGTAAAACCAAACCTTCAAAAAGTTACTGTTCTTATCGATGGTAAACCTAAAAAAGTTTGGGCTTCAGCTCGTGCTTTGAAATCAGGTAAAGTTGAACGCGTTTAATAAAGATGAAAAGACCACTTAGGTCTTTTTCTTTTGCTCCATGGATAAAATCATTTGAAAAATAGAGTAAATATCCGCCGATACAGCATTCTGCTTTTACACTTGGGCTGAAATATGATAAAATAGAGTATCAACTAGTTGAGGTAAAAAAAATGACTGTAAAAATTAATACAAAAGATGGTCAAATCGAACTGACAGATGAAGTGATTGCAACCGTAGTAGGTGGTGCCGCAACTGAGATTTTTGGAGTGGTCGGTATGGCTAGTAAAAATGCCCTCAAAGACAATTTCCAAGCCCTCCTTGGTAAGGAAAATTATTCTAAGGGTGTTGTCGTGAAGGCAGCCGAAGATGGTAGCATCGCGGTTGATGTTTATACCGTGTTGAGCTACGGAATAAAGATAAGCGAAGTGTCAAAAAACATTCAAGAGCGTGTTCGTTTTAGTCTAGAAAATCAACTAGGAATTACTGCTCAGACTGTGAATGTCTACATTCAAAATATCAAAGTTGTAGGAGAATAATCGTGTCAAAAATTACTACCAGTTTATTCCAAGAGATGGTGCAGGCTGCATCAACTCGTTTGAATAAGCAAGCAGAATATGTCAATTCATTGAACGTCTTTCCAGTTCCAGATGGAGATACTGGGACAAACATGGGAATGACCATGGAAAATGGTGCCAAAGAAGTAGCAGACAAGCCTGCTTCTACAGTTGGAGAAGTAGCGAGCATTCTTGCCAAAGGGCTCTTGATGGGTGCGCGTGGGAACTCAGGGGTTATCACTTCTCAGCTCTTCCGTGGCTTCTCTCAGGCTATCAAGGAAAAAGATGAATTAACAGGTCAAGACTTGGCTCTTGCCTTCCAATCTGGTGTCGAAGTAGCTTATAAAGCAGTTATGAAACCAGTCGAAGGAACTATTTTAACAGTTTCTCGTGGTGCAGCCATTGGTGCCAAGAAAAAAGCGGAGCAAACAGATGATGCTGTTGAGGTCATGCGTGCAGCCTTGGAAGGCGCGAAAGCAGCCCTTGCTAAAACTCCAGAAATGCTTCCAGTCCTTAAGGAAGTTGGTGTGGTAGACTCAGGTGGTCAAGGTTTGGTCTTCATCTACGAAGGCTTCCTTTCAGCTCTTACTGGTGAATACAGTGCTTCTGAAGACTTTGTAGCGACTCCTGCCAACATGAGTGAAATGATCAATGCAGAGCACCACAAGTCTGTAGCAGGGCATGTGGCAACTGAGGATATTACCTTCGGTTACTGTACAGAGATCATGGTAGCTCTCAAACAAGGTCCAACTTATTCTAAGGACTTTGACTACGATGAATTCCGTAACTACTTGAATGACTTAGGTGACTCTCTACTTGTTGTCAATGATGATGAAATCGTCAAAGTTCACGTCCATACAGAAGATCCAGGTCTTGTTATGCAAGAAGGTCTCAAATATGGTAGCTTGATCAAGGTAAAAGTGGACAACATGCGTAATCAACACGAGGCGCAAGTTGAAAAAGAAGCAACTCAAGGAAACAAGCCTGCTGAAACAAAAGAGTATGCCCTTATCGCAGTAGTAGCTGGTCAAGGTTTAGCAGATATCTTCCGTGCCCAAGGTGTGGATTATGTCATCGAAGGTGGTCAGACAATGAACCCTTCAACAGAAGACTTTATCAAGGCTGTTGAACAGGTCAATGCTCGCAACATCATCTTCTTGCCGAACAACAAAAATATCTTTATGGCAGCTCAGTCTGCGGCTGAAGTGCTTGAACAACCTGCTGTTGTGGTAGAAGCACGTACAATTCCTCAAGGGTTGACGAGTCTTCTTGCCTTCGATCCAAGCAAGTCTATCGAAGAAAATAAAGAACGCATGACTGCAGCTCTTGGTGATGTGGTCAGCGGTAGTGTAACAACAGCCGTTCGTGACACGACTATCGATGGTTTGGAAATTCATGAAAATGACAATCTTGGTATGGTAGATGGTAAGATCCTCGTATCAAACCCTGACATGCACCAAACTTTGACTAAAACATTGAAACATATGTTGGATGAAGACAGTGAAATCGTAACCTTCTATATTGGTGAAGATGGAAGTGAAGAATTGGCTAACCAAATCGCCCAAGAAATCACAGAAGAATTCGAAGATGTTGAAGTAGAGATTCACCAAGGTCAACAACCTGTATATCCATATCTTTTCAGTGTGGAATAAAAATTTAATCGATTAAAAAGAAAGTTGATTTTGCAGCTTTCTTTTTTTATGACATTTGTCATATTTCCTAGTGACAGAAGCATCTAGCTCCGCTAACTTCAAAAGACTATAATTGAAGTATGAAATGGAGAAAGAAGAAATGAAAAATAAAATGATTGTCGCAGTGAGTTTAGTAGCAGCAGGAGTGATGACCTATCTCATGTTTTCAGGATTGGACGAGGGTTTCTACCATTTTCCTTGGGAGCTCTTTGCTGGCTTTGGAATGATGTCTTGGCTTGTCAGAGAAGGTTTGAAATTGGTCAGAGATGTGAAAAAGGAGTTTGAGGAATGAAAAAAGCAATCATCTATTTCTTTATCAGCCTGTCACTCTTGGTATGGTTAGTGGAAATGTTTACTGGTTGGTTTGACCAAACCGTGCTTCGCCAATTTATTCGTGGTGCTTGGGGTTTTGGATTTATGATTTTTGTCGTTTTCCCTATGGGAATGAAGTGGTTGAAAGGAGAATCTCATGACTGTGATTAAAGTTGAGAAATTGAGTAAGAAAATAAAAGACAAGGAGATCTTGCGGAACATCTCCTTTGAAATCAACGATGGTGAATGTGTCGCCTTGATCGGGCCCAATGGAGCAGGGAAGACAACCTTGATTGATTGCCTCTTGGGCGACAAGTTCGTGAGCTCAGGTCAGGTCGCCATTCAAGGCTTTGCGCCAACAGATCCTCGATTAAAGCAACTTGTTTCTGTCTTACCTCAAGAAAATGCAGTTGTTCAAAGTTTGAAAGTGAAAGAACTTCTATCATTTTTCAAGTCACTTTATCCCGACAGTCTTTCAGATAAAGAAATTGATGACTTGCTGAGATTCTCAGACAAGCAGAAAAATCAGCTAGCGGGCAAGTTGTCTGGTGGGCAAAAACGTTTGTTCTCTTTCGTGTTGACTTTAATAGGTCGTCCGGAAATTCTATTTTTAGACGAGCCAACTGCTGCCATGGATACGTCGACACGTCAGCATTTTTGGGAAATTGTCAATCAGTTAAAGAAAAATGGTGTCACCATTGTCTACTCTTCTCACTATATCGAAGAGGTAGAACATACGGCTGACCGCATTTTGGTACTCCACAAGGGAGAATTGATTCGCGATACGACGCCTTATGCCATGCGTGGTGAAGAACAAGAAAAACATTTTACGGTACCTCTAACTTATCATGAATTTATCAGAACTTTGGACCAGGTTCAAGAGATTGGAACCAAGCAAAATGCTCTTTCCTTCACAACCAGAGAAGCCAGCCAAGTATGGGAAGCCTTGCAAAAACAGGGCTGCACGATCGAAGAAATTGAAGTTCGCAATCGAACTCTCTTAGACAGTATCTTTGAAACGACTCAAGACTAAAGGAGATTGACGATGAAAAATATGATAAGTCTCATGAAAGTGGAAATCATTCTGATGAAACGGCAAGCCGTCTACTACTTGCTATCCATCGGACTTCCAAGTGTGTTTTACCTTATTTTTTCTGGTATGATGTCAGGGTCAGATATTCCGGAAATCGCTCTTCAAGCCTATCTTTTTGCTATGACGCTCTTTAGTATCATGTCAAGCGCCTTTTTCAGTATCCCTAGCACACTCGAATCTGACAAGACAAACAACTGGCAAAAATTGATTCAACATTCTCCAGTTTCTATGGTAGAATATTATGTATCAAAACTGTTCAGTACTCTGCTGACTTTCTTGTTATCAATTATAGTTGTCTTTTCGGTTGGTCATTTTGTCCGTGAGGTTACGCTACCTTGGCTTGACTGGTTGGTGATCGGTGTTATTTTGCTGGTCGGAAGCGTGGTCTTTATCAGCATGGGTGTCTTAGTGAGCTTGCTTCCCAGCGCCCAACTGATGACGGTTATTGGAAATATTGCCTATATTGCTTTAGCTGTCCTAGGTGGACTGTGGTTCCCTTTGAATTCCTTCCCAGAATGGCTCCAATCCATTGGAAAACTGACTCCAACCTATCAGCTGATGCAGGTCGTCTCTGCTTATTTGGAACACCATGAGTTTAATATTCTTTCCGCCTTAGTTGTACTAGGCTATACAGTTTTCTTTGGTGTACTGGTAATCCAGCTGAAAAAACGGATTGAGGTAAAATAAATCTATGTTGGAAAAATTTAAAAACACTCATTATATGTTTCATATTTCAACAGTGTTTATCATCTTTCCTATAGCGGGTGTCATCGGTGGAGAGTACCCGCTTTTCACCTTGTTATGGACCCTACTATTTGTCCTTGCTTTCTATTCGATTTTAATCAGTCAGAATCGCACCGTGCAGTGGCTGGCTTGGTGGGGCATGCTTGTCTATATATTTTATACATCGGTCTGGCTGAGTTCGGGTTTCACCTGGTTTATCTTCTATTTATCCAATCTCCTTATTTATGAGCTGGATGAGATTTCTTTTCACTCTTGGCGTTTTGTCAGTTTTGTTGTCTTGCAACCGTTCATTCTGACCGGAATCTATATGGTCAATCATGTTAGTCCCTGGGACCTCCTCTTTTTCTTGGTGACCTTTATCTTTTCCGATGCACTGACCTTTGGTCTTTATCGAATTCGAGTGTCGGAGGAAATAAAAGAAGAAAAGATGAAACAAAATGCTAAGCTTAATCTTTTCTTGGCTGAAAATGAACGCAATCGTATCGGTCAGGATCTCCATGATAGTCTAGGTCATACCTTTGCTATGTTGAGTGTGAAGACGGACCTTGCCCTCCAACTTCTTCAGATGCAGGCTTATCCACAGGTGGAAAAGGAATTAAGAGAAATACAGCAAATTAGCAAAGAATCAATGCGTGAAGTTCGAACCATTGTGGAAAATCTTAAGTCTAGAACTTTGACATCAGAACTAGAGACTGTGAAAAAGATGTTAGAAATTGCTGGAATTGAGGTGGAAATAGCTAATCAACTAGATACAGCTAGCTTAACTCAGGAATTGGAGTCAATGGCTTCCATGATTTTACTTGAGTTAGTGACCAATGTCATCAAACATGCTAAAGCGTCTAAAGTCTACTTAAAATTAGAACGGACAGAGAAAGAACTCATTCTAACAGTGAGAGATGATGGCTGTGGCTTTGCTTCTCTAAAAGGAGATGAACTTCATACAGTCTGCGATCGTGTCCTTCCTTTTTCAGGAGAAGTAAAGGTAATCAGTCAGAAACATCCAACTGAAGTGCAGGTTCGACTACCTTATAAGGAGAGAAACTAAGATGAAACTACTTGTTGCAGAAGACCAAAGTATGTTGCGAGATGCCATGTGCCAGTTGCTTGCCTTTCAAGCGGATGTGGAGTCTGTCTTACAAGCCAAGGATGGGCAAGAAGCAATCCAACTCCTAGAAAAGGAGTCTGTCGATATCGCCATCCTTGACGTAGAAATGCCTGCTAAGACTGGCCTCGAAGTCTTGGAGTGGATACGAGCAGAAAAGTTAGAAACAAAGGTGGTTGTGGTGACAACCTTCAAGCGCCCTGGCTATTTTGAACGCGCGATTAAGGTTGGAGTGGATGCCTATGTCTTGAAAGAAAGAAGCATTGCAGACCTCATGCAAACCTTGCACACTGTCCTCGAAGGGCGCAAGGAGTATTCGCCTGAATTGATGGAAGTGGTGATGACGCATCCCAATCCGTTGACAGAACAAGAGGTTGCTGTCTTAAAGGGAATCGCTCAGGGTTTATCCAACCAAGAAATTGCAGACCAACTCTATCTATCAAACGGAACCGTCCGAAACTATGTCACCAATATTCTTTCCAAGCTAGATGCAGGCAATCGTACAGAGGCAGCCAACATCGCAAACGAATCAGGTTGGCTTTGATAAGAATGCTAAAAACATCTCAAACGAATGTTTAATTGAAGGAAAACCATACTAAAAAGGAGGAGGCCAATTGCCTCCTTTTCTGGTTTAGAAAAGGGGTGAAAGCTAGTGTCAAAGAGTGAAAAGATCAGAATAAAAATGAAAAATATCTTGACAATGAAGGAAAAATTGTGTTACAATAATAGACGGTACTTTTTACTTTTGGTCTCTCAAAAGTGTACAGGGACGTGCTGACAAATGTTGCAAAAGTACACACAGATGGTAGCTGTCACCAAGTATATCATCACCAAAAATAAAAAAAACACAGGAGAATGTAGATGCCTACAATTAACCAATTGGTTCGCAAACCGCGTAAATCAAAAGTAGAAAAATCTAAATCACCAGCTTTGAACGTTGGTTACAACAGTCATAAAAAAGTTCAAACAAACGTTTCTTCACCACAAAAACGTGGTGTTGCAACTCGTGTGGGAACAATGACACCTAAAAAACCTAACTCTGCCCTTCGTAAATTCGCTCGTGTACGTTTGAGCAACCTTATCGAAGTTACTGCCTACATCCCAGGTATCGGACACAACTTGCAAGAGCACAGCGTGGTGCTTCTTCGTGGTGGACGTGTAAAAGACCTTCCAGGGGTACGTTACCATATCGTCCGTGGTGCACTTGATACTGCAGGTGTTAACGATCGTAAACAAGGCCGTTCTAAATACGGTACTAAACGTCCAAAAGCATAAGGAAAGGGGATAAAGAGAAATGAGTCGTAAAAATAGAGCTCCAAAACGTGACGTATTGCCAGATCCGCTTTACAATTCACAACTAGTTACTCGTCTTATCAACCGCGTTATGCTTGATGGTAAACGTGGTACAGCTGCTTCAATCGTTTACGGTGCTTTTGAGCAAATCAAAGAAGCTACTGGCAACGATGCACTTGAAGTATTTGAAACAGCTATGGAAAACATCATGCCTGTACTTGAAGTACGTGCACGTCGTGTTGGTGGATCTAACTACCAAGTCCCAGTTGAAGTTCGTCCAGAACGTCGTACAACACTTGGACTTCGTTGGTTGGTAACCATCGCTCGCCTTCGTGGTGAACACACAATGCAAGACCGTCTTGCAAAAGAAATCTTGGATGCTGCTAACAACACTGGTGCAGCAGTTAAGAAACGTGAAGACACTCACCGTATGGCTGAAGCTAACCGTGCCTTCGCACACTTCCGTTGGTAAAATCATGATTCTAGGAACGGTAAGGATGCAAGGTGAAAATAGGAAACTGACGCAGTATTCGACGAATACAAGGAAGTTTATCTTTTTCACACAGCATCCCGTTCCGGCTCAAATCGGCTAGCTAACTTTAGCCCGAGTTCAATTCAACTTGTCTACAAGTTGAAACCAACAAAAACAAGATAAACATTGAGAACGGGTAGGTCCTGCCTATCCGTTTTTATTAAAATCGTGTTATAATAGAATAGAAATCAAAAATAAATAGGAGAAACAAACCTCATGGCACGCGAATTTTCACTTGAAAAAACTCGTAATATCGGTATCATGGCTCACGTCGATGCCGGTAAAACAACAACTACTGAGCGTATTCTTTACTACACTGGTAAAATCCACAAAATCGGTGAAACTCACGAAGGTGCGTCACAAATGGACTGGATGGAGCAAGAGCAAGAACGTGGTATCACTATCACATCTGCTGCGACAACAGCTCAATGGAACAACCACCGCGTAAACATCATCGACACACCAGGACACGTGGACTTCACAATTGAAGTACAACGTTCTCTTCGTGTATTGGACGGTGCGGTTACTGTTCTTGACTCACAATCAGGTGTTGAGCCTCAAACTGAAACAGTTTGGCGTCAAGCAACTGAGTACGGAGTTCCACGTATCGTATTTGCCAACAAAATGGACAAAATCGGTGCTGACTTCCTTTACTCAGTAAGCACACTTCACGACCGTCTTCAAGCAAACGCACACCCAATCCAATTGCCAATCGGTGCTGAAGATGATTTCCGTGGTATCATCGACTTGATCAAGATGAAAGCTGAAATCTATACAAACGACCTTGGTACAGATATCCTTGAAGAGGATATCCCAGCTGAATATCTTGAACAAGCACAAGAATACCGTGAAAAATTGATCGAAGCAGTTGCTGAAACTGATGAAGATTTGATGATGAAATACCTCGAAGGTGAAGAAATCACTAACGAAGAATTGAAAGCGGGTATCCGTAAAGCTACTATCAATGTTGAATTCTTCCCAGTATTGTGTGGTTCTGCCTTCAAAAACAAAGGGGTTCAATTGATGCTTGATGCGGTTATCGACTACCTTCCAAGCCCACTTGACATCCCAGCGATCAAAGGTGTTAACCCAGATACAGATGAAGAAGAAACTCGTCCAGCATCTGACGAAGAGCCATTCGCAGCTCTTGCCTTCAAGATCATGACAGACCCATTCGTAGGTCGTTTGACGTTCTTCCGTGTTTACTCAGGTGTTCTTCAATCAGGTTCATACGTATTGAATACTTCTAAAGGTAAACGTGAACGTATCGGACGTATCCTTCAAATGCACGCTAACAGCCGTAAAGAAATCGACACGGTTTACTCAGGTGATATCGCTGCTGCCGTTGGTTTGAAAGATACGACAACTGGTGACTCATTGACTGATGAAAAAGCTAAAATCATCCTTGAATCAATCGACGTTCCAGAACCAGTTATCCAATTGATGGTTGAGCCAAAATCTAAAGCAGACCAAGACAAGATGGGTATTGCCCTTCAAAAATTGGCTGAAGAAGATCCAACATTCCGTGTTGAAACAAACGTTGAAACTGGTGAAACAGTTATCTCTGGTATGGGTGAGCTTCACCTTGATGTCCTTGTTGACCGTATGCGTCGTGAGTTCAAAGTTGAAGCGAACGTAGGTGCTCCTCAAGTATCTTACCGTGAAACATTCCGCGCTTCTACTCAAGCACGTGGATTCTTCAAACGTCAGTCTGGTGGTAAAGGTCAATTTGGTGATGTATGGATTGAATTTACTCCAAACGAAGAAGGTAAAGGATTCGAATTCGAAAACGCAATCGTCGGTGGTGTGGTTCCTCGTGAATTTATCCCAGCGGTTGAAAAAGGACTTGTAGAAGCAATGGCTAACGGTGTCCTTGCAGGTTACCCAATTGTTGACGTTAAAGCTAAACTTTACGATGGTTCATACCACGATGTCGACTCATCTGAAACTGCCTTCAAGATTGCTGCATCTCTTGCACTTAAAGAAGCTGCTAAGACTGCACAACCAGCTATCCTTGAACCAATGATGCTTGTAACCATCACTGTTCCAGAAGAAAACCTTGGTGATGTTATGGGTCACGTAACTGCTCGTCGTGGACGTGTAGATGGTATGGAAGCACACGGTAACAGCCAAATCGTTCGTGCTTACGTTCCACTTGCTGAAATGTTCGGTTACGCAACAGTTCTTCGTTCTGCATCTCAAGGACGTGGTACATTCATGATGGTATTTGACCACTACGAAGATGTACCTAAGTCAGTACAAGAAGAAATCATTAAGAAAAACAAAGGTGAAGAATAATCTGTCTTCGCTATAGAAAGAAGTCACTTGGTGGCTTCCTTTTTTTGTCTTTAACTATTCATTTTTGCTGAATATAGTATACAAATTTGGTCGCTAAGTGAGAGAGTTACTAATTTTATCCAGAAAGAAAATATTCTAATTTGATAAATTAAAGTAAATAAAGGTTCCTAATTCCGTAGAAAAGTTAATAAAAATGAGAAAAAGATTCATAAATACACTTTTAGATAGAAAATTCAGAAAATTGCTTCTTTTATCTTGAAAATTTTTGAAAAAATGGTATGATAGTAACAAGCTATTTTTAAGAGAAGAGAAAGGGGAACAATGGAGAAAATCAGTTTAGAATCTCCTAAGACGGGGTCAGACCTAGTTTTGGAAACACTTCGTGATTTAGGAATTGATACCATATTTGGCTATCCTGGTGGTGCAGTCTTGCCTTTGTATGATGCGATATATAATTTTAAAGGCATTCGCCACATTTTAGGACGCCATGAGCAAGGTTGTTTGCACGAAGCTGAAGGATATGCCAAATCAACTGGAAAGTTGGGTGTTGCTGTCGTCACGAGTGGACCGGGAGCTACAAATGCCATTACAGGGATTGCAGATGCCATGAGTGATAGCGTTCCCCTTTTGGTCTTTACAGGTCAGGTGGCGCGTGCAGGGATTGGGAAGGATGCCTTTCAGGAGGCAGACATCGTGGGCATTACCATGCCAATCACTAAGTACAATTACCAAGTTCGTGAGACGGCAGATATTCCTCGCATCATTACGGAAGCTGTCCATATCGCAACGACAGGTCGTCCAGGGCCCGTCGTGATTGACCTACCAAAAGACGTATCTGCCTTAGAGACAGATTTCATCTATTCACCCGAAGTGAATTTGCCAAGTTATCAACCAACGCTAGATCCGAATGACATGCAAATCAAGAAAATTTTGAAGCAATTGTCTAAGGCTAAGAAACCTGTTTTGTTAGCAGGTGGTGGTATCAGCTATGCGGAAGCTTCTGAAGAGCTTAATGAATTTGCTGAACGTTACCAAATTCCAGTCGTGACCAGTCTTTTAGGGCAAGGTACGATTGCGACGAGTCATCCGCTCTTTCTTGGAATGGGAGGCATGCACGGGTCTTTCGCAGCTAATATTGCCATGACGGAAGCCGACTTTATGATTAGTATTGGTTGTCGTTTCGATGACCGCTTGACTGGAAATCCTAAGACCTTTGCTAAAAATGCCAAGGTTGCTCATATCGACATTGATCCAGCCGAGATTGGTAAGATTATCAGTGCAGATATTCCAGTGGTGGGCGATGCTAAGAAAGCCTTGCAGATGCTACTAGCAGAACCAACTGTTCATAACAATACTGAAAAGTGGATTGAAAAAGTCACCAAGGACAAGAATCGAGTTCGTTCTTATGATAAGAAAGAACGTGTGGTTCAGCCTCAGGCCGTTATTGAACGCATCGGTGAGTTGACGAATGGAGATGCCATTGTTGTCACAGACGTAGGTCAACACCAAATGTGGACAGCTCAGTATTATCCTTACCAAAATGAGCGTCAGTTAGTCACTTCAGGTGGTTTGGGTACCATGGGCTTCGGAGTTCCTGCAGCTATCGGAGCCAAGATTGCAAATCCAGAAAAAGAAGTCATCCTTTTTGTTGGTGATGGTGGCTTCCAGATGACCAACCAAGAATTAGCTATCCTAAACATCTACAAGGTGCCGATTAAGGTTGTCATGTTGAATAACCACTCCTTAGGAATGGTTCGTCAGTGGCAGGAATCTTTCTATGAGGGTAGAACTTCCGAGTCAGTCTTTGATACACTTCCTGACTTCCAGCTGATGGCACAGGCTTACGGTATCAAAAACTATAAATTTGATAATCCAGAGACGATAGAGAAGGATCTAGAAGTCATTCTGGAGGATGTGCCCATGTTTATCGAGGTGGATATTTCTCGTAAGGAACAGGTTTTACCGATGGTACCAGCTGGTAAGAGCAATCATGAGATGTTGGGGGTGAAGTTCCATGCGTAGAATGTTAACTGCAAAACTACAAAATCGTTCGGGAGTCCTCAATCGCTTTACAGGTGTCCTATCTCGTCGTCAGGTCAACATTGAGAGTATCTCAGTTGGTGCGACAGAGAACCCCAATGTATCTCGTATCACCATCATTATTGATGTAGCATCTCATGATGAAGTAGAGCAAATCATTAAACAGCTCAATCGTCAGATTGATGTGATTCGCATTCGAGATATCACAGATAAACCACACTTGGAAAGAGAAGTTATCTTGGTGAAAGTATCTGCTCCTGCTGAGAAGCGTGCAGAAATTTTGGCCATTATCCAACCTTTCCGTGCAACGGTAGTAGATGTGGCTCCAAGCTCCATCACTATCCAGATGACTGGAAATGCTGAGAAGAGTGAAGCTTTATTGCGAGTGATTCGACCATACGGTATTAAAAATATCGCTCGTACGGGTGCAACTGGATTTACCCGCGACTAATACTCTTTGATTTTCATTGAGTATAAAAATAACTTAAATTTGTTAAACCAGCCTATAAGGCAATAAAAAATAGAAAAGAGAGAAAAACTATGGCAGTTCAAATGGAATACGAAAAAGATGTTAAAGTAGCAGCGCTTGATGGTAAAAAAATCGCCGTAATCGGTTATGGTTCACAAGGACATGCGCATGCGCAAAACTTGCGTGACTCAGGTCGTGATGTCATCATCGGTGTACGTCCTGGTAAATCTTTTGACAAAGCAAAAGAAGATGGATTTGACACTTATACAGTAGCAGAAGCAACTAAATTGGCTGACGTTATCATGATCTTGGCACCAGACGAAATCCAACAAGAATTGTACGAAGCAGAAATCGCTCCAAATTTGGAAGCTGGAAACGCAGTTGGATTTGCTCATGGTTTCAACATCCACTTTGAATTTATCAAAGTTCCTGCAGATGTAGATGTCTTCATGTGTGCTCCTAAAGGACCAGGACACTTAGTACGTCGTACTTACGAAGAAGGCTTTGGTGTTCCGGCTCTTTATGCAGTATATCAAGACGCTACAGGAAATGCGAAAAATATTGCTATGGACTGGTGTAAAGGTGTTGGAGCAGCCCGTGTTGGTTTGCTTGAAACAACTTACAAAGAAGAAACTGAAGAAGATTTGTTTGGTGAACAAGCCGTACTTTGTGGTGGTTTGACTGCCCTTATCGAAGCAGGTTTTGAAGTCTTGACAGAAGCAGGCTACGCCCCAGAATTGGCTTACTTTGAAGTTCTTCATGAAATGAAATTGATCGTTGACTTGATCTATGAAGGTGGATTCAAGAAAATGCGTCAATCTATTTCAAACACTGCTGAATACGGTGACTATGTATCAGGTCCACGTGTGATTACTGAGCAAGTTAAAGAAAACATGAAAGCTGTTTTGGCAGACATTCAAAATGGTAAATTTGCCAATGACTTTGTAAATGACTACAAAGCTGGTCGTCCAAAATTAACTGCTTACCGTGAACAAGCAGCTAACCTTGAAATTGAAAAAGTTGGTGCTGAATTGCGTAAAGCAATGCCTTTCGTTGGTAAAAACGACGATGACGCATTCAAAATCTACAACTAATTCTTGTGAAGAAAAACAGAAGGCGAGTTGGGGGTACCTAACTCGCTTTTTATCTTAAAAAGTATTTGAGGAGGAGACAATGCTAAGTGCAAAAGACGTGGTGAAAGCCCACAAAGTATTGAGTGGTGTAGTAGTCAATACTCCGCTTGATTATGATCATTATTTATCGGAGAAGTATGGTGCTAAGATTTATTTGAAGAAGGAGAATGCCCAGCGTGTTCGTTCCTTTAAGATTCGCGGAGCCTATTATGCCATTTCTCAATTAACAAAAGAAGAACGTGAGCGTGGTGTAGTCTGTGCCTCTGCAGGAAATCACGCCCAAGGTGTCGCCTATACTTGTAATGAGATGAAAATTCCTGCAACCATCTTTATGCCCATCACAACACCGCAACAAAAGATTGGACAGGTCCGCTTTTTTGGTGGTGATTTTGTGACAATTAAGTTAGTTGGGGATACCTTTGATGCTTCTGCTAAGGCGGCACAAGAGTTTACACTGTCAGAAAATCGTACCTTCATTGATCCTTTTGATGATGTTCATGTTCAGGCTGGTCAAGGGACTGTAGCCTATGAGATTCTTGAAGAAGCCCGTAAAGAGTCTATTGATTTTGATACAGTACTTGTACCAGTAGGCGGTGGTGGATTGATTGCCGGTGTTTCAACCTACATCAAGGAAACCAACCCGACTATTGAAGTGATTGGGGTAGAAGCCAATGGAGCCCGCTCTATGAAGGTTGCCTTTGAGGCTGGGGGACCAGTTAAACTCAAAGAAATTGATAAGTTTGCTGATGGGATAGCTGTACAGAAAGTTGGACAGTTGACCTATGAAGCGACCCGAAAGAATGTTGAAACGCTGATTGGGGTGGACGAGGGATTGATTTCTGAAACCTTGATTGATCTTTATTCCAAACAAGGTATTGTAGCAGAACCAGCCGGAGCTGCCAGCGTTGCAGCCTTGGAAGTTTTATCAGACTATATCAAAGGCAAGACGATTTGTTGTATTATTTCTGGAGGAAATAACGATATCAACCGCATGCCAGAGATGGAAGAACGTGCCTTGATTTACGATGGAATCAAGCATTACTTTGTAGTGAATTTCCCACAGCGTCCAGGAGCTCTCCGAGAGTTTGTAAATGACATTTTGGGGCCAAATGATGACATCACTCGTTTTGAATATATCAAACGAGCAAGTAAGGGGACGGGTCCTGTATTGATTGGGATTGCTCTTGCCAATAAGCATGATTATGCTGGATTGATTCATCGAATGGAAAAGTTTGACCCGTCTTATATTAATTTGAATGGAAATGAAACACTGTATAATATGCTAGTTTAAACTAAAATAAAATTATTATCATATTATTTGCGTAATGATAACGATGGTGTTATAATGAGGGTGATGAAAGGGGGAGATTCCCATGGTTTTACAAATTTTACTTGTTGTATTGATTTTAGTGGTGATTGCATCAGTGATTACGATTAGTTCTGTATATGTGGTACGACAACAATCTGTCGCTATTATAGAACGCTTTGGTAAATACCAAAAGTTGAGCAATAGTGGTATTCATTTGCGGGCTCCCTTTGGGATTGATAGAATTGCAGCAAGAGTACAACTACGCTTGTTGCAGAGTGAAATCGTTGTAGAGACAAAGACGCAAGATAATGTATTTGTAACGATGAATGTGGCAACTCAGTATCGAGTGAATGAAAACAATGTCACAGATGCCTATTATAAATTGATGCGTCCAGAAGCCCAAATCAAATCCTATATTGAAGATGCTTTGCGCTCATCTGTACCAAAGTTAACCCTAGATGAGTTGTTTGAGAAGAAGGATGAAATCGCCTTAGAAGTTCAAAAACAAGTGGCAGAAGAAATGTCTACATATGGGTATATCATTGTCAAGACGCTGATTACTAAGGTTGAACCTGATGCTGAAGTAAAACAATCAATGAATGAAATCAATGCAGCTCAACGTAAGAGAGTTGCAGCGCAAGAACTTGCTGAAGCAGATAAGATTAAGATCGTGACCGCAGCAGAAGCAGAAGCAGAAAAAGATCGCCTACATGGTGTAGGGATTGCAGAACAGCGTAAAGCGATTGTTGACGGACTGGCTGATTCTATCAAAGAGTTAAAGGGAGCTAATGTTGAGCTGACTGAAGAACAAATCATGTCTATCCTATTAACGAACCAGTATTTAGATACATTGAATAATTTTGCAGAAAAAGAAGGTAATAATACAATCTTCCTACCAGCAAATCCTAATGGAGTTGAGGATATAAGAACTCATATATTATCGGCTTTAAAAGCCAAATAAAAATATGCAGAATAATATAGTTGTGACGAATATATGTTTTTTTATTGACAGATGAAATAAAAACGTATACAATTAAGAATTGTAAAGAATAATTCAGGAGAAGAACATGGTTAAGTCAAACTTTGAAAAGGTAGAAGCAGTTGTTGGCTGGGTTCGTGATAAGAAGATCACAGGTTACCGTATCTCTAAAGAAACGAATGCGCGTGAAATGTCTATCATTGCCCTAGCGCAAGGACGCGCAAAAGTTAAAAATATTTCATTTGAAACAGCTCTTAGTTTAATCGATTTCTATGAAAAAAATCATGAAAAATTTGAAGATTGAACTGTGGTTACAGGCAGATTTCTGAATCGAGTCTGCCTTTCCTTTACAATTACAAACTAAAAAGACTGCATTCTGTATGCAGTCTTTATTTATTAATTGAGATAACGCTGAAGGAATTCTTTTGTCCGTTCTTCTTTAGGGTTCGTGAAGAGTTCTTCAGGTTTACCTTCTTCTGCAATGATTCCCTTGTCCATGAAGATGACACGATGGGAGACGTCGCGAGCAAATTCCATTTCGTGGGTTACAACAATCATGGTCAAACCTTCTTGAGCTAGATCCTGCATAATTTTGAGGACTTCTCCGACCATTTCGGGGTCAAGGGCAGATGTTGGTTCGTCGAAGAGAATGGCGTCAGGATTCATGGAGAGTGCACGAGCGATAGCTACACGTTGCTTTTGTCCACCTGAAAGTTGCTTCGGCTTGGCTTGCCAGTAACGTTCTCCCATACCAACTTTTTCAAGATTCTCTTTGGCAATTTTTTCAGCTTCAGAGTGGTCACGTTTGAGTACTGTCGTTTGGGCGACGATGGTATTTTCGAGGACATTCAGATTTTCAAAGAGATTGAAAGATTGGAAAACCATACCGAGCTTTTCACGATAATGGGTGAGGTTATAGCCTTTTTCCAGGACATTTTCTCCGCGATAGAGAATCTCTCCTCCTGTAGGTGTTTCTAGTAAATTAATCGAACGAAGGAAGGTTGATTTTCCGCTTCCCGAGCTTCCGATGATGGAAATAACCTCTCCTTTATGGACGGTGAGAGAAATGTCTTTTAGCACTTCATTTTGTCCATAGGATTTTTTTAGGTGTTTGATTTCAAGGATTGGTTGTGTCATTTTTTCAAATCCCCCGTTTGCATTTGGTTAGCACCTGTAGTGTAAGTGTCCATGTCCATATAGCGTTCGATAAAACGTAGGACACGGGTCACAGTGAAGGTGAGGACAAAGTAAATCACTGCAATGATGGTAAAGGTCTGGAAGTATTGATAGGTTTGCGTCGCCACAGTATTTCCTGAGAAATAAAGCTCGACAACTGAAATAACGTTCAATACAGAGGTATCTTTGATATTGATGACAAACTCATTACCAGTAGCAGGTAGAATATTACGGACAACCTGAGGAAGGACAATCTTACGCATGGTTTGATTGTGGGTCATACCAAGAGCGGTTGCAGCTTCGAACTGTCCCTTGTCGACTGCTAGAATACCACCACGAACGATTTCTGTCATGTAGGCACCCGTGTTGATTGAGACGATAAAGATAGCAGCCAGTGTCCGGTCGAGATTGATACCGAAAGCTTGAGCAGTACCATAGTAGATAACCATGGATTGAACAATCATCGGTGTACCACGGAAGATTTCAATATAGACATTGAGGAACCAACCGACTAGTTTTTGTAGGCTGTAAATGGCTTTGTTTTCCGAGAGAGGAGCAGTACGGAAGACACCAATGGCAAGACCGATAATGAGACCTACGATAGTTCCGATGATTGAGATTAAGAGTGTGATACCAGCACCACGCAAGAGCTGTTGCCAGTTTTCAGAAAGAATTTTAGCAACTTGGTTGAAGAAATTACTGCTACTTTCTTCAGTTGTTGTGGCTTCGGCAGGTTGCTCCTGAATCATACGATCCATGAGGGCTACTTGCTCATCCTTAGAGATGGTTTCAATACTCGCATTGATTTGGCTGATACGACTGTCATCTTTACGAAGTCCAATGGCGATAGCTGTATCTTCTTCGCCAGTTTTGAAACCTGGTTGGGGTTGGATCATTTTGAACTTAGCGTTAGCAGACTCAGCGGTCATTGCTTCAGGTCGTTCAGAAACATAGGCATCAATAACACCTGCCTCCAAAGCTTGACGCATCTGAGCGAAGTCCCCCATAGCTGTTTCTTTTTTGGCACCTGGAATTTGAGAAATCAAATCATAAAGGTAAACACCTTGTTGAGAAGTGATTTTTGCTCCGCTAAAATCTTCCAAAGATTTGGCATTCGCGTAGGCAGAGTCCTTTTTTACTAATAGAACCGGTTCGCTAGTATAGTAACTGTTTGAAAAGGCAATTTCTTGTTTACGTTCAGCGGTTGGGCTCATACCAGCAATGATCATATCGATTTTGCCAGAAGTAAGGGCTGGAACAAGTCCTTCCCACTTTGTTTTTACGACCAAAGGTTCCTTACCTAGATCTTTGGCAATTTTTTTAGCAATTTGAACATCATAGCCGTTGGCATATTGATTGGTACCGTCGATTTTGACGGCGCCGTTACTATCGTCGTCTTGGGTCCAGTTGAAGGGAGCGTAAGCTGCCTCCATCCCGATGCGTAAATATTCGTCGGCTTGGACTTGGCTAACTAGTCCTAAGGTAAGGGCTAGGCTAGCAATGATAGATAAGCATAATTTTTTCATGTTTTCTCCTATTTCTAGTCTAAAAATGACTTCTCTCTATTGTATCTAAAAATGGTGAGATTTTCAATACAAGTAAGCCTTTACTTATAAAAAATGATATAATGGTGAAAAGATTGAAAGGGAATCAATTATGAAAAAAAGATGGTTGGTGACTTTGGTATTTGCTTGTTTATTATTTATACCGAGCCTAGTTTTTGCAGTAGACTTTGATATCTTATCCTATCAGGGTGATTTGAATATTCATGCAGATAATACTGCAATTTTTAAGGAAACAATTACCTACCGTTTTGGAGATGATTATAATGGTCAGCTAGTTGGGCTGGGAAAAGCTGGGAAAATGCCAGAAGGATTTGACATTGATCCCGACCCGACCGTTCAAGTGTCTAAAAATGGGCAAATTATTCAAAATGTTTCCTTTTATACTATGGAGGAAGAGGACGGCTACAAGGTAAAAATTTACAATGCTGGATATGCTGGAGATACTGTTCGGGTGACGGTTACCTGGAAACTATCAAATCTTCTCTTCTTATACAGTGATATAGCGGAGTTAAATTGGCAACCCTTGACAGATAGTTCTGGAGATATTAAAGAGTTTGAGTTCAAGGTCAGCTCTGAAAATCCAGCAGAGAAACTCTATTTCCATACAGGAAAACTCTTTAAGGAAGCTAGTGTCAAAAAGGTAAATGATTTCTACCAGGTCAAGATGAAAGATCTTCCGAGAAATCGTCAGGTGGAACTACATGCCTATTGGCCGAGAAGTGCTTTTGCAGAAGCTCCGGATCAAGGCTTGGTATCTGATAACCTCATTTGGTTTAAAAGAGTTGAGCTTGAAATAGCAAGTGAAAAAGCTTCGGACAAGATTGTGATGATGTGGCTTATTCCAATTGTTTTGACGGTTCTTCTGTTTGTCGGTTTAATCTTTTATAAACGTTTCAAAAAAGAAATTAGTCCCGAGAAGAAATTTGCTAAGAACCATCGTCTCTATGAGCCACCTATGGACTGGCCTCCGATGGTTTTAGCAGAGAGTGTATATTCCTTATCACTGGGCGAAATGAAACCGGGAGCAAAAGGATTTGGTCGTTTTACATTTGAACGAGTCATTCAGGCTACTTTGCTAGATCTAGTAGATAGAGGGCATTTGTCTATTGAGAAAGGGGAAAAAGAACCAATTCTTAAAATCATAAACGAAAGTGGATTGGCAAATTTTGAGAAGGAATGTCTGACACTTTGCTTTTCAGATAAGAGAGAGTTAGCAATTTCGGATCTGTTTTCAGATTATCAGGTTTCACCAAGTATTTATCGTGGAGTTTCTAAAAAGGATGCAAAGCAAGTTCAGGAGATAGGAAAGCAGCTGAAACGTTCGTTTGATAGACGCATCTCTAACATTGAAAAGCGCATCAAAGACAAGGTGCATGCGTTGCGTATTCCAAATTATTACCGTCCTTTGAGTACGGGTGAGAAGAAACTATCTCTAGTTATGTGGATTGGATTAATTGGTTCAGCCGTAGGAAGCTGGCTATTCTTCTACTGTAGTTGGAATACGTATGGTTTTGTTTCGTTCTACCTCCTCTTTTTGGGATTACTTGCTTCCATTACTTTAGTGCTAATTTATGTTGTAACATACGGGTATTATGATAATGGTGTCTTGACAGATGAAGGGGCAGAGGTTTACTATCACTGGAAGAGTTTTGAAAACATGCTTCGCAATATCGCCCGTCTAGACAAGGCTGAGTTGGAGAGTATCGTCCTTTGGAATCGCCTTCTGGTCTATGCGACTCTTTTTGGTTATGCCAAAAAGGTCAGCCAGTTAATGAAAGTTCGGCAAATTCATCTTGAAAATCCAGACTTAGATAGTTACATTGCCTATGGCTGGTATGCGCAACTTCATACCTATACTGGACAGATGAAATACTATGCAGCGGTCGCAAACACAGCAAGTACCTACTCCGTATCTTCTGGAAGTGGTTCTTCAGGTGGAGGATTCTCAGGAGGCGGAGGCGGTGGTAGCATCGGTGCCTTCTAAAAAACCTATCGCATAATCCGAAATTATGCTATAATAGAGGACAGAAAAAGGAGTAATACATGTATCTTATTGAAATTTTGAAGTCGATCTTTTTTGGGATTGTTGAAGGAATTACAGAATGGTTGCCCATTTCAAGTACGGGTCACTTGATCTTGGTTGAAGAATTTGTACAATACAAGGACCAAAATGAAGCCTTCATGTCCATGTTTAATGTTGTCATTCAGCTCGGTGCTATCTTAGCGGTTATGGTGATTTACTTTAACAAGCTCAATCCCTTCAAACCTGGTAAAAATAAGGTGGAAGTCCGTCGAACTTGGCAATTGTGGTCAAAAGTCCTCGTTGCGACCTTGCCTTTATTGTTAGTCTTTAAGCTGGATGATTGGTTTGACACTCATTTTCATAATATGGTATCAGTTGCGATTATGTTGATTATCTATGGTGTTGCCTTTATCTATCTTGAAAAAAGAAATAAGGCGCAAGCTATTGAACCAACAATCACAGAACTTGAAAAGCTTCCCTACAAGACAGCTCTCTATATCGGACTCTTCCAAGTCCTCGCCCTCTTCCCAGGAACGAGCCGTTCAGGTGCGACGATTGTCGGTGGTTTGTTAAATGGAACGAGTCGCTCTGTCGTAACAGAGTTTACCTTCTATCTCGGAATTCCTGTTATGTTTGGGGCTAGTGCTTTAAAGATTTTCAAATTTATAAAAGCAGGTCAACTCTTGAGTTTTGGACAACTGTTCTTGCTTTTGGTTGCTATGGGAGTAGCCTTCGCGGTCAGCATGGTTGCTATTCGCTTCTTGACTGGCTATGTGAAGAAGCACGACTTTACCCTCTTTGGTAAATACCGTATCGTACTCGGTAGTGTCTTGTTGCTCTATAGTTTTGTGCGTTTATTTGTATAAGAAAAAGCTTGAGGGAATCTTCCTTCAAGCTTTTTAAAATCCTGTTACTGTGACTCCTAGCAAACGAATGCCTTTTTCTTTTTCAGCTAGTTCTTCGTAGAGTTGAAGGGCAGTTTGAGAAATCTGACTAGCATCCTGTGTTGCTTGTGGGAGGCTTTTTCGTCTAGTTAGAGTAGAGAAGTCAGCATATCGTATTTTTAGGATAATGATTTTTCCAGCTTTGCCTTGTTGGCTGAGATTGTGAGCTACCTTTTCTGAGAGAAGAGTCAGCTCTTTTCTGATGTCTTCTTCTACTTGCAGGATTTTTCCGTAGGTTTTTTCCTTGCCAATGGACTTGCGAATACGATTGGCCTTGACCGGTGAATTATGAATGCCCCTAGCCTTTCGATAAAGATCAAAACCGAGTCTGCCAAACCGATCGATTAAAGTGACTTCTGAGACATCCAATAAGTCTGCGCCAGTATAAATGCCCATTTCATGAAGGCGTTCAACTGTTTTTTTGCCTACGCCATGGAATTTAGCAATGTCCATTTGTTTGAGAAAGTCTTGGGCCTGATCTGGGAGGATAACTGTTAAACCATGTGGTTTTTGATAGTCACTAGCCATTTTAGCTAAGAATTTGTTATAAGAGATGCCTGCAGAAGCAGTCAGGCGTAGTTCATGCCAGATATCCTGTTGGATGAGGCGGGCTATTTTGACTGCCGATTTGATACCAAGTTTGTTTTCGGTTACATCCAAGTAGGCTTCGTCAATACTCATAGGTTCAATCAAATCAGTATAGCGTTTAAAAATAGCTCGAATCTGAAGTCCCACAGTTTTGTATTTTTCATAATTTCCGGAGATAAAGATGGCTTGAGGACAACGCTCATAAGCTTCTTTAGAACTCATGGCAGAGTGAATGCCAAAGGCTCGCGCCTCGTAGCTACAGGTAGAAACGACACCTCGACCACCTGTTTGTCTGGGGTCGCTCCCAATGATGACAGGTTTTCCTTTTAACTTAGGATTGTCTCTTATTTCCACCGCAGCAAAAAAGGCATCCATGTCGATATGGATGATTTTTCTGGACAAATCATTTATCAATGGAAATATGAGCATTCCAATCCCTTTCTAGAGTCATTTTCTATTTATTATACCCTTTTTTCTGAAAAAATGGGAAAGTTCAACCTGACTTTCAAAAATATAATACAGATTAGAGCAAAAAAGGGGCTGTAGTATAAAAGAAAGCGCCTAAAATGCCGGTTTTCTCTTGTTGAAATCGGTTACTGTGTGGTATACTTGATTTATGAATGTAACAGATAGTTGTTACTAGAAAGAAAAATGAGGACATTAACATGGTTGTTAAGACAGTTGTTGAAGCGCAAGATATTTTTGATAAAGCTTGGGAAGGCTTCAAAGGCGTAGATTGGAAAGAAAAAGCAAGTATTTCTCGCTTCGTTCAAGCTAACTACACACCTTACGACGGAGATGAAAGTTTCCTTGCTGGCCCAACAGAACGTTCGCTTCACATCAAAAAAATCGTAGAAGAAACAAAAGCACACTACGAAGAAACTCGTTTCCCAATGGACACTCGTCCAACATCTATTGCTGATATTCCTGCTGGATTTATCGACAAAGAAAACGAATTGATCTTCGGTATCCAAAACGATGAACTCTTCAAATTGAATTTCATGCCAAAAGGTGGTATCCGTATGGCTGAAACTACTTTGAAAGAAAATGGATACGAACCAGATCCAGCTGTTCATGAAATCTTCACAAAATACGTAACAACAGTTAACGACGGTATTTTCCGTGCTTACACTTCAAATATCCGTCGTGCTCGTCACGCTCACACTGTAACTGGTCTTCCAGATGCTTACTCACGTGGACGTATCATCGGTGTTTACGCACGTCTTGCTCTTTACGGTGCAGACTACTTGATGCAAGAAAAAGTAAACGACTGGAATGCAATTAAAGAAATTGATGAAGAAACAATCCGTCTTCGCGAAGAAGTAAACCTTCAATACCAAGCATTGCAACAAGTTGTTCGCTTGGGTGACCTTTACGGTGTTGACGTTCGCAAACCAGCGATGAACGTCAAAGAAGCTATCCAATGGGTGAACATCGCCTTCATGGCTGTCTGCCGTGTTATCAACGGTGCTGCAACATCTCTAGGACGTGTGCCAATCGTATTGGATATCTTTGCAGAACGTGACCTTGCTCGTGGTACATTTACTGAATCAGAAATCCAAGAGTTTGTTGATGATTTCGTTATGAAACTTCGTACAGTTAAATTTGCTCGTACAAAAGCTTATGACCAATTGTACTCAGGTGACCCAACTTTCATCACAACTTCTATGGCTGGTATGGGTAACGACGGTCGTCACCGTGTTACTAAGATGGACTACCGTTTCTTGAACACTCTTGACAACATCGGTAACTCTCCAGAGCCAAACTTGACAGTTCTTTGGACTGACAAATTACCTTATAGCTTCCGTCGCTACTGTATGCACATGAGCCATAAACACTCTTCTATCCAATACGAAGGTGTAACAACAATGGCTAAAGACGGATATGGTGAAATGAGCTGTATTTCATGCTGTGTGTCACCACTTGACCCAGAAAATGAAGAACAACGTCACAACATCCAGTACTTCGGTGCTCGTGTTAACGTATTGAAAGCCCTTCTTACTGGTTTGAACGGTGGTTACGACGATGTTCACAAAGACTACAAGGTATTTGACATAGAACCAATCCGTGACGAAGTTCTTGAATTCGAATCAGTTAAAGCGAACTTTGAAAAATCTCTTGACTGGTTGACTGACACTTACGTAGATGCTTTGAACATCATCCACTACATGACTGATAAGTACAACTACGAAGCGGTTCAAATGGCCTTCTTGCCAACTAAACAACGTGCTAACATGGGATTCGGTATCTGTGGATTTGCCAATACTGTTGACACATTGTCAGCAATCAAGTACGCTACAGTTAAACCAATCCGTGACGAGGATGGCTACATCTACGATTACGAAACAATCGGTGAATACCCACGTTGGGGTGAAGATGACCCACGTTCAAACGAATTGGCAGAATGGTTGATTGAAGCTTACACAACTCGTCTACGTAGCCACAAACTCTACAAGAACGCAGAAGCTACAGTATCACTTTTGACCATCACATCTAACGTTGCTTACTCTAAACAAACTGGTAACTCACCAGTCCACAAAGGTGTATACCTCAACGAAGATGGTTCTGTGAACTTGTCTAAACTTGAATTCTTCTCACCAGGTGCTAACCCATCTAACAAAGCTAAAGGTGGATGGTTGCAAAACTTGAACTCACTTGCTAGCCTTGACTTTGGTTATGCAGCTGATGGTATCTCATTGACAACTCAAGTTTCACCTCGTGCTCTTGGTAAAACTCGTGACGAACAAGTAGACAACTTAGTAACAATCCTTGATGGTTACTTCGAAAACGGTGGACAACACTGTAACTTGAACGTAATGGACTTGAAAGATGTTTATGACAAGATTATGAATGGCGAAGATGTCATCGTTCGTATCTCAGGATACTGTGTAAACACCAAATACCTCACTCCAGAACAAAAAACTGAATTAACACAACGTGTCTTCCACGAAGTTCTTTCAATGGATGATGCATTGAGCTAAGATTTTAAATTAAATAGAAAAGGCCAGTTGGAAACGACTGGCTTTTTGCGTCCTTGAAAAATTTTAAAAAATTAGTCAAATTTGGTCAAAAAGTTATTGACTTTTACTGACCAAAGTGATATAGTAGAAACATAAGGAAAATGAATTCCTTAAAAAGCTCATTTTCAACGAATTAGTCTTTGAGAATGAGGTATAGAATCCCGAGAAAGGGGTGAGGCCTATGTTAAATCTAACAGACTTTGAAAAGAAGATGATAAAAGGCTTATTTAAGAAAGAAAAACCAGAAATCATACGTAGGGTAGCTAGTTAGCTAGTCTAAAATTTTTAAAACAAAGGTCAAAGATAGTCAATATCAGAGATCGCAAATAATTAACAATAAACGAGGTAAAGAATATGAACAACAACTTTAATAACTTTAACAACATGGATGATTTATTTAACCAATTGATGGGTGGTATGCGAGGATATAGTTCTGAAAACCGCCGTTACTTGATTAATGGACGAGAAGTGACACCTGAGGAGTTTGCTCACTATCGTGCAACTGGTCAATTACCAGGAAATGCAGAATCTGATGCGCAAATGCAACAACACGCTTCAGGTATGAAACAAGACGGTGTCCTTGCTAAACTAGGTCGAAACTTGACCGCAGAAGCTCGCGAGGGCAAGTTGGATCCTGTTATCGGACGAAACAAGGAAATTCAAGAAACATCTGAAATCCTCTCACGTCGTACCAAAAACAATCCTGTACTTGTCGGAGATGCAGGTGTTGGTAAGACTGCAGTTGTCGAAGGTCTAGCGCAAGCCATTGTGAACGGAGATGTTCCAGCTGCCATCAAGAACAAGGAAATTATTTCTATTGATATCTCAGGTCTTGAGGCTGGTACTCAATACCGTGGTAGCTTTGAAGAAAACGTTCAAAACTTAGTCAATGAAGTGAAAGAAGCAGGAAATATTATCCTCTTCTTTGATGAAATCCACCAAATCCTTGGCGCTGGCTCAATCGGAGGAGACAGTGGTTCTAAAGGGCTTGCGGATATTCTCAAGCCAGCTCTCTCTCGTGGTGAATTGACCGTTATTGGAGCGACAACTCAAGACGAATACCGTAACACCATCTTGAAAAATGCAGCTCTTGCTCGTCGTTTCAACGAAGTGAAGGTCAATGCTCCTTCAGCAGAGGATACCTTTAAAATCCTTCAAGGAATTCGTGACCTCTATCAACAACACCACAATGTTATCTTGCCAGATGAAGTCTTGAAAGCAGCAGTGGATTATTCTATCCAATACATTCCACAACGCAGCTTGCCAGATAAGGCTATTGACCTTGTAGACGTAACGGCTGCTCACTTGGCAGCTCAACATCCTGTAACAGATGTGCATGCTGTTGAACGGGAAATTGAGGCAGAAAAAGACAAGCAAGAAAAAGCAGTTGAGGCAGAAGATTTTGAAGCAGCTCTCAATGCCAAAATACGTATTGCAGAATTAGAGAAAAAAGTCGAAAACCACACAGAAGACATGAAAGTGACTGCAAGCATCAACGATGTGGCTGAATCTGTGGAACGAATGACAGGTATCCCAGTTTCACAAATGGGAGCATCAGATATCGAACGTTTGAAAGATATGGCTCATCGCTTGGAACACAAGGTTATCGGCCAAGACAAGGCGGTTGAAGCTGTAGCTCGTGCTATCCGTCGTAACCGTGCTGGTTTTGATGAAGGCAATCGCCCAATCGGTAGCTTCCTCTTTGTAGGTCCAACTGGGGTTGGTAAGACAGAACTTGCTAAGCAATTAGCGCTCGATATGTTTGGTACTAAAGATGCGATCATTCGCTTGGATATGTCTGAATACAGTGACCGCACAGCCGTATCTAAATTAATCGGTACAACAGCAGGTTATGTTGGGTATGATGACAATAGCAATACCTTGACAGAACGTGTTCGTCGCAATCCATACTCTATCATTCTCTTGGACGAAATTGAAAAGGCTGATCCTCAAGTAATTACCCTTCTCCTCCAAGTCTTGGATGACGGTCGTTTAACTGATGGTCAAGGAAATACAGTGAACTTTAAGAACACGGTCATTATCGCGACATCAAATGCTGGATTTGGCTATGAAGCTAACTTGACAGAAGATGCGGATAAACCAGAGTTGATGGATCGTTTGAAACCATTCTTCCGTCCAGAGTTCCTTAACCGCTTTAACGCAGTTATCGAGTTCTCACACTTGAATAAGGAAGACCTTTCTAAGATTGTGGACTTGATGTTGGCGGAAGTCAACCAAACTTTGGCTAAGAAAGACATTGATTTGGAAGTTAGTCAAGCAGCTAAGGACTTTATCACAGAAGAAGGTTATGACGAAGTTATGGGTGTTCGTCCTCTCCGTCGCGTGGTGGAACAACAAATTCGTGATAAGGTGACGGACTTCCACTTGGATCACCTAGATGCTAAACATTTGGAAGCAGATATGGAAGATGGCGTTTTGGTCATTCGTGAAAAAGCCTAACTCAAGATTTTGAGAATAAAAAAAGAAGGAACTAGCTAAAAGCTGGTTCCTTTTTGTGTTTAGATGATATGGCGCTCAAAGGCATCATCTGAGATTCCTTGTTCCAAGATGAGTTTCGCCCATTCTTTAGCAGAAAAGAGGCTGTGGTCCTTGTAGTTTCCGCAAGATTCGATGGTTGTTCCAGGGACATCTTCCCAAGTAGTGGTTTCCGCGATTTCCTTGAGCGAATCCTTGATAACAGCAGCAATTTCAGCACTGGTATGGCGTCCCCACATAATCATGTGGAAGCCTGTACGGCAACCAAATGGGGAACAATCAATCATCCCGTCGATTCGAGTACGGATGAGTTTGGCCAAGAGGTGCTCGATAGTGTGAAGGCCAGCGGTAGGGATTGAGTCTTCGTTCGGTTGCACCAAGCGAATATCATAGTTGGAGATGATGTCTCCCTTTGGTCCGGTTTCTTCCCCAATCAAGCGAACATAGGGTGCTTTAACAATAGTGTGGTCAAGTTCAAAACTTTCAACAATAACTTCTTTTGACATGGTAGTTCCTTTCAGTTTTCTTTTTTCATTATATCATAAAGGGTGCTGTTGAGATAGAGAGAAAACCTCTCCGATGAAGGAGAGGTTTGAATTATTTCCGATACAAGCGGTCGTATTGGTAGAATGGGTCAAAGGTTACGTTGATACCCAATTTTCGTAGGACATTCTTGTCTTCATCGGTCAAGATGATGGTTGAATGAGCTTCGCTTCCTTTGAGATTCCCAAGTTCTTCCATGGCACGCGCAGCATCAGGATTTTCCATAGCTGTGATGGCTAGCGCAATCAAAATTTCATTTGAGTGGAGGCGAGGATTGCGGCTACCTAGATGATTGATTTTAAGACCTTGAATTGGTTTGACGACTTCAGGCTCGATGAGTTTCACTTCCTTAGCGATGTCAGCTGATTTTTTGATGGCATTGATTAAGGCAGCGGCTGTAGGACCAAAGAGTTCAGAGTTCTTACCAGTGACAATTTCCCCGCTTGGCAATTCAAGGGCTAGGGCAGGACCACCAGTTTCTTCTGCTTTTTGGCATGCAGCAACAGCAACCTTACGGTCTGCAGGAGTGATACCGAGGTCGTTCATGAGCAGTTCAATTTTCTTGACAGCAGATTCGTCAACTTTTTCAGCTTTGAAATCAAGGACTGTTTGATAGTAACGACGAATGATTTCTTGTTTAGAAGCTTCGATAGCAGCCTCATTATCTGTAATAGCGAAGCCAACCATATTGACACCCATGTCTGTTGGAGAAGCGTATGGAGATTCGCCGAGGATGCGCTCTAACATGCGCTTGAGCACTGGGAAAATTTCGATATCACGGTTGTAGTTGACAGTGGTTTCTCCATAGGTTTGAAGATGGAATGGGTCAATCATGTTGACATCATCAAGGTCTGCGGTTGCAGCCTCGTAGGCCAAGTTGACTGGGTGATGAAGGGGAAGATTCCAAACTGGGAAGGTTTCAAATTTAGCGTACCCAGACTTGATACCATTGATTTGGTCGTGGTACATGTTTGACATACAAGTGGCCAATTTTCCAGAACCAGGTCCAGGAGCGGTTACGACAATCAAGTTGCGACTGGTTTTGATGTAGTCGTTTTTCCCCATACCTTCTGGAGAAATGATGTGGTCCATATCCGTCGGATATCCTTTGATTGGATAATGAAGATAAGAATCAATTCCGTTTTTATCTAACTGGTTTCGGAAGGCATCTGCAGCGGGTTGGCCAGCGTATTGTGTGATGACAACCGAACCAACAAAAATTCCCAGCTCATTGAATTTATCAATCAAACGAAGAACTTCTTGGTCATAAGAAATGCCTAGGTCGCCACGTGCTTTGGAATGTTCGATGTTGCTAGCATTAATGGCAATCACAACCTCAACCTGCTCTTTCAATTCTTGCAAGAGCTTGATTTTATTGTCAGGCTCATAACCAGGAAGTACACGAGCAGCGTGGAAATCTTCTAACATTTTGCCACCAAACTCCAAATAGAGCTTGCCATCAAATTGGTTAATGCGCTCCAAAATGTGGTCGCGCTGTAGATTCAGATATTGTTCAGAACTAAAAGCTTGTTTTTTCATTTTTTTACCTCTGACCTCTATTATAATAAAAAATTGGAAGTTAGGAAACTACGGAGCTAAAAAAGAAATTAAAAAGATTAAGCAAACGCTTGCACTAAGTTTTAAAAAGCGCTATCATAGACTATAGATTATTAAAATAATGAGGTAAACAGATGCAAGAAAAATGGTGGCACAATGCCGTAGTCTATCAAGTCTATCCAAAGAGTTTCATGGACAGTAACGGAGATGGAATTGGCGATTTGCCAGGAATTACTAGTAAGTTAGACTACCTAGCTAAGTTAGGAATTACAGCGATTTGGCTTTCTCCCGTTTATGACAGTCCTATGGATGATAATGGCTATGATATTGCTGATTATCAAGCAATTGCAGCTATTTTCGGGACTATGGAGGACATGGACCAACTCATCGCAGAAGCTAGGAAGCGCGATATTCGTATCATCATGGACTTGGTAGTCAATCATACCTCGGATGAACACGCCTGGTTTGTCGAGGCCTGTGAAAATCCTGACAGTCCCGAGCGAGACTACTATATCTGGCGGGATGAGCCCAATGATTTGGAGTCTATCTTTAGTGGGTCTGCTTGGGAATACGATGAAAAATCAGATCAATACTATCTCCACTTTTTCAGTAAGAAACAGCCCGATCTCAACTGGGAGAATGAAAAACTGCGCCAGAGAATTTACGAGATGATGAACTTTTGGATTGATAAAGGTATTGGTGGTTTCCGTATGGATGTCATTGATATGATTGGCAAGATTCCTGATGAGAAAGTAGTCAATAACGGTCCTATGCTCCATCCCTATCTCAAGGAGATGAACCAAGCAACCTTTGGAGATAAGAATCTCTTGACAGTAGGAGAGACCTGGGGAGCAACGCCAGAGATTGCTAAACTGTACTCTGATCCCAAGGGACAAGAATTGTCTATGGTCTTCCAGTTTGAGCACATTTGTCTTCAATATCAGGAAGGGCAACCTAAATGGCACTATCAAAAAGAGCTGAATATCAGTAAGTTAAAAGAAATCTTCAACAAATGGCAGACAGAGTTAGGAGTTGAAGACGGCTGGAATTCCCTCTTCTGGAACAACCATGACCTTCCTCGTATCGTCTCTATCTGGGGAAATGACCAAGAATACCGTGAGAAATCTGCCAAAGCCTTTGCAATCCTACTTCATCTTATGAGAGGGACTCCTTATATCTACCAAGGTGAGGAGATTGGGATGACCAACTATCCATTTGAAACACTGGACCAAGTAGAAGATATTGAATCCCTCAACTATGCGCGTGAAGCTCTTGAGAAAGGCGTTTCTATAGAGGAAATCATGGACAGCATCCGTGTCATTGGTCGTGATAATGCCCGTACCCCAATGCAATGGGATGAGAGTAAAAACGCTGGCTTCTCAACAGGTCAACCTTGGTTGGCAGTTAATCCAAACTACGAAGAAATCAACGTTCAAGAAGCACTGGCAAACCCAGATTCTATTTTCTATACCTATCAGAAACTCATCCAAATCCGTAAGGAGAACAGCTGGCTGATTCGAGCTGATTTTGAATTGCTTGATACAGCTGACAAGATCTTTGCTTATATCCGTAAGGACGGTGACCGTCGTTTCTTAGTTGTGGCTAACTTGTCCAATGAAAAACAAAACTTTTCAGTAGAAGGAGAAGTTAAATCTGTCTTGATTGAAAACACTACAGCTAAAAAAGCAGTCGAGAAACAGACCTTGGCTCCATGGGATGCCTTCTGTGTAGAAATGACTGACTAAAATGAGAGAACTTCAAGCTTCAAAAGCTTGAGGTTTTTTACTAAAAATTATATAGAAAACCCTTTAAAAATATTTGTTAGAATTTTCTAAAAAATATGTCGAAAGCCCTTGCTTTTATGAAAAAATAGGGTATAATGGTGAAAATACTATCTTAAAGGAGATTACTTATGAGATCGAAAAAGTGGCTCTTAGGAGCAGGCGCTGTTTTGAGTGCAGCCCTTCTGTTAACAGCTTGTGGGCAAAGCGAAAAAAAGGCTGATGCTCCCAAGACATTTTCATATGTCTACGCTATGGATCCATCATCTTTGGACTACAGTGTGACGAGCAAGAGCTCAACTTCTGACGTTATAGCCAACGTTGTCGATGGCCTTTTGGAAAATGATAAGTATGGAAACTTAATTCCATCACTTGCAGAAGACTGGTCCGTTTCTAAAGATGGTTTGACTTATACCTACAAACTTCGTAAGGGTGTAAAATGGTATACATCTGAAGGAGAAGAGTATGCTGAAGTCAAGGCTCAGGACTTTGTTACTGGTCTGAAACACGCAGCTGATGGAAAATCAGATGGTCTTACTTTGATTCAAGATTCTATCAAAGGATTAGCTGCCTATATTAGTGGAGAAAGCAATGACTTTTCTACAGTAGGAGTTAAGGCTGTTGACGATTACACAGTAGAATATACGCTCAACAAGCCAGAAAGTTTCTGGAACTCTAAAGTCACAACTGCGACCATGCTTCCAGTAAATGAAGAGTTTCTGAATTCTAAAGGGAGCGACTACGGTGCGCCAACACCATCAAGTATTCTTTATAACGGTCCTTATTTCTTGAAATCATTGACTTCAAAATCAGTCATCGAATATGAAAAGAATCCGAACTACTGGGATAAGGACAATGTTAAGATTGACAACATTAAACTAACTTTCTACGATGGATCAGACCAAGAATCTTTGATTCGTAGTTTTACGCAGGGTGCTTATACAACAGCTCGTCTCTTCCCAACAAGCTCAAATTTTGAGTCAACTAAAAAAGAATACGGCGATAAGATTGTCTACAGTCCACAAGAAGCAACAAGCTACTACCTCACTGTTAACGTAAATCGCCAGTCTTACAATAAAACAGCTAAAACAGACGAAGCTCAAAAAACATCAACAAAAGAAGCTCTTCTTAATAAGAACTTCCGTCAGGCGCTGAACTTTGCCCTTGACCGCCATTCTTACACTGCTCAGTTGAATGGTGAAGAAGGTGCGGACAAAATTATCCGTAACAGCCTAGTGCCTCATGACTACGTTCAAGTAGGTGAAAAAACTTTTGGAGAGTTGGCTCAGGCAGAGCTCGTTTCATATGGAGACCAGTGGAAAGATGTAGCTCTTACAGATGGCAAAGATACGATTTACAGTCCTGAAAAGGCTAAGGCAGCCTTTGCTAAAGCCAAGGAAGAATTGCAAGTCAAGGGTGTTACTTTCCCAATCCATTTGGATATCCCAGTTGAACAAACAGATGTAATCGCGGTTCAACAAACCAACTCACTCAAGCAGTCTATCGAATCATCGCTTGGTACAGAGAATGTCATTGTCGATGTCCTTCAAATGACCGATAATGAAAAGATGAGCATTACGTCTCAAGCCAAGGTGCCATCTCAAAAAGACTATGATTTGAACGGAACTGGTTGGGGACCAGACTATCAAGACCCAGCTACCTACCTAAACATTCTTGATGCCAAGAAGGGTTCTGCCCTTAAACACTTGGGAATCACTCGCGGAAAAGATCCAGAAGTGATGGCTCAAGTTGGACTGGACGAATACAAGAAACTCTTGGATGATGCTGCAGCTGAAACTAGCGACCTCAATAAGCGTTATGAAAAATACGCCAAAGCTCAAGCTTGGGTGTCTGATAGCTCGCTCTTGATTCCAGTTGCTTCTTCAGGTGGTTCTCCAACTGTTAGCCGAACTGTACCATTCACAAAAGCCTACTCTCAAGTCGGAATCAAGGGAGACCCATTTGTGTTCAAAGGTTTGGAATTGCAAAATGACGTCGTGACTGCAAAAGAATACGAAGAAGCCTTCAAGAAATGGCAACAAGAAAAAATCGAAACAAATGCCAAATACCAAAAAGAACTTGAAAAACACGTCAAGTAATTTATAAACAGAAAAGGAAGTTGCAGAAAAACTATACTTCCTTTTTGTTTTGAGACACCAGTTGTAATAAAAGCAGTAACTTTACATTTTTGAATAAATTTGATAAAATACGGTTATGTTATAAAACGTGACATTGAGGAGTAATTGAGGAGTAGATGATGAAAATGAAAAAAAGACTAATCGGGACAGGTCTTGTCTTAGCGACAGGGATTTTGCTTTCGGCATGTGGACAGTTCAACACAAATACTAGCACTTATTCATCAACATTTAGTGCGAATCCAACAACTTTCAACTATCTTCTAGATTATTATGCAGATAACACTGCCGTTATTACCAATCTCGTAGATGGTCTGCTAGAAAATGATAGCTATGGGAACCTCGTGCCAGCTCTAGCGGAAGACTGGTCTGTTTCATCAGATGGTTTGACCTATACCTACAAGCTTAGAAAAGATGCCAAGTGGTATACGGCTGATGGTGAGGAATATGCTTCAGTCAAAGCTCAGGATTTTGTCACTGGGATCAAGTATGCTGCGGACAACAAGGGGCAAGCTATGGATCTGATCCAAAATTCAATCAAGGGATTGAATGACTATGTGACGGGTGTGACTAATGACTTTTCAACTGTTGGGGTCAAAGCCTTGGATGACTACACAGTCGAGTACACTTTGACTCGACCAGAACCGTATTGGAATTCAAAGACAACCAATAGTATTCTTTTCCCAGTCAACGAAGAGTTCTTGAAATCAAAGGATAAAGACTTTGGTACCTTGACACCAGACAGTATCCTTTATAATGGCCCGTATCTGTTAAAAGATTTCACATCAAAATCTTCAATCGAGTATGTGAAGAATCCACACTATTATGACCATGATAAAGTAACTATTGAAAAAGTTAAGTTAGCCTACTTTGATGGGTCAGATCAGGAGATGACGATTCGAAACTTTGAAAGTGGTGCTTACTCGATTGCAGGAGTCTATCCAAATAGTTCGAACTATGCCAAGACAAAAGAAAAATACCAAGACAATATTGTCTATAGCTTACAAGACAAGACATCTTGGTACTTTAACTTTAACGTCAACCGCAAAACCTATAATCATACCGCTAAAACAACGGACGAACAAAAGAAATCAGCTCAAACAGCTATCTTAAATAAAAATTTCCGTCAGGCTATCAACTTTGGTATTGATCGAACAGCCTACTCTGCTCAATCTAACGGTGAAGAAGCAGCGAGCAAAACCCTTCGTAATACTCTGGTTCCCCCAACATTTGTTCAGGTGGGAGATAAGACCTTTGGAGAAGTAACAGCTTCTAAGCTTGTGAACTACGGAACTGAGTGGTCAGGTATCAATTTGGCAGACGCTCAAGATGCTTACTTTAACAAGGAAAAGGCCCAAGCAAAATTTGCGGAAGCTAAAAAGGAATTGGAAGCCCAAGGCGTGACTTTCCCAATCCATTTGGATGTCCCTGTTGATCAGACAAATAAAAATGCAGTTTCTGGTATGAACTCGGTTAAACAAACCCTTGAAACAGTACTAGGTTCTGACAATATCGTCATTGATGTTCAACAGCTTTCTACAGATGACTTTGGAAATGTTGCCTTCCTAGCGCCAAATCCAGCAGCTCGTGACTACGACTTAAACTTTGATGGTTGGGTTGGTGATTACCAGGATCCATCAACTTATCTAGACCCCTTCAATGCTGAAACTGGCTTCTATCTCAAGATTTTTGGCCTTGATGCCAAGGAAGACCAAGAGCTCATCAAGAGTTTGGGGCTAGATACCTATACACAACTCCTGAAAGAAGCAGATGCCGAGAATAAAGATGTCGCTAAGCGTTATGAAAAATACGCTGAAGCCCAAGCTTGGATGATTGACAATTCTCTAATCATGTCTGCTATGTCAAATGGTGGGACAGCCTCTGTAACTAAAGTAACTCCGTTTACACGTGCCTACTCCCTAGTGGGTATCAAGGGTGACGGAAATAATTATAAGTACATGAGACTGCAAAAAGACCCTGTTACCAAGAAACAATTTGACGAAGCCAAGGCTAAGTGGGAAGAAGAACGAAAAAAAGCCATCGAACAAAGTCAAAAAGAATTTGAAAATCATATCAAATAAAAAGTTGAAATAAGGTCTCCTTCAAGAGGCCTTGTTTTTTGTTTGCTCAAGACACCTAATAATGAAAACGATCACTTCAAAATATGACTAGATTTTTCAGAATATACCAAACTAACACAAAAATTCTGAAAATTCTGTTGACAACTTTCTGAAAAGAGTCTATAATGGGATGTAAATTTTAAAGGAGAAAATGATGAAAAGTTCAAAATTACTTGCCCTTGCGGGTGTGACATTATTGGCAGCTGGTACTCTGGCTGCGTGCTCTGGATCAGGTTCAAGTGCTAAAGGTGAGAAGACATTCTCATACATTTATGAAACGGATCCTGATAACCTAAACTATTTGACAACTGGTAAGGCAGCTACAGCAAATATTACGAGCAATGTTATTGATGGTTTGCTCGAAAATGACCGCTATGGTAACTTTGTGCCATCTATGGCTGAGGATTGGTCTGTATCTAAGGACGGCTTGACTTACACATATACGCTTCGTAAGGATGCAAAATGGTATACATCTGAAGGTGAGGAATATGCAGAAGTTAAAGCGCAAGACTTTGTAACAGGACTTAAATATGCTGCTGATAAAAAATCTGATGGTCTTTATTTAGTTCAAGAATCAATCAAAGGATTGGACGCCTATGTTAAAGGAGAAATTACAGACTTCTCTCAAGTAGGAATCAAGGCCCTTGATGATTATACAGTTCAGTACACATTGAACAAGCCAGAAAGCTTCTGGAATTCTAAGACAACGATGGGAGTTTTGGCTCCAGTAAATGAAGAATTCTTGAACTCCAAAGGGGATGACTTCGCTAAGGGAACTGATTCAAGCAGTATTCTCTACAATGGTCCATTCTTACTCAAATCAATTGTAGCTAAATCTTCTGTCGAATTTGCGAAAAATCCTAACTACTGGGATAAGGACAATGTCCATATCGATAAGGTTAAATTATCATTCTGGGATGGACAAGATACCAACAAACCAACTGAAGCTTTCAAAGACGGCAGCTTTACAATGGCTCGTCTCTTCCCAACAAGCGCTAGCTACGCAGAGACTGAAAAAGCATTTAAAGACAATATTGTTTATACACAACAAGACTCTACTACTTATTTAGTAGGTACGAATATTGATCGTCAGTCTTATAAGTACACTTCTAAGACAACGGATGAAGAAAAAACATCAACCAAGAAAGCTCTTCTAAACAAAGACTTCCGTCAAGCTCTTGCTTTTGGTTTCGATAGAACAGCCTATGCTTCTCAAGTAAATGGTGCAAGCGGGGCAACTAAACTGCTTCGTAACTTATTTGTTCCTCCTACATTTGTACAGGCAGATGGAAAGAACTTTGGCGAAATGGTCAAAGAAAAATTGGTGACTTATGGTGACGAGTGGAGTAACGTGAACTTGGATGATGCTCAAGATGGACTCTACAACCCAGATAAGGCCAAAGCAGAGTTTGCTAAAGCTAAGACAGCTCTCCAAGCGGAAGGTGTGAAATTCCCAATCCACTTGGACATGCCTGTAGACCAAACCAATACAACAAAAGTTCAACGTGTCCAATCTTTTAAACAGTCAGTTGAAGAAAACTTAGGATCTGATAATGTGGTTGTCGATATCCAACAACTTCAAAAAGACGATGTCTTGAACATTACTTACTTTGCTGAAACTGCGGCTGGAGAAGACTGGGATATCTCAGATAACGTGGGTTGGTCTCCAGACTTTGCAGACCCTTCTACCTACCTTGATATTATCAAACCATCTGTAGGGGAAAATACAAAGACTTACCTAGGATTTGACTCAGGAACAAACAACGCTGCTGCCAAGCAAGTTGGTTTGGAAGACTACGAAAAAATGGTTGTGGAAGCTGGGGAAGAAACTACTGACGTTTCAAAACGTTATGAAAAATATGCTGCTGCCCAAGCTTGGTTGACAGACAGTGCCTTGCTCATCCCAACAACTTCTCAAACTGGTCGTCCAATGTTGTCTAAGATGGTACCATTTACACTTCCGTTTGCATACTCTGGTAACAAGGGTACGAGCGAAGCCCTCTTGTATAAATACCTAGATGTACAAGACAAGGCGGTAACAACAGAAGAGTACCAAAAAGCTCAAGAAAACTGGTTGAAAGAAAAAGAAGAGTCTAATAAGAAGGCTCAAGAAGATCTCGCAAATCATGTGAAATAACTTTTATGAAATAATAGAATGGATTTAGTTTTCTTTTAGATACTAAATCCATTTTACATACATTATTTTTCTAATTTTATCTCTATAATGTCTGTAATAGGTTTATTTATTATATATGTTATATATAGAGTTTTTTGAATACCCAATTTGTAAAATTAATCTAGACAAAAAAGCCATCTATGTTAGGCTCAGATAAACTACCACATTTGTCTGAAAGGGACTAACATAAATGACCTATACACATCTTACCACAAACGAGCTTGTAATGATAGAGGCTTACTACAAAGAAGGTATAAAAGTTACTGATATTCTAAAAGCTCTTGGAAGATCAAAACAGACAATCTACAATGTCATCAACTATCTGAAAGAGGGCTACTCTGCTTATGATTACTATAAGCGATATAAAGTCAATAAAAAACTCTGTGGCAGGAATAAAACAAGTCTTTCGCAAGCAGAAAAAGACTTTATTCAAACTCATTTAGATCTAAGCTGAAGTCTTGATGTCATTAAGGGAGCTTATCCAGATAGGATTTCTTGTTCTATGTGCACTCTCTATCGACTAGCAGACCGCGGTATTCTAAAGAAAGAGGATCTCCCTTGGATAGGCAAAAGAAAACCAAATGGTCATAGCGAAAAACGAGGAAAACAAGCGTTGCGCAGAGATTTACGTGAGAGAGCAAACAGTTATCCTAATTTTAAGACAGAATTTGGTCATCTAGAAGGAGATACCATTGTTGGCGAGAAACACAAAAGTGCAGTCATTACCTCAGTAGAACGCTGCTCAAAAGCCATCATCACACTGAAAATCAATGGACGGAAAGCAAGTGATATTGAGGCCTCCATCAATCAATGGTTGTCTCAAGTTCCCAGTCATCTCTTTAAGTCGATAACTTTTGATTGTGGGAAAAATTTTCTAATTGGAAATGTACTGAGCCCCAAAAGTTAGACAATTAATTTAACCAAAGGATTTAGTTCTGTATTGAACAGGACTAAATCCTTTTAGTTTGACTTTAATTCGTTTGTTGTAATAATCAATGTAGTCTACAATGGCTTGTTCCAATCACTTAAATGATTTAAACGTTTTCTTGTAGCCATAAAACATCTCAGATTTAAGTATTCCAAAGAAAGATTCCATCATTCCGTTATTAGGACTGTTCCCTTTACGTGACATAGATGGACGAATGCCCTTGTTCTCTAAAAACTGATTATAAGATTGGTACTGATATTACCAGCCTTGGTCACGGTGAAGGATTGTTCCACTATATGATTTAGTTGGAAATACCTTCTCAAGCATGGTCTGAACTTGTTTCAAATCTGGAGAATAATAATTATTCTTCCTGTTTGGACAATGGCTACCCCATACCTGTCAATCAGGCGAATCATGTACCTTAGTCCAGAAACATCCACCCTAAATCTTTTTGAAAGCTGGTCAAAGCTTAGACCTTGTTTTATGAGCTCATAGATTTGAACCTTGTCTTCATAACTTAATTTCATAAAAATAGCACCCCAATCGTTAGATTTTATGTCTAACGATTGGGGTGCAGTTCAAGATGGCTGTGCATATTGTTCAGAAAAAACTATCTAGTTTTTTCTGAACAAAGGAGAATAATTTAATAATATTTAATGATATGGGTTTTAACCTTTTAACACTATTTGATCATTTTTAAATTGGGTTTAATTATCGTCTTCGAGGTTGTATCTGGGGTGTTTGATTTTGCTCGCTGGTTCTTGGGTTTGGTTGTTGTGTATTGTTTTCGCTCGTACCCGAATTTGGAGTTGTTGTACTTTCTTGCGTACTAGAACTCTCTGAAGTTGAGCTAGAGCTTTCAGGTGTCGAGCTTTCAGGTGTCGAGCTTTCAGGTGTTGAACTTTGCTGAGGAGCAGTCCACACAGAACGTGCACCCTTTTTAAAGACGAATTCTCCACCTCTGTAGAGTCCTTCTGGCATAGTCCAGTCACCAGGATGATCATCTTCAGATAAATAAGTCATCATCGAACGGTAAACCTTAGCAGCAACATAGAAGCCATCACCAACGATAGGAGTCAGGCGATTCGAGTAACCGGTCCAAACGGCCATTGAATATTTACGAGTATAGCCAACGAACATTTCGTCCGGAGCTACATAACCCGTATTTTTGATGTAGTTTTCAATCTCATCATCTGTATAGTTTGACGTACCAGTTTTACCAGCTTGTGGTAGCCAAGGGAGGTAGGCTCCTCGACCAGTTCCGTATGCTAAGACGGTTTTCATCATATCTGTCATCATATAGGCTGTCGTTTCTTTCATAGCACGTGTACCAGAATCAGAGAATTCTTTTGAACTGCCATCACTAAAGACAATCTTGTTAATATACATCGGTTTGCGGTAGATACCGCCATTGGCAAAAGCAGCATAAGCCGCAGCCATCTTCTCGCTGCTTGCTCCATACTTTTTGTCAGATTCGGTTGTATTACTTGAAATGGCATTTGCATAGTGCATATCTGGATAGTCAATACCAAGTCCATTTAGGAAGGTTTTGGCTCTGTCTAAACCAACCTTATTCAAGGTTTCTACAGCTGGAACATTCCGTGATTGCTGGAGAGCATACTGGAGTGTTATGTTTCCAAAGTAACTTCTATCCCAGTTGTAGACGGGAGTGTCTGTTCCAGGATAATTGTAAGGAACATCGTGAACAATTGAAGCAGTTGAATCATAGATATCGTACTCCAAAGCTGGGGCATAATCTGTGATTGGCTTCATCGTTGATCCCCAGTCTCGGTTGGTTTCAACAGCTTGGTTGATTCCAAAGGAAACGTTGCTTGATTGGTGACGAGAACCTAGTTGGGCTATAACTTTTCCGTTTGTGACATCAACAATCGTAGAAGCCACTTGCAACTCATCATCTGGATAGTTGACATACTCTTCCGTATTGTAAATATCCCAGAGACGTTGTTGGACCTTAGAATCAACGTTTGTGTAGACTTCCATACCCGTAGTTAAAAGGTTATAACCTGTTTCCTGTTCAACTTGGTCAATCACCTCTTTGAGGTAATTATCCATGTATGGAGGATAACTGTTAGCCGATTTTAGGCTTTGAAGTCCGTCTGTAATAGGAGTATTAATTGCTTTTTCATACTGCTCAGCTGAAATGTAGCCTTGACCCTTCATCTCAGAGAGGACGAGATTGCGTCGTTCTTGAGCTGCTTCTGGATGTGAGTATGGATCATACTGATTTGGCGCCTGAGGCATTCCAGCAAGGAGAGCCAACTGCGGGATACTCAAATCTTTAAGGTCCTTACCATAGTAATTTTGGGCAGCAGTCTGCATACCATAGTTACCGTTTGACATATAGACCTTGTTGATGTAGTAGGTCAAGATCTCTTGTTTAGTCGCTTTTTGTTCTAGCTGAACGGCTAACCAAGCTTCCTGAGCCTTACGAGAAAGGGTTTGATCAGAAGTTGACGTAGAAAAATAAGTTAACTTAATCAACTGCTGCGTCAAGGTTGAAGCTCCTTGCAGACCTCCACTACCACGAAGGTTTCGGAGGGTAGCACCTAGGATACGGATCGTGTCAATTCCTCGGTGATTAAAGAAGCGATGGTCCTCAATCGAAACAATAGCGTTGACCAAATCGGTCGGTATTTCGTTTGCTTGGGCATTGACCCGACGTTCCGAACCAAGATCAGCGATAAGCTCGTCATTGCTATCATAGATCTTACTTGACGTTGTAGCGACTAGTTTACTTTCAGAAAGTTCGGGAGCCTTGCTAACATAGTAGAGGAAGAGACCTCCACCAAGCATTACAGCTGCGATAAATACAGTTAAGAGACTGATACTGACATACTTAGCTATTCGCAGGAAAGTTTGTTTGTTCATCTTGTTTTACCACCTAGTAAATGTTCTTTGATAATGTCGAGGTAGGGAATTTGAGGAAAGGCCCCAGGCTCAATCCTATATCCATTTTCTCGAATATATCCAAGTGGCATTGACTTCTGTCCCTTATCTTGATGATAGAAACGGATGAGGTCAATAGCCGGCAATAAGTAGGTTTCTTGCTGAGAAGAAAAGTGAAGGAGTACAAAGCAGATCCCTTGTTGGGCAAGGACTTGTTCCATGTGTTGGATCTGATGGAGATGAAAATTCTTCATCGGAATCGCATGTTTTTGCCTGGTTTCCTTTGCTTCAAAGTCGATGTAATATCCATCATAAACCCCTGAATAGTCTGTGGTTGAAGCTTGTCTAAAGTAGGCTTCAACAATCTTTGCTCGACTTCGTTGGGGATAGTCGACACGTACGATTTGGATGGGAGTCGGTTTCTTGTGAATCACTGCCAACCCATGCGACAAGTAATAATCGTTCGTAGCATTGATCATCTTTTCAAAAGACATTCCCCGATTTGCGAAATTTTTAGTTTGTGACGGGGGGGCTTGTCTCTTCTGTGATGAAATTTTATGTGGATAGTTGACCATAATTCTCCTTATTGGTACAATAACATCACTCTATTATATCATAAATTTACAAAGAAAGGGTTAAAAATGACAACAGCCTTGATTTTAGGCTATTCAGCCTTCGACCTTGGTCTCTTTAATGACAAGGATATTCGTGTTGATATTATCAAAACAGCCATTCGGAGAGACCTGGAACGTCTAGCAGAGGATGGGGTGAACTGGCTTGTATTTACAGGGAGTTTGGGCTTTGAATACTGGGCGCTTCAGGTGGCGAAAGACATGAAAGCAGACTATGGATTTCAGCTGGCGACCATTTTTGATTTTGAAACCCATGGCAGTAACTGGAATGAAGCCAATCAAGTGAAATTGAGTGAGTTCAAGCAGGTTGACTTTGTCAAATATGCCTATCCACGATATGAGCACAAGGGACAATTACGCGATTATCAGAAATTTTTACTGGAGAACACAGATATTTGCTATCTTTTTTATGATGAAGAAAACAAAACTAAGTTACAATATTTTTACCAAATGATGAAAAATCAAGCGGACTATGTTACAAGGCAATTAACATTTGATGAGTTAAATGAACTAGCAGAAAATTTTTCTGAAAAGTAACCCTTTGACCTTGATTTTTACTTGTCTTTTTTTATATAATAAGAATAGCAATCGAGAATGGAGAGAGACATGGCAAGTATTATATTTTCAGCGAAAGATATTTTTGAACAAGAGTTTGGACGCGAAGTACGTGGATATAGCAAAGCAGAGGTGGATGAATTCCTAGATGATGTGATTAAGGATTATGAGACTTATGCGGCTTTGGTTAAATCCCTTCGTCAAGAAATTTCCGATTTGAAGGAGGAGTTGTCTCGTAAACCACAGGCGGCTCCAACTCAACCAGACTCTATTGACGTAACAGCTTCTACTTCAATGACAAACTTTGATATTTTGAAACGCTTAAATCGTCTCGAAAAAGAAGTATTTGGTAAGCAAATCTTAGACAACCAAGATTGATAATTGACTAAGGAATGAGTGCAATTTTTGGATAATCGCGTGAAGAGGTTCTCTTTTCATGAGGAAAGTCCATGCTAGCACAGGCTGTGATGCCTGTAGTGTTTGTGCTAGGCGAATCCATAAGCCTAGGGACGAGTGATCGTTACGGCAGTCGAAATGGCTAAGTCTTCGGATAGGTCAGAATAGGCTTGAAAGTGCCACAGTGACGGAGTCTTTCTGGAAACGGAGAGAGTGGAACGCGGTAAACCCCTCAAGCTAGCAACCCAAATTTTGGTCGGGGCATGGAGTGCACGGAAACGAACGTAGTACTCTGACTGCTAGCAGATTTATGCTGTTAGCGGTAGACAGATGATTATCGAAGGAAGTGGTCCTAGTCACTTCTGGAACAAAACATGGCTTATAGAAAATTGCATATAGGTTGGGGCTGAGAAATCTTTCTCAACCTCATTTTTTAAAGTGAACAAGAGAAAGGTCTTGCAAGACTAGAAATGAAAGAACAATTTAATTTAATCGCAACTGCTGCGGCGGGCCTCGAGGCAGTCGTTGGACGTGAGGTGCGAGAACTTGGTTATGATTGTCAGGTTGAAAATGGGCGTGTCCGCTTCCAAGGAGATGTGAAGGCAATCATTGAGACCAATCTTTGGCTTCGTGCAGCGGATCGCGTCAAGATTGTGGTCGGAAGTTTTCCAGCTAAGACTTTTGAAGAGCTTTTTCAAGGTGTTTTTGCTCTAGATTGGGAAAACTATCTCCCGCTAGGAGCACGTTTCCCGATTTCAAAGGCCAAATGTGTCAAGTCAAAACTTCATAACGAGCCCAGTGTTCAGGCTATTTCTAAGAAAGCTGTTGTGAAGAAATTACAAAAACACTATACCCGCCCAGAAGGAGTTCCTTTGATGGAAACTGGTCCTGAGTTTAAGATTGAGGTGTCCATCCTTAAGGATGTGGCAACTGTCATGATTGATACGACAGGTTCTAGCCTCTTTAAGCGTGGTTATCGTACGGAAAAAGGTGGAGCTCCTATCAAGGAAAATATGGCAGCGGCCATTTTACAACTATCTAACTGGTATCCAGACAAGCCCTTGATTGATCCGACTTGTGGTTCAGGAACTTTCTGTATTGAGGCGGCTATGATTGCCAGAAAGATGGCGCCGGGTCTTCGCCGTTCCTTTGCTTTTGAGGAATGGAACTGGGTTAGCGATCGGTTAATCCAAGAGGTCCGTACTGATGCTGCTAAGAAAATTAATCGTGAGATAGAACTGGATATCATGGGCTGTGATATTGATGCTCGTATGGTAGAAATTGCCAAAGCCAATGCCCAAGCAGCAGGTATTGCAGGAGATATCACCTTTAAGCAAATGCGGGTACAAGATTTGCGCTCAGACAAGGTAAATGGAGTCATCATTTCCAATCCACCATATGGGGAGCGCTTGTCCGATGATGCAGGAGTTACGAAACTTTATGCTGAGATGGGACAGGTCTTTGCGCCACTGAAAACCTGGAGTAAGTTTATCCTGACCAGTGACGAAGCTTTTGAAAGTAAGTACGGAAGTCCAGCAGATAAAAAACGAAAACTTTATAACGGGACCTTAAAAGTGGATTTGTATCAATACTTTGGTCAGCGTGTGAAACGCCAAGAGGTAAATAGAAAGGTAAACTCATGAGCAAGAAAAGACATGATCGTCATAAAAAAGGACATCAAGAACCCAAATTCGGCTTTGATGAAGCAAAAGATTTGACTGTTGGTCAAGTAATTCGTAAGAACGAAGAGGTGGAAGCTGGAGTATTGCCTGAGGACAATATCTTGGACAAATACATCAAACAGCACCGTGAAGAAATCGAAGCCGACAAGTTTGAAACTCGTCAGTTTAAAAAAGAAGAACTGGCTTCTACTCAAAGTCTAGAAGATATGATTCAAGAAGTGCGAGAATCTAGTGAGACTTCTGGAGAGGTAGAAGAGTCAGATGTAGTTATTGAGAAATCTATTGAAGAGATAGACAATGAAGAAACTACTCAGTTTGTTTCCCCGCTTCAAGATGAGGAAAGTACTGAAATAGAGCCTCTCGTTTTAACAGAAACAGCATCCAAGGAAATGAATGAGGAAAATGAGAAACAAGAAGAAACCTATACTTCCCTATCACGATCAGTACAGACGGAACCTGAAACAGGCTCTAAAAAGAGACGTGTGATTACCATCGTTTCTGTGGTAGCTGCAATTCTTGTTCTTGCTGGGACGTATTATGTTTACCGTCAGGTATCTCGTTCGAGCCAAGAAATCCAGTCTTCTCAAGCATTTTCAGGAAATCAGGAATCGCAAACTGACTTGCAAGAGTTTAATACGCTCTATGATTCCTTCTATACAGATGCCAATAAGACTGCTTTAAAAAATAGCCAGTTCGATAAGTTGAGTCAACTGAAAACCTTGCTAGATAAGTTAGAAGGCAGTCGTGATCATACATTAGCTAAGTCAAAATACGATAGTTTAGCAACTCAAATCAAGGCCATCCAAGATGTCAATGCCCTCTTTGAAAGTCCAGCTATTACTGATGGTATCTTGGATACTAATGCAAAGGCCAAGGCAGACGCTAAGTTTACAGAAATCAAAACAGGTAACACAGAATTAGACAAGCTCTTGGATAAGGCCATTAGCCTTGGTAAGAGCCAACAAACCAGTGCTTCTAGTTCAAACTCAAGCTCTAGTCAAGCAAGTTCAAGTTCAGCTACAGAAAGCAATGCGAGCAGCACTACACCTTCAACAAGTACCACAGCACCAGCTAGAGATACGAATGGTGGTTTGTCTAGCGATGGTGTCAACCTTCAAAGAAGTGCTAGTCGTGTGCCATACAACCAAACAGCTGTAGACGATAGCAACAACCCTGCTTGGACTTTTGCAGATGGTGTTTTGGAACAAATCCTAGCAACATCACGTGCTCGCGGTTATATCACTGGCAATCAATATATCCTAGAACGGGTCAATATCGTAAACGGAAATGGTTATTACAACCTTTACAAACCAGATGGAACCTATCTCTTTACTCTCAACTGTAAGACGGGGTACTTTGTCGGTAATGGAGCTGGTCACGCGGATGACTTGGACTACTAGGAGTCCGTTACAAAATCCTTTCCTTTCCTAGGTAAAAATGATAAAATAAAACATATTAAACAAGAGGAGTGTCTTATGACAAAAGCTAACTTTGGTGTTGTTGGTATGGCCGTAATGGGTCGTAACCTTGCCCTAAATATCGAATCTCGTGGCTACACAGTTGCCATTTACAACCGTAGTAAAGAAAAAACAGAAGACGTGATTGCTTGCCATCCAGAAAAGAAATTTGTACCAAGCTATGACGTGGAAAGTTTTGTAAACTCAATCGAGAAGCCTCGTCGCATCATGCTGATGGTTCAAGCTGGACCTGGTACAGATGCTACGATCCAAGCCCTTCTTCCACACCTTGACAAGGGTGATATCTTGATTGATGGAGGAAATACTTTCTACAAAGATACCATCCGTCGTAATGAAGAATTGGCAAACTCAGGTATCAACTTTATCGGTACTGGGGTTTCTGGTGGTGAAAAAGGTGCCCTTGAAGGTCCTTCTATCATGCCTGGTGGACAAAAAGAAGCCTACGAATTGGTTGCTGATGTTCTCGAAGAAATCTCAGCTAAAGCACCAGAAGATGGCAAACCATGTGTGACTTACATCGGTCCTGATGGAGCTGGTCACTATGTGAAAATGGTTCACAACGGTATCGAGTATGGTGACATGCAATTGATCGCAGAAAGCTATGACCTTATGCAACACTTGCTAGGCCTTTCTGCAGAAGATATGGCTGAAATCTTTACTGAGTGGAACAAGGGTGAATTGGACAGCTACTTGATTGAAATCACAGCTGATATCCTAAGCCGTAAAGACGATGAAGGTCAAGAAGGACCAATCGTAGACTACATCCTTGACGCTGCAGGTAACAAAGGAACTGGTAAATGGACTAGCCAATCATCACTTGACCTTGGTGTACCATTGTCACTCATCACGGAGTCAGTATTTGCCCGCTACATCTCTACTTACAAAGAAGAGCGTGTACATGCTAGCAAGGTCCTTCCAAAACCAGCCGCCTTCAAGTTTGAAGGAGACAAGGCTGAGTTGATTGAAAAGATTCGTCAAGCCCTTTACTTCTCAAAAATCATTTCATACGCACAAGGTTTTGCCCAATTGCGTGTAGCTTCTAAAGAAAACAACTGGAACTTGCCATTTGCGGACATCGCATCTATCTGGCGTGCTGGCTGTATCATCCGTTCTCGTTTCTTGCAAAAGATCACTGATGCTTACAACCGTGATGCAGACCTTGCCAACCTTCTTTTGGATGAGTACTTCTTGGATGTAACAGCGAAATACCAACAATCTGTACGTGATATCGTAGCACTTGCTGTTCAAGCTGGTGTACCAGTACCAACTTTCTCAGCAGCCATTACTTACTTTGATAGCTACCGTTCAGCTGACCTTCCAGCTAACTTGATCCAAGCACAACGTGACTACTTCGGTGCTCACACTTACCAACGTAAAGACAAAGAAGGAACATTCCACTACTCTTGGTATGACGAAAAATAAGTAGGTCTGCCATGGGGAAACGGATTTTATTACTTGAGAAAGAACGAAATTTAGCTCATTTTCTCAGTCTGGAACTCCAAAAAGAGCAATACCGTGTTGATCTGGTAGATGAAGGGCAAAAAGCCCTCTCCATGGCTCTCCAGACGGACTATGACTTGATTTTACTGAATGCTCATCTGGGGGATATGACGGCCCAGGATTTTGCAGAGAGGCTTAGTCGGACAAAACCAGCCTCAGTGATCATGGTCTTGGACCGTCGCGAAGAATTGCAAGACCAGATTGAGACAATCCAGCGCTTCGCCGTTTCTTACATCTATAAGCCAGTGATTATTGATCAGCTGGTGGCTCGTATTTCAGCGATTTTCCGAGGTCGGGACTTCATTGACCAACACTGTAGTCAGATGAAGGTCCCAACGTCATACCGTAACCTACGTATGGATGTAGAACATCATACCGTTTATCGTGGCGAGGAGATGATTGCTCTGACGCGCCGTGAGTATGACCTTTTGGCCACTCTCATGGGAAGCAAGAAGGTCTTGACTCGTGAGCAGTTGTTGGAAAGTGTTTGGAAGTACGAAAGTGCGACAGAGACCAATATCGTGGATGTTTATATCCGTTATCTACGTAGCAAGCTTGATGTAAAAGGTCAAAAAAGCTACATTAAAACCGTGCGTGGTGTTGGGTACACCATGCAAGAATAGAAAAGCAGTTGCAGTTGTGTAACTGCTTTTTTTGAGGGATTTCCATATATTGACATACAGTCGGGTCTTTGCTACAATCAGTTATGGAGGAAAGATCGAATGAAAAAATTTAAAATAATGATGCAAGCTGGACTAGCAGTCTTTTTCTTTAGTTTGCTAGCGACAAGCACCGTATTGGCGGATGATGCTGATTCGGAAGGCTGGCAATTTGTCCAAGAAAATGGTAGAACCTACTACAAGAAGGGTGAGATCAAAGAAACGGCCTGGCGAGTGATAGATGGAAAGACCTATTATTTCGATCATGTATCAGGAGAGATGGTTGTCGGCTGGCAATATATCCCGTTTCCATCTAAAGGTAGTACAATTGGTCCTTACCCAAATGGTTTAAGATTAGAATATATGCCAATGCCAAAATGGTATTACTTTGGTCAAGATGGGGTACTACAAGAATTTGTTGGCAAGCAAGTTTTAGAAGCAAAAACTGCTACAAATACCAACAAACATCATGGGGAACAATATGATAGCCCAGCAGAGAAACGAGTCTATTATTTTGAAGATCAGCGTAGCTATCACACTTTAAAAACTGGTTGGGTTTCTGACGAAGGGCATTGGTATTATTTACAGGAGGATGGTGGCTTTGATGCTCGAATCAACAGATTGACTGTTGGGGAGCTAGCACGTGGCTGGACCAATGCTAACTCAACTTGGTACTATCTAGATCCAGAAACTGGTATTATGCAAACTGGTTGGCAGCAACTTGGCAATAAGTGGTACTACCTCCGTTCATCAGGAGCTATGGCGACTGGTTGGTATCAGGAAGGCTCATCTTGGTACTATTTAGATGCTCAAAATGGTGATATGAAGACAGGTTGGGCTTATGTCGGTAACAAGTGGTACTATCTCCGTTCATCAGGAGCTATGGCAACTGGTTGGTATCAGGAAGGTTCGACGTGGTATTATCTAAACGCAAGTAATGGTGACATGAAGACAGGCTGGTTCCAGGTCGGAGGGAAATGGTACTATGCTTATAGTTCAGGTGCTTTAGCAGTGAATACGACTGTAGAAGGCTATTACGTCAATTATAATGGCGAATGGATCCAATAATGAAAGGGGCGATTGTGAAGGAAACAATCGCTTTTTTTGTGAAAATATAATAAAATAGATAGGAGGAAATACTACTGTATGAAAAGCAAGACGGTCTTTCCGTCTGGTTAAAGGAAAACATGATAAAAAAAGTTGGTGTCGGTCAGGCACATAGTAAGATTATTTTAATAGGAGAGCACGCTGTTGTATACGGCTATCCTGCCATTTCCCTGCCTCTCTTAGAGGTAGAGGTGACATGTAAGGTAGTTCCTGCAGCGAGTCCGTGGCGTCTTTATGAGGAGGATACTTTGTCCATGGCAGTTTATGCTTCGTTAGAATATTTAGAGATTAAAGAGGCCTGCATTCGCTGTGTGATTGACTCGGCTATCCCTGAAAAACGGGGAATGGGTTCGTCAGCAGCTATCAGCATAGCAGCCATTCGAGCTGTTTTTGACTACTATCAAGCCGACCTGCCTCATGATATATTAGAAATCTTGGTCAATCGGGCGGAGATGATTGCCCATATGAATCCGAGTGGTTTGGATGCCAAGACCTGTCTCAGTGATCGACCTATTCGCTTTATTAAAAACGTTGGATTTACAGAGCTTGAGATGGATCTATCTGCCTATTTGGTCATTGCTGACACGGGCGTGTATGGTCACACTCGTGAGGCCATCCAAGTGGTTCAAAGCAAGGGTAAGGATGCTCTGCCGTTTTTGCATGCCTTGGGAGAATTGACCCAGCAGGCAGAAGATGCGATTAGACGAAAAGATGCTGAAGGACTGGGACAAATCCTCAGTCAAGCGCATTTACATTTAAAAGAAATTGGTGTCAGCAGCCCTGAGGCAGACTCCCTCGTTGAAACGGCTCTTAGCCATGGTGCTCTAGGTGCCAAGATGAGTGGTGGTGGGCTAGGAGGCTGTATCATAGCCTTGGCAACCAATTTGACACACGCTCAAGAACTAACAAAACGATTAGAAGAGAAAGGAGCTGTTCAGACATGGATCGAGAGCCTGTAACAGTACGTTCCTACGCAAATATTGCCATTATCAAATACTGGGGAAAGAAAAAAGAAAAAGAGATGGTTCCTGCTACTAGCAGCATCTCTCTGACGTTGGAAAACATGTACACAGAGACGACCTTGTCGCCTCTACCGAAGGATGCGACGGCTGATGCATTTTATATCAATGGTCAGTTACAAAATGATGCTGAACATACTAAGATGAGTAAGATTATTGACCGCTACCGTCCAGATGGTGGGGGCTTTGTCCGTATTGATACCCAAAACAATATGCCGACTGCGGCGGGCTTGTCCTCTAGTTCTAGTGGTTTGTCCGCCTTGGTCAAGGCTTGTAATGCTTATTTCAAGCTTGGTTTGAATCGGAGTCAGTTGGCGCAGGAGGCTAAGTTCGCTTCAGGTTCTTCCTCTCGTAGTTTTTATGGACCACTAGGTGCTTGGGATAAGGATAGTGGGGAGATTTACCCTGTAGAGACAGACTTGAAACTAGCTATGATCATGTTGGTGCTAGAGGATAAGAAAAAACCAATTTCTAGCCGTGATGGGATGAAACTTTGTGTGGAAACCTCGACGACTTTTGACGACTGGGTGCGTCAATCTGAGAAGGATTATCAGGATATGCTGGTCTATCTCAAGGAAAATGACTTTGCCAAGGTTGGTGAATTAACGGAGAAAAATGCCCTTGCTATGCACGCTACGACCAAAACAGCATCACCAGCCTTTTCTTATCTGACCGATGCAAGCTATGAAGCCATGGACTTTGTCCGCCAGCTTCGTGAGCAAGGAGAAGTCTGCTACTTTACCATGGATGCTGGTCCCAATGTTAAAGTCCTCTGTCAAGAGGAAGACTTGGAGCATTTATCTGAAATATTTGGTCAACGTTATCGCTTGATTGTGTCAAAAACAAAGGATTTGAGCCAAGATGATTGCTGTTAAAACTTGCGGAAAACTCTATTGGGCTGGTGAGTACGCCATTTTAGAACCAGGACAGCTGGCCTTGATAAAGGCGATACCTATCTATATGAGGGGAGAAATTGCCTTTTCTGATAGCTACCGTATCTATTCAGATATGTTTGATTTCGCAGTGGACTTTACGCCAAATCCTGCCTACAGCTTGATTCAAGAAACGATTGCTTTAGTGGAAGATTTTTTGACCTATCGAGGTCAGGATTTAAGGCCTTTTTCTCTAGAAATCAGTGGAAAAATGGAACGGGAAGGCAAAAAGTTTGGTCTGGGTTCTAGTGGTAGCGTCGTTGTCTTGGTGATCAAGGCCCTACTGGCCCTATATGATATTACGGTTGATCCGGAACTCTTGTTCAAGCTGGCTAGCGCGGTCTTGCTCAAGCGAGGCGACAATGGTTCTATGGGAGACCTTGCCTGTATTGTGGCAGAGAATTTGGTTCTCTACCAGTCGTTTGATCGAAAGAAGATAGCTACGTGGTTGGAAGAAGAAAACTTGGCGACAGTTTTGGAGCGTGATTGGGGCTTTTCTATCTCACAGATAAAACCAGGTCTAGAATGTGATTTCCTAGTGGGATGGACCAAGGAAGTGGCTGTATCGAGTCAAATGGTTCAGCAAATCAAGCAAAACATCAATCAGAATTTTTTAAGTTCCTCAAGAGCAACGGTGACTGCTTTGGTAGAAGCCTTGGAGCAGGGGAGAGCAGAAGAAATAATTAATCAGATGGAAACAGCCAGCCAGCTTTTAGAAGGCTTGAGCGCAGATATTTACACGCCTTCGCTTAGACAGTTGAAAGAAGCCAGTCAAGATTTGCAGGCTGTTGCCAAGAGTAGCGGCGCTGGTGGTGGTGACTGTGGCATTGCCTTGAGTTTTGATGAGCCATCAACTGAAATCTTAAAAAATCGTTGGGCCGATCTGGGGATTGAGCTCTTATACCAAGAAAGGATAGGACATGACGACAAATCGTAAGGACGAGCATATCCGCTATGCCCTTGAGCAGAAAAGTTCCTATAATAGCTTTGATGAGGTGGAGTTGATTCATTCTTCCTTACCTCTTTATGATTTAGATGAAATTGATCTGTCGACAGAGTTTGCTGGTCGAAAGTGGGACTTTCCTTTTTATATCAATGCCATGACAGGTGGGAGCGAAAAAGGTAAAGAAATCAATCAAAAGCTAGCTCAGGTGGCAGAAGCTTGTGGGATTTTGTTTGTGACGGGTTCTTATAGCGCAGCCCTAAAAGATCCAACAGATGGCTCTTTTTCTGTCAAATCTAGCCATCCAAATCTCCTCCTTGGAACCAATATTGGATTGGACAAGCCTGTTGACCTAGGACTTCAGACTGTGCAAGCAATGGATCCTGTTCTCCTGCAGGTGCATGTCAATGTCATGCAGGAATTGCTCATGCCCGAGGGAGAAAGGAAGTTTAGAAGCTGGGAATCGCATCTGGCAGACTATAGCAAGCAAATCCCTGTTCCTATTATTCTCAAGGAAGTGGGCTTTGGGATGGATGTGAAGACCATCGAGAGAGCCTATGAACTGGGTGTACGAACCTTTGACCTGTCAGGTCGTGGTGGCACCAGCTTTGCCTATATCGAAAACCGTCGTAGTGGTCAGCGTGACTACCTCAATCAATGGGGACAATCCACCATGCAAGCCCTTCTCAATGCCCAAGACTGGAAAGATAAGGTCGAGCTTTTGGTCAGTGGAGGCGTTCGGAACCCGCTTGATATGATTAAGTGCCTAGTCTTTGGAGCCAAGGCTGTGGGATTGTCACGAACCATGTTAGAGCTAGTAGAAAATCACTCAGTTGAAGAAGTGATTACGATTGTCCAAGGATGGAAAGAAGATCTGCGCTTGATTATGTGTGCCCTTAATTGTGTCACCATAGTGGATCTGCAAAAAGTAGACTACATTCTATATGGAAAACTAAAAGAAGCTAAAGATCAGATGTAGAGAGGTCGGGACAAGAATCCCGCCCTTTTCTTATCTCTTTGTCAACCTTAGAGAGTTGATGAAATCTAGCTTGTACGAGCTATTTCTGTCCAACCGCTTTTTTCCATCCTCAGACCGAGGTGACTTTTTTGAATTGTGATAAAATAGAAGGGAGAGGATGCGTCTATGAAAAAATTTCAAATCTTTTTATTTATTGAAGCCTGTCTGTTGACGGGAGCTCTGATTTTGATGGTATCAGAGCATTTTTCACGTTTTCTACTGATTCTATTCCTCTTTTTGCTCTTGCTCCGCTATTATACAGGGAAAGAAGGCAACAATGCTTTTCTCCTTGTTGCAACCATTCTTTTCTTTTTCATCGTCATGCTCAATCCCTTTGTGATTTTAGCTATCTTTGTGGCAGTTATCTATAGTCTCTTTCTTCTTTATCCGATGATGAATCAAGAAAGAGAGGAGACGGACTTGGTCTTTGAAGAGGTGGTGACGATTAAAAATGAACGCAATCCTTGGTTTGGCAATCTCCATCATTTCTCTAGTCACCAGACCTGCCAATTTGATGATATCAACCTCTTTCGCCTCATGGGCAAGGACACCATTCATCTAGAAAGAGTTATCCTAACCAATCATGACAATGTCATTATCCTTAGAAAAATGGTCGGAACGACTAGGATTATCGTACCTGTAGATGTGGAAATCAGCCTCAGTGTCAACTGTCTTTATGGAGATCTTACCTTCCTTCATCAACCTAAGAGATCCCTTCGTAATGAACACTATCATCAGGAAACCAGAGACTACCTCAAGAGTAACAAGAGCGTCAAAATTTTCCTAACCAGTATGATTGGAGATGTGGAGGTGGTTAGAGGATGAAAAAGCAATCCTATCTATTAATCGGGCTGACTTCTCTCCTTTTTATCCTCTTTTTGACCAATAGTCTACTTGATATTTTTGAACTGGATTGGTCCTATTTGCTACAGGATATCGAGAAAACAGAAAAGTTAATCTTCTTGATCTTTGTCTTTAGCCTTTCCATGTCCTTCTTTTTTGTCCTCTTTTGGCGCGTGATAGAAGAAGTCTCTCGCAGAAAAATGCAGGTCAATCTCAAGCGCTTATTAGCAGGAAAAGAAGTAGTTTCTTTTGCAGATCCAGACTTGGATGCCAGTTTCCAATCCTTGTCTGGCAAGCTCAATCTTTTGACAGAAGCTGTTCAAAAGGCTGAAAACCAAAGCCTAGTCAAGGAAGAAGTGATTATCGAGAAAGAACGGAAGCGGATAGCGCGTGACTTACATGATACGGTTAGTCAGGAGTTGTTTGCAGCCCATATGATTTTATCAGGTGTCAGTCAGCAGGCTTTGAAATTGGATAGAGAAAAGATGCAAACCCAGTTGCAAAGTGTCGCATCCATCCTAGAAACAGCCCAGAAAGATTTGCGGGTCTTGCTCCTACATTTGCGACCTGTTGAGTTGGAAGAGAAGAGTTTGGTTGAGGGGATTCAAATCCTCTTAAAAGAGCTAGAGGACAAGAGTGATCTCAAGGTAAGCCTCAAGCAAAATGTGTCTAAATTGCCCAAGAAGATTGAAGAACATATCTTCCGTATTCTTCAGGAGTTGATCAGCAATACCCTCCGCCATGCTCAGGCCTCTTGTCTAGATGTCTATCTCTATCAGACGGATGTTGAATTGCAGCTAAAGGTAGTGGACAATGGGATTGGTTTCCAGTTAGGGAGTTTAGATGACTTGAGTTATGGACTGCGAAATATCAAGGAGCGGGTCGAAGATATGGCAGGAAACATTCAACTTTTGACAGCTCCAAAGCAAGGACTGGCGGTTGATATCCGTATTCCCTTGCTAGATAAGGAATTATAAAGGAGTAGAGATGAAAATTTTACTGGTAGATGACCATGAAATGGTCCGATTGGGCTTGAAAAGCTACTTTGACCTCCAAGACGATGTAGAAGTTGTGGGCGAGGCGGCCAATGGGTCTCAAGGTATTGACTTGGCCTTGGGATTGCGTCCAGATGTTATTGTCATGGATATCGTCATGCCTGAGATGAATGGGATTGATGCAACCTTGGCCATCCTCAAAGAATGGCCTGAAGCCAAGATTTTGATTGTAACTTCTTACTTGGACAATGAAAAAATTATGCCAGTCTTGAATGCTGGTGCCAAAGGCTATATGCTTAAGACTTCAAGTGCAGATGAATTGCTCCATGCTGTCCGTAAGGTGGCAGCTGGCGAGCTGGCCATTGAACAAGAGGTCAGTAAGAAGGTCGAATACCACCGCAATCATATCGAGCTTCATGAGGACTTGACTGCGCGTGAGCGAGACGTACTTCAACTCATCGCCAAGGGCTACGAAAATCAACGAATTGCAGATGAACTCTTCATCTCTCTCAAGACGGTCAAGACCCATGTGTCCAACATCCTTGCCAAGCTTGAGGTCAGCGATCGCACCCAGGCGGCGGTCTATGCCTTTCAGCACCACTTGGTTGGGCAGGAGGACTTTTAGATGAGTCTTGCAGATTTACTTGTGGAGCTAGAAGCGGCAAAAGATCCTGAAAAAGCGGGACCTATGGAAGCCTATATGCGTCATCAATTTCCCTTTCTAGGCATTGCAGGTTCTGCAAGAAATGCCCTCTATAAAAAGTACTTTTCAAGCGCGAAAAAAACAAGAGTTATCGATTGGGATTTTGTAGACACTTGCTGGGAAAAGGAGCCTAGAGAATACCAGTATGTGGCTGCCAACTATTTGAAAACTATGCAGTCTTATCTAACAGAGAATGATTTGCCTAAGCTTGAGCGTCTGGTCGTGACCAAGTCTTGGTGGGACACGGTAGATATCTTAGATCGGGTAGTAGGAAGTTTGGTGGCTAACCATCCGGAACTTGAAGAAGTGATTTTAAAATGGAGCCTATCAGACAATATCTGGCTGAGACGAGTCGCTATTGATCACCAGTTGTTAAGAAAAGAGAAAACAAATGTCCAACTGATGGAAAAGATCCTGCTCAACAATCTGGACCAGACAGAATTTTTTATCAACAAAGCCATCGTCTGGGCTCTAAGAGACTACTCTAAAACCAATCCCGAATGGGTAGCACATTTTATTGAAAAAAATAAGAAGAGAATGGCTGAACTTAGTATCAAGGAAGCGAGCAAGTACCTCTAGCACTATTGAAAAGCGCATTCATTACTTGAAAAAAGTCGCTATTATATGGTATAATGGACTGTATTAAAAATTTTAAGGAGAAATGACAGAATGTCTGTATCATTTGAAAACAAAGAAACAAACCGTGGTGTCTTGACTTTCACTATCTCTCAAGACCAAATCAAACCAGAATTGGACCGTGTATTTAACTCAGTAAAGAAAACTCTTAACGTTCCTGGTTTCCGTAAAGGTCACCTTCCACGCCCTATCTTCGACCAAAAATTTGGTGAAGAAGCTCTTTATCAAGATGCAATGAACGCTCTTTTGCCAAACGCTTATGAAGCTGCAGTAAAAGAAGCAGGTCTTGAAGTGGTTGCACAACCAAAAATTGACGTAACTTCAATGGAAAAAGGTCAAGACTGGGTTATCACAGCTGAAGTCGTGACAAAACCTGAAGTAAAATTGGGTGACTACAAAAACCTTGAAGTGTCAGTAGATGTAGAAAAAGAAGTCACAGACGCTGATGTTGAAGAACGTATCGAACGCGAACGCAACAACTTGGCTGAATTGGTTATCAAGGAAGCTGCTGCTGAAAATGGTGACACTGTTGTCATTGACTTTGTTGGTTCTATCGACGGTGTTGAGTTTGAAGGCGGAAAAGGTGAAAACTTCTCACTTGGACTTGGATCAGGTCAATTCATCCCTGGTTTCGAAGACCAATTGGTTGGACACTCAGCTGGCGAAACTGTTGATGTTCTTGTAACATTCCCAGAAGACTACCAAGCAGAAGACCTTGCAGGTAAAGAAGCTAAATTCGTAACAACTATTCACGAAGTAAAAGCTAAAGAAGTTCCAGCTCTTGACGATGAACTTGCAAAAGATATCGACGAAGAAGTAGAAACTCTTGACGAATTGAAAGAAAAATACCGCAAAGAATTGACTGCTGCGAAAGAAGAAGCATACAAAGATGCCGTTGAAGGTGCAGCAATCGATAAAGCTGTAGAAAACGCTGAAATCGTAGAACTTCCAGAAGAAATGATCCACGAAGAAGTTCACCGTTCAGTAAATGAATTCCTTGGAAACTTGCAACGTCAAGGGATCAATCCTGACATGTACTTCCAAATCACAGGAACTACTCAAGAAGACCTTCACAAACAATACGAGGGAGAAGCTGAATCACGTACGAAGACTAACCTTGTGATCGAAGCAGTTGCGAAAGCTGAAGGATTTGACGCTTCAGAAGAAGAAATCCAAAAAGAAATTGAGCAATTGGCAGCAGACTACAACATGGAAGTGGCACAAGTTCAAAACTTGCTTTCAGCTGACATGTTGAAACACGATATCGCAATCAAAAAAGCTGTTGAACTGATCACAAATACAGCAACAGTAAAATAATCTTGAAAGAGAAAAAGCCCACCTGATTAGGTGGGCTTTCTTATGATCTATTTTCCAAAAATCTCTTTGAGGTCTGCATCTGTAATCCCGATCATTGCTGGGATGCTAGACCAGTTTTCCTCGGTGAGGATGTAGGATAGAGGAGAATCCTCTTGATTTGTTGTTTCACTAGGAGCTGGGCTGGTTTGGTCAGCTGCTTCAACCAGATCCTTGAAGCGATCAATCAGATAGGTCTTGCGAGCAGTCCCGATATGCTTGACTGCATAGTCAAAGGCCTGTAACTCGCCAAGAAGGATGAGCTTGCTCTTGGCCCGTGTGATAGCTGTGTAGATGAGATTCCGCTCCAGCATGCGCTTGCTAGCACTGGTGATGGGCAGGATGACAACAGGAAACTCACTTCCTTGAGACTTATGGATACTCATGGCATAGGCTAGTCGAATCTTGTACCATTCGTTACGTGGGTAGATGACCTCATTGCCATCAAAATCAATGACAATCTCATCTTGTTTGGACTCGGTGTATTTTCCAGGAATCAGATCTGTGATGTAGCCTAGGTCTCCATTAAAGACATTGACTTCGGCATCGTTGACTAGGTGAATGACCTTGTCCCCTGTTCGATAGTGACACTGAGTGGCTTCAAAACTCACTTGTCCTTTTTGGTGAGGATTGAGCAGGTCTTGCATGAGTTGGTTGATGGCGTCAATACCAGCAGTTCCTCGATACATAGGCGCCAGCACCTGAATATCGCGAGCCGGAATGCCACTTCTGAGGGCAGCACCGAGGATTTTCTCAATGGTAGCTGGGATATGGCCACTAGCGATTTCAAAGTAGGAACGGTCTGCCTTTTTCTGGGTAAAGTCGGATGGCAGGATTCCTTGTCGAATCTGACTAGCCAAGGTGACGATAGTTGATTCTTCGCTCTGACGATAAATCCGTTCCAAGCGAGTCTGCGGAATCAGGGGTATCTGGAGCAAATCAGCCAGGACTTGTCCAGGACTAACAGAAGGTAGCTGGTCGCTATCGCCCACGATGAGGATTTTACTGTTAGAAGAAATGTTGGAGAAGAGTTGGTTGGCTAGCCAAGTATCCACCATGGAAAACTCATCTACAATGATAAAGTCGGCATCTAGATAATCTTCTAGATGGCTGGTATCATCGTCTCCTGTCATCCCCAAATGGCGATGTATAGTCGCGCTAGGCAAACCTGTCAATTCATTCATGCGCCGAGCGGCTCGACCAGTTGGGGCAGCGAGAAGAATAGGTAAGTTGCTCTTTTTCTTGAGATTGAGTCCTTCAAGCAGGGCATAGACAGCGATAATCCCATTGATAACAGTGGTTTTACCTGTACCAGGTCCACCTGTCAGGATAAAGACCTTGTTCTGGATGGCGTCACAGATAGCTTGCTTTTGGATACTATCGTATTGGATACCCAGTTCTTCCTCAACACTAGCGATATGCTTTTGAATGGTTTCTAAATCCTGACTCTTTTGCTTTCCTTTTTCGAGGATACGAACCAAGTTATTGCGGATGCCTTCTTCGGCGAAAAAGAGGCTGTTATCAAAGATTTTGGTATCTACCTGTTGGATTTTATCTTCTTCGATCAAATGAGCTAATTCCTGAGCTACTTGGCTGGGGTCGAGTTCCACGGGACGGGAAGACTCGAGGAGAGTTAGGGTTTGTTCCAGCAAATCTCGGGCTTCCATATAGGTATCACCCGTATCCATACAGCCTTGAAAGAGACTGTGGACAAGGCCAGCACGGAAGCGTTCAGGAGCTTGGCTTTCGATACCTAGTTCGGCAGCTAATTGGTCAGCAATGGTAAAGCCCAAGCCCTTGATATCCTCAACCAACTGGTAGGGATAATTTTCGACAATATCCAGAGTTTCTTCTTTGTAAAAGTCTTGAATCTGAAAGGCTAGTTTATTGGGAATGCCGTAGTTGGCCAGTTTTGCCAAGACCATTTCTGTCCCATAGTTGAGACGGAGGGTGGAGACAAAAGCCTCACGGTTTTTGGCAGAGAGTCCAGCAATGCTTTCTAGCTTTTCAGGATGCTCCAGAATTTCGTCTATAGTATTGTCACCGTAGCTATCAACGATTTTCTGAGCAATTTTGAGTCCAATTCCCTTGAAATGGCTGCTAGAAAAGTACTTGACTAGACCCTTACTAGTGGGTTTTGCCCGCTCATAACGGCTGATCTGAAGCTGTTCCCCATACTTGGAGTGCTGAACGATTTGCCCCCAAAAAGTGTAGTCTTCCCCTTCAATCACGTCCGCCATGGTTCCTGTAACGATGATTTCAAAATCGTCAAAGTCCTCCGCATCGGTATCTTCGATATCTAGGAGGAGGATGCGATAAAAATTACTGGGATTTTCAAAAATAATCCGTTCAATGGTGCCTGAAAAATAAACTTCCATAGGTTTCCTTTACATGAGTTCGAGAGAATTGGTCTCTTAGCCACTTTGAAAAGCTAGATGACGAAAAGGCCTTCTTCTCGCAATAGAAAAAGAGACTGAGACTTAGCGTTCTCGGCCTCTTCCTTATCTTAAAAAGTTCCGATACGGTTAAGTGGCCAGAAACGGAATTTTGCTTCGCCTTTGATATCGCTGGCCTTGAAGGTACCAACATGGCGGCTGTCGCTAGAGACTAGACGATCGTCACCAAGGAGAAGGTACTCGCCTTGAGGGACAGTAAAGCTGAAGCTAGTGTTGGAATTGACATCGACCGTAAAGGCCTGTGCTTTTTGAGCAAGTTCTCTAAAGTAAACTCCCTTATTGCCTTCAAATCCTTTTCCAGTATAGGTATTTTGCAACTTTTCTGTTTTGAACAAGTTGAGGTATTCAGCTAGGTAGGGTTCATCCGTTTCTTCGCCATTGATAAAGAGTTTGTCATTTTCGTAGCGGATGGTATCTCCAGGCATACCGATAACCCTTTTGACAATGTCTTTATTTCCATCCTCCTCATGGGCAACCACGATGTCGAAGCGGTCAATTGGGAGGTGTTTGACGACGAAGAGAACTTCTCCGTCGGCTAGGGTAGGGTCCATAGAGTGTCCTTCCACACGGACATTGCTCCAAAGAAAGATACGGCTAAGGCCGACCAGCGCGATAATCAGGAAGAAAACTCCCCATTCTTTTAGAAATGTTTTAAACGAATTCATAACTCACCTTTCTAGAAGTGCTTTGGCTTTTTCAGTGTTTTTAAAATGCAGTTTGGCGCAGAAATAAAGTCCCTTCATACCATAGGCTTGCAGGATTTTGCTAGCAACCTTATCAGATGCAGTTCCAGCGCCACTTGGCAGTTGATAGCCTAGTTCTCGTCCAAGATTTTCCAAGTTTTCGAGGAAGAAATCCCGCGCGATGATAGAGCTAACTGCAACAGCCAGGTATTTGCCCTCAGCTTTTTCTTCCAAAGTGATCTTGTTTGGAAAATGGTTGGCTTCTTGTGCCAAGTACTTATCATAGTTTTTAGGGCTCGTAAAAGCATCAATTACGATTTTCTCTGGTTGGACCCCTTTTTGAAGCAGGAGAAAGATGGCCTGATTGTGAAGGGCAACCTTTACAGAAACAGCATTGTAACGCTCTTCGATAACTTCATTATACTTGCTCGGTGAGAGAAGCAGCGCTTGATGCTGGATCTTTTCCTTGAGGATAGGGGCGATTTGACGAATCTTTTGATCTGTCAGGGTTTTAGAATCCCCCACGCCGAGTTTTCTCAAGAAGTCATGCTGGTCAGGTGTCACGAAGGAAGCCACGACAGCTAGTCCACCAAAGTAGGAACCATTTCCCACCTCATCTGTCCCAATCATAGGAAAATCTTGTCCACTGTTTTCTTGTTGAACTTGATAACCAAAGAAACTAGCGTATTGCTCCGCCATTTCGCCCTGCAGGAGAACTTTTCCAGAAGTATAGATGGAAACCGTTGCCTGAGGCAGTCGCAAAAAATAGCGAATATAGGGATTTTTACTAGGACTGAGAGCCTTCTGATGCTGACTTAAAAAGTTCTGAATTTCCTGTTCACTGGGTGTGAGTGTGATACTTGCCATAGTCTCTATTGTACCACAAAAGCAGGAGAATTGGTAAAAACTGACAAAGTTAGCGAAATTTGGTATAATATCGTGAGGTGAATTTTATGGCAAATCTAAATCGATATAAGTTTACATTCGGAAAAAAGACATTAACCTTGACAACCGAGCATGACAACCTCTTTATGGAGGAAATTGCCAAGGTTGCGACTGAAAAATACCAAGAAATTAAAGAACAAATGCCTGGGGCGGATGATGAAACCATTGCGCTTCTTTTGGCGGTCAATTGTCTGTCTACACAACTCAACCGTGAGATTGAATTTGATGACAAGGAGCAAGAGTTGTTAGAACTCCGCCACAAGTTGATTGCTGTTAAACAAGAACAGAGCAAGATTGAGGATTCCCTATGATTTCAATCCTACTCTTATTGGTTCTGGCTTGGGGTTTTTACATCGGCTACCGTAGAGGCTTGGTCCTGCAAGTTTATTATTTCCTCGTGGCAGTGATTTCAGCCTTTGTTGCGGGACAGTTTTATAAATCACTGGGAGAACACTTCCACTTGCTTGTCCCTTATGCCAATCCTCAGGAAGGACAGGGCACCTTTTTCTTCCCTTCAGACCAACTGTTTCAGCTAGACAAGGTCTTTTATGCGGGTCTCGCCTACCTTCTAGTTTTCGGAATTTGTTACAGTATCGGACGTTTTATCGGTTTGTTCCTACACTTGATTCCAACTAAAAAGCTCAATGTCAAATGGTTGCGTATCGGATCAGGCCTTTTATCTCTATTGGTAACCTTATTTGTCTTGCAAATGGCTCTGACCATCCTTGCAACAGTGCCTCTGGCAGTCATTCAAAATTCACTCGAAAAAAGTACAGTAGCCAAACACATCATCCAAAGTGTCCCTTTTACGACAAACTTTATCAAACAACTCTGGGTGACAAATTTAATCGGATAAAAAGGGCGGGATTTTTCCTAGCCCTTTGTTTACAGATTGGACGACTAGGGTTAGGTAAAGTCCAAAAATCTCTAGGCGCTACGATCTTGTAAACAAGCATACAAGGAAAAAATATGAATACAAAAATACTAGAAACCTTAGAATTTAATAAAATCAAAGCCTTGTTTGAACCGCATCTCTTAACAGAGCAAGGCCTAGCGGAGCTAAAAAGCTTGGCTCCAACTGCCAAGACGGATAAGATCAAGCAAGCCTTTACAGAGATGGAGGAAATGCAAGCTCTATTTGTGGAGCAACCTCACTTTTCCATCCTAGCGACGCGTGAGATATCAGCTGTTTGCAAGCGTCTGGAGATGGGGGCGGATCTCAATATTGAGGAGTTCCTGCTCCTCAAACGGATCTTGCTTGCTAGCAGAGAGTTACAAGGTTTTTATGCCAATCTTGAAAATGTACGTTTGGAGCAGTTGGCGAGATGGTTTGAAAAACTACATGATTTTCCACACTTGCAAGGGAGTCTTCAAGCCCTAAATGATGCAGGATTTATTGAAAATTTCGCCAGTGAAGAGCTAGCACGCATACGTCGGAAAATCCATGATAGCGAGAGTCAAGTTCGAGATGTCTTGCAAGACTTGCTCAAGCAAAAAGCGCAGATGTTGACGGAAAGCATAATCGCTAGCAGAAATGGCCGTCAAGTCTTACCTGTCAAAAACACCTATCGCAATAAGATTGCAGGTGTTGTCCATGACATCTCTGCCAGTGGAAACACGGTCTACATCGAGCCGCGTGAGGTCGTGAAACTGAGCGAAGAAATCGCGAGCCTGCGAGCTGATGAGCGCTATGAGATGATTCGTATCCTTCAGGAGCTCTCGGAACGGGTCCGTCCTCATGCTGCTGAGATTGCTAATGACGCTTGGATTATCGGCCATTTAGACTTGATTCGTGCCAAGGTGCGCTTTATTCAAGAAAGACAAGCAGTCGTTCCTCAACTTTCAGAGAGCCAAGAGATTCAACTCCTTCATGTCTGCCATCCTTTAGTCAAAAATGCAGTGGCAAACGATGTACACTTCGGTAAGGAATTAACGGCCATTGTCATTACAGGTCCCAATACAGGTGGGAAGACCATCATGCTCAAAACCTTGGGTTTGACTCAACTCATGGCCCAATCTGGATTGCCCATTTTAGCTGACAAGGGAAGCCGTGTCGGTATCTTCGAGGAAATCTTCGCAGATATTGGGGATGAGCAATCTATCGAGCAAAGCTTGTCTACCTTCTCCAGCCACATGACCAATATCGTAGATATTCTTGGCAAAGTCAATCAGCACTCGCTCTTATTGCTAGATGAGCTCGGGGCTGGTACCGATCCGCAGGAAGGAGCAGCCCTTGCCATGGCCATTTTGGAGGATCTTCGTCTACGTCAGGTCAAGACCATGGCGACGACCCACTATCCAGAGCTCAAGGCCTACGGTATTGAGACAGCCTTTGTGCAAAATGCTAGCATGGAGTTTGATACAGCAAGTCTGCGTCCGACCTATCGCTTTATGCAGGGAGTTCCTGGCCGAAGCAATGCCTTTGAAATTGCCAAACGTCTGGGCTTGTCAGATGTCATTGTCGGGGATGCCAGTCAGCAGGTCAACCAAGATAATGATGTCAACCGTATCATTGAACAATTGGAAGAGCAAACGCTTGAAAGTCGCAAACGCTTGGACAATATCCGTGAGGTGGAGCAAGAAAACCTCAAGATGAACCGAGCACTCAAAAAACTCTATAACGAACTCAATCGTGAAAAGGAAACTGAGCTCAACAAGGCGCGTGAACAAGCTGCTGAAATTGTGGAACTCGCTCTAAGTGAGAGTGACCAGATTCTCAAGAATCTTCACAGCAAGTCTCAACTCAAACCCCACGAAATCATTGAAGCCAAGGCTAAACTGAAAAAACTAGCTCCTGAAAAAGTCGACTTATCTAAAAACAAGGTCCTTCAAAAAGCCAAGAAAAAACGAGCTCCGAAGGTGGGGGATAATATTGTGGTCCTCAGTTATGGACAACGTGGAACCTTGACGAATCAGCTTAAGGACGGCCGTTGGGAAGCCCAAGTCGGTTTGATCAAGATGACCTTGGAAGAGAGAGAATTTGACCTTGTTCAGGCTCAGCAAGAAGCCTCAGTCAAGAAAAAACAAGTCAATGTCGTCAAATGTGCTTCTGGTCGTGGTCCGCAAGCGAGACTGGATCTCCGAGGCAAACGGTACGAAGAGGCCATGAATGAGCTGGACGCCTTTATTGACCAAGCCCTGCTCAATAACATGGCGCAAGTCGACATCATCCATGGTATCGGAACAGGTGTCATTCGTGAGGGCGTCACTAAATACCTACAAAGAAACAAGCATGTCAAGAGTTTCGGCTATGCTCCACAAAATGCTGGAGGCAGTGGCGCTACCATTGTGACCTTTAAAGGATAGAGAGAAGAAGGATTCGCTCTTTCTGAAAAAAGAAATGAAAAGTCAAAAATTTTCATAGAAAATATTGACAAAGGCTAACTTTTCTTGTAGAATAATAAAAAATTAAATACCAACACCGAATGAAGTTTAATAGAAGTGGAGAAAGGTTTGTTTTCCATGACTGTAAATGGACGGAACTCTGGAGAGACCGTAAAGGCACCGAAGGGGCAAGGCAGGCAACTGCTCAAACTCTCAGGTAAAAGGACAGAGCTAGGATAGACCACTTTTTGGCATTTATCTAAGCATTCCAGAGTACATGTATCTTGCATGTGCTCTTTCTTTTGGGGTTGAAAGATAGGAGTAGGATATGTTAGAGTTGCTTAAAGCGCTTGATGCTTTTGTTTGGGGGCCTCCCCTCTTGATCTTATTGGTCGGAACGGGTATCTATTTGACCATCCGACTAGGCCTTTTACAGGTGGCTCGTCTCCCCAAGGCCTTTCAGTTGATCTTTACCAAGGACAAGGGGCATGGCGATGTGTCGAGCTTTGCTGCTCTCTGTACGGCTCTAGCAGCCACCGTTGGTACGGGAAATATCATCGGGGTCGCGACAGCCATTAAGGTTGGGGGACCAGGGGCCCTCTTTTGGATGTGGATGGCGGCTTTCTTTGGGATGGCAACCAAGTACGCTGAAGGCTTGCTGGCAATCAAATACCGTAGCAAGGATGCAAATGGAGCTGTAGCTGGAGGCCCCATGCACTACATCCTTTTGGGAATGGGAGAAAAGTGGCGTCCACTTGCTATCTTCTTTGCCCTAGCTGGTGTATTGGTGGCGCTTCTAGGGATTGGTACCTTTACCCAAGTCAATTCGATTACAGAATCCATTCAAAATACAGCCCAAGTTAATCCAGTTATCACGACTCTGATTTTATCCATTTTTGTAGGGATTGCAGTCTTTGGTGGCCTCAAATCCATATCAAAAGTTTCGACAGCAGTTGTTCCATTTATGGCTATTGTCTATATTTTGGGAACTCTTACAGTTATTCTCTTTAATATCGAGAAAATCCCAGCCACGCTTGCCCTCATCTTTACTTCAGCCTTTAGTCCAGCTGCTGCGGTAGGTGGTTTTGCAGGTGCCAGCATTCGGATGGCTATCCAAAATGGTGTGGCGCGAGGAGTCTTCTCTAACGAATCTGGTCTTGGTTCTGCTCCCATTGCGGCGGCTGCAGCTAAGACAAATGAGCCTGTCGAGCAAGGCTTGATTTCCATGACAGGAACCTTTATTGATACCCTTATTATCTGTACATTGACTGGTTTAACAATCTTGGTAACTGGGGTTTGGAGTGGTGATTTGAATGGAGTTGCCTTGACTCAGTCAGCCTTTTCAATAGTTTTTTCACACTTTGGACCTGCCCTCTTGACCATCTTCCTTGTACTCTTTGCCTTTACGACGATTCTTGGATGGAACTACTACGGAGAACGCTGTTTTGAGTTCCTCTTCGGTGTTCGTTTTATCTGGCTCTATCGTGTAGTCTTTGTAGTCATGGTCTTGTTGGGAGGATTTATTGAGTTGGATATGGTCTGGATTATCGCAGATATCGTCAATGCCTTGATGGCTTTACCAAACTTGATTGCCCTCTTAGTCTTGTCGCCAGTCGTCATTGCTGAGACTAAAAAGTATTTTAAACACTAACCCAATCACACTTTTAGTGTGATTTTTTTCATTTCATAGACATTTCCTATCAAGGCGATTGAAAATATATATTATCCAAGTGGAAAATTCTATGATAGACTAAATGACAATAAAATGAAAAGAGGTTTCTTATGACAACATTTACCATCCACACAGTAGAATCAGCACCAGCAGAAGTGAGAGAAGTTCTCGAAACAGTACAAAAAGATAACAATGGCTATATTCCCAACCTAATCGGTCTCTTGGCCAATGCCCCAACCGCGCTTGAAGCCTACCGAACTGTCGGAGCCATCAACCGTCGCAACAGCCTGACACCAGTAGAGCGTGAAGTAGTGCAAATCACAGCTGCCGTAACCAATGGTTGTGCTTTCTGCGTCGCAGGTCACACAGCCTTTTCCATCAAACAAATCCAGATGAATGATGATCTTCTCCAAGCCCTTCGCAACCGCACTCCGATTGAAACAGATCCTAAATTGGACACCCTAGCTAAGTTTACCTTGGCGGTCATCAATACCAAAGGGCGTGTAGGAGATGAAGCCTTGGCTGAATTTTTGGAAGCTGGCTACACGCAACAAAATGCCCTGGATGTGGTTCTCGGTGTTAGTCTTGCCAGTCTTTGCAACTATACCAACAACCTAGCTAATACGCCTATTAACCCAGAATTACAACCGTATGCTTAGTTCGAATCATAGAGAAAAAATGAAGGCTGATTCATCCAGTCTTCATTTTTCTGTGCTATTTTAAGCGCTTTTATGCTATACTAATAATAATATGATTAACGGAGATTAGGATGAAAAAACTCCCCTTGGTATTTTCTGGTTGTTTGCTAGGTTTGGCAGGAGCTGGAAATCTTATTTTAGATACGTTGCCGGTTCTGTCCCATCTTTTTAGTCTGACAGGTTTAATTTTGTGGATTTACTTTCTGATTCTTCATCTTTTTAATTGGAAGGAAACCAAGCAAGAATTGACCAAGCCCCCTCTTTTGTCTGGGATGGCCACTTTTCCCATGGCTGGGATGATTTTATCGACCTATGCCTTTCGCGTATTCCCTGCTCTTCCTTTGCTAGCACAAGGGATCTGGTGGTTTTCCTTTCTCTTGGATTTAGCGTTGATTGCTACTTTTACCATCAAATTTGCCTGCCCAGGTCGGAGGGTCAATGCGACTCCTAGCTGGACGGTGCTCTATGTGGGGATAGCTGTGGCAGCCTTGACCTATCCTCTGGTAGGCATTATCGAGATTGCCTATGCGACCTTGAGTTTTGGTTTTGTCTTGACCTTCTATCTCTATCCGCTTATTTATAGGGATTTAAAGAAAACTCCACTCCCAGTAGCCTTGCTTGGACAGGAAGGAATCTACTGTGCTCCCTTTTCTCTACTTCTGGCATCCCTAGTTCGAGTTGGAGGAGCAGGTTTACCGACTTGGCTCTTGATCGTCATGATTTTGGCATCTCAATCCTTCTTTTTCTTTGTTTTAACTCGCTTGCCTAATATTTTAAAACAAGGATTTCAACCAGCCTTCTCAGCCCTCACTTTTCCAACAATTATCACAGCTACTTCGCTCAAGATGGCTCAGGGAATTTTGAAACTTCCATTTCTGGATTATCTGGTGTTGGCTGAAACTGTTATATGCCTAACTATTTTATTCTTTGTATTGGGTGCTTATCTGATTTGGTTACGAAAAAGGGTCTAGCTAGAAATAGCTAAACCTTATTTTTATGGTTTGATAACTTCAGCTCCACCCATATATGGACGAAGTGCTTCTGGAATAGTTACAGAACCATCTTCATTTTGATAGTTTTCAAGAATTGCAGCCACTGTACGTCCAACTGCAAGTCCAGAACCGTTCAAAGTGTGAAGGAGTTTTACCTTGCCATCGGCTTCATCTCGGTAACGGATTTGAGCACGACGGGCTTGGAAATCTTCTGTATTTGAACAGCTTGAGATTTCACGGTAGGTATTTTGGGCTGGAATCCAAACTTCCAAGTCGTAAGTTTTGGCAGCTGAGAAGCCCATATCCCCAGTAGAGAGGGCAACGACACGGTATGGAAGATTGAGTTTTTGAAGGATGTTTTCAGCGTTGGCTGTCATTTTTTCTAATTCTTCATAAGATTCTTCTGGTTTGGCAAATTTGACCATTTCAACCTTGTGGAATTGGTGCAGACGAATCAAACCACGAGTATCACGACCAGCAGAACCAGCTTCAGAACGGAATGATGGACTCATAGCGGTAAAGTAGATTGGTAGGTCTTTACCGTCAAGGATTTCATCACGGTAGTAGTTTGTAAGAGGCACTTCAGCTGTAGGAATGAGGACATAATTAGTGTCTTTCAATTCAAAAGTATCTTCCTTGAATTTTGGATATTGACCAGTACCAAACATAGAATCATGGTTAACCATGTATGGTGTGATGATTTCAGTATAGCCCTCTTTTCCATGCTCGTCCAACATAAAGTTGTAGATAGCACGTTCCAAACGAGCACCAAGGCCTTTATAGAAGAGGAAGCGAGCACCAGTAACTTTTGCTCCACGTTCCCAGTCAAGGATACCAAGATCTTCACCAAGATCCCAGTGAGCTTTTGGTTCAAAGTCAAACTCGCGTGGAGTTCCCCAACGACGGACTTCCACATTGTCATCTTCGTCGGCTCCGATAGGAACACTGTCAGCAGGGATATTTGGAAGAGTAGTGGTAAATTCTGTCAATTTAGCATCGATGTCCGCCAATTCCGCATCCAAGGCTTTGACTTCAGCAGATAAGTTTTGCATCGCAGCAATCTTGTCATCGGCATTTTCCTTGTTGCGCTTGGCTTGGGCAATCTCAGCTGAAACTGTGTTGCGTTCTGCCTTGAGGTTTTCAACCTTGACCAAGATGTCACGACGTTTAGCATCGATTTCTTTCATCTCGTTTAAGACAGCAGGATCTACACCACGTGTAGCCAATTTTTCTGCGACAGCATCAAAGTCTGTACGAATACGTTTAATATCTAACATAAGAACTCCTTTATGAAAAAAACACACCTGACAAAGCGTTGGAGTGGCAGGGCCACGGTTCCATCCAACTTCACAGGTGTGCACTTGATTGTGTATGTAATTGTTACTAACGGTAGAATTTCACTTACCCCTCCTATCTGCTCGCAGCACCCGCAGACTTTCTGGAAGAAGAGGATAACCTACTTATCCGTTGCTATGATTATACTAAAGTTTCTACTTTTTTGCAAATAGATTTTTGAATTTTTGACCAATGGTCTGGAGTAAAGTAGGAAGTTTCACAACCTTGTCATTGCCCAGTTTTTCGCGAGCAATTTTAAGAATGGCACCTGAGTCTTTTGAAGCAAAGAGGAATTTTCCTTGATCAGTGAAGACTTCAAAGTGGCGACTGATTTTGCGACCACTTACGTTGGCTCCAATTTGCTGAATACTTGACCAGGGAATTTGGATATATTGTTCGACATTGACATCAGGATAAAACTCTAAGGCTTGATCCCCAACTAGAAATTTTCCGACTTTTCCCGAGATGGAAAGATAGGATGTTCCAGTGGTTTGTAAGTCAATGACTTTATTGAGTGATTGGGCCATGATTAATCTTCCTTACTTTCATCGAAAAAGGCGTGGTAGAGAGCCTTGATAGCTGCCTTTTCTTGCTCTTTATTGACAACAAACATTATGGAAACTTCACTTGAGCCTTGGGACATCATCTGGATGTTGATTTTATTTTCAGATAGAGCGCGTGTTGCGGTAGCTGTTACACCGATGTGACTCTTCATTTTTTCTCCGACAATCATAATGATGGACAGATCGTGTTCAATTTCTGCATGGTCTACTTCAGCTTTTTGGACCAACTGACGCAGGATTTCTTCTTCCTTGATAGGAGTGAGTTCGCGAGAACGGAGAATGATTGAAAGATCATCGATACCAGTTGGCATGTGTTCCCAACCGATGTTAAGGTCTTCAAGGATTTGCAGAACCTTGCGACCAAATCCGACCTCGCGGTTCATGAGGTATTTCGACATGTTGATGCTGACAAAGCCAGAATCACCAGCGATTCCAACGACTGGGAATTTATCACTGCTATGCTTTAGAACGATACGAGTGCCCGGATGGTCAGGGTTATTGGTGTTTTTGATAACCAGAGGAATTTTCCCACGGTAGGCAGGGAGCAGAGCTTCATCGTGAAGGACAGAGAAACCTGCATAGGCCAATTCACGCATCTCACGGTAGGTCAATTCAGGGATAGAGTGCGGTTGGTGAATGATACCAGGATGGGCTGCAAAGATACCGTCAACATCCGTAAAGTTTTCGTAGAGGTCAGCTTTGACACCTGCAGCTATGATGGAACCTGTTATGTCGGATCCACCACGTGAGAAGGTACAGATTTGACCTTCCTTAGTAACCCCAAAGAAACCAGGAATAACAAGGACCTCATTGCTGTCAGCCAATCCTTCAATCTTGTCATAACTAGATGGAATGATGCGAGCATTTCCAGGTTCGCTTGTCACGATAATTCCCGCTTCTCTAGGATGAACATAACGCGCATCGATGCCATTTTGGTTAAAGTAGGCTGCAATCAATTTGGCGTTGTTGTTTTCTCCAGCCGCTAGGAAGGTATCATAGAGAAAGTCATTATCTTCAATAGGAAGAGTCGCTAAGGCACGGATACTTTTAGAAATTTTTTCTAAAACAGTTGGTTTTAAGCCTAGTTCGCTCACCATAGCAGCATAGCGGTCGATAATCCAATTTTGGCTAGTACTGATATCATTTCCCGCCACATAGTCGCGATAGTATTTAATCAAGGCATCGGTTACCTTCGTATCTTCAGCATTGCGTTTTCCGGGTGCAGAAACGACTACAAAACGGCGTTCCTTATCACTTTTAACGATGTTTAAAACTTTTTCTAACTGACTAGCAGAGGCAAGAGAGCTTCCACCAAACTTTACAACCTTCATAGGGACTCCTCAAGTAAGTATTTTATACGATTATAGCAGAAAGAGAGGCTTTTTTCAATGAAGAAAATATCTTCCTATTTTAATAGAAGTAAATGTTAATTTATTCTAGGAATTGATAAATAGAAAAAGTAGGAAAGTCAATTTTCCTCAAATTCATAAACGAAGGTGAAATAATCGGCTGAGACACTTTTAGTTGTTTTTTTCTTGTTCCCTTATCCCAAAAAAGGTATACTTTGGTAATAAAATAATTTTATCATCATACAAAAGGAGAAGCTATGAATCATATCCTATACCAGATCTTAGATGATCTAGCTATTATTACTTTGAATCGTCCTGAAGTTGCAAATGGTTTCCACATCCCAATGTGTGAGGAAATCTTAGAAGCTTTGACCTTGGCAGAGCAGGAACAAGCTGTACAGTATATCTTGATAAATGCTAATGGGAAGGTCTTTTCAGTGGGGGGAGACCTGGTCGAGATGAAGCGGGCGGTGGATGAGGATGATATTCCTTCACTGACAAAAATCGCAGAATTGGTCAATACAATTTCCTATAAGATCAAGCAAATACCCAAACCTGTTTTGATGGAAGTAGATGGGGCAGTTGCAGGAGCTGCAGCAAATATGGCAGTAGCGGTTGATTTCTGTATAGCAACAGACAAGGCCAAGTTCATTCAGGCCTTTGTCGGGGTTGGGTTGGCTCCCGATGCAGGAGGTATTCATCTCCTAAGTCGTAGTATAGGAGTGACAAGAGCAGCCCAGCTTGCCATGACAGGAGAAGCCTTGACAGCGGAAAAAGCTCTGGAGTGGGGCGTCGTTTATCGAGTCTGTGAGGCAGATAAGTTGGAAAAAACAAGAGACCAGGTTCTAAAAAAACTCAGACGTGGTTCAGCTAATTCCTATGCAGCGATTAAAAAGCTGGTTTGGGAAAGCCAATTTAAGGATTGGCAAGATTATGCCGAATTGGAGTTGAAGCTGCAGGAATCCTTAGCTCAAACCGAAGATTTCAAAGAAGGAGTTCGCGCTCATTCAGAAAGAAGACGACCAAAATTTTCAGGAAAGTAAAAAAATACTTGCACTATCTTTTGAAGTTTGATATACTTTTTCTATCAAATGTTTTGATTGTAAAAGTTTTTTGAGGAGGAGGGAAAAAGTTTGGACTACCAACGAGTAAATGATTATTTAACATCCATTTTTAATAATGTCCTTGTGATTGAGGAGGTTAGCTTACGAGGTAGTCGATTCAAAGATATCTCCATCAAAGAAATGCACACAATCGATGTGATTGGAAAATTCCCTGAGGCAACGCCTAGCAAAGTTTCCAAAGAACTGATGGTAACCTTAGGAACTGTTACGACGAGCTTGAATAACCTAGAAAGAAAGGGTTATATTGAGCGAATTCGTTCCGAACAGGATCGTCGTGTGGTCTATCTACATTTGACAAAGAAAGGTCGTTTAGTCCACCGCCTTCATAAACGTTTCCACAAGGCCATGGTTGAAAAAATTATCGAGGGTATGAGTCCTGAGGAGATGAAAGTTATGGGCAAGGGCTTGACTAACCTTTATCAATTTTTGGAGGATTTGAAATAATGGCTTTTGCTAAAATAAGCCAGGTTGCTCATTATGTACCAGAGCAAGTGGTCACCAATCAAGATTTGGCTCAAATAATGGATACAAGCGATGAGTGGATTTCAAGTCGTACAGGAATTAAACAGAGACATATTTCAAAAACGGAGTCAACGAGTGATTTGGCGACAGAAGTTGCCAAAAGCTTACTGGCTAAGGCGAGTATAGAAGCTGAGCAGATTGACTTTATCATTGTAGCAACAATCACACCTGACTCAATGATGCCTTCTACAGCAGCGCGAGTTCAGGCCAATATTGGTGCTAACAGAGCCTTTGCTTTTGATCTTACAGCTGCTTGCAGTGGTTTTATCTTTGCACTTTCAACTGCTGAAAAGTTTCTGACATCTGGACAGTTTAAAAAAGGGATTGTTATCGGTGCTGAAACCTTGTCTAAGGCGGTTGACTGGTCAGATCGATCTACTGCGGTGCTCTTTGGAGACGGTGCTGGTGGAGTTCTCTTGGAAACAAGTGAGAACCGCCACTTCCTTGCAGAGAGTATGCACAGTGATGGTACTCGAAGCGAGTGCTTAACTTATGGCCAAACGTCCTTGACTTCCCCCTTCTCTAATCAAGAAGCAGTTCCTGCATTTTTGAAAATGGATGGGCGAGCAGTTTTTGATTTTGCGATTCGAGATGTTGCTAGGTCAATCAAGCAGACCATTGACGAAAGTCCAGTGGGAGCATCTGATTTGGACTATCTCTTGCTTCATCAGGCCAATATCCGCATATTGGATAAAATGGCTAAAAAAATCGGTGTTGATCGCGACAAACTTCCAGCCAATATGATGGAGTATGGGAATACCAGTGCGGCAAGCATCCCGATTTTACTATCAGAGTGTGTGGATCAGGGGTTGATCCGTGTAGACGGTAGCCAAACGATTCTTTTATCAGGCTTCGGTGGAGGCTTGACCTGGGGCACGCTCATTCTTACAATCTAGGTAATCATGTGGTGAACACATTGTTATAAATTTTTATATTTTAAAGGAGTCCTATCATGGCAGTATTTGAAAAAGTACAAGAAATTATCGTTGAAGAACTTGGAAAAGATGCATCAGAAGTAACACTTGAATCTACTTTTGATGATTTGGATGCAGACTCATTGGACTTGTTCCAAGTAATCTCAGAAATTGAAGATGCTTTTGATATCCAAATCGAAGCAGAAGATGACTTGAAAACAGTTGGTGACTTGGTTGCCTATGTTGAAGAGAAAACAAAATAAGAACGAATAAGATATAGAAGGAGTTGGGGGAACCCACTCCCTCTTGTTTAGGTAATGGTTTGAGACTCAAATAATATACTAATCGAACTATTACGTAAGCAAGGACTGATGGAGGCACTATGAAAACACGTATTACAGAATTATTGAACATTGATTATCCTATCTTCCAAGGAGGAATGGCCTGGGTCGCTGATGGCGACTTGGCCGGAGCTGTTTCTAAAGCTGGCGGTTTAGGGATTATCGGTGGGGGGAATGCACCTAAAGAGGTCGTAAAGGCTAATATCGATAAAATCAAATCACTTACGGACAAACCTTTTGGTGTTAACATCATGCTCTTGTCACCTTTTGTAGAAGACATCGTTGATCTCGTGATTGAAGAAGGGGTCAAGGTGGTGACAACTGGTGCAGGAAATCCAAGTAAATACATGACTCGTTTCCATGATGCTGGAATTACAGTTATTCCTGTTGTTCCAAGTGTTGCTTTGGCAAAACGCATGGAAAAAATTGGTGCAGATGCAGTTATTGCAGAGGGGATGGAAGCCGGTGGACATATTGGTAAATTAACAACGATGACCTTGGTTCGCCAAGTTGCTGCAGTTGTTTCAATTCCAGTTATCGCAGCTGGAGGAATTGCCGACGGTGAAGGTGTCGCTGCAGGCTTTATGCTTGGTGCAGAGGCTGTTCAAGTTGGTACGCGTTTCGTAGTAGCTAAGGAATCTAACGCCCATCCAAAATACAAGGAAAAAATCTTAAAAGCGCGTGATATCGATACGACTATTTCAGCTCAGCACTTTGGACATGCTGTTCGTGCCATTAAAAATCAGTTGACACGTGACTTTGAGCAGGCTGAAAAAGATGCCTTTAAACAAGAAAATCCGGATTTAGAAATCTTTGAACAAATGGGAGCTGGTGCTCTTGCTAAAGCCGTTGTTCATGGAGATGTAGAAGGTGGATCTGTCATGGCAGGTCAGATCGCTGGTTTGGTCTCTAAAGAAGAAACCGTTGAAGAAATCCTAAAAGATCTATACTATGGCGCTGCCAAGAAAATTCAGGAAGAAGCCTCTCGTTGGGCAGGAGTTGTAAGAAATGACTAAAACAGCCTTTCTATTTGCAGGTCAAGGTGCTCAGTATCTAGGGATGGGACGAGACCTCTATGATCGCTACCCTATCGTCAAGGAAACAATTGACCAAGCCAGTCAGGTTTTGGGTTATGACCTCCGTGACTTGATTGATAAGGAAGAAACCAAGTTAAACCAGACTCGCTATACGCAACCAGCTATTTTAGCGACTTCGGTTGCTATTTACCGACTATTGAAAGAAAAGGGTTACCAGCCAGATATGGTAGCAGGATTGTCTCTTGGGGAATATTCTGCTCTTGTAGCAAGTGGTGCCTTGGACTTTGAGGATGCAGTTGCCTTGGTTGCTAAACGTGGTGCTTATATGGAAGAAGCTGCACCTGCAGGCTCTGGGAAGATGGTTGCCGTTCTTAATACTCCAGTTGAAGTGATTGAGGAAGCTTGTGAAACAGCCTCTAAAGTTGGAGTAGTGACTCCAGCTAACTACAACACCCCAAGCCAAATCGTCATCGGTGGTGAGGTGGCTGCGGTTGACCGCGCAGTTGAACTCTTGCAGGAAGCAGGAGTAAAACGATTGATTCCTTTAAATGTATCTGGTCCTTTCCATACTGCCCTTCTTGAGCCAGCTAGTCAGCAACTAGCTGAAGCTCTTGAGGGAGTGAGTTTCGCTGATTTCACTTGCCCACTAGTTGGCAATACGGAAGCTGCTGTTATGGAAAAAGATCGAATCCAAGAGCTTTTGACGCGTCAGGTCAAAGAACCTGTTCGTTTTTATGAAAGTATTGCTGTGATGCAGGATGCTGGGGTAACCAACTTTATTGAAATTGGTCCTGGTAAGGTCCTATCAGGCTTTGTCAAAAAAATCGATAAAACAGCTCAGCTAGCTAACGTTGAAGACCAAGCAAGCTTGGATGCTTTGTTAGGAAACTAATGATCCCTTCTCCCACAAAATACAACAGGAAACAGGAGAGATAGAATGCAACTTACAAACAAAAATGTCTTTGTAACAGGTTCAAGTCGTGGTATCGGACTTGCCATTGCTCACAAATTTGCCCAACTAGGCGCTAATGTAGTTTTGAATAGTCGCGGAGCAATCTCAGAAGAATTGCTGGCTGAGTTTTCAAACTATGGTGTCAAAGTAGTACCGATTTCAGGTGATGTTTCAGACTTTGCAGATGCCAAGCGTATGGTAGATCAAGCGATTGCAGAACTCGGTTCTGTTGATGTCTTGGTCAACAATGCTGGGATCACTCAAGATACGCTTATGCTCAAGATGACCGAAGAAGACTTTGAAAAAGTGATTAAGATCAACTTGACAGGTGCTTTCAACATGACGCAAGCAGTCTTGAAACAGATGATCAAGGCACGTGAAGGTGCGATTATCAACATGTCTAGTGTGGTCGGTTTGATGGGAAATATCGGGCAGGCCAACTATGCAGCTTCTAAAGCAGGTTTGATTGGGTTTACCAAGTCAGTAGCACGTGAGGTTGCCAATCGCAATGTGCGAGTAAATGCTCTTGCACCAGGAATGATCGAATCGGATATGACTGCTGTTTTGTCTGATAAGGTCAAGGAAGCGACGCTAGCACAAATCCCAATGAAGCGTTTTGGACAAGCAGAACATATCGCAGATGCCACGGTCTTCTTAGCCCAACAAGATTATTTGACTGGACAAGTTCTCGCTGTTGATGGCGGACTTAGCATGTAAAAAATAAGGAAAGATATAGGTAAGACAGATGAAACTAAATCGAGTTGTAGTAACAGGTTATGGATTGACCTCTCCTATCGGAAATACTCCAGAAGAATTTTGGAACAGTTTGCAAACTGGGAAAATCGGAATTGGAGAAATCACTAAGTTTGACCATAGCGAATTTGCTGTGCACAATGCGGCAGAAGTTCAAGATTTCCCCTTTGATAAATACTTTGTCAAAAAAGATACCAACCGTTTTGATAACTATTCTTTGTATGCCTTGTACGCAGCTCAAGAAGCGGTGACAAATGCTAATCTTGATGTAGAAGCAATCGATAAAGATCGCTTTGGTGTCATCGTGGCTTCTGGTATTGGGGGAATTAAAGAAATCGAAGACCAAGTTATCCGTCTTCACGAAAAAGGCCCAAAACGTGTTAAGCCATTGACACTTCCAAAAGCCTTGCCAAATATGGCTTCGGGAAATGTTGCCATGCGCTTTGGAGCAAACGGTGTCTGTAAATCAATTAATACAGCCTGTGCCTCATCAAATGATGCTATTGGCGATGCCTTCCGTTCAATCAAGTTTGGTTTCCAAGATGTCATGTTAGTAGGTGGATCAGAATCATCTATCACTCCTTTTGCCATCGCTGGTTTCCAAGCTCTGACAGCCCTATCAACTACAGAAGATCCAACTCGTGCTTCTATTCCATTTGACAAAGATCGTAATGGTTTTGTCATGGGAGAAGGTTCTGGAATGCTGGTTCTTGAGAGTCTTGAACACGCTGAAAAACGTGGAGCGACCATCTTGGCTGAAGTAGTTGGTTATGGAAATACCTGTGATGCTTACCATATGACTTCACCTCATCCAGAAGGTCAAGGTGCAATCAAGGCAATTAAATTGGCTTTGGAAGAAGCAGAGATTTCTCCAGAGCAAGTGGCTTATGTCAATGCCCACGGAACTTCAACTCCTGCTAATGAAAAAGGAGAAAGTGGTGCGATCGTAGCTGTTCTTGGTAAAGAAGTACCTGTATCTTCAACCAAGTCCTTTACAGGACACTTGCTTGGTGCGGCAGGCGCGGTAGAAGCAATCGCTACAATCGAAGCCATGCGTCATAACTTTGTTCCAATGACAGCTGGAACAAGCGAGTTGTCCGACTATATCGAAGCCAATGTCGTTTATGGACAAGGCTTGGAGCAAGAAATTCCTTATGCCATTTCAAATACTTTTGGTTTTGGTGGACACAATGCGGTTCTTGCTTTCAAACGTTGGGAGAATAAATAATTATGAATTTAAATGAGATCAAGGACTTGATGGCTCAATTTGACCAATCAAGTTTGAGAGAATTTTCTTATAAAAACGGAGCGGACGAATTGCAGTTCAGTAAGAATGAAGCAAGAATGGCTTCTGAAGCTCCAGCTCAAGTTGTTCCAGCACCAACTGCAGTAGCTGCAAGTCCAGTAGTTTCTGCCCCTTCAACTCCAGTAGAGAGTGCTGTGGAAGAAGCTCCAGCACCAGCTGAAACGACTGTTGCTCCAGAGGGTGATGTCGTTGAGAGCCCACTTGTAGGGGTGGCTTACTTGGCCGCTGGACCAGATAAACCTGCCTTTGTCACAGTCGGAGACAGTGTTAAAAAAGGTCAGACTTTGGTAATCATCGAAGCCATGAAAGTCATGAATGAAATTCCTGCACCTAAGGATGGTGTGGTGACAGAAATTCTCGTTTCAAATGAAGAAATGATTGAGTTCGGTAAAGGATTGGTACGTATCAAATGATCGATATTCAAGGAATCAAAGAAGCTCTACCCCATCGCTACCCTATGCTCCTAGTGGACCGTGTCTTGGAAGTGAGCGAGGATACCATTGTTGCCATTAAAAATGTCACCATCAACGAACCTTTCTTCAATGGTCATTTTCCTCAATACCCAGTCATGCCTGGTGTTCTTATCATGGAAGCCTTGGCCCAGACTGCTGGTGTCTTGGAATTGTCCAAACCTGAAAATAAAGGGAAACTGGTCTTCTATGCTGGCATGGACAAGGTTAAGTTCAAGAAGCAAGTTGTACCAGGTGATCAATTAGTCATGACGGCTACTTTTGTCAAACGTCGTGGTACGATTGCTGTGGTTGAAGCAAAGGCTGAAGTAGATGGTAAACTTGCAGCGAGTGGTACTCTTACCTTTGCAATTGGAAACTAAGGAGGTTCTCCATGTTTCGTAAAATTTTGATTGCTAACCGTGGTGAGATTGCGGTTCGCATTATTCGAGCTGCGCGTGAATTGGGCATTGCGACCGTAGCAGTTTATTCAACTGCTGATAAGGAAGCTCTTCACACACTCCTAGCGGATGAAGCCATCTGTATCGGACCTGGTAAGGCGACAGAGTCTTATCTCAATATCAACGCTATTTTATCGTCTGCAGTCTTGACAGAAGCAGAAGCCATTCACCCAGGTTTTGGTTTTCTTAGCGAAAACTCCAAGTTTGCCACGATGTGTGATGAAGTGGGGATTAAGTTTATCGGCCCTTCTGGCGCTGTAATGGATACCATGGGAGATAAGATCAATGCGCGTGAGCAAATGATCAAGGCTGGGGTTCCAGTTATCCCAGGATCTGATGGTGAAGTTCACACGGCTGAAGAGGCCCTTGCGGTTGCTGAAAAAATTGGCTATCCAGTCATGCTTAAGGCATCGGCAGGTGGTGGTGGAAAAGGGATTCGTAAGGTTGAAAAGGCAGAAGACTTGGTCGCAGCCTTTGAGACAGCGTCCAGTGAAGCCAAGGCCAACTTTGGAAATGGCGCTATGTATCTTGAGCGTGTGATTTATCCAGCTCGTCATATCGAAGTTCAGATTCTTGCAGATCAAGAGGGTCATGTTGTCCATCTTGGTGAACGGGACTGTTCACTTCAACGGAATAACCAAAAGGTCTTAGAAGAAAGCCCATCCATTGCGATCGGCAAAACCCTTCGTCATGAAATTGGTGCTGCAGCCGTTCGTGCAGCAGAGTCTGTAGGCTATGAAAATGCAGGGACGATTGAATTTCTTCTTGATGAAGCGAGTGGCAATTTCTACTTCATGGAAATGAATACTCGTGTGCAAGTTGAACATCCAGTCACAGAGTTTGTTTCAGGTGTTGATATCGTGAAGGAACAGATTCGCATTGCGGCCGGGCAACCCTTACCTTTCAAACAGGAAGATATCGTCCTACGAGGTCATGCTATCGAGTGCCGGATTAATGCAGAAAATCCAGCATTTAACTTTGCTCCAAGCCCAGGGAAAATTACCAATCTCTATCTACCAAGTGGTGGAGTTGGCTTGCGCGTGGACTCAGCAGTTTATCCAGGTTATACCATTCCCCCTTACTATGATAGTATGATTGCTAAAATCATTGTTCATGGGGAGAATCGTTTTGATGCTCTTATGAAGATGCAACGGGCACTTTATGAACTTGATATTGAAGGAGTGCAAACCAATGCAGACTTCCAGTTGGATCTGATTTCAGACCACCGAGTTATCGCTGGTGACTACGATACTTCCTTCTTGATGGAAACTTTCTTGCCAAAATACCAAGAAAAAGAATAGACTTTCAAACAGTATGAGAACTAAAAGGGGGAGTTATGGCTCTATTTAGTAAAAAGGATAAGTATATTCGGATCAATCCTAACCGTTCCGTAAGGCAGAAACCACAAGCCAAGCCTGAGGTTCCGGATGAACTCTTCTCCCAGTGTCCTGGTTGTAAACACACCATTTATCAAAAGGACCTTGGGAGTGAGCGCATTTGTCCCCATTGTAGCTATACTTTCCGTATTTCAGCTCAGGAACGCTTGGATTTGACGATTGATTCTGACAGCTTTGTGGAGATGTTTACGGGTATTGAAACTCAAGATCCATTAAACTTTCCTGGCTACCAGAAAAAATTGGCTACTATGCGTGAAAAGACAGGTTTGGATGAAGCAGTACTGACTGGTACAGCTAGTATCAAGGGACAAAAAGTTGCCCTTGGGATCATGGATTCAAACTTTATCATGGCTTCTATGGGAACCGTTGTGGGTGAAAAAATCACGCGCTTGTTTGAGTATGCAACGGTAGAAAACTTGCCAGTCGTTCTCTTCACAGCTTCTGGTGGAGCCCGTATGCAAGAAGGAATCATGAGCTTGATGCAGATGGCTAAGATTTCTGCGGCAGTTCAACGTCATTCCAAGGCAGGACTTTTTTACCTAACTATTTTAACCGATCCGACAACAGGTGGGGTGACCGCTTCTTTTGCTATGGAAGGGGATATTATCCTAGCGGAGCCACAGAGTTTGGTTGGTTTTGCTGGACGTCGTGTTATCGAAAATACAGTTCGTGAGACCTTGCCGGATGACTTCCAAAAGGCAGAATTTCTGCTTGAACATGGATTTGTTGATGCAATTGTCAAACGGAGAGAATTGCCTGAAACAATTGCTAAATTAGTAAGATTGCATGGAGGAAGTCGCGGATGAATATTGCAAAAATAGTCAGAGAGGCACGCGAGCAAAGTCGCTTGACAGCCCTTGATTTTGCCAATGGCACCTTCGATGAGTTTATCGAATTGCATGGAGATCGCTCTTTCCGAGATGATGGTGCGGTCATTGGTGGAATTGGCTGGTTAGGTGACCAAGCAGTCACAGTCGTCGGTATCCAAAAAGGGAAGAGTCTTCATGATAACCTCAAACGAAATTTTGGGCAACCTCATCCAGAAGGCTATCGTAAGGCTCTTCGCCTGATGAAACAGGCAGAAAAGTTTGGCCGTCCAGTTGTGACTTTTATCAATACGGCGGGTGCTTACCCAGGTGTTGGAGCCGAGGAACGTGGACAAGGTGAAGCAATTGCCCGAAACCTGATGGAAATGAGTGACCTCAAGGTTCCAATCATTGCGATTATTATCGGTGAAGGTGGATCTGGTGGGGCCCTAGCTCTAGCCGTAGCTAACCGTGTCTGGATGTTAGAAAACTCAATCTACGCCGTACTTAGCCCTGAAGGATTTGCCTCTATCCTTTGGAAGGATGGAAGTCGTGCTATGGAAGCGGCGGAGTTGATGAAAATCACTTCACATGAACTCCTAGAAATGGGAATCGTAGACAAGGTAATCTCAGAAGCAGGGCTGTCAAGTAAAGAACTGCTAGGTTGCGTTAAAAATGAATTGCGTGCAGAACTAGATAGATTGCAAGAACTACCACTCGACCAACTTATCGAAGAACGTTACCAACGCTTTAGAAAATACTAAGAAAACTTAAAAGCTAGAACAATTTGTTCTAGCTATTTTGATAATAGAGCATGGATAAACATGAATACTCTAGATAAATAAGAAAAACAATCAATGGTCTATCCTCTATATTGCCCTAATAGAGAGTTTACCATTAGGAGAGAAAGAATGAAAAAGACAATACATTTAGGAATCTGTATGATTTTAATGTTCCTGTACATTTATTTAACGCCATTAGGGGCTATAACTCTAGCTAGAACCTTTGGTTTAGGAATGGACAGCTATATAATCTTCCTAGTTGGAGAAGTGTTGCTTATTTTCTTTTTATTCGTTTTGTGGTTGAAAAAGAAGAAGATGCTCTTTATCTTCGACAAAAAGGGTTGGTGCTGGTCTTATCTCGCTTTCTTAGTGGCTTGTTTCCTTATCTATTCTTTTTTAAATGGATTTAGAATGCAGAATATTCGATTGATTGACCATAGCTTTATTTTCCAAGACCTTCTTTCAGAACTTTACTTAAACGGGAGAGAAACGACTCTATCAAGTCTTATATTTTTAATCTTTAACATTTCGATTGTACCTGTTGTTGAGGAGACAATCTATAGGGGTTATTTTATGAATACCTTCTTTCCGAAGTCGGAGTTTTATTTGGATGTGATCTTGTCTTCTTTCATCTTCGGGCTCAGTCACTTAGTTCTATCTCATCGTGACCCCATCAGTCTCATCATTTATAGTATTCTTGGTCTTCTATTTACAGTTGTTTATCGAGTTACGGGTAGTCTTCGGTTTACCATTGTTTGTCATAGTTTCTATAATGCAATTCCCTATGCTCCGTCGATCTTATTTTATATCTATTATTTGATTTTTAGATAGTAGGAAGTTAGGAGATAAAGAAAAAAGCGTTTGATATCTGTCAAACCTTTTTCTAATTTGATGGGGAGATAGAGAAATCTCTTTTATCAATTTCTTATTTCTCAATGAGTAAAGCTACCATTTAGGGTGAAAAATTGACAGTTGAGGAGATAGACTATAAAATAGACAAAAAGATATGTACTGTAGATGTAAGCTTACAAAAATTTATTTTAAGGAGCTACTTGATATGACAGGTACAGAAACATTTACAGTTCTTTCATCTGAGGACTTAGAACAAGTTTCAGGTGGTGGCATGATTTGGTTGGTTGATGATTATTATTGGAGTTGGCCTTATGCTTACAGCATTGCAACTGATTCAAGTACAATATGTACTAGAATGACTGGTTATGGTAACGGAATTATACCTTAATGTTCTAATAATTTAAAGGGGTAAGTATGAAAAAACTAGGGCATTTGGGAGTCTATACATCACTGGTATTTCTATCGGTTTATCTACCAGAGTTGGGGATTATGCATTTAACTAAGTTTTTAGGATGGGGGATAGATGGCTATTCTATCTTTTTAACAGTTGAAGTAATAGCTCTTTTGCTATTATTTATCTACTGGCTCCAAAAGAAAGAGATGCTCTATGTTTTTGAAAAAAAGGGTTCAAAGAAGTCAAAATTCTTTTACCTTGTAGTTGGTCTAGTGGCTACTTATTTTGATCGTCAATTGGTGGATGCTTTTCAGTTACAGTTTCATCACCTAATTGATAACAAGTATATCTTTCAAGACCTTCTTTCGATTCTATACTCCAATGGTCAACCAACTTTTCTATCAACTGTTCTCAGTTTTAGTTTAACAGTAATCGTCGGACCTATATTAGAGGAACTGATTCATAGAGGGTACTTTATGAATACCTTCTTTCCCCAATCCAAGTACTATCTGGATGTTGTCCTATCTGCTCTTATCTTTGGACTTAGTCATTTAATCCTAACTCACCGAGATCCTATCAGTTTGATTATTTATAGTTTAGGCGGTCTCTTCTATGCCCTTGTCTACCGTTGGACAAAGAACTTAAAAATCACCATCCTGTGCCATAGTTTTTTCAACTTTCTCATTTATGCAAAACCCATCTGGATTTTTGTTTATAATTATGTCTATTACCACTTTTTTAGATAGTGGAAGGCAAAGAAAAAAGTGTTTGATAGCTGTCAAACACTTTTTCTAATTTGATAGTAAGATTGAGAGATGCTTTCTTATGTTATTGATAGTCATACCATTCAGGTCGAAAAATTGACAATTGAGGAGATGGACTATAGAATAGACAAAAAAGATGTATACTGTAGATGTAAGCTTACAAAAATTTATTTTAAGGAGGTACTTACAATGACAGGTACAAATACATTTACAGTTCTTTCAACTGAGGACTTAGAGCAAACTTCAGGTGGTCTTGCCGTTTGGGAAGATGGATATAGTAGATGGTTATATTATAGAGAATTTGCTCCCTATATGGGGCAAGGGGCACTTAATTCTTATAGAGATGCTTGGAAGCACGGTTTCCGAGCAGGATAATCTTTCAAAAAAAGTACGATGAGAAACACAAAGAAACTAAGACAATTTGGAATATTTTTGCTTATTATTTTACTATCTACCTATTTACCACAAACAATTGGATTGTATGTGACGATAATTTTAGGGTTAGGCGCTGATGTCTATTCTCTTATTTTAACAATGGGATTAGTAGTAAATTTCCTTCTATTAATTTGGTGGTTAAAAAAGAAAAAGATGCTCTTTATCTTTGAGAAAAAGAGCTGGAACTGGTCAACTATCTTCTACTTATTTGCAGGTTATGTGGTTTATCAGATTCTCGGTAATTTTTGGGCACGCTATGCTCATTTGATTAATCATAGGAATATTCATGATGAGTATTTTACCGTGGTTCTTTCAAATGGACAACCAACTTTTTTATCGACTATCTTATCTTTTGTACTTCCTGTAATCATCGGCCCTATTTTTGAGGAGACTCTTGATAGAGGGTATTTTATGAACACCTTCTTTCCTAAGTCAAAGTACTATTTAGATGTCATCTTATCAGGTCTTATCTTTGGACTCAGTCATTTGATACTATCTCACCGAGACCCAATTAGTTTATTATATTATAGTCTGATTGGTCTCTTTTTCGCTCTTGTCTATCGCTATACATCTAATCTACGATTGACCATTCTCTGTCATAGTTTTTTCAACTTTCTCAATCATGCAAAACCTATCTGGATTTTTATTTACAATTACATCTATTACCACTTTTTTCTTTTTACTGTTCTTCTGTTACAAACTGGCTGAGCAGTCCATTGATAAAACGGGCAGATTTTTGATCTGAGAAGTCCTTTGCAAGTTCGATAGCTTCATTAACAGCAACCAGCTGAGGAGTGTCAAATGAAGTGATTTCAAAGACTCCCAAGCGAAGGAGGTTTCTCTCCACGAGTGTTAAACGCTCGATGGTCCAACCTGCTTTTAAATGCTGTGTGATTTGCTTGTCTAGTTCTTCCTTTTTAGCTTGAACACCAGAAACTAGCTCTGTCAAAAAGGCTGGAAGTTGCACATCCGTATCTTCACGATCGTGTGTATAGGCGAAACGACAAGCAGTTTCGACATCCGTACCGAATTCAAGGCTCATGAGAGCTTGAAAAGCGCATTTACGGAGTTGGCGTCTAGATTCTAATAGTGGACTAGTCATTGAGGAAGTCCTCGTCAAATAGATCTTTCAATTCTGGTTTTGGTGTTTTATCAGGGACGATACCGGCAACGTGAATATTGATAGCAGCGAGTTCTACATCAGCCATATTACGGACGGCATCTTTAACAGCTTTCTGGATAGCAACAGCTACCTTAGGAACTTTTACTCCGTACTCAAGGTAGAGGTAGATATCAGCTGTGAGTTCTTCGTCCACGTTTTTAAGATAAACACCACGGCCGAGAGAAAGTTTTGAAAGGGTATCAGATACTGATTTGTTTGAAAAAGAGTGAACACCCTCTACTTTTGCAGTAGCAATAGCAATGATTTTTTCAAGTACACGTGGGGCGATAACGATTTCGCCAAGTTGTTCTTCAATTCCCATAGAATGACCTCTTTCTAGAGATTAGGCACGAGAAACGTAAGTTCCTTCTGCAGTGTTGATAACGAGTTTTTGTCCTGCTTCGATGAAGTCTGGAACGTTTACGACAAGTCCAGTTTCCATCGTTGCTGGTTTACCAGAACCTGTGACAGTAGCACCTTTGATAGATGGCTGAGTTTCTGCAACTGTCAATTCGACAGTAGTAGGAACGGTAACACCAATCACTTCAGTTCCGTAGAATTGGATTTTCACATCAGAGTTTTCAAGGATGTAAAGCAATTCGTTTTCAACATTGACTACAGGGATTTCGTACTGGTCGTAAGTTTCTGTATTCATGAAGTATGCTGTGTCATCCATTTTGTACAAGTATTGAGCTGGGACAGTCTCGATAATAGCTTGTTCAAACTTTTCCTCTGGACGGTAGCTTGTGTCAAATGTAGAACCAGTACGGACATCACGCAATTTCATACGCATGATGGTGTTTCCTTTACCTGGTTTGTGGTGACTAGCTTCCAAAACGCGAATCAATTTGCCGTCAGCTGTTTCAAAGGTCATACCAGCCTTTAATTTACTTGCTTCAATCATGTTTTTACCTCTTTAATAAAATAATTTACTCTTTATTGTACCATAAAAGACGACATTACTCAAATGTCAAAAGGAGCTTAATTAGTTGACTGGTACGATATTTCCATCTTCGTCTTTAGTAACGAGGACGTATTTTCCATCGACTTCGATGTAAAAATTCTTGCTGGCAGTTTGCTCAGTGTTTTGAGCCGGCGCTTGATTTTGGACTTGTTGGCTTAGTTGACCACCGAGAGTTTGGCCAAGATTCATACCCATAAACATGTTCATCCCATTGCCATTCCCTTCATTGGCAGCTGCAGCAATAAGTGCTTCGTTACGAGCACGGCGTTCTTCGATTTCAATCGTGTTGTACTTCATTGCCACGAGCTCACTATCAAGCTTGCGAACGATATCAAGACTTTCTTGGTCGTAGCTGAGGTCTTCAAGCAAGATATTAGTTGCTTCAATTCCGTAGAGGCCTGTCCAAACCTTGTTGACCTCTTGTTTAGCGAGTTCGTTAAAGGTGTCTTGGTTGGCATTGAGGGTATAGATATCTACCTTGTTTTCGTTGGTATACTTGGCAATGGCAATCGCGATTTTCGGTGCGATATTTTGACGGAGCGTTCCTTGAGCTACATCTTGGAGAGTAAATGGCTGTCCGTCAGTAATTTGACGGCTAACAGAACTTACGTAGAAGAGGACTGGGTCTGCTATTTTTACATCAAACAAGCCATAGAAACGGATGTTAAGCAGTTGTTGGTAACGTTCGCTGAAGTATTCGACCGCATTTTGTGTGCCGAACTTATTGCCCGCGATGGGTTGCATGCGGATAAAGATAATTTCTTGTTGGGTGATGACTTGTCCACCAAAAGAGAAACGGTTTTTAAAGTTTTCCCAAGTGCCTTTTAAACCACCTTTTTCAAGGAGCCAGGCGTTATCACCAGCTTGCCATTCGTGGCTACCAGCTTCGAGGACTTCACCAAGGAAGGTACCGTTGTTTACCAAAATAGCGGTATAGCCTTGGGGAACGATAACCACACTGCCATCTGACAAGAGGCCTGTATTTTGATTGCTGTGACGAGAACGTCCATCTGGGTCTTTTGTGAGCAATTGCCCCTTGACGGCCAAGGCGTCGCCAGAGACATTATCTGGAAGGACAATGGCTTCCTTGAATTTACTATCATTAAAACTATTTAAGCCTGCTGATAAGGCTGCACGTATAAATCCCATAATTCCTCCTAATTATAAAGCTCGTCTTCATCCACAACATCATAGGTATCAAGTACCCATTGGTTTGGACTGCGAGAGAGATTGGCACCACAGTAGTCACACTCGCTAACTGCAGAGATTTTTAATGGGGCGCCACAGTTTGGACAGTGGTCGCTCACAACTTGGTCTGGATTGACTGCTTGCGTTTGGCTACCATGTTGACGGATAAAGTTCAATTGATACACGGTGAAGAGATCTTTTTTAGGATCTCCTTCGAGGACACGACGAGTCTCATCGTCAATGACATAGTCCCGCAAGGTAGATGACAGAATCACCACTAAGGTATCGTTTCCGTCAGGATTTTCAATGAACTCCTTGATGCGAACATTTTCGATACAAACTTTCTCTAAAACATTAGTTGTTTTAGCTCGAATATGGTCCTCAAGTTGGGTACTATGTTGAGAGTAGAGACTGGTACTTTCCAAAGCGCGGACAGAGTTCCAATTTTTCTCAGTCCAGGCAACCTGCAATTTAAGGTAGACTTCCTTAACCCAAGATGTGAAGGCTTCCGCGTCAAAGTTTGGATCCCCGTATTTCACACGACTAATGGCCAGTGTGTTATGTTCAACTCGACGATGGAGCGTTTGATAATCATTACTAGTGTAGGTTGAACTCGAATCTCCAGACTTATTCTGCAAGGATTTAACGATAACAACTAGTATGATTCCTCCGACTAATATGAACATAAATCCTAGATAGGGAGAGCTAGCAGAACTGTCAGAGGATGATCCATATCCAGAGCGGTAGTAGTGGTAGGATGAGCCACCAGAACGACTTCCACCTCCACTTGAGCGGCTGCTACTTCTGGAGCTACTGCGGCTGCTCCCTCCACTTCTGGAATGTCCAACACCCGCATCAACGATTTGAGGCACGGATAGAAAAACAAGTAATAAACAGGTCATTAAGAGAGCGTAAAACTTTTTCATGTGTCTCCTAACTATATGATTGAAAAGGTAGAATTCTGAATTTGAATGATTATTAAACTATTTAATAACCTTTAAAAATCATCTAAGATATACTAGGTGTTATTTACTAGCATTTAGCTTCTTTATGGAATGGCGCTCGATGAGCCATCCCACAATCCATCCTATTGTTAGCAAGTAATTTTCAAAAGCACCGATAGCATTTACAGGAGAGTGATACTCCATATAATTGAGTAAGTGATTTGTTCCTATTCCAATTCCGCCAATAATGAGAGCAAGAAGTGCGATTCGTAGATAGAACCAATCGTATTTAATATTGATAGCGAGAATAATAATCAATACAGCTAAATTCCATATTCCAATTTCTCGTTGCCAACCAGCAGATATTCCGTACCCGGAGTGACTTCCCATGTATGATGGAAAGAAAATTTGTAGTATAGAAGCGCCTAACATAGCGATGATGACTAAGACAAATAGCAATCGTAAAAATTTGTTCATTTATTCTCCTTGTCTCATTCTCGTCTTAAAAGTAGAAAAAAGTGTTTAAAGAGTAAATTACTCACTTTCTTTCAATTTCGCCAATTCTTGTGCAAGTAGTTTAAGAGCAACTTGTGGGTTGGCTTGTCCTTTGGTTGCCTTCATAAGGAATCCTGTGAAGGCCTTGTCTGCGTTGCGTTTACCTGACTTGAAGTCGGCAACGGCAGCTTCGTTATCGGCAAAGACTTGGTGGATGATTGGAATCAGAACATCTGGATCAGAGATTTGCACCAAGCCTGCTTTTTCCACGTATTCACGCGCGCCACCGCCATTTTTAGCCAGGTGGACAAAGACTTTCTTGGCAATCTTAGAAGAGATAGTACCGTCTTCGATGATGGCAATCATTTCTACCAAGTTTTCTGGTGTTAATTCGATTTGTTCCAGTGTTTTGCCTTCAGCATTCAAGAACTGAGCAACTTCGCCTTGGAGCCAGTTAGAGACTTGTTTGGCATCACCACCGAGGGCAACAGCTTTTTCAAAGAAGTCAGAAGTGACTTTGTTTGCAGTCAACTGGCTGGCATCGTAGTCTGACAAGCCAAGGTCAGATACGTAGCGCGCACGGCGTTCTTTTGGAAACTCTGGCAATTCAGTGCGCATTTCCTCAATCCACTCATCTGAGATTTCAAAGAGTGGGAGGTCTGGTTCTGGGAAGTAGCGGTAGTCTGCAGCACCTTCTTTGACACGCATGAGGATGGTTGCTTTGTTGGCTTCATCGTAACGGCGTGTTTCTTGGCGAATTTGACCACCTGAGCGAAGGATTTCAGCTTGTCGTTGGACTTCGTATTCAAGCCCCTTACGGACGTTAGAGAAGGAGTTGAGGTTTTTCAACTCAGTCTTGGTACCGAATTTCTCTTGACCATAAGGGCGAAGCGAAATGTTGGCATCCACACGCATCGAACCTTCTTCCATCTTAACGTCAGAAATACCAGCGTACTGGATAACTTCCTTGAGAGCTGTCAGATAAGCATAGGCTTCTTCTGGTGAACGCATGTCGGCTTCGGATACAATCTCAATCAAAGGCACCCCTTGGCGGTTGAGGTCAACATAAGAGTAGCCATCTGTACCGTGGGTATTTTTACCAGCATCTTCCTCTAGGTGGGCGCGCTCGATACCGATTTTCTTGGTCGTACCGTCTTCTAGCTCCACTTCAATCCAGCCGTTGTAGCCGATTGGCTCGTCAAACTGAGAAATTTGGTAGGCTTTTGGATTATCAGGATAGAAGTAGTTCTTGCGGTCAAAGTGCATCTTTTTGTGGATGTCCATGTTGAGGGCAAGAGCCGCCTTGATACCGGCATCGACAACCCCTTTATTGAGAACTGGCAGAACACCTGGGAAAGACCAGTCAATCACGTTAGTGTTGGCATTTTGGTCGTTTCCAAAGTGGGCAGAAGTAGGTGAGAAGATTTTTGAATTGGTGTTGAGCTCTACGTGGACTTCAAGTCCAATGACTGTTTCAAAGTTCATTAGTTATCACCTCCAAAAATCACAGGTTGTTGTTTGTGGTAGTCTGTTGTTGCTTCAAAGGCAGCAGCAGCTTGGTAAATGGTTTCTTCTGAGTATTTAGGACCGATTAATTGGAGACCGACAGGGAGACCTTGAGAGAATCCAGCAGGAATCGAAATTCCTGGGAGACCAGCTAAGTTGACTGGGATGGTCAAAAGGTCAGCTAAGTACATGGCAACTGGATCGTGGTTGAGTGAATCCAAGTCATAGGCAACGCTTGGAGCAGTTGGTCCTAGGATTAAATCGTAATCCGCAAAGACTTTTTCGAAATCTTGAATGATGAGGGTACGGACTTGTCCAGCCTTCTTGTAGTAGGCATCGTAGTAACCTGATGATAGACTGAAAGTACCTAGCATGATACGGCGTTTTACCTCTTCACCGAAACCTTGGCTACGGCTGTTTATATAGATTTCATCAAGGTTGGTCGCATCCTCTGCACGATAGCCGTAACGGATACCGTCAAAGCGTTGCAAGTTTGAGGATGCTTCTGATGAAGCAATGATGTAGTAAACGGCAACACCGTATTTTGAGTGAGGAAGACTCACTTCTTCTACGATAGCGCCAAGTTTCTCAAAGTGTTTGGCTGCATTGATAATGGTTTCTTTAACCTCTGGGTCAATCCCTTCACCGAGATATTCTTTAGGTAAAGCAATTTTCATGCCCTTGATGTCTTGACCGATTTTTGAAGTAAAGTCGGCAATGCGGACAGGAGCAGAAGTAGAGTCTTTGGCATCTTCGCTGGCAATCGCGTTGAGCAAGAGGGCATTTTCCTTAACAGTTGGTGCAAAAGGTCCAATCTGGTCTAATGAGCTACCGAAGGCAATGAGACCGAAACGTGAAACTGTTCCGTAGGTTGGTTTGAGACCAACAATCCCGTTGAAGGCAGCAGGTTGGCGGATAGAACCACCAGTATCAGAACCAAGTGACAAACGAACTTGTCCGGAAGCTACAGAAGCCGCAGAACCGCTTGATGATCCACCAGGAACCTTGCTGTGGTCCCAAGCATTTTTAGTCGCACCGTAGTGGGAAGTCTCACCTGATCCACCCATGGCAAACTCGTCCATATTGGTTTTCCCAACGACAATCATGCCCTTGGCTTTGGCATTGGCAACGGCTGTCGCATCAAAGATAGGCTCGTAGTTGTAGAGCATTTTTGAGGCTGCAGTTGTGAGGATACTGTCTGTAGAGATATTATCCTTAACAGCCAGTGGAATTCCTGAAAGAACATTGTCCACGTCAATTCCAGCTTCATCAATAGCCTTAGCTTGAGCAAGGGCTTGTTCTTCAGCGATAGTGACAAAAGCATTGATAGCTGTTTCTCGAGATTTAATATCTTCAAGCGTTGCTTGTGTCAATTCAGTTGAAGAAATTTCCTTAGAGACAAGGAGGTTGTGCAAGTCTTCAATGGTTTTATGATTAAAAGTCATTAGGCATCTCCTCCATCGTCTAGGATAGCTGGTACCTTGATATAGTAGTTTTCTTTTTCAGGTACATTTTTAAACAAGCGGTCACGGTCTGTTCCTTCTTCGGCCACATCAGGGCGGAGTACAGTCTTACGGTCAGCCATAGTTGTAATAGGTGCGACACCAGTTGTGTCGACTTCGCCTAGCAATTCAACCATGTCAACAATTTTAGATAAGGTGGTCGCAAAGGCGGCAGTTTCTTCTTCAGAGAATCTTAATTTTGAAAGATTGGCAACGTGTGTTACCTCTTCTTGCGTAATTTTCATCTTGCATCCTTTCGTGAAATGATGATTTTTAGTCTGTTCTATTTTACCATATTTTCCTATAAATAAGGGAGCCAAACTGAAAAGAAATAGAAATTGAAAAATCGCTTTTAATTCGCTATAATGGTTAAACTAGAGAATAGAGAAAATAAGAGTTAGGATAAAAATATGTTCCATCAATTTATCACCAGATCTCAGACGGTTCCTCCTCCTATTCCACTCTTTTGGTATGGGGCTATGATGCTTCTTTTAGTGCTTTGTATTTATGGAGCACTTGCTTATCACCAAAATCCGAAATTTGTCCGCTTGTTTAAGTGGATTCAGATTCTCCAGTTGCTAGCCCTATATAGTTGGTATGTTGGTTTTGGGATTCCATTTTCTAATAGCCTTCCATTTTATCATTGTCGTTTGGCTATGTTTGCGGTGATTTTCTTGCCTGATAAATGGCGGAGCAAGCAATATTTTGCCCTCTTAGGAGCAAGTGGAGCGGTCTTTGCCTTGGTTTACCCCGTTTTTGACCCCTATGATTTTCCCCATATTACTAGTTTTTCATTTTTGATTGGGCACTATGCCCTTTTGGTGAATTCCTTGGTTTACTTGATGAATCACTATGACAAGAGTCTGCTCAAGAAATATATGATTGTAGCCTATACTTTTATCCTCAACCTCTTTCTAGTTTGGGTTAATCAGGTGACGGGTGGAAATTATGGTCTCTTAAGAGATACACCGTTTATCTCGAATGCTCCTCTATGGCTAAAGTACCTCCTTGTGTCGGTCATCCTTTCACTGGCTCTTGTTCTCTTTGATATCTTGTTCAAGAAACGGTGGAAAAATAGAAATCAGGTAAAATCTATACTCTAGCTTGCCTTTTCATCAGATGAGCAATTGAAAAACTCCCCAAAATCCGATATAATGGAGAGTTGAAAGGAATGGTAAAATCCAATGTAAACATCATTCTTAGCTACTGAAACAACTAAAAATAGAGAATCAAAGAAAGAGAACTTATGACTATTCAAGAAGAAATCAAGAAACGCCGTACCTTTGCCATCATCTCCCACCCGGACGCGGGGAAGACAACCATCACTGAGCAGTTGCTCTACTTTGGGGGCGAGATTCGTGAGGCTGGTACAGTAAAAGGAAAGAAAACAGGGACTTTTGCCAAGTCTGACTGGATGGATATCGAGAAACAACGTGGGATTTCGGTCACTTCATCTGTGATGCAATTTGACTACGACGGCAAACGCGTCAACATCCTTGACACCCCAGGACACGAGGACTTCTCAGAAGATACTTATCGTACCTTGATGGCGGTGGATGCTGCGGTCATGGTCGTCGACTCTGCCAAGGGTATCGAGGCCCAAACCAAGAAATTGTTTGAGGTTGTCAAACACCGTGGTATTCCAGTCTTTACCTTTATGAACAAGCTGGACCGTGATGGCCGTGAGCCACTGGACCTCTTGCAAGAATTGGAAGAAGTCTTGGGTATTGCAAGTTATCCAATGAACTGGCCAATCGGGATGGGGAAAGCTTTTGAGGGCTTGTATGACCTCTATAACCAACGTTTAGAACTTTATAAAGGGGATGAGCGTTTTGCCAGTCTAGAAGATGGTGACCAGCTTTTTGGCAGCAATCCTTTCTACGCTCAGGTTAAGGACGATATCGAACTTTTGCAAGAAGCAGGAAATGAATTTTCGGAAGAAGCTATTCTTGAAGGAGAACTGACTCCGGTCTTCTTCGGTTCAGCCCTCACTAACTTTGGGGTGCAGACCTTCCTTGAGACCTTCCTTAAGTTTGCTCCAGAACCACATGGGCACAAGAAAACAGACGGAGAAATTGTGGATCCTTATGACAAGGATTTCTCAGGATTTGTCTTTAAAATCCAAGCCAATATGGACCCTCGTCACCGTGACCGCATCGCCTTTGTCCGTATCGTATCGGGCGAATTTGAGCGTGGGATGAGTGTTAACCTTCCTCGTACTGGGAAGACTGCCAAGCTTTCTAATGTCACCCAGTTTATGGCGGAAAGTCGTGAGAATGTGACCAATGCCGTGGCAGGTGATATTATCGGGGTTTACGATACTGGTACTTATCAGGTTGGGGATACCTTGACAGTTGGAAAAAATAAGTTTGAATTTGAACCACTGCCAACCTTTACCCCTGAGATTTTCATGAAAGTTTCTGCTAAGAACGTTATGAAACAAAAATCTTTCCACAAAGGGATTGAGCAATTGGTGCAAGAAGGAGCCATTCAGCTTTATAAGAATTACCAAACTGGCGAGTACATGCTAGGGGCTGTGGGACAACTCCAGTTTGAAGTCTTTAAGCACCGCATGGAAGGCGAGTACAATGCAGAAGTAGTCATGAGCCCAATGGGTAAAAAGACCGTTCGTTGGATCAAGCCTGAGGACTTGGATGAACGGATGTCCTCAAGCCGCAATATTTTGGCCAAGGACCGCTTCGACCAACCAGTCTTCCTCTTTGAAAATGACTTTGCCCTCCGCTGGTTTGCGGACAAGTATCCAGACGTAGAGTTGGAAGAAAAAATGTAAATCGTTACAAATGACTAGCAACATAAAGTTGCTGTCATTTGACGGTAACCGCTATGGCGGTCTACCTAAACGCTTCACTAGTAAAAATCCACGAATATTATCGATTCGTGGATTTTTCCGTCGTAATGGTAAGGAATCGAACTACCTAACTGCCTCACTAACTGAGTTTTACAAATCGATTCCATTTGTAAAACTCAGTGTCGTAGCTCAGTAAATTTATTTGAATGTGTAACAATCTAAGTAAGTAACGCCAAGTTTCTATGGAACTTGGCTAGGCGCTTCACTAGGCAAAAGATTTTTCTAATTACTCTCTAAATTCTGTATGGATAAATAAGGTGGGTTAGACTAATTTCTGTGCAGTAAAGATAATTGGAGTTAAGGGAAAACAAGAACCTCAGAGGACTTCCTCTGAGGTTCTTTGCGTTTTAGTTTCCATATTTCTGGTAAAAATCGACCTTGACCTGGATAAAGGTTTTGGCTTCGCGTAGTAGTTGCAGGAGGGTGGCACGGGTTTCAAACTCCTCACGTGTTTTAGGGAGACTTCGATTGCGGAAGACTTGCAGATAGCGTTCGATGTCATCAAGTAGGTCATGAGCAGGATTGGACTGACTTAGCTGGGCAGCGATCTTGGAAAAGAGCTGGGCCAAAATCAAACTCTCACTTGCGGCCAGATGACAGGTATTAATCTGCTGGGCCATATTTCGCAGGATGCGACTTTGTCTCTGTCTCATCTCAAAGTAGTGGATGTGGTAGTCCGTTTGGTGAAAGAGATGATCTGAGTGGTCCAAATAGACCAGCTTGAGGGCTTCCTCAAGAAGGCTATCTAATTGGTCAACGAGTTGAGCTTGATTGCGTCCGTCTCCTCTTGACAGATAGTATTTAAAGCGAAGCAGGATGTCTTTTAACTTTTCTTCGACCTGAAGGTGGTAGCTTTGGATGGCTTTTTCGCGAGAAGGCATGTAAAGGTTGACCAACAGAGCAAAGCTTGTCCCGATGAGAAAGAGGAGCACTTCATTGAGCAAGAGAGCTGGAGAAGTAGACTCCTGTACCAAGAGATGACCAACTAAGACACTGCTAGGTGTGATGCCGATTTCCCACCCCATTTTGTAAGAAAGAGGGACATAGAGAGCCAGATAGAGGCCCAGACTCCAGATGTGAAAGCCTGTAAGCTGAAAGGCTAGAACGCCGATAGCGAGCGCTAGGAGCATGGAAAAGAGGCGGTTTCGAGCCAATTTCAGCGTACTTCTGCGCGTGTCGGAAAGGCTTAAGAGGGCGATAATACCAGCTGAAACAGCTGATGATAAATCTAAAAAATAAGCGAGAAAACAAGCGAGACAGGTCGCTAAGATCAGTTTTGTCGTGCGTTGAGTGAGGGACATGAAAATTTCCTAAACTAATAGAATCAAGTATTTAATGAGAAATCAGAGACTAGGGGCGAAGTTTTCGGTTTGTAGCATACTCAGCAACCGCTGTAAAGAGGACATCTGTTGAAGAGTTCAGAGCTGTTTCGCAGGAGTCTTGCACGACTCCGATCACAAATCCGACTCCGACAACCTGCATAGCCAAGTCGTTGGAAATCCCAAAGAGGCTACAAGCGACAGGAATGAGGAGAAGCGATCCCCCAGCAATTCCAGATGCCCCGCAGGCAGAAATGGCAGCCACTACACTGAGTACAAATGCTGTCCCAAAGTCTACCGAGATTCCGAGTGTATTGACAGCAGCCAGGGTCAGGACATTTATGGTAACGGCAGCGCCAGCCATATTGATGGTCGAACCAAGCGGAATGGAGACAGAGTAGGTATCAGGATTCAGTCCCAAGTCTTGGCAGAGTTTCATATTGACAGGAATATTTGCAGCAGAGCTACGAGTGAAGAAGGCTGTAATACCACTGACACGTAGGCATTTAAAAACAAGGGGATAGGGATTTTTCCTCATAAAGAGAAAGGCGATGAGTGGGTTGACGATGAGAGCTACAAAGGCCATGGTAGCAATCAAGAGTCCTAGGAGGATACCGTAGTTAGCCAGACTGGCAATGCCCTTGTCAGAGATGGTCTTAAACACCAAACCTAAAATCCCAAAGGGTGCTAGGTTGATAATCCATTCCACAATTTTAGAGGTCACATCTGCCATGGTTTTCAGTAATTCTTTACTGTGTTTACTTGCTTCTCTCATAGCCAAGCCAAAGATGACTGCCCAAGAGAGAATTCCGATATAGTTGGCTTCAACAATAGCATTTAGGGGATTGTCCACCAGTTTGAGCAAGAGGTTGCTGAGGACTTGACCGATACCGTCAGGAGCAGCAACTTCTGTATTTACACTGGTCAGGGTGATTTGCACAGGCAGTAAGAAACTAGCTAGAACGGCCACCAATGCAGCAGCAAAGGTTCCGAGCAAGTATAGGAAAATAACCGTCTTCATATTGGTATTTTGCCCCTTTTGGTGTTGGGAAAGGGCATTGGCAACAAGGGCAAAAACCAAAATAGGAGCGATGGCTTTCAGTCCGCCTACAAAGAGATCTCCAAGCAGACCAATTCCTGTAAGGTTTGGAAAGAGCATCCCTAATGTCGCTCCCAAGATCATTCCAATAAGGATTCGTTTGATGAGGCTTGCCTTGGTCCAGGCTCTAATGATTCGTTTCATAGCAGTCTCCTTCAAAATGTATTGTTTATAATTATAGTATAAATATGCTATAGAGGCAAGTGATATTTTGAAAAACATAGACGAAAATTGAATAATTATGAAAGAAAAGAGAAGGACGATTTTATGGTATAATAGGAAAAAGGAGTTTTATATGCAAGATTTTTTTCAACGCTATTTTGATAAACTTGATTTAACAACCATGTTAGAGAATCTCTTGACCAAGGTGATTTCTCTTTTGATTTTGTTTTTACTATTTTATATAGCTAAAAAGATGCTTCATGCGACTGTCCGAAAGATTGTCAAGCCCTCACTTAAATTTTCAAATCGGGATGCAGGAAGGCAAAAGACCATTTCGCGTTTGCTGGAGAATGTCTTTAACTACATTCTTTATTTCTTTTTAATCTATTGCATCCTGTCTATTTTAGGCTTGCCGGTTTCTAGTTTGCTTGCCGGTGCGGGGATTGCTGGTGTAGCCATTGGGATGGGGGCGCAAGGTTTTCTATCCGATGTCATTAATGGCTTCTTCATCCTCTTTGAACGCCAGCTCGATGTGGGCGATGAAGTGGTCCTCACAAACGGACCGATTACCGTTTCTGGAAAGGTCGTTAGTGTAGGAATCCGTACAACACAACTGCGCGGTGACGATCAAGCCCTTCACTTTGTTCCTAACCGCAATATTACCGTTGTTAGTAATTTATCCCGTACTGAATAGTCCGACTATTTTAGCAGATTTGTGGTACAATAGAAGGAGTTTGGTAAAGGAGAGAGTATGCTATTTGTAGAGAAAAAATTAGGTCACGATCGTACTTGGATAGACCTTGATGTGGATAAGATTAAAAATATGGAAGATCTTTCTGACATCTATGGATTGGACAAGGAAACCATCGAGTATGCTCTGGATAGAAATGAACGAGCCCACATGGATTATAACCGTGAAACGGAGACGGTAACCTTTATTTATAATGTTCTTGATTTAGAAAAAGACAAGGAATATTATGAAGCGATTCCGATGACCTTTATCGTTGAAAAACAACGGCTGATTACTATCAGCAATCACAAGAATACTTATGTGATTAAACGCATGGCGACCTACCTTGAAAGCCATGAAATTATTTCAATCTACAAATTTCTTTTTGCCAGTTTAGAGATTATTAGCAATGCTTACTATCCAGTTATTGAAGAGATGGATAAAAGTAAGGATGAAATCAGTGCACTTCTTCGTCAAAAAACAACTAAAAAAAATCTTTTTGCCCTCTCTGACTTGGAAACTGGTATGGTTTACCTGACAGCTGCTGCTAAACAAAATCGTCTCCTCTTAGAACATATTCAAGGGCATGCTCTTTATCGCAATCTTAATGAGGTAGAAAGAGAGCAGTTTGACGATGCTATGATTGAAGCCCATCAGTTGGTTTCAATGACAGACTTGATATCTCAAGTTTTGCAACAACTCTCAGCCTCTTACAACAATATCCTAAATAATAATCTAAATGATAATTTGACAACTTTGACCATTATCTCAGTCTTGCTAGCTATCCTTGCGGTTATTACAGGATTTTTCGGAATGAATGTTCCCTTACCGTTTACAGATGAACCAAATGCTTGGATTTATATTTTGATAGCTAGTCTTATTTTATGGGCAGTCTTAGCTCAATGTTTAAAGAAAATTGCTAGAAACTAAAAAAAGGAGCCAGAATGGCGATTGAAAACTATATGCCAGATTTTGCTGTGGAAGCAGTCTATGATCTGACAGTCCCAAGCCTGCAGGCGCAGGGGATCAAGGCTGTTTTGGTCGATTTGGACAATACCCTCATTGCTTGGAATAACCCTGATGGGACGCCAGAGATGAAGCAATGGCTACATGACCTTCGGGACGCAGGTATTCGCATCATCGTGGTCTCAAATAATACCAAAAAACGGGTTCAACGAGCAGTTGAGAAGTTTGGGATTGACTACGTTTATTGGGCTCTTAAGCCCTTCACCTTTGGAATAGACCGTGCCATGAAAGAATTCCACTATGAGAAAAATGAAGTGGTCATGGTCGGCGACCAGCTCATGACCGATATTCGGGCAGCGCATCGTGCAGGGATTCGCTCAATCTTGGTCAGACCCTTGGTCCAACATGACTCTATCAAGACGCAGATTAACCGAGCTCGTGAGCGCCGTGTCATGCGAAAAATCACTGAAAAGTACGGACCGATTACATATAAAAAAGGAATTTAACTATGGAAGAAATTCTCTGTATTGGTTGTGGAGCAACCATTCAGACGACAGACAAGGCTGGTCTTGGATTTACTCCTCAGTCGGCACTTAAAAAAGGTTTGGAGACTGGTGAAGTTTATTGCCAACGCTGTTTCCGTCTTCGTCATTACAATGAAATCACAGATGTCCAGTTGACGGACGATGATTTCCTCAAGCTCTTGCACGAGGTGGGAGACAGTGATGCCTTGGTGGTCAATGTCATTGATATTTTTGATTTTAATGGTTCTGTCATCCCAGGCCTGCCACGCTTTGTATCGGGCAATGATGTCCTCTTGGTCGGAAATAAGAAAGATATCCTGCCCAAGTCAGTTAAACCGGGCAAGATTAGCCAATGGCTCATGGAGCGTGCCCACGAAGAAGGACTTCGCCCTGTGGATGTCGTCCTGACTTCAGCCCAGAATAAGCATGCTATTAAGGAAGTCATTGACAAGATTGAACACTACCGTAAGGGCCGTGATGTCTACGTGGTCGGTGTGACCAACGTTGGGAAATCAACCCTTATCAACGCCATTATCCAAGAAATCACGGGTGACCAAAATGTCATCACGACTTCGCGTTTCCCAGGAACAACCTTGGACAAGATTGAAATTCCGCTTGACGACGGATCTTATATCTACGATACACCGGGAATTATTCACCGCCACCAGATGGCCCACTACTTGACGGCTAAAAACCTCAAGTATGTCAGCCCTAAAAAGGAAATCAAGCCCAAAACCTATCAGCTTAACCCTGAACAAACCCTGTTTCTAGGTGGTCTCGGACGTTTTGACTTCATTTCAGGAGAAAAGCAAGGTTTTACAGCCTTCTTTGATAATGAACTCAAATTGCATCGTACCAAGCTTGAAGGCGCTAGTGCTTTCTACAACAAGCACCTAGGAACCCTTTTGACGCCACCAAATAGCAAGGAAAAAGAGGAGTTTCCAAAACTAGTCCAGCATGTATTTACTATCAAGGACAAAACAGACCTAGTCATCTCAGGACTCGGCTGGATCCGTGTAACAGGAAGTGCAAAAGTCGCCGTCTGGGCACCAGAAGGCGTCGCAGTCGTCACACGAAAAGCAATAATTTAAAATAAAATTACTGAGCGAACAAAGTGAGCTCATAAAAAGATAGTTATTGCCGTGGTGTGATTGCCAATCTCTTGATTGGCAAGGGGCACAATTGAGACCAAGGCTCAATTGTGAGGTCAGGAAATCCATTTTTCAAAGATGAGATCTTTGAAAAATTAGTTCCGACCGTCCCTCACCACCTAAATAACTATCAAAAAAGGAAGAAAGATCATGTCATTAACATCAAAACAACGTGCCTTCCTCAACAGCCAGGCACACACCCTCAAACCCATCATTCAAATTGGGAAAAATGGTCTCAACGACCAAATCAAAACCAGCGTTCGCCAAGCTCTTGACGCCCGTGAATTGATTAAAGTTACGCTCTTGCAAAACACAGATGAAAACATCCACGAAGTAGCTGAAATCTTGGAAGAAGAAATTGGTGTGGATACAGTCCAAAAAATCGGACGCATCTTGATTTTGTATAAACAATCCAGCAAGAAAGAAAATCGCAAGATTTCCAAGAAAGTCAAAGAAATCTAAGACCGAAACTCCAAGAAACTGTTTTTACAGAGAAATAAAGGAGACTAGCCTATGGCAATCGAATTATTGACTCCCTTTACCAAGGTAGAGTTGGAGCCAGAAATCAAGGAGAAAAAACGTAAACAAGTCGGGATTTTAGGGGGGAATTTTAACCCTGTTCACAATGCCCATCTCATTGTTGCGGACCAAGTACGGCAACAGTTGGGGCTGGATCAGGTTCTGCTCATGCCTGAATACCAACCTCCTCATGTAGATAAAAAGGAAACCATCTCTGAACACCATCGTCTCAAGATGCTTGAATTGGCGATTGAGGGGATCGAAGGCCTAGCCATTGAAACTATTGAGCTAGAGCGCAAGGGCATTTCCTATACCTACGATACCATGAAGATTTTGACAGAGAAGAATCCAGATACGGATTATTACTTTATCATCGGTGCCGATATGGTGGACTATCTGCCTAAGTGGTACCGAATTGATGAACTGGTAGATATGGTTCAGTTTGTGGGAGTTCAGCGTCCACGCTACAAGGCAGGGACTTCCTATCCAGTTATCTGGGTGGATGTGCCTCTCATGGATATCTCGTCCAGCATGGTGCGTGACTTCCTTGCCCAAGGTCGGAAACCCAACTTTCTCCTGCCTCAGCCTGTGCTAGACTACATCGAGAAGGAGGGTCTCTACTGATGGCCTATCAAGACTATATCAACTGCTCCCGTGAGGCTTTGTTGGAAAAAATGGCAGAGCTTCTACCTGAAAAACGCTTAACCCACTGCTTGGGTGTGGAGCGTGCAGCCATAGAACTGGCTCAGCGCTTTGGTGTAGATAGTGAGAAAGCAGGCCTAGCAGGCCTTCTCCACGACTATGCTAAAAAGTTGTCAGATCAGGAATTTCTGGATTTGATTGACCGTTACCAGCTAGACTCTGACCTCAAAAATTGGGGTAATAACGTCTGGCATGGTATGGTCGGAATTTATAAAATCAAAGAAGATTTGAATTTACAAGATCCTGAAATCCTGCGAGCTATCGAGATTCATACTGTTGGCGCTGGTCAGATGACAGACCTAGATAAGGTTATCTATGTAGCCGACTATATCGAGCACAATCGTGCCTTTCCAGGAGTAGACCAGGCGCGTGAGATTGCAAGTTTGTCGCTCAATAAGGCAGTGGCCTATGAAACAGCTCACACTGTGGAGCATTTAGCTCATCAGGGATTTCCCATCTATCCCCAAACCCTTGAAACCTATAACGCCTTTGTGCACTATTTGAAAGAGGACTAAATGAACGAAAAAGAATTACTAGAACTAGTCGTGAAAGCGGCTGATGAGAAACGTGCGGAGGATATCCTCGCACTTGATGTACAAGATTTGACCAGTGTTACAGACTACTTTGTCATCACGAGCTCGATGAATAGCCGTCAGTTAGACGCTATCGCTGATAATATCCGTGAAAAAGTAGCTCAAGCTGGTGTTAAAGGCAGCCATGTCGAAGGTGATGCAGCTGGAGGCTGGGTCTTGCTGGACCTTGGCGGTGTCGTTGTGCATATCTTCTCAGAAGAAATGCGTGCCCACTATAATCTTGAAAAACTATGGCATGAGGCGGATTCTGTAGACTTATCTGAAACTCTGGCGTAGAAGATGAACTCAGTTGTAGTCAACTGGGTTTATTTGCTTATTTTAAAAAGAAAGTGATAGAAAGGATTTGAACCCGTCCTGTAATCGTCGGAAAATAGATAGCTTTGGCTTGGATCAGGATCCTAAGTCCAAGCTCCTAATTTTCATTCCTATTACGGGCGGACTTGGTATCATGTTTTATGGCGACATATGAAACCTTTGCGGCTGTTTACGATGCTGTGATGGATGATAGTTTATACGATAAATGGACGGATTTTTCGCTACGTCATTTGCCTAAGACTAAGGAGAGAAAGAAACTCTTGGAATTGGCTTGTGGGACAGGCATCCAGTCCGTTCGCTTTTCTCAGGCTGGTTTTGAGGTGACTGGACTGGACCTGAGCGCGGATATGCTGAAGATTGCGGAGAAGAGAGCGACTTCAGCCAAGCAAAAGATTGATTTTATCGAAGGCAATATGTTGGATTTGTCCAAGGAAGGGAAATATGATTTTGTCACGTGTTATTCGGACTCCATCTGCTACATGCAGGATGAAGTAGAAGTAGGCGACGTCTTTAAAGAAGTTTATAATGCGCTTAATGAAGATGGAGTCTTCATCTTCGATGTGCATTCGACCTACCAGACAGATGAAGTTTTTCCAGGCTATTCTTATCATGAAAATGCAGAAGATTTTGCCATGCTCTGGGATACCTACGAGGACGCTGCACCTCACTCAATCGTGCATGAGTTGACCCTCTTTATCAAGGAAGAGGATGGTTCCTTTAGTCGTCACGATGAAGTGCATGAGGAGCGAACTTACGAGGTTTTGACCTATGATATTTTGCTGGAACAGGCTGGTTTCAAGTCCTTCAAACTCTATGCGGACTTTGAGGACAAGGAACCAACAGAAACCAGTGCCCGTTGGTTTTTTATCGCGCAGAAGTAGGAGAACACTATGACCATCACAGGTATTATAGCCGAGTTCAATCCTTTTCACAATGGGCATAAATACCTGCTAAATCAGGCTGATGGACTGAAAATCGTGGCTATGTCAGGGAATTTTATGCAACGTGGTGAGCCTGCTATTGTGGACAAGTGGACACGGGCCCAGATGGCGCTGGAAAATGGAGCTGATCTGGTAGTGGAATTGCCCTTTTTAGTCAGTGTTCAGGCAGCAGATTTCTTTGGCCAAGGAGCTGTGGATATCTTGGCTCGGTTGGGGATTGATACTCTAGCCTTTGGGACAGAAGAATTTCTGGATTATCAAAAAATCGCTGATTTATACACAGAGAAAGGTGCTGAGATGGAGAAATTTGTGGAAAATCTGCCTGACTCTCTCTCTTATCCACAGAAGACTCAGGCCATGTGGAAGGAATTTGCAGGTCTTGATTTTTCAGGCAATACGCCCAATCATGTCCTTGCTCTTGCCTATGCCAAGGCGGTTGCAGGACGAAACATCAAGCTTGAGCCGATTCAGCGTAAGGGAGCGGGTTATCATTCTGTGGACAAGAATGTGGACTTTGCTTCGGCAACAGCTCTGCGTCAGCACCAGAAGGACCAAGACTTCTTAGAACGCTTTATGCCTTCTGTTGCTCTTTTTGAGCAGGCTAATAAGGTGAGTTGGGACGACTATTTTCTTTTGCTCCGCTATCAAATCTTATCAAATACAGACCTAACCACCATTTTTCAGGTCAATCGAGAAATGGCAGTACGCATCAAGGATGCCATCAAGACAGCCCAGTCTGTGGAAGACTTGGTTGAAGCGGTTGCGACCAAACGTTACACCAAGGCACGTGTCAGACGCCTCTTGACCTATATCTTGGTGCAGGCTAGAGAAGGTGACTTGCCAGAAGCCATTCATGTCCTTGGATTTACTGAAAAAGGCAGGCAACATCTCAAGTCTTTGAAAGATCAGGTCAGTCTAGTCAGCCGAATTGGCAAAGAACCTTGGGATACCATGACCCAAAAGGCAGACCAGATTTACCAACTAGGACAGCCAAGCATCGCAGAGCAGAATTTCGGCAGGGTGCCCATTAGAATAGAAACAAACTAAGTCTACTGAAAGGTGGACTTTTTTGCTTCGTTTTTCGTGGAAATTTAAATTTTTAAAGATTCTTAATTTTGCTTGAATATCCAAGGGATTTCTTCTAAAAATCACACAAAACTCTTCAATTTGGGTTTGTGAAAATCGGTTTTTTATGATAGAATATTAAGGAATGTATGTCATTCGATAAACAAATTTAATGAGGTAAAAACATGGAAATCATGACACTTGCGATTGCTGTTTTTGCCGTCATCATTGGTTTAGTCATTGGATATGTCAGCATCTCAGCTAAGATGAAATCATCTCAAGAGGCTGCAGAGTTGATGCTTCTAAATGCTGAACAAGAAGCAACTAATTTACGAGGACAAGCTGAGCGCGAAGCGGATTTATTGCTAAATGAAGCCAAGAGCGAAAGCAAGTCTCTTAAAAAAGAAGCACTATTGGAGGCCAAAGAGGAAGCCAGAAAATACCGTGAAGAAGTGGACGCTGAATTTAAGTCAGAACGTCAGGAGCTCAAGCAAATTGAAAGTCGTTTGACGGAGAGAGCTACGAGCCTTGACCGTAAGGACGACAATTTGACGAACAAAGAAAAAACACTTGAACAAAAAGAACAAAGTATTTCTGATAGAGCAAAAAACCTTGATGCACGTGAAGAGCAATTAGAGGAAGTCGAAAGACAAAAAGAAGCTGAACTTGAACGTATCGGCTCCCTTTCCCAAACTGAGGCTCGAGATATTATCTTGGCTCAAACAGAGGAAAACTTAACTAAGGAAATTGCTAGCCGCATTCGTGAGGCTGAGCAAGAGGTGAAGGAACGTTCAGACAAGATTGCTAAAGATATCTTGGTTCAGGCTATGCAGCGTATCGCTGGTGACTATGTAGCAGAGTCAACAAACTCGACAGTTCACCTACCGGATGATACTATGAAGGGTCGCATTATTGGTCGTGAAGGGCGAAATATTCGTACCTTTGAAAGTTTGACAGGGGTCGATGTGATTATCGACGATACACCGGAAGTGGTGACCTTGTCAGGATTTGATCCAATTCGTCGTGAAATTGCTCGTATGACCATGGAAATGTTGCTCAAGGATGGCCGTATCCACCCAGCTCGTATCGAGGAGTTGGTGGAGAAAAACCGTCAGGAGATTGACAATAAAATCCGTGAATACGGTGAGGCTGCTGCCTATGAGATTGGTGCGCCTAACCTCCATCCAGACTTGATGAAGATTATGGGACGTTTGCAGTTCCGTACTTCTTATGGACAAAATGTCTTGAGTCATTCGATTGAGGTTGCTAAGTTATCTGGTATCATTGCCAGTGAACTTGGTGAAAATGCAGCTCTTGCCCGTCGTGCTGGATTCCTTCATGACATCGGGAAAGCTATTGACCGCGAGGTTGAAGGTAGTCACGTTGAGATTGGTACGGAGTTGGCTCGTAAGTACAAGGAACACCCAGTTGTGGTGAATACTATTGCTAGCCACCACGGAGATGTCGAAGCCGAAAGCGTCATTGCAGTGATCGTTGCTGCAGCAGATGCCTTGAGTGCAGCGCGTCCAGGTGCTCGTAGTGAATCTCTTGAAAACTATATCAAGCGTCTCCATGATTTGGAAGAAATCGCCAATGGCTTTGAAGGAGTGCAAAATAGCTTTGCCCTTCAAGCAGGACGTGAAATCCGTATCATGGTTAATCCAGGACAAATCAAGGACGACAAAGTCACAATCTTGGCTCACAAAGTTCGTGAGAAAATTGAAAACAATCTCGATTACCCAGGAAATATCAAGGTAACCGTAATCCGCGAACTTCGTGCAGTAGATTATGCTAAATAAATAAGAAAGAGCAGTTGAAATATTACTGCTTTTTTGTTACACTAGATAGAAAGACTGTAGAAGGATAACTGACACTATCACCAGTATCCGAGAGAAATTTTACTTTATTTCACAGACTAACTAAAGGAGACATAATGGCAGACCGAGGCTTGCTAATCGTTTTTTCTGGTCCTTCAGGAGTTGGGAAAGGAACGGTTAGAAGAGAGATTTTTGAGAGTTCTGAGAATCAATTTCAATACTCTGTATCGATGACGACGCGTGCGCAACGTCCTGGTGAAGTGGACGGGGTGGACTATTTCTTCCGTACTCGTGAAGAGTTTGAAGAGCTAATCCGTCAAGGTCAGATGTTGGAATATGCAGAATATGTCGGTAACTACTATGGAACTCCTCTAACCTATGTCAATGAAACTTTGGACAAGGGAATCGATGTCTTTCTTGAGATTGAAGTGCAAGGAGCTCTTCAGGTTAAGAAAAAGGTTCCAGATGCTGTCTTTATCTTTCTAACGCCACCAGATTTGGATGAATTGCAAGATCGTTTGGTAGGTCGTGGAACAGATAGTGCGGAAGTGATTGCCCAACGAATCGAAAAAGCTAAGGAAGAAATTGCTCTCATGCGTGAGTATGATTATGCCATTGTCAACGATCAGGTGCCCCTCGCTGCTGAACGTGTCAAGCGTGTGATCGAAGCAGAACACTTCCGTGTGGACCGTGTCATTGGTCACTATCAGGAGATGTTGCCAAAATCTCCAACTACTCGATAAACTATAGGAAATAGGTACAAGCAAATGATGTTAAAACCCTCTATCGATACCTTGCTGGACAAGGTACCATCAAAATATTCACTCGTAATCTTGGAAGCAAAACGCGCCCACGAACTAGAAGCCGGTGCGCCAGCAACTCAAGAGTTTAAGTCTGAAAAATCAACTCTTCGCGCTTTGGAAGAAATCGAGTCTGGAAACGTTACGATTCACCCAGATCCAGAAGGAAAACGTGAAGCAGTTCGTCTCCGTATCGAAGAAGAAAAACGCCGCAAAGAAGAAGAAGAAAAAAAGATCAAAGAGCAAATCGCTAAAGAAAAAGAAGATGGTGAAAAAATTTAAGGTTGGGGGGACTCAATCTTATTTTTTCTATTGCAAGAATGTACTGACAAGAAGGAGGTGAGAAGATGGCTATCTCAAAGATTATCGTGGATGTTCCCCTGATGCAGACGGACCAGCCCTATAGCTACAAGGTCCCTGAGGAATTTGTAGAGATGCTGGAAGTCGGTATGCGGGTCCATGTCCCCTTCGGCAAGGGCAATCGTTTAATCCAAGGGATTGTGTTGGCCTTGGAGTCCCAGTCGGATGAAGAAGTGGCAGATCAGGACTTGAAAGAGATTGCGGAGGTGCTAGACTTTTCTCCCGTCTTGACCCAGGAGCAACTCTGGCTAGCTGAGGAGCTACGTAAGTCTGTCTTTTCTTACAAAATCTCCATTCTAAAAGCTATGCTTCCAGGGTTTTTAAACTCCAGCTATGATAAGATTCTCTATCCTCTGGAAGGTCTGAGTCAGGCAGACCGAGAGCGCTTGTTTGGTTCAGAAGATTCGCTCGCCTTTTCTTCTTTAGACCTTGCCAAGCAAGCTGAAATGATGCGCTTGACCAGAAAAGGGTTGCTCCGTTTAGAGTACCAGGCTGTTGATCAGAAGAAGGTCAAGACCCAATCTTGGTATGAGGTCCATGTTGAGCAGTTAGAAGGTGTTGAGATTTCTGCGCGTGCTAAGAAAAAGGCAGAGCTGAGAGACTATTTACTGTCTCGTCCTGAGAGTGCTCCTCTGGCTAGCTTGTTAGAATCCTACTCACGCGAGCAAGTCAATTTCTTTGTGGAGCAAGGAGCTCTAACCCTTGTTCAAAAGGAAGTGCAACGTTCAGCTGCTTATTTCGAAGGCATTGAAGCCAGTCAACCTTTGGAGCTGAACCCAGAGCAAAGACAGGCGCGTGATGCGGTTATCAGTGCTATTGGCAGTCAGCAACCTCCTTTCCTCCTTCAAGGGATTACAGGAAGTGGGAAAACAGAGGTTTACTTACAGATTATCCAAGGAGCCGTGGACAAGGGCAAGACAGCCATTTTGCTGGTGCCTGAGATTTCCCTGACGCCACAAATGACGGAGCGGTTCATTGCTCGTTTCGGCGAGAAAGTAGCCATCCTTCACTCAGGCTTGTCTAATGGTGAAAAGTACGATGAATGGCGCAAGGTTGAACGCGGAGATGCCCAAGTTGTTGTTGGCGCTCGATCAGCTATCTTTGCTCCTTTGAAAAATCTAGGTGTCATCATTATCGATGAAGAGCATGAAGCTAGTTACAAACAAGACAGCAATCCCCGTTATCATGCTAGAGAGGTCGCCATCTTACGGGCCCAGTACAATAAAGCAGCCCTGGTCCTTGGTTCAGCGACGCCGAGCTTAGAGAGCCGTGCACGGGCTGGAAAAGGTGTCTATCAACACTTACGTCTAACCCAACGGGCCAATCCTTTAGCCACTATTCCTGAGGTTCAAGTGATTGACTTTCGGGACTATATCGGGCAGAATGAGACATCAAACTTTACCCCTCCTTTGCTAGAGGCCATTCAAGATCGCCTGGATAAAAAAGAGCAGGTGGTCCTCATGCTCAACCGTCGGGGTTATTCTAGCTTTGTTATGTGTCGGGAGTGTGGGACGGTGGATACTTGTCCCAACTGTGACATTTCTCTCACCCTGCATATGGATACCAAGACTATGAACTGCCATTACTGTGGCTTTTTTAAGGGAATTCCTCATGTCTGTCCCAACTGTCAGAGTCGCAGTATTCGTTACTACGGGACGGGGACTCAGAAAGCCTACGATGAACTAGCGGACCTCTTTCCTCATGCCCGCATTCTGCGGATGGATGTGGATACGACCCGTAAGAAAGGTAGTCACCAAGCTCTTCTTGACCAGTTTGGCCGAGGGGAAGCAGATATCTTGCTGGGAACTCAGATGATTGCCAAGGGCTTGGATTTTCCAAATGTGACTTTGGTTGGAGTGCTCAATGCGGATACGGCCTTGAATCTACCTGATTTTCGTTCTTCTGAGAGAACCTTCCAACTCTTAACTCAGGTGGCTGGTCGGGCAGGACGTGCGGAAAAAGCTGGGCAGGTCTTGATCCAGTCATACAATCCTGAGCACTATGCTATTCGTTTTGCAAAAGATCAGGATTATGAAGGTTTTTATGCCTATGAAATGAGTATTAGGCGCCAACTCGGCTATCCGCCTTATTATTTCACTATTGGGATTACCCTCTCTCATAAGAAAGAAGAAGAGGTTGTCAAACGTGCCTATGAAGTTATGGGAATTTTGCGCTCAGGTTTATCGGAAACTAGTAAAATCCTTGGACCAACGCCAAAACCCATCGCCCGTACTCACAACCTTTATCATTACCAGATTTTGATTAAATACCGTTTAGAAGATGAACTAGGACCAGCCCTCAATCGAGTTTTGGCCTTGACTCAAGAACGGGAAAATAGCGAGCTTCGTCTCAGCATTGACCACGAACCGCAGCAATTTTTATAAGAAGGAGAAGAAATGACAAAACTAATCTTTATGGGGACACCCGACTTTTCAGCAACAGTTTTGAAGGGTTTGTTATCAGATGATCGTTACGAGATCCTAGCTGTTGTAACCCAGCCAGACCGCGCTGTCGGCCGTAAAAAAGTGATCCAAGAAACCCCTGTCAAGCAGGCTGCCAAAGAAGCGGGTCTTCCTATCTACCAACCTGAAAAATTATCTGGAAGCCCAGAGCTGGAAGCTATTATGAATTTAGGAGCAGATGGGATTGTGACCGCTGCTTTTGGGCAGTTTCTCCCAAGTAAACTTCTTGATAGCATGGACTTTGCGGTCAACGTTCACGCTTCCCTCCTTCCCAAACACCGTGGTGGTGCACCCATTCATTATGCCTTGATTCAAGGGGATGAGGAAGCTGGTGTGACCATTATGGAGATGGTCAAGGAAATGGATGCAGGAGACATGATTTCCCGTCGCAGTATTCCTATCACTGATGAGGATAATGTTGGAACCTTATTTGAGAAATTAGCGATTGTTGGTCGTGACTTGCTTTTGGATACCCTTCCTGGCTATATTGCTGGGGAGATCAAACCTGAACCACAAGATTCTAGTCAAGTCACTTTCTCGCCAAATATTAAGCCAGAGGAAGAAAAGCTGGACTGGACCAAGACCAACCGTCAACTCTTCAACCAAATCCGTGGGATGAATCCATGGCCTGTAGCCCATACTTTCCTCAAAGGCGACCGCTTTAAGATCTATGAAGCCCTACCAGTAGAAGGTCAGGGAAATTCAGGTGAGATCCTCTCAATTGGTAAAAAGGAATTGATCGTTGCAACGGCTGAAGGAGCTCTATCTCTCAAGCAAGTGCAGCCAGCAGGTAAGCCTAAGATGGACATTGCTTCCTTCCTCAACGGAGTTGGACGGACATTGACTGTAGGAGAACGATTTGGTGACTAAAGTAGAAACGGCTAGAAGTCTAGCTCTAACAGTGTTAGAGGATGTTTTTGTCAACCAAGCCTACTCAAATATTGCCTTAAACAAACACCTCAAGGGCAGTCAACTCTCAGCAGCAGACAAGGGTTTGGTGACAGAGATTGTTTACGGAACGGTAGCCCGCAAACTCACCTTAGAATGGTATTTGTCCCACTTTATCCAAGACCGAGACAAGCTAGATAACTGGCTCTATATCCTACTCCTTATGAGCGCCTATCAAGTCTGTTATCTGGATAAGGTGCCTGACCATGCTGTAGTCAATGAAGCAGTGGAACTAGCCAAAGCCCGTAAAAAAGGCAGTGAAAAATTGGTCAACGCTGTCCTTCGTCGTATTTTGCGAGAAGGCTGGCCAGATATTGCAACTATCAAACGCAAAAACAAGCGTGATTCCATTGCCTATTCTCTCCCAGTTTGGCTAGTATCTAAGCTCAAGGAAGAATACGGCGAAGAGCGAGCCCAAGCTATTTTTGAAAGCCTATTGGTGCGCAACAAAGCCAGCATTCGAGTGACTGACTTGAGCCGAAAAGAGGAAATCAAGGCCGTGTTAAAGGCGAGTGATTCACCTTTGGCCGCTTCTGGTTTGGTCAAGGAGCAGGGACACTTTGCGGGACATGATTTGTTCTCGGAGGGTGCTATTACCATCCAAGATGAGTCCAGTCAACTGGTTGCTCCGACTCTTCATCTACAAGGCCATGAGCAGGTTCTGGATGCCTGTGCCGCTCCGGGGGGGAAAACAGCCCATATTGCCTCTTACCTCACATCTGGAAAGGTGACCGCTTTGGATCTTTATGATCACAAGTTGGACTTGATCCAAGAAAACGCCCAACGTCTAGGTGTGGCGGATCAAGTGCAAACGAAAAAATTGGATGCAAGAAAAGTGCATGAGTTTTTCGGTCGAGACTCTTTTGATAAGATTTTAGTAGATGCCCCTTGTTCTGGAATCGGTCTCTTGCGCCGCAAACCAGATATCAAATACAATAAAGAAACAGCAGATTTCACATCCTTACAAGAAATTCAGCTGGAAATATTAGGTAGTGTTTGTCAAACACTACGAAAAGGTGGTATAATAACGTATAGTACCTGTACTATTGTCTCTGAGGAGAACTTTCAAGTCGTTGAGGCATTTTTAGAAAGTCATCCCGAGTTCGAGCAGGTTAAACTAGAACACGAATGTAAAGATATCCTGAAAGATGGCTGCATCCTGATTACTCCAGAATTGTATGGAAGTGATGGATTCTTTATTAGCCAATTTCGCAAGATATCAGAATAGGAAGGAACTGACACAATGGAAATAGCATTATTAACAGATGTTGGTCAGAAACGTACAAATAATCAGGACTATGTCAATCACTTTGTCAACCGAGCAGGACGCACTATGATCATCTTGGCTGACGGGATGGGAGGACACCGTGCAGGAAATATCGCTAGTGAGATGGCGGTAACAGACCTCGGTGTAGATTGGGTGGATACCCAAATTAACTCAGTCAATGAAGTTCGTGAGTGGTTTGCCCACTACCTGGAGATTGAAAATCAAAAAATTCATCAACTAGGCCAGGACGAAGCATACAGAGGCATGGGGACAACGCTAGAAGCTGTTGCGTTTATTGACAACCAAGCCATCTATGCTCACATTGGAGATTCTCGTATCGGTTTGATTCGTGGAGAAGAATACCACCAGTTGACGAGTGACCATTCCTTGGTTAATGAATTGCTCAAGGCTGGTCAATTGACTCCAGAAGAGGCAGAAACTCACCCTCAAAAGAATATCATCACACAGTCTATCGGACAAAAAGATGAAATCCAGCCTGATTTTGGGATGATTACACTGGAGTTAGGAGATTATCTCTTGCTCAATAGTGACGGTTTGACCAATATGATTTCGGCAAGCGAAATTTATGATATTGTAACCAGTGATATTTCCCTAGCAGACAAGGCGGCAACCCTCATTCGTTTTGCTAACAATGCAGGAGGTTTAGACAACATTACGGTTGCCCTTGTTTACATGAACGAGGAGGCGGCAGAATGATCCAAATCGGCAAGATTTTTGCCGGGCGGTATCGGATTGTCAAGCAGATTGGTCGAGGAGGCATGGCAGATGTTTACTTGGCCAAGGATTTGATCCTAGATGGGGAAGAGGTGGCAGTTAAGGTCCTGAGGACCAACTACCAGACGGACCCGATTGCTGTGGCACGTTTCCAGCGGGAAGCGAGGGCTATGGCGGATCTGGACCATCCTCATATCGTCCGGATAACAGATATCGGTGAGGAAGATGGCCAACAGTACCTAGCTATGGAATACGTAGCAGGACTTGACCTCAAGCGTTATATCAAAGAACACTATCCTCTTTCAAATGAAGAGGCGGTTCGGATTATGGGACAGATTCTTTTGGCTATGCGTTTAGCTCATGCTAGAGGAATTGTTCACCGAGATTTGAAACCTCAAAATATCCTCTTGACACCAGATGGAACTGCTAAAGTTACTGACTTTGGGATTGCAGTGGCCTTTGCAGAGACGAGTCTGACCCAGACCAACTCGATGCTGGGTTCGGTTCATTATTTGTCACCTGAGCAAGCGCGTGGTTCAAAAGCGACCTTCCAGAGTGATATCTATGCAATGGGGATTATCTTCTATGAAATGCTGACGGGACATATCCCTTATGATGGGGATAGTGCGGTTACGATTGCCCTTCAGCATTTCCAGAAGCCACTTCCGTCCGTCATTGCTGAAAACCCATCTGTCCCTCAGGCTTTGGAAAATGTTGTCATCAAGGCAACTGCTAAGAAATTGTCTGATCGCTATCAATCTGTTTCAGAAATGTATATGGACTTGTCAACTAGCTTGTCTTATAATCGTCGGAATGAACCGAAACTGGTCTTTGACGATGCGAGTAAGGCGGATACGAAGACTTTACCTAAAGTCCCACAAAGTACATTGACCTCGATTCCAAAAGCTCCGGCGCAGGAAGAACGTCCTCAGTCAAAGAAATTAACCCCAGAGCAAGCACCTACGCAAAAGCCAACTAAAAAGCGGAAGTTTAAGGCTCGCTATATGATTCTTTTAGCTAGTCTTCTATTAGTTGCAGCTTCTTTGGTCTGGATTTTATCTAGAACACCAGCAACGATTCCTATTCCTGATGTGGCTGGACAAACTGTTGCAGAGGCAAAAGAAGCTCTTAAAAAATCCAAGTTTGAAGCCGGTGAAGAAAAGTCAGAAGCCAGCGACACAGTAGCGGAAGGACGCGTTATTCGAACCGATCCGGAAGCTGGTAGTGGCCGAAAAGAAGGGACCAAGGTCAATTTGATTGTTTCTTCTGGGAAGCAATCCTTCCAATTGAGCAATTATGTTGGACGCAAGTATACGGATGTCGTAGCTGAACTCAAGGAGAAGAAGGTTCCTGAGAATCTAATCAAGATGGAAGAGGAAGAATCCGGCGAAAGCGAACCTGGAATTATTCTCAGACAAAGTCCTGCGGCAGGTACGACTTATGATCTTTCAAAAGCCAGCACAATTACTTTAACGGTTGCTAAGAAAGTAACAAGTGTTTCTATGCCAAGTTATATTGGTTCAAGTCTCGAATTTACAAAGAATAATTTGACTCAGATTGTCGGTGTAAAAGAGGCCAATATTGAGGTTGTCGAGGTTTCGACTGCTCCTGAAGGGACAGCAGAAGGTACAGTTGTAGATCAAACACCAAAAGCGGGTGAACAGGTTGACCTTGCTAGCACGCGTATCAAACTTTCCATCTACAAACCGAAAACACCACCATCAACTTCATCTTCTAGTTCTGCACAACGTGGGAACCAAGGTTCTTCTACAACTCCAAATCAGGGGAACCAACAAGGAAACACTCCTTCAACTAGTCAATCAAATAGTGAAGGAACCCGTGAAAGTTCTCGAGATTAAACGAATCTTTGTCATGATTTCATGACAAAGATTTTTTTTCATTGATTTTTGTGATAAAATATAGGAAGCAGAAAAGGAGGAGAAAATGGACGAATCGAGAGAGTTGAATGCCGTCATTGATGTGATTATGCTAGCTGGAACCATTCTCTTAAAAAGCGGTTCGGAGATTTATCGGGTGGAGGACACCATGATCCGTATCGCTCATTCACAGGGAATAGTGGATTGCAACGTTCTTGCCATGCCAGCAGCTATTTTCTTTTCTATTGAGAATACCAATATTTCTCGTATGAAACGAGTAACTTCTTCCTCCTACAACATCGAAAAAGTCTGCGATGTGAACCAAGTATCACGGGAGCTTGTCGGAGGGCAGATTGATCTCTCTACGGCTTTTGAAAGGCTAAAGGAAATCAGAAATCAAGCTCTTCCTTATACCAAGTTCCAAGTGACTATTGCAGCAACTCTCAGTGCCCCTTTTTTCTCGATTATGTTCGGGGGGAATACCTATGATGCTTTTGGTGCAGCCATTGCGACTTTACTTGGTTTTGCTTTTTCTCTCTATGTAGAGAAGTTTGTCCGCATTCCTTTTGTAACCGCCTTTGCGGGTGCCTTTGTTTTTGGATTGATTGCCCAGTTCTGGGCCCGCTATACAGGATTTCCTTCGACGGCAGACTTGATCATAGCGGGAGCCGTCATGCCTTTTGTTCCAGGGATTGCTCTGACAAATGCAGTTCGGGATATCATGACCAACCATATCAACTCTGGTATGAGCAAGATGTTTGAATCCTTGCTCATTACCCTCGCTTTAGGGGCCGGCACCTCCGTCGCCCTGGTTTTGATGACATAAGATGACTCTAACAAGTATTTTACTCCAAGCAGTGGCGAGTTTACTCGCCATTATCACCTTTCTAATCGTACTAAATGTTCAGCGTTCCATGCTCCTACCTGGTGGTGTTCTGGGAATGGGTGTCTGGCTCCTCTACCTTGTGCTCAAAGAACCAACCAATGTTATTGTTGCGACCTTTATTGCAGCGGTGGTTGGTTCTTGTATCAGCCAAATTTTAAGTATTGTATATAAGACGCCAGCAGTGGTCTTTGTCTTGGCCATTCTTGCCCCCTTGGTGCCCGGTTATCTATCCTATCGAACGACAGCCTTCTTTGTGACAGGCGATTACAGTCATGCCCTTACCAGTGCAACACTAGTAGTTATGTTGGCTCTGGTCATTTCTATCGGGATGGCAAGTGGAACAGTGATTCTGAAACTTTATTACTATATCCGAAAACAGCGAGGCATATCCTCCTAATGCTGTCAAAGCAAAGACTTGATTTGTTGAATCAAGTCTTTTTTCTCTCATTTGTTCCTATTTGTGATAAAATAGAATAGAACGATTTTTTACAATGAATGAAAAAACAGAGGTAAATATGACAATCGGTATTGATAAGATTGGTTTTGCGACCAGTCAATATGTCTTGAAATTACAAGACCTAGCAGAGGCAAGGGGAGTTGACCCCGAAAAATTTAGCAAGGGACTCTTGTTAAACGAAATTAGCATTGCACCATTGACTGAGGATGTTGTCACCTTAGCTGCCAGTGCAAGCAACTCTATCCTCACAGATAAAGAAAAAGAAGAAATCGATATGGTCATCGTGGCGACCGAGTCAGGAATTGACCAGAGTAAGGCAGCAGCGGTCTTTGTTCACGGTCTATTAGGTATCCAGCCGTTTGCTCGCAGTTTTGAAATCAAAGAAGCCTGTTACGGAGCAACAGCTGCCCTCCATTATGCCAAGTTGCATGTGGAAAATTCTCCAAAGTCCAAGGTTTTGGTCATCGCCAGCGATATTGCCAAGTATGGTGTAGCGACTCCAGGTGAACCAACTCAGGGAGCTGGGAGTGTGGCGATGTTGATTACGCAAAATCCGCGTACCATGGCCTTTAACAATGATAATGTTGCCCAAACGCGTGATATTATGGATTTCTGGCGCCCAAACTATTCAACCACTCCTTATGTAAACGGTTTGTACTCAACTCAGCAATATCTTGACAGTCTTACGACGACTTGGGATGAATACAAGAAACGTTTTGATTGGACTATGAATGATTTTGCGGCCATCTGCTTCCACTTGCCTTATCCCAAATTAGCCCTAAAAGGCTTGCGCAAGATGATGGATAAGACTTTGTCTCAGGAAAAAAAGGATAGTCTGCAAGAAAACTTTGATAAGTCCATTCTCTACAGTCAGATGATTGGGAATATCTACACAGGTTCCCTCTTCCTTGGGCTTCTCTCCCTTTTGGAAAATGCAGAAAATTTGAAGGCTGGAGATAAAATTGTCCTCTACAGTTACGGAAGTGGAGCGGTTTCAGAGTTCTTTAGTGGAGAACTGGTAGAAGGTTATGAAACTTACCTTGATAAGGATCGCTTGAGCAAACTCAAGCAACGTACAGCATTGTCTGTTGCAGACTATGAAAAAGTCTTCTTCGAAGAGGTAGAGTTGGATGAATCTGGTTCAGCCCAGTTTGCAGGTTTTGAAAATCAAGACTATGCCTTGGTTGAAATTCTCGACCACCAACGTCGTTATAGCAAGGTTGAAAAATAATGAAGAGAAGTTGGAATGGATTTTCTAAAAAGTCATACCATGAGCGCCTTGAGTTACTGAAAGCTCAGGCGCTCCTTAGTCCTGAAAAGCAAACCAGTCTGGAGCAGGATGAACAAGTCAGCTTGGCAGTTGCAGATCAGCTGAGTGAGAATGTAGTGGGAACTTTTTCTCTGCCTTATTCGATTATTCCAGAGCTTTTGGTGAACGGTCAGGACTACACAGTTCCCTATGTGACAGAAGAACCCTCAGTGGTTGCTGCGGCCAGCTATGCAAGTAAAATCATCAAGCGAGCAGGTGGCTTTACTGCTCAAGTACATGAGCGCCAGATGATTGGTCAGGTAGCCCTTTATCAAGTTGCTAATCCAGATCTAGCGCAAGAGAAGATTGCCAGCAAGAAGGCAGAGCTCTTAGAACTTGCCAATCAAGCCTATCCCTCCATCGTCAAACGTGGTGGTGGGGCGCGTGATTTGCATGTAGAGCAGATCAAAGGTGAAACAGACTTTCTCGTCGTCTATCTCCATGTCGATACTCAGGAAGCCATGGGAGCCAATATGCTTAACACCATGCTGGAAGCCTTAAAACCAGTCTTAGAAGAACTCAGTCAGGGACAGAGTCTTATGGGAATTTTGTCCAACTACGCGACCGATTCTCTGGTGACTGCAAGCTGTCGTATCGCCTTTCGCCATTTGAACCCTCAAAGGGATCAAGGACGAGAAATTGCGGAGAAAATAGCTTTGGCTAGCCAGTTTGCACAGGCTGATCCCTACCGAGCAGCTACTCACAATAAAGGGATTTTTAATGGTATTGATGCCATTTTGATTGCCACTGGTAATGACTGGCGTGCCATCGAAGCTGGGGCCCATGCCTTTGCCAGTCGAGATGGACGCTATCAAGGTCTTAGTCAATGGACACTGGACATGGAAAGAGAAGAATTGGTCGGTGAGATGACCCTACCCATGCCGGTAGCGACCAAGGGTGGCTCAATCGGTCTCAACCCGCGTGTAGCCCTCAGTCATGAACTACTGGGAAATCCTTCTGCCAAAGAATTAGCTCAGATTATCGTGTCTATCGGTCTCGCCCAAAACTTTGCGGCCCTCAAAGCCTTGGTAAGTACGGGCATCCAGCAAGGCCACATGAAATTGCAGGCCAAATCCTTAGCTCTCCTAGCAGGTGCTAGTGAGTCCGAAGTTGCTCCCCTCGTTGAGCGCCTCATCGCAGATAAAACCTTTAACTTAGAGACAGCCCAGCGTTATCTCGAAAACTTAAGATCATAAAAAACTCAGACAAATCAGTCTGAGTTTTCTTGTGCTTATAGTCAATGAAAATCAAAAAGAAAACTAGGAAGCTAGCTGCAGGCTGCTCAAAGCACTGCTTTGAGGTTGTAGATAAGACTGACGAAGTCAGTTACATATATCTACGGTAAGGTGACGCTGACGCGGTTTGAAGAGATTTGCGAAGAGTATTAAATACTTTTTCCTGGTAATAGGGTGACTGGTAAGAAATAACCAGTTGTCGCGACTTCCTTACCTTCAATCTTCTGCAAGAGGAGATCAACAGTGAGTTGGGCAATCTCTTTCATAGGTTGCTTAATCGTTGTCAAATGAGGATAGTAGTTCTCGATAAAGTAGGTCCCATCATAGCCGATGACCTTGAGCTCTTCAGGAACAGAAATTCCCAGCTCCTGAGCGATTTTGATCACCAGAATAGCTGTCAAATCATCCGAAGCAAAAATCGCATCTGGTTTCTGATGGGTCAAGATATTCTTGATTTCCATTTCTTTTCTGACGGGAGAAAAGTCACTCGAAACATTGATAATAGGAGCTTTTGGGAGAACAGAGGCAAAGCCAGCATGGCGTAGTCCAGTTGGTGAATTAGAGTTGTCATTCCCTGTAATCATAATGATAGACTGGGCGCCTGTCTTGACCAGAGTTTGGGCTGCGAGGACCCCGCCACCGTAGTTATCAGAGGAAACGACAGGGATGTCTGGTGATAGATTTCGGTCAAAGGAAATGATCGGTGCCGTCACACGATTGTAGTCTTCAATTCCCAAGTTGTGACTTCCAGAAATGATACCGTCTACCTGATTGGCCTCCAGCATTTCAATGTACTCCCGTTCTTTTTCAGAGTCATGTTCGCTGTTACAGATGATGGTCTTGTAGCCATTTTTGAAGAGTTGGTGTTCCAACTTGTCAATCAACTCCGCATAAAAGACATGACTGATGTTTGGGAAAATGAGTCCAATCAACTTGGCAGATTTTCCTTGGAGACTTCGAGCCAGATTGTTGGGCTTGTAGCCTAGTTCTCGCATGGCTTCATTAACCTTTTGAATGGTTTTCTCAGATAGATACCCCTTTTTATTGATGACCCGTGAGACGGTAGTAGGGCTGACGCCTGCAAGTTTTGCGACATCAGTTAGTTTTGCGACCATAATCTAATTCATAGTAAGTTCCAGTTGGGTTTCCAGACTTGATGAGGATCCCATTTTGCTCCGCATGTGGGAAGACACGACCAGAAAATACTTTTTCTCCTTTATTGATGAAAATTTCAAAGACTGACTTGTCGATGAAGATAGTAGCAGTAGTAGCCTGATTATCGATAGGGCAAGAACGAGTCGTCCCAAATTCTTGAGCGTACTGTTCACCAGCCTGACTACGATCCACTGTCACCTGTCCATTGGCAAGGTCAAAGTTGATGGAAAGTCCCTTGCCTTCTTTATCAGCAAGTAAGACAATCTCGCTCTGGCTATTGGACTCCAAGTTGAGCTCCAGTTCATAGGTGTTGTTGGTTTGAGTACGATTTGAGAAGACCTCTTCAGAAGCACGGAGGTCCTTGATAGCTGCGATAGGGTATTGGTAGAGTTTCCCATCTTTGATGGTCAGTTCCTTAACCAGTGAGAGGGCACCCTGATAATCAAATCGATCAGATGGGTAGGCTACATCTGGCAAACCAAGCCAACTTACTGCTAGTGCACGTCCATCAGGAGCATTGAAGGCTTGAGTTGCATAGGCTTCGAAACCATAGTCTAGATTATGAAGTTGAGACACATCTACCATTTTAGCATTTTCAGGATCAAAGGAAGCCCCAATTTTGTACATATTTGGAAAGATATTATCGTAGTCTAGAACTTTTTTATCCAATCCTTGTGGACAGTAGAGAAGGACAGGTTGCTCCCCTACAAAGACCAGATTTGGGCATTCCATCATGTAGGCAGTGCGATCGTTAGCGAAGTCAAGGTCGCCAACTGCTTGCCAGTTTGTGTAGTCGTTGTCAACAGCCTTGTAGAGACGGACGAAGCCTTTTTTCTCCAAATCCTGTCCACCGACGATAGCATAGTATTGACCCTTGAAGTTAAAAATTTGCGGGTCGCGGAAGTGGTCAGTAGAGTCAGATGGTTGGCCAATCAAGATTTTGTCAATTTTCGTAATCTTCCCATCTTTATCCATCAAAGCACCAATCTGGTATGGGTGACGAATCCAGTTTTCATCACGGACATTTCCTGTATAAAACAAGAACAAGTTATCGCCAAATTGCATGGCAGAACCAGAGTAGGCACCGTGGCTATCTAATGGAGTATCAGGCAAAACTTTGACTCCAGTTTCTGTGAAGTGCACTAAATCATCACTTTCTAGCTGTGCCCAAGATTTCAAACCGTGGGCTGCACCAAAGGGGAAGTTTTGGTAAAAGAGGATCCACTTGCCATCAAAGTAAGAAAAGCCATTTGGGTCGTTGAGAAGTCCTGTTTTTGGCTCAACATGGTAATGAGTATGCCATGGAGATTGTGCCATCTTTTCCTTTATATGTTGAATTTCTTCTTGCGTCCAATCTTCATAGGGTCTATAACGACGCTCAGTTGTCCATTCCATTTTATCTTTCCTCCATAAGTTCTATTCTATTATTAATAGTAAACGTTTTCGGCAAAAAAAGCAAGTCTTTTATGTTAAAAAAAAGAAAAATATGTCAAACGATTACCAGAAATCAAACAAAGGGAATCTGGCAAATTTTCACGAAAAAATGAAAGAAAATGTAAACAAAAGCCTTGATCCCTCAAATATAAAGATATTTTTTTGAGGAAAAAGAAAATATCCCTCAAAAATGAGCAAGAATAATCAGGAGCAAAAGAAAGGAAATAAAAAATCCTGCAAAACGCTTGACATATTTCAGAAACATGATAAAATAATAGTCGTAGAGCGAATAAAATCGCTTTCAAACAAGAACAAAGTTTTTATAAGGAGATTTTTGCTATGGATTATAGTAAAGTTGCTGCCGAGGTCATTGAGGCTGTCGGCAAAGAGAATCTTGTAGCTGCAGCACATTGTGCGACTCGCCTTCGTCTGGTGTTAAAAGATGAAACGAAAGTGAACCAAGCAGCTCTAGATAATAATGCGGATGTGAAGGGGACTTTTAGCACAAACGGACAATACCAAATTATTATTGGTCCCGGAGACGTTAACTTTGTATATGCAGAAATCATCAAAAAAACAGGTTTGAAAGAAGTTTCCACAGATGACTTAAAAGAGATTGCGAATAAAGACAAAAAATTTAATCCATTGATGGATTTGATTAAGCTTTTGTCAGACATCTTTGTTCCAATCATTCCTGCATTGGTTGCGGGTGGTCTTTTGATGGCATTACGTAACTTCTTGACATCACCAGACTTATTTGGACCTCAATCTATTGAAGACATGTACCCTGCTATCAAAGGGATCTCAGCGATGATTCAATTGATGTCTGCTGCCCCATTTATGTTCTTACCTGTTTTAGTAGGGATTTCAGCAGCTAAACGTTTTGGGGCAAACCAATTTCTTGGTGCGGCTATCGGTATGATTATGACCACACCAGATTTGGGTGGTAAAGAAGCTTTTTGGGATATTTTAGGTTTCCATGTTACACAAACAAACTATGCTTATCAAGTAATCCCAGTCCTTGTAGCTGTCTGGTTGTTGGCAACTTTAGAAAAATTCTTCCACAAGAAATTGCCTTCTGCGGTTGACTTCACCTTTACTCCGCTTTTATCAGTTATGATTACAGGATTCCTAACTTTTACAGTTATTGGTCCTGTGATGTTGGTGGTTTCTGATGCGATTACTAATGTTATTGTATGGCTATACAATACTACAGGTGCATTTGGTATGGGGCTCTTTGGTGGTACATACTCATTGATTGTTATGACGGGGCTTCACCAATCATTCCCTGCTATTGAGACTCAGTTATTATCGGCATACAATAATAACGGTACTGGATTTGGTGACTACATCTTTGTTGTTGCTTCAATGGCAAACGTGGCGCAAGGTGCAGCCACTCTCGCAATCTACTTCTTGACTAAAAATGCTAAAACTAAAGGATTGTCAAGTTCTGCGGCTGTCTCTGCTTTCCTTGGGATTACTGAGCCTGCCCTATTTGGGGTGAACTTGAAATATAAATTCCCATTCTTCTGTGCTCTTGCTGGTTCAGCAGTTGGTGCCTTTGTGGCAGGTTTGACCCATGTCATTGCAGTTTCTTTGGGAGCAGCTGGATTTATCGGATTCCTATCTATTAAAGCAGGTTCAATCCCTATGTATGTAGTTGCAGAAGTGATTTCATTTGTTGCAGCCTTTGCTTTAACTTATTTCTATGGTAAAACAAAAGCGGCAGGTGTCTTTGCTGATGAGGCTGCAGCAGCAACTGCAGAAACAGTTACTGAAACTACAGTAGAAGCACCAGTAGTGGAAGAGTTTGATACTCTTCAAAATGAAACAATCCTTACTCCAATTGTTGGGGAAGTTGTTGCACTTGCTGACGTGAATGATCCAGTTTTCTCAAGTGGAGCTATGGGACAAGGGATTGCTGTCAAACCTAGTCAAGGTGTAGTTTATGCGCCAGCTGATGCAGAAGTATCTATCGCCTTTGCAACAGGACATGCTTATGGTTTGAAAACTGAAAATGGTGCTGAAATCCTTATCCACGTTGGTATTGATACAGTGTCTATGGACGGCGAAGGATTTGACAAAAAAGTTGCCCAAGGTGATAAAGTCAAAGCAGGTGACGTTCTTGGAACCTTTGACTCAAACAAAATCGCTGCTGCAGGTCTTGACGACACAACAATGGTTATCGTAACCAACACAGCAGACTACGCTTCTGTGACACCAGTCGCAAGCGGTTCAGTTGTTAAGGGTGATGCCGTTATTGAAGTGAAAATCTAATCAATCCTTTCTAAAGTGAAAACGAACAAATGTCATGTTTGTTCGTTTTTACTTGAATGGTAAGATTTACAGAGGAAAATCTAAAATATAGAGAAATGTAGACTTTCAAAATGTGCTATAATAGAGAAAACAAAGATAAGAGGTTTATCATGACAAAATTATACGGAAGCTTAGAAGCAGGCGGTACAAAGTTTGTCTGTGCTGTCGGAGATGAAAATTTTAACATTGTAGAAAAAACACAATTTCCTACAACAACTCCTATCGAGACCATCGATAAAACCATTGAGTTCTTTTCAAAATTCGATAACCTTGCTGGTCTTGCTGTCGGATCATTTGGTCCGATCGATATCGACAAAAACTCAAAAACTTATGGCTTTATCACAACAACTCCAAAACCACATTGGGCAAATGTAGACTTGCTTGGTGCTCTCCGTCGCGCCCTCAACGTACCCATGTATTTCACTACAGACGTAAACAGCTCTGCTTATGGTGAAGTGGTTGCCCGTAACAATGCTGGCGGTCATATCGAAAACTTGGTCTACTACACGATCGGTACAGGGATTGGTGCAGGTGTTATCCAACGTGGTGAGTTTATCGGTGGTGTAGGTCACCCTGAGATGGGTCACTACTATGTGGCTAAACACCCAATGGATGTAGAGAAAGAATTTAACGGCGTTTGTCCATTCCACAAGGGCTGTTTGGAAGGCTTTGCGGCTGGTCCAAGCCTCGAAGCTCGTACAGGTATTCGTGGTGAAAACATCGAACTCAACAGCTCTGTCTGGGATGTTCAAGCCTACTATATCGCTCAGGCTGCGGTCAATGCTACCGTGACGTTCCGTCCAGACGTCATCGTCTTTGGTGGTGGGGTTATGGCCCAACAACACATGCTGGACCGTGTGCGTGAGAAATTCACAGCCCTCCTCAACGGCTACCTACCAGTACCAGACGTGCGTGACTACATTGTTACTCCAGCAGTCGCAGGAAATGGTTCCGCAACACTTGGGAACTTTGTTCTCGCTAAAAGCGTCGCAAAATAAAAAAAGCATCCGTTTGGGCAACCAAACGGATTTTTCTATTCTCAAAACATCTGCCAGAAGAAATCAATAATATAGGTCAAACCATAGGTATAAACCACTAGCGTAAAAGGCTTGGTCAAAATGATGATGATCATATAGCGCTTAAAGGTCATCTTGGTCAGTGCTGCCAGCATGCAGAGAAAGTCAGCTGGGCTAACTGGCCAGATCATCATAAAGATAAAGAAACGCTCAAAGCGATTGCCCTTATCGAGCCAGCCGATATATTTGTCATAGGTGCGCTTGCTGACGACGGACTGGACAAAGGCAGCTCCGTAGAGGCGTACCAGGTAAAAGATAATGGCACAGCCAATCACGATGCCGATATAGTTGTAGATGGTTCCGATGATGTGGCCGTAAATAAAGACCCCAGCCACTGAGGTCAAAGCTCCCGGAATGATCGGAACGACGGTTTGTAGGATCTGTAAAAAGATAAAGAGTGGTGGCCCCCAAACCCCAGCTTGCTGGATAAAGGCCGATAGGGTTTCCTTTGATTGTAAAACACCCGCCTGATAGGCCCAAATACAGAAAATCAAGGTGCCGACTCCCCCGACGATAGATGAGATATTGATGACTTGCTGTAGAAGGGGAGAAACAGCTTTCATTTGCTTATCCTGTGACATGTAAACTCCTCATAGATAGTATGGTTCTACTATACCATATTTTTCTTATAAAGACTAATTTGATTCCTTATCTTGCTTTTTATATAAGTGTGGTACAATTAAAGGAGTAAGTCAAGAGATATAATGGTGAAAGAAATGTTAGATTTAAAATTTAAAGGAAGATGGAGAAAGTACCAAAAGGAAGTCTTAGATCGTTTTCAGAACTATCAAACAGATGGCCATGTTCACCTAGTGGCGGCACCAGGGTCCGGCAAGACCACCATTGGTATCGAGCTGATCGCTCGTTTTGGCAACCCAGCCCTTGTCTTGGTTCCAACTGTCACCATTCGTGAACAATGGGTAGATAGGATCCAAACAGCCTTTTTAGAGAACGAACAGAAGATTTCAGATCTCGTTTCCCAAAACTTAAAGGAGATGAAGGCATTAACGATTGTGACATATCAGGCTTTTCATAGCGCCATGAACCAATTGCAATCACAAGAAGATGGAGAAGCAGAGGATTTTGTGGGGTTTGATTTGCTTGCAAGTCTAAGAGCTCAGAAAGTTGCTACTCTTTGCTTGGACGAATGCCACCACCTGCGCAATGAATGGTGGAAAAGTCTGGAAGTCTTTCGCAAGCAGTATGGACAGTTGCAAGTCATCTCCCTGACAGCGACACCACCTTATGACAGCGAACCTGAACTCTGGGAACGCTATATCCGAATGTGTGGGGAAATTGACCAAGAAATCACGGTACCTGAACTAGTCAAGGAAGACACCCTCTGCCCTCATCAGGATTTTGTTTATATCTGTTCACCAACAGCTGAAGAGTCAGAACACCTCAGGCAGTTTGAAGATAGAAAGTGGGAGTATATCCATCAGCTTTTGGTCAATCCTGACTTTCAAGCTCTAGTATCAGGTTCGAAGGTACTCAAAGGAGATATTTCATCCGATGTTCTATTAGAAGACCCTAAGTACTTGTCGGCTATTTTGATCTATATGCATTCTCAAGGCTTGACCATTCCTGACTCTTTAGAGAATCTTTTGGGGGCGAAACGTCTGCCTCAGGTGAACTCCTACTGGCTCGAGCTGTTGTTGCAGAGCGTTCTCTATCAAACTCCAGATTGGTACGAGGATTCAAATGGATTTAGGGAAAAGTTAGAATCGGAGTTAAAAGCACGGGGGTTGATCGAACAGCGACAGGTTTCTCTAGTCAAGTCCAAGTCTAAGGACAAGATTTTAAATCAGTCTTTGGGGAAATTGTCTGGTATTGCAGATATTTTTCTGACTGAGTATAAGAGTATGGGACAAGATTTGCGACAACTCGTCTTGGCGGATTATATTCGCAAGGATTTTGCCACCTATCTGGGAGATAATCAGGCAACCATTTCTCAGTTGGGGGTTCTCCCTTATTTTGAAAGCATTCGTCGCAAAGCTCAGGAGCAAGAGATAGCTGTATCTTTGGCTGTCTTGTCAGGGAGTATCGTTATTCTTCCCACCAATGTGGCAGCAGAGTTGAAGGAACTCTTGCCTCAGGTTCATCTTAGTTTTTCGTCTCTTGGTCAGTTAGACCAAGAGGATTATGTGCTGGTGGGATTCCCTAGTACTGCTAAGGGTATTGTAGCGGCGGTGACGGAACTTTTTCAACGAGGGCAGATTCAAGTCCTAGTCGGAACCAAATCTCTCCTCGGAGAGGGTTGGGATGCTCCTTGTGTTAATTCCCTAATCCTCGGAAGCTTTGTGGGGAGCTTTATGCTGAGTAACCAGATGCGGGGGCGTGCCATTCGTATCTGGCCGGGACATCCAGAAAAGACCAGTAACATCTGGCATCTGGTAGCCGTTCAAGCGCAAGCGCTCATCACTCTTCCTGGTGAGGAGTCAAGACCAGAGAGCAATCAGGATCTGCAAACCTTGTCTCGTCGTATGGAACATTTTCTTGGACTGGCCTATAATCAGGAGAGTATTGAGACCGGTTTGGATCGTTTGGATTTTCCAAAGCCCCCTTTTAAGAAAAAGCAAATCAGAGAGTATAACGAACGGATTAAGATGTTATCCAAGGATCGAGCAGGTTTGCGCAAAAAATGGTACGATTCTCTCGTAGTGGCAGATCAATTTGAGATTGTCACTGAAGTTGCGACTCAAAAACAGAAAATTCCAATCATGCTCCAGTTTGATGCATTAAAATGGGTACGCATGTCTTTGCTGCTGTTAGCAGTGGATTTATTGGTTTTGTTGTTTAGAATGAGACTGACTGGAGTTTGGTGGCTTACAGCAGCTTGTCTCCTCTTTTTGGCCTTTGCATCTTGGCGCTACCTCTGCTATAAGAGTCCCTATAAACGTTTGCAATCTTTGGGTGAGCAGATCCGAAAGGCTCTGCTAGATTCGGGGCATCTAACGGACGATCAATCCCGTGTTCAGGTAGAGGAGGACAAGGAAAACTATATGGTTTTCGCCTATCTCAAGGGAGGTAGTATGAGAGATAAGGAATTGTTTGCTCAGACTGTGGGAGAGTTCTTTGCACCAGTGGACAATCAGCGCTATCTCTTGAAGGCAGAGAAAGTCCGACAAGGTCAGTCACCTTACTATGCCGTGCCAAGCCTTTTTGATAAGCGCAAGGAAGAAGCGCAGAAATTCCTTGACTTTCTGACGCCAACTATCGGACGCTATCACCTGATCTACACACGAACAGAGACCGGACGGAAAATCCTTCTCGAAGCTCGTATCAAAGCTCTTTCTAACAAAAATGACCGTATCTTGACTAAGAAGAAGGTTAAAAGCCAGTTGGAGTAGGGGAGGTAAAATATACCCCTCTAGAAAATAAAAAAGCAAAGGGAGAAAATATGGCAGATACAATTTTAATTTTAGGTAATGGCTTTGATATTGCAATGGGGCGAAAAACAAAGTATACAGATTTTATTGACTTTGAAAAACAATTATTTTCTAATCCTGATGAGAGACTACAAGAGTTTCTAGAAGTTAAAAATATAAGGATTGAGAAATACAGAGATAATTTGTATTTGAAATTTATTAATGATAACAAGGATAAACTTGGAGAAAATTGGTCTAACCTTGAAATCATGATTTCTCAACTTGCAGATGCAATACTGTTTTTTAAAGAAAATAGTAAAGTATTATCTGAATGTATTGGATCTGATTATTACCCTTATTTTAATGATGTTTTAGAAGATACAAATAATTACACCGCAAAACGTTATGTTGCAAAAGTATTCGAAGATGAAATTCTAGATGAAGAATTGGATAATTATAAAAAAGAACTTTTCATAGAGAACCTTAATGAGTTATTTACTAAAAAACTTGATTTATTAATTGAACTATTAGAAATCTATCTGTCGTATTTAAATTATTTAGATTTTGAGGTTCAAGCGATTGAAGCACGTCCAACAGCTCTAGATGCATTATCAGATTTGTCCAATTCCTATGTACTAAACTTTAATTATACTAACACATCAGGTAATATCTACGGAACTTCTGAGGATAAAACTCATTTTATACATGGTAGAATTGATTTAGATAGAACTTTTAATCGGGTCAATACAATGGTCTTTGGAATTGAGGATAAGGAAAATGATGTCAACAGTGCTATAATTCCTTACCAGAAATACTATCAACGAATTGTTAAGGAAACTGGGAATAAGTTTGAGAAGTTTTTTAAAGTAACCCATTTTACCGAAAATATAAATATACCGAGTAGAGGAATAAGCGTTCCCTATACTAAAAAAACTTCAAAAAATATTGTTATTTTCGGTCATTCAGTAGATCCATTGGATAAAGAAATATTCCAAAAATGTTTTGCGTTAGCTGAGGAAGGTGGGTATCTCTACCGATTTATTTTCACTTATTTAGATGAGCCAGCTAAACGTTCGATTATAAAGAATCTTGCAATCATTCTTGGTAAGGAAAAACTGATAGAGTTAACAGGGAAACGGAATGTTGTATTTATAAAGAGTGATGATAAGGATGGTATGAAAGAAGTTCTACTACCTTAATAAAGTTAAGAATAGTTTATAGCCCACTCGCTCTAGTCAGGTCGAGTGGTTTTTCTTGAAATATGATAAAATAGAAAAGATAATACATTAATTAAGGAAAGTAAAAATGGCAAGTAAAGAAAATGCAGAACGCAAGGAGTTGCATCGTAAAATTTGGGCGATTGCGGACGATGTGCGTGGGGCTGTAGACGGTTGGGATTTTAAACAATATATCCTAGGAATTCTGTTCTATCGTTTTATTTCAGAGCACATGGCAGACTATTTTGACCGTGCGGAGCATGAGGCTGGGGACTTAGAATTCCGTTATGCTGACTTAAGTGACCAAGAAGCTGAGCAAGATTTCAAACCAGGGACAGTTGAGGATAAGGGGTTCTTTATCCTTCCAAGTCAATTATTTGAAAATGTCGTCAAGAACGCCTCGCAAAATGAAAATCTAAACGAAGAATTAGCCAATATTTTCCAAGATATTGAGAAGTCAGCGATTGGTTTCAAATCAGAAGACGATATCAAAGGCTTATTTGATAACTTGGACACACGAAGCAATATCCTTGGTGGAACTGTTCCAGAAAAAAATAAACGTCTTTCTGATATTCTCAATGGTATCAATAGCATTAGCTTTGGTAACTTTGAGGAAAATGATATCGATGCCTTCGGAGATGCCTATGAATTCTTGATTTCCAACTATGCGAGCAATGCTGGTAAAAGTGGTGGTGAATTTTTCACACCTCAGACAGTGTCTAAATTATTGGCTCGTTTGGTAATGGTTGGTAAGGATAAAATTAACAAGGTTTACGACCCAACATGTGGTTCGGGTTCGCTCTTGCTTCAGATGAAAAAACAATACGAAGACCATATCTTGGAGGATGGTTTCTTTGGTCAAGAAATCAATATGACCAACTATAACTTGGCTCGTATGAATATGTTCTTGCACAATATCAACTACAATAACTTTGATATTAAGCGAGGAGATACCCTTTTAAATCCTCAGCATCTGGAAGAAAAGCCTTTTGATGCTATCGTTTCTAACCCTCCGTATTCTGTCAAATGGGTGGGAGATGGAGATCCAACTCTGATAAATGATGACCGTTTTGCTCCTGCAGGGAAACTAGCGCCCAAGTCAAAAGCTGACTTTGCCTTTATTATGCATAGTCTCAACCACTTGTCTAATAAAGGTCGGGCAGCTATTGTTTGCTTCCCAGGCATTTTCTATCGTGGAGGTGCTGAAAAGACCATTCGTCAGTATCTGGTAGATAACAACTTTGTTGAAGCGGTTATTGCCCTTCCAGATAATCTCTTCTTTGGCACTTCTATCGCAACTACGATTTTAGTTCTGGCGAAGAATAAACTAGAAAACAAAACCCTCTTTATTGATGCGAGTAAAGAATTCAAAAAAGAGACCAATAATAATGTCTTGACAGATAGTAATATCGATTATATCGTTGAATTATTCACTAATTATCAAAGTGTAGACTATAAAGCAGCTCTTGTTGATAATGATGTGATTGGATCAGAACAAGACTACAATCTTTCTGTCTCAACCTATGTCGAACAAGAAGATACACGTGAGAAGATTGATATTGATGAGCTCAATAAAGAAATCGCTGAGACTGTTGCCAAGATTGACCACTTGCGTGCAGAGATAGATAAGATTGTAGAGGAACTTAGCCATGGCAAATGATGTGATTCTCTATAGAACAGATGACGGGGAGTCTGCTATTGAACTTCACTTGGATAATGGAACGGTTTGGTTGACCCAACAGGAACTAGCTGAGCTTTTTCAGACTTCCAAGCAAAACATTAGTAAACATATCAAGGCCATCTTTGAAGATGGTGAATTGGATGAAACAGTGGTTGTCAACTATCAGTTGACAACCACTCGTCACGGTGCAATAGCTGGTAAAACTCAGTCAAAAAAAGTAGCCTACTATAATCTCGATATGATTTTGGCGATTGGTTATCGTGTGCGTTCCCCTCGTGGAGTCCAGTTTAGACATTATGCTTCGACAGTCTTGAAAGAGTATCTGATTAAGGGCTTTGCTATGGATGATGAGCGCTTGAAAAACTTTGGTGGTGGCTCTTACTTTAAAGAACTTCTTGAAAGAATCCGAGATATCCGCTCAAGTGAAAAAGTCTTTTATCGTCAGGTTTTAGATCTCTTTGCTACATCAAGTGACTACAATGCAAACTCACCAGAGGCAAAGAAATTCTTTGCGACAGTCCAAAACAAGATGCATTATGCCATTCACCACAATACTGCAAGTGAACTCATCTATAACCGTGTCAATAGCGAAAAGGAGTTTATGGGCTTGACCACTTTTAAGGGCGACCTCCCTACTCTGTCTGAAGCAAAGGTTGCCAAGAACTATCTGACAGAGAAGGAACTTCGTGGGCTTAGTCAGCTTGTATCAGGATATCTAGACTTTGCTGAAAGGCAGGCGGAGCGAGAAGAGGTCATGACTATGGCTGACTGGGTGACTCACGTAGATCGTATTCTTCAGGCTACTGGAGAAGACTTGCTGGACAATAGTGGTTCTATCTCTCGTGAACAGATGAAGCAGAAGGTAGATAAGGAATATAAGAGCTACCAAGCCAAGACACTCAGTCAAGTTGAAAAAGATTACCTCAAAGAAATTAAAAGCATTGAAAATCTAGCCAAGGAAGGAGGTAAGTGATGAACATCCTAGAAAAAATCCAGAACTGTCCCGTTGAGTGGAAAGAGTTAGGGGAAGTAGTTGAGGTTTTGGATAGTTTAAGACGCCCAATAACAAAAAGTCAAAGAATTCCGGGTGATATTCCTTATTATGGAGCTAATGGAATTCAAGATTATGTCAAAGATTGGATTTTTGACGGCACTTTTATTTTAATGGGAGAAGATGGAAGTGTAATAAAAAATGATAATTCACCTATATTACACTGGGTGATAGGTAAAATTTGGGTTAACAATCATGCGCATATTTTAGGTGAAGTACCAGGATGTGCTTTATTGAAATATGTGTATTATGTATTGAGTCAAACTGATGTCTCTGATATTGTTAGAGGGACACCTCCTAAGCTTAATCAAAAGAATCTAAAAAGTATAAAAATTCCAATTCCTCCTCTAGAAATTCAAGAAAAAATAGTGCAAATACTTGACAAATTTACCGATTATGTTACAGAATTGACCTCAGAATTGACCTCAGAATTGACCTCACGTAAAAAGCAATATTCTTTCTATCGAGATAAACTTTTGTCCTTTGAGGATGAAGTTTATCGGGTTGAGTGGAAAACTATTCAAGATATTTCTGTTAAGATTGTTACTGGAGTAACGCCTAAAAAATCATGCGAAGATTATTATCTTAAAGGTACTATTCCTTGGCTTAGAACAAATGAAGTAAAATTTAATACAATAACAACTACAGAAAAATATGTTACTGAGAAAGCTGTTGAAGAAACTGGTTTAAAATGGATACTGCCAAATAGCATAATTATTGCAATTTCAGGAGCAACTGCTGGTAGAGTTGCGATGAATAGTATTCCTTTAACAACTAATCAACATTGTTGTAGTATTAGTGTTGATGAAAGAATAGTAAATTATAAGTATTTGTATTATTGGTTGGTTAATCAAAATAGGCAGATATTGAGTTTGAAACAAGGAGCACGTGGGGATATAAATATGAGTATGATTAAATCATTGAAAATCCCAGTTCCATCTCTTGAAATACAGTCCCGTATTGTTCAAGTTTTAGACAACTTTGATACGGTTTGTAACGACTTAAATATCGGACTTCCCAAGGAGATTGAACTACGCCAAAAACAGTATGAATATTTTAGAGAAAAACTCTTGACATTCGTCGCCGAAGGCGAGTACACTGAGAGTAGAGTAGAGTAGAGGAGTGGGACAACTCCGCTATTATCAAGCTTTTACAGTGGGTATTTGGCCCAATTCGGGTGGAATTGGGAGCTATAGGAGACATTATTCGGGGGAATGGGCTTCAGAAAAAAGATTTTCAAGACGCAGGCGTTCCTTGTATCCATTACGGACAGATATATACATACTATGGAATTGAAACAGAGGTTGCAAAATCATTTGTTAATATTGAATTGTCCCAAAAACTTAAGAAGGCAAAAAATGGTGATTTGATTGTAGCGACGACATCTGAAAATATTGAGGACGTTGGAAAAGCTTTAGTCTGGCTTGGTAAAGATGAAGTTTGTATTGGCGGCCACTCATGTGTAATTAGAACAGAGCAAAATAGTAAATATTTAGCCTACTTTTTTAGAACTAGCTATTTCCAAAACCAGAAGAAAAAAAGAGTCTTGGGAACTAAAGTGATTGAACTTTATCCTAAAAACCTTGCAAAAATTCAAATAATATTACCTTCTTTATCAACACAATCTCAAATTGTCACCGTTCTTGACAATTTTAACACCTTAACAGACTCTCTTTCTGAAGGCCTTCCAAAGGAAATTGAACTAAGACAGAAACAGTATGACTACTGGCGGGAACAACTATTAAACTTTACTAGATAAATTCTTTAATCATTTTGAGATAGAATCTCAATTAAAACAAAAAAGGAAGCATGCTATGGTTGACTATTCAAAAATACATGAAGTAATTGCGGAAACAAATGAAGGGATTCTCTTGGCTGAGTATCAACCAGAGTATCATACGGATAGAGAATATCAGACAGAGGCTGATTTAGAAAATCAGTTAATTTCTGATTTGGTGAATCATCTCAACTATGAACGCTTAAATATTCATACACCTGAAGAGCTCTTAGCAAATGCCAAGGCACAAATAGAAAAACTCAATAAGGTGACTTTTACGAACGCTGAGTGGGATCGGTTTGTAGTAGAGTATCTGGATTGTCCCAATGAAGGATTAGTTGAAAAAACTCGAAAAATCCAGGAGAATTATATCTATGATTTTGTCTTTGATGATGGACGAATTAAAAATATTTTTATCCTTGATAAGAAAAACATTCATAACAACAGCATGCAGGTCATCAACCAAGTGACCCAAGTGGGTAGCCACACTAACCGTTATGACGTGACTATTTTAGTGAATGGTCTTCCGTTAGTTCAGATTGAATTGAAGAGACGAGGGGTTAGTCTCAAACAAGCTTTCGAACAAATCCATAGATATAGTAAGGAAAGTTTCAATAGCGCAAATTCTTTATACAAATACACTCAGATTTTTGTCATTTCCAATGGAACTTATACACGCTACTTTGCCAATACAACAGCACAAAATAAAAATCATTACGAGTTCACCTGTGAATGGGCAGACCGCAAGAATAAAACAATCCACGACCTAGAGGACTTTACTGTCACTTTCTTAAGTAAGCGAGTCCTTTTGGAGGTATTGACCAAGTATTGTGTTTTTGATGCTGATAATACCTTACTCATCATGCGTCCTTATCAGATAGCAGCTACTGAGAGTATCATACGCAAGATTCATTCCACAAATGAAATGAAGAATTTCGGTACGATTAATGCTTGTGGCTATATCTGGCATACGACGGGTTCTGGGAAAACTTTGACCAGCTTTAAGACCGCTCGTTTAGCAACAGAGTTGGACTATATTGATAAAGTGATATTTGTGGTGGATAGAAAAGACCTAGATTATCAAACCATGAAGGAATATCAAAAATTCCAACCAAATTCAGTAAATGGTAGTAACAATACAAAAGACCTCCAACGTAATATTGAAGAAAATGATGGTAAAATCGTTGTCACAACTATTCAGAAGTTAAATAAATTTATAACAGCAAATCCAAATCATGAAATCTACAGTAAGAAATGTGTCTTGATTTTTGACGAGTGCCATCGCTCCCAGTTTGGAAAGGCGCAAAAGCGTATCAAAAAAGCTTTTAAACAGTATGCTTTATTTGGATTTACAGGTACTCCGATTTTCCCGGAAAATAGCTTAACAGGAGAAACAACACAAGAGGTTTTTGGAGAGCAACTTCATAACTACGTTATAACAGATGCTATTCGAGATAAAAAAGTGTTGAAGTTCAAAGTCGACTATAACTATATCAAGCCTGAAATAAACAAGTATAGAGAAGCTGAAAAAGCAGTTGGTCAAGAGATTGATGAGAAGAAACTCAAAAAGATGGAGAAGGAGCTCCTATTGCATCCAGAACGGATAGCAACCATTACAGAGTACCTGTTGAGAGTTTATAATGACAAGACGCATCGGAGTAAATATTACACTCATAAACAAAAAAAGATGCAAGGATTTAATGCCATGTTAGCTGTACAAAGTATTGAAGCAGCAAAATTATACTATGAAGAACTCCAACGGCAACAAGCAACTTTACCAGAAGCTAAACGATTGAAAATCGCAACCATCTTTAGCTTTGCGCCAAACGAAGAACAGTCAGCTTATGGTGAAATTCAAGACGAAGAGCTAGAACCTCAAGATACAACTATGCCTCTATCTTCTAAAGAGTTTCTGGAAAAAGCGATTGATGACTATAATCGAATGTTCAAGACTAACTTCTCAATTGATGGGAAGGAGTTCCAAAATTACTATCGCGACCTTTCTAAGAGAGTTAAGTCTAAAGAAGTGGATCTTCTGATTGTAGTGGGTATGTTCTTGACGGGATTTGATGCTCCGACTATGAATACGCTATTTGTTGACAAGAATCTTCGTTATCATGGATTGATTCAGGCATTCTCGAGAACCAATCGAATTTTTAATAGGGTTAAACCTTTTGGAAATATTGTTTGTTTTCGTGATTTAGAAAAGGCTACGCAAGAAGCTATTAAGACTTTTGGAGACACAAATAAGCTTGAAATCATCTTAGAAAAAAGCTTTAGTGAATACATGGATGGTTTCGTTGACCAAGTAACAGGTATTGAGGTCAAAGGCTATACTGCGGTTTGTCAGGAAATTCTGGAAAAATTCCCAAATCCGCAAGAGATTGAAACAGAGCACGATAAAAAAGAGTTTGTTAAGTTATTTGGTGAGTTATTGAAACTTGATAATGTTCTTCGAAATTATGACGAATTCCAAGAAATCGACAAACCTATTTCTGAAGGTTATCTTCAGGATTTAAGAAGCGCCTATGTGGAAATTCGAGATGAATTTTTGAATCTTAAAAACTATGAAAAGACCAAAGATTTAGAGGTTGACCTTTCAGAAGTTGAATTTGAAATTGAACTCTTAAAAACAGATGAGATCAACCTAGACTATATTCTGGCATTGATTGTTGAAAAATCTAAGAATTCTGAGTCTAAAGAAGTAATGAAAGCAGAAGTTAGTCGTGTGATTCGTTCTAGTATCGATATTCGTGCCAAAGAAGAGTTGGTTATTGGATTTATCAATGACACCGATTTGCAAAAATTGAAAGACCATGATGGGATTATCAATGCTTTCTACGAATATGGCAAGGAGCGCAAGAAAATTGCGATTCACGACCTAGCTGAGGCTGAGAAGCTTGTAGATGACTATCAATTGTTTATCGACAAATCAATTCAAAGAGGTTATGCTGAAAATAGTGGGACTGATTTGGATTCGATTATTCCACCAACTTCTCGTAGACAGGGAGCGCGTGAACGGAAAAAGCAAGAAGTTTTACGTAAGATTCAGTTGTTGGTAGAGACATATTCAGGTATTTAAGGATTGTCAAACAAGGTTTATTATAAAAATCAGGAACTACAAAAAACACTCTTTATTCGCTCATATTCCGCTCATTTTTAGGATACAACTTTGTTTCCATATTTCCTGGAAACTGATAGAAAGCAAGGAGAAACATGGAACAAACTAACCAAAAATCCCAGTGCCAACAACTCTGGGCTAGAAACAAATACCTCGTTTTGAGCCATTCCAGCAATATTTACAATGAGATTCGCCAATACTTAAAGAATGAACAGGTGGAGGTGAGTCAGGTTCAAGAGATGATTGACCGTGCCTGTCAAATCCCAGAGCACAGGGGTCAGGTTTGCAATGCCTTTCAGCATATATGGGGCTATTTCAAAAAGAAAGCGACTGATGCTGAACGCAAGGACTACATGCTCTTGCTGGATCGCTACCGCTTTGGTCAAGCTTCTAAGCAAGATTTGATTGCTAAGACTCGAGACTTGCTGGATCGCTATCCAAATACCTACTTGCAACATTCGACTTTACTGAAAGGAGACTCCCATGAGACTTTGGCATGAGACTTTGATTTCACAACTTCCCCGTCCCCAGCTCTTGGGGCAACATCGAGAGTGTTGCGCCCTGCGTGGCAATGGCTGGGGCAGAAAGCATGCGACGGTTGACTATGTCTTTACCCACTCGCCCTATCGTCTCTATGCCTATCATCGCTTGATCATGGAGGAGATGGCTAATCGAGGCTATAAGGTGAGTCCAGAATGGTTGGACAAGAACTACCGTGGTAAGATCTGCCCTCCTTATGAGAATTTGTCTGAGGAGAAGTTGGACAATCCCATCTATAGTGAGCATGACGCAGAATACTATGAGGAGTGCCTGGATAATCTCCGAGAGAAGGGGATAGAGTTGGAGTAAGAGTCAGGATTAGCTCCACATTATAACTATTCTCATAATTTTTTCGAATAATAAAGATGAGACCTTTAGAATGATTCTAAGGTCTTCTTTTTATGGGTATTAGAATTTACTTTTAATAACTTTTGAGTTATAATTGAATTAGAAAGAGGCTACTTGGTGCATACGATTTACTTCTATAAGGACAAAAATGGAAACGAGCCAGTCTTAGATTATTTGAGAGAATTGGCTAGAAAGAAGAGTAAGGATAGTCGCATCAAACTCAATAAACTAAACGACTATATCGAGTTGCTTAGTCAGCATGGGACTAGAACTGGTGAACCCTATATCAAACATTTAGAAGATGAGATTTGGGAACTAAGACCTCTGAGGGATAGGATATTATTTGTGGCTTGGCTTGATGGGAGTTTTGTTCTCTTACATCATTTTGTCAAAAAGACTCAGAAAACTCCTAGGAGAGAAATTGAAAAAGCCAAGCGTGAACTGAAGGACATAAAAGAAAGAGGGTTAAGTGATGAAGAATAGTGCCATTGGAAGTAATTGGAAGGATGTCCGAACAGAACTCTTTACCAAGGAGGAAATCCTTGAAAGTGATATGCGAGTAGCTATCATGAGTGAGTTGATAGAAGCTAGACATGAGCAAGGTATCAGTCAGAAAAAACTAGAAGAACTCAGTGGAGTGAGCCAGCCTGTTATAGCTAGGATGGAGACAGGAAAGACCAGTCCTCAGTTGGATACGGTCTTAAAAGTCTTAGCCAGTTTAGGAAAGACACTAGCAGTCGTTCCCCTTGAACGGGAAAAAGGTTGATAGGGATGAAATTACGAAGTAATTTGCTCCCGTCCGCACTTTTTCAGGGAAATATCAGAATTACAAAAGAAAACCAACCTATAGTCTTTTCTAATAGCAAGCCATAGTCACTTATAAGCATCGTCAATAGCTCGTTTGAGCATTCCAACTAAAACACAGCTATAAATCTGGTAATACAAAGAATTTGAGACGTTGTTCTCAAGTCCTTTTCTTTTGTTCAAAAGAGAGATATAGTTTCAAACTATATCAAAGCCTAATTATTTACAATTATACAGACCCTTTCTTTTCTGTTAAGATAGTTTCAACAACAAATTTTGGAGGACACATCATGTCAACTACGATCATCGGTTTCCCTCGTTTGGGCGAATTCCGCGAATTAAAATTTACAACTGAAAAATACTTTAGAAAAGAAATCTCAGAAGAAGAACTCTTGGCAGCAGCAAAAGACTTGCGTGCTAAACACTGGAACATTGTCAAAGAAAAAGGCATCACTGAAATTCCATCAAATGACTTTTCTCACTATGACAACTTCCTAGATGCAGCTTTCCTTTTCAACGTGGTACCTGCTTCAGTTCAAAACTTGGACTTGTCTGATCTTGAGCGCTACTTTGCTTTGGCGCGTGGTTACCAAGGTGAAAAAGGGGACGTGCGTGCCCTTCCGATGAAGAAATGGTTCAACACCAACTACCACTACATCGTTCCTAAATTTGAAAAAGACACTCAAGTAAAATTGGCTGGTCACAAGATCTTTGATGAGTTCCAAGAAGCCAAAGAACTTGGATTGAACACTCGTCCAGTCCTTGTAGGACCATTCACTTTCCTTCAATTGTCAGACTTTGAAGAAGGCGTGAAAGCAGAAGACTTCGTAGACAGCTTAGTGGCTGCTTACCAAGAAGTTTTTGCTAAATTGGCGGAACTTGGTGCGACTCGTATTCAACTGGACGAAGCGGCTCTTGTCAAAGATTTGACAGCTGAAGAAAAAGCTCTTTTCTTGAACCTCTACAACAAACTATTGGCTGACAAAAAAGGTCTTGAAGTCTTGCTTCAAACTTACTTTGGTGATGTTCGTGATGTCTACGCTGACCTTGTGAAATTGCCAGTAGATGCCATCGGTCTTGATTTTGTTGAAGGTAAGAAAACTCTTGAACTGGTTAAAGGTGGTTTCCCAGCTGACAAGACTCTCTATGCAGGTATCGTCAATGGTAAAAACATCTGGCGTAACAACTACGAAAAGAGCTTGGCTGTTCTTGAGCAAATTCCAGCTGAAAACATCGTATTGACAAGCTCATGCTCACTTCTTCATGTGCCATTTACAACTGCTAACGAAGAATTTGAACCAGCTATCTTGAACCACTTTGCCTTTGCAGTTGAAAAATTGGAAGAACTTCGTGACTTGGATGCTATCCGCAATGGTCAAGGTGCAGAAGCTCTTACAGCTAACAAAGAACTCTTTGCGACTGAGCGTGTGGGTGAAAATGCAGAACTTCGTGCGCGTATCGCTGGATTGACAGACGCAGACTACACTCGTTTGCCAGCCTTTGCAGAACGTGAAGCTATCCAAGAAGAAGCCTTTAAACTTCCAGCCCTTCCAACAACAACCATCGGTTCATTCCCTCAAACTAAGGAAGTTCGTGCTAAACGTTTGGCTTACCGTAAGGGTGAATTGTCACAAGAAGAATACGACGCTTTCCTTGCTGAAACCATCGACGAATGGATCAAATGGCAAGAAGAAGTTGGATTTGACGTGCTTGTACACGGTGAGTTCGAGCGTAACGACATGGTTGAGTACTTCGGTCAAAACTTGTCAGGTTACCTCTTCTCTAAGAATGGTTGGGTACAATCATACGGTATGCGTGGGGTGAAACCACCAATCATCTGGGGTGACGTCACTCGTCTTAACCCAATCACTGTGAAATGGTCTAGCTACGCACAAAGCCGTACTGACAAACCTGTTAAGGGTATGTTGACTGGACCGGTTACCATCCTTAACTGGTCATTCCCACGTGAAGACATCTCTATCAAGGATTCTACTCTTCAAATCGCTCTTGCTATTAAGGATGAAGTTCTTGACCTTGAAGCTGCAGGCGTGAAGATTATCCAAATCGATGAGGCTGCTCTTCGTGAGAAATTGCCACTTCGTCGTAGCGACTGGTATGAAGACTACCTTGACTGGGCTATTCCAGCCTTCCGCTTGGTACACTCAACAGTAGCGCCAGATACACAGATCCACACTCACATGTGTTACTCAGAATTTACAGATATCATCCCAGCTATCGACAACATGGATGCGGACGTTATTTCCTTTGAAGCAAGCCGTTCAAACCTTGAAATCTTGGACGAACTCAAAGCGAAAAACTTCCAAACAGAAGTGGGACCTGGGGTTTACGATATCCACTCACCTCGTGTGCCAAACGAAGGCGAAATCGACCACACAATCGATGCTATTCTTGCCAAAGTACCAAGCAAGAAAGTTTGGATCAACCCTGACTGTGGTTTGAAAACACGTGGTATTCCAGAAACAAAAGAAAGCTTGATCCGCCTTGTCGAAGCAGCTAAAGCTGCGCGTGAGAAATTGTAAGATTCGATTTCTCTCGTGACCCTGACTGATCAAGGAACTGTTGGCCTAGCTGGCTCAGCAATCATGAAATCAAAAAGAAAAGGATAATGACTATGTCAAGCCAAACGCCGTCACTTTCATTTGAAGTGTTCCCTCCAAACCCAGCAGTGGGTAATGATAAAATTATTTCAGCCTTGCAGGATATGCGGGAGCTGACACCGCACTTTATCAGTGTGACCGCCAGCAATAATAAATTTAATATCAAGGAAACGACGGTTCGTTTGGCTGACTTTATCCAGAATGATTTGGCGATTCCAACCATTGCCCACTTGCCAGCTATCTACCTGACCAAGGAAAAGGTTGCTGAAACCATTGCAGATTTGGACAAGGTTGGTGTGCGAAAAATCTTGGCTCTACGTGGGGATATCATCCCTGATGTGGAGCCACAAAAGGATTTTCGCTACGCAACGGACTTGATCGAGTTCATCAAGGAACAAGCTCCTCACTTTGAGATTATCGGAGCTTGCTACCCAGAGGGACACCCTGACTCGCCAAACCAGATCTCGGATATCCAAAACCTCAAGAAGAAAGTAGACGCAGGCTGTTCAAGTCTCGTAACGCAGCTTTTCTTTGACAATGAGCGTTTCTATGATTTCAAAGACAAGTGTACCTTGGCAGGGATTGATGTTCCTATTCATGCGGGGATCATGCCCATTCTGAACCGTAACCAAGCGCTTCGTCTCTTGAAGACTTGTGAGAATATCCACCTTCCACGTAAATTTAAAGCTATCTTAGACAAGTATGAGCATGACCCTGAGTCGCTCAGAGCAGCAGGACTTGCCTATGCAGTGGACCAAATCGTGGACTTGGTCACTCAGGATGTTGCAGGTGTGCATCTCTACACCATGAACAATGCTGAAACAGCAAAATACATCCACCAAGCAACCCATGCCTTGTTTAATCATCAGTCTTTAGGATAATCGATTCTTTTAGCCTTTCATCTGAAGTGGTTAGGCCGCCAGCAAACCTTCGGTTTCATGGCTAAACTGAAAGCCTTGGTCTTTCAGTTTGCCTGTAACGTTAGCAAAACTAACGTTACTTTAACCACTGAGACGATAGCTTGTCATTCACTTGCTTTTAAATAAAAAATGACAGATGTGAAAGCCAAAGAATTTGCTAAATAAAATAAACAACAAACCATTCCTCTTTTCATGGGGGAATGGTTCCTTTTTAATAGAAAAGCCCGCACTTTTTAAGAAAAATATGATAAAATAGACTCTGTACGTACTTGATACAAAGATGAGGGTATAAAATAATACAATGCATTCAAACTGCAAGGTATAGCGACACGAGCGAGTCAAATCGATAATATGACGAGAGAGTTAGCAAAGCATTTAGTTAATCGTCTGATAGTGATTAGCGTGAAAGGATTAGATGCTTTAGCATCAAACCTTTCTAATGATTTATATCTTGATAATTGAACATGCCTACAGCTCTGTGGAAAAAGATAAATCTGCCTAGGAGCAGTCGCTCCGTCGTTCGATTTCCTATTTTCCTTTGAGTTGCTTAACGGCTTAGTATCTTGTGTAATTGAACCCGGCCGAAAAGCTGTGTAAAAAAGATAAACTGTCTTTTCTTCATCGAAGACTTCGCCAGTTTCCTATTTTTACTTTGCTTTTTGCGGCCTTAGTATCTTGATCTTTGTAGGCAAGGCGTATAATTTCATCAATCCAAAGGGGATTAAAATGACAAAACAAGTGTTTCAAACGACTTTTGCGGGTCGTGAGTTAATCGTAGAGACTGGTCAGGTTGCTAAGCAAGCAAATGGCTCTGTTGTCGTGCGTTATGGTGAGTCAACTGTCTTGACTGCGGCCGTTATGTCTAAGAAAATGGCAACTGGGGATTTCTTCCCACTTCAAGTCAACTACGAGGAAAAAATGTATGCGGCTGGGAAGTTTCCTGGTGGCTTTATGAAACGTGAAGGACGTCCTTCAACAGATGCGACGTTGACAGCGCGTTTGATTGACCGTCCAATCCGTCCTATGTTTGCGGAAGGTTTCCGTAATGAAGTTCAAGTTATCAACACCGTGCTTTCTTATGATGAAAATGCATCTGCTCCAATGGCGGCTATGTTTGGTTCGTCCTTGGCACTTTCTATCTCAGATATTCCATTTGACGGACCAATCGCCGGGGTACAAGTAGGCTATGTAGACGGTGAAATCATCATCAACCCTACTCAAGAACAAGCAGAGCAATCTCTTCTTGAATTGACAGTAGCTGGTACCAAACACGCTATTAACATGGTTGAGTCTGGTGCCAAAGAATTGTCAGAAGAAATCATGTTGGAAGCCCTTCTCAAAGGGCACGAAGCAGTCAAAGAATTGATTGCCTTCCAAGAAGAGATCGTTGCGGTAGTTGGTAAGGAAAAAGCAGAAGTTGAATTGCTTCACGTGGATGAGGAATTACAGGCTGAAATCATCGCAGCCTACAACAGTGACCTCCAAAAAGCGGTTCAAGTAGAAGAAAAATTGGCTCGTGAAGCTGCTACTCAAGCAGTTAAGGATCAAGTAACTGCTGTTTACGAAGAAAAATATGCAGACCACGAAGAATTTGACCGTATCATGCGTGATGTGGCTGAAATCTTGGAACAAATGGAACACGCTGAAGTGCGCAGTTTGATCACAGAAGATAAGGTTCGTCCTGACGGTCGTAAGGTCGATGAAATCCGTCCTTTAGATGCGCAGGTTGACTATCTTCCTCGTGTACATGGTTCCGGTCTCTTTACTCGTGGACAAACTCAGGCTCTTTCAGTTTTGACCTTGGCTCCGATGGGAGAAACGCAAATCATCGATGGTTTGGACCCAGAGTACAAGAAACGCTTTATGCACCACTATAACTTCCCTCAATACTCTGTAGGGGAAACAGGTCGTTATGGTGCGCCAGGTCGTCGTGAAATTGGTCACGGTGCTCTTGGTGAGCGTGCTCTTGCTCAAGTCTTGCCAAGTTTGGAAGAATTCCCATACGCTATCCGTTTGGTAGCAGAAGTCTTGGAATCAAACGGTTCTTCATCTCAAGCATCTATCTGTGCGGGAACTCTTGCCCTTATGGCTGGTGGTGTGCCAATCAAAGCGCCAGTAGCTGGTATTGCCATGGGTCTCATCTCCGACGGAAACAACTATACAGTATTGACAGATATCCAAGGATTGGAAGACCACTTTGGAGATATGGACTTTAAAGTTGCGGGTACTCGTGACGGGATTACAGCCCTCCAAATGGATATCAAGATCCAAGGAATTACTGCAGAAATCTTGACTGAGGCTCTTGCTCAAGCCAAGAAAGCTCGTTTTGAAATCCTTGATGTGATTGAAGCAACCATCCCAGAAGTTCGTCCAGAATTGGCTCCGACTGCTCCGAAAATTGATACCATCAAGATTGATGTCGACAAGATTAAGATTGTCATCGGTAAGGGTGGAGAAACCATCGACAAGATTATCGCTGAAACAGGCGTTAAGATTGATATCGACGAAGAAGGTAATGTTTCTATCTACTCTAGCGACCAAGATGCTATTAACCGTACCAAAGAAATCATTGCTGGCTTGGTTCGTGAAGCTAAAGTCGATGAAGTTTACCATGCTAAGGTTGTTCGTATCGAGAAATTTGGTGCCTTTGTTAACCTCTTTGACAAGACAGATGCCCTCGTTCACATTTCTGAAATGGCTTGGACTCGTACCAACCGTGTCGAGGACTTGGTAGCTATCGGTGATGAAGTCGACGTTAAGGTTATCAAGATTGATGAAAAAGGCCGTATCGATGCCTCTATGAAAGCCCTTCTTCCTCGTCCTCCAAAACCTGAGCATGATGAAAAAGGCGAAAAGTCTGAGCGACCTCACCGTCTACGTCATCACAAGGACCACAAACCTAAGAAAGAATTTACAGAAACACCAAAAGATTCAGAATAAGAAAAGGAGAAATGTATGGGATGGTGGCGCGAAACCATTGATATTGTAAAAGAAAATGATCCAGCGGCACGCAACAGTTTGGAAGTTTTGCTGACTTATCCAGGTGTCAAGGCCTTGGCTGCCCACCGTCTCTCACATTTTCTATGGAAGCACGGATTCAAACTCCTGGCTCGCATGCACAGTCAGTTTTGGCGCTTTTGGACTCAGATTGAGATTCATCCAGGTGCCCAGATTGATTCAGGTGTCTTTATTGACCACGGTTCAGGCTTGGTGATTGGAGAGACAGCGATTGTTGAAAAAGGCGTTCTGCTCTATCATGGAGTGACTCTCGGTGGGACAGGGAAAGACTGTGGCAAACGCCATCCGACTGTGCGTAAAGGAGCTCTCATATCGGCCCATGCCCAAGTTATCGGGCCAGTAGAAATCGGTGAAAATGCCAAAGTCGGTGCTGCTGCAGTAGTCGTGGCAGACGTACCTAGTGATGTGACAGTTGTCGGTATTCCAGCTAAGATCGTCCGAGTTCATGGACAGAAGGATGAACCAATGATCCACGAAGTCGAAGAAAAACGAGAGTACTACGTCAATAAACTCGAGCATGCTAAAGATGCCAGTCACAGATCGTCGGGGTTGTAGAGGTTACCTATATGATTCAAGCAAGAAACAAGTTAAGCCAAGAGGAGTTATCTGAGGCGAAAAAACTAATTAACTGTTGCCAAAACTATGACGGTACCTATCGTGATCCCTATCTTTCTAACATGCTTAATTTTGACCCAAACATGCCCGCCTTTTTCCTTTATTATGAAAAAGGCGAACTTGTTGGTCTATTAACTGTCTATGCTGATGACCAAGATGTGGAAGTGACGATACTGGTTCATCCAAATCATCGCCGTCAGGGGGTTGCGCGTGCATTGTTTACTAGTTTTGAGAGAGAAACAGCTTCTTTTCCGATTCATTCAGTTACTTTTCAGACAGAGCGTGTTTTTCTAGACCGCCATTCTGATTTTGTCAGCAACTGGGGATTGGTCGAGGATGAGGAGACAGAAACTTGGTTAGGTAAGGATAGAGAACCTTATCCGTTAGCAAATGTTTCCAATCTTGAAGTTTTGTTAGCAGATAGTTCGTATAAGGATCAAATTAGTCAGTTGAAATTTCAGGCATTTTCAGAGGAACATGAATCTAGAGAAGTTGAGAATAGATATGTCGCTGAAGCTCTGAAAGATCCAGAAAGTCGCCTATATATTTTATTAAAAGACGGTCAGGTTATTGGGACTTGCACGGTAGATTTATCGACTAATACGAATTACTTCTACGGTTTAGCAATATCAGAACTTGAACGTGGGAAAGGTTATGGAAGCTACTTAGCAAAATTCCTTGTCAACCAATTGATTGAGCAAAATGATAAGGAATTTCAGATTGCAGTGGAAGATAGCAATGTAGCCAAGTGTTTGTATGAAAAAATTGGCTTTGTCAAACAGACTCAGGTGGTTTATCTGAATGAGAAAGGAGCAAGGGATTCCGAAGTGTAGAGATATTCGGACTGAAATTCAATTGAACTCTTAGTGATGAAACTAACAGTTCTTGGATTTTAGCTTTCCTGACTATTATTTTATGATTAAAATCTATGACACTATGTCTCGTGATTTGCGAGAATTTGTCCCGATTGAGGACGACAAAGTCAAGATGTATGTCTGTGGGCCTACGGTATACAACTATATCCACGTGGGGAATGCCCGATCGACGGTGGCTTTTGACACCATTCGTCGCTACTTTGAATACCGTGGCTACGAAGTTGCCTATATTTCCAATTTCACGGATGTGGATGATAAGATTATTAACCGTGCCAGGGAAGAAGGCATCACGCCTCAGGAGGTTGCGGACAAGTACATCGCGGCCTTTCGTGAGGATGTGACGGCCTTGGGCGTGAAACCTGCGACTCGCCACCCACGTGTAGTAGAGTTTATGGCTGACATCATTCGTTTTGTAGCTGACTTGATTGAAAAAGGTTATGCTTACGAGAGTCAAGGGGATGTTTACTTCCGTGTGGAAAAATCCCACAACTACGCCAAATTGGCTAATAAAACCTTGGAAGATTTGGAGCTGGGTGCTTCAGGTCGAACAGATGAAGAAACGGCTCGTAAGGAAAATCCTGTGGACTTTGCCCTCTGGAAAGCTGCCAAGCCAGGTGAGATTTCTTGGGACAGTCCTTGGGGACCTGGTCGTCCGGGCTGGCATATCGAGTGTTCGGTTATGTCAACAGAGATTTTGGGCGATACCATCGATATTCACGGTGGTGGAGCCGATCTGGAGTTTCCGCATCATACCAACGAAATTGCCCAGTCAGAAGCCAAAACAGGCAAGACCTTTGCCAACTACTGGATGCACAACGGCTTTGTCAATATCGACAATGTCAAGATGTCCAAGTCTTTAGGGAACTTTATCACAGTTCATGATGCTCTCAAGACCATCGATGGCCAAGTGCTTCGTTTCTTCTTTGCAACTCAACACTACCGCAAGCCCATCAACTTTACAGAAAAAGCAGTTCGGGATGCCGAGACTAACCTTAAGTATCTGAAGAATACTTACGAGCAACCATTTTCTGGGGCTGTCGATTCTCAAGAATTACAAGCATTTAAAGATAAGTTTGTAGCGGCTATGGATGAGGACTTTAACTCTGCCAACGGCATCACAGTTGTCTTTGAAATGGCCAAGTGGATTAACTCAGGCAACTATGATGCAAGTGTTAAGAAATCTCTTGCGGCTATGTTAGAGGTCTTTGGTATTGTCTTTGTTGAGGAAGTTTTGGATGCAGACATTGAAGCCTTAATCAAAAAACGCCAAGAAGCGCGTGCGAATCGTGACTTTGCGACAGCAGACCAAATCCGTGACCAATTGGCGGCTCAAGGAATTAAGCTCCTTGACACCAAGGATGGAGTGAGGTGGACTCGTGATTGATGTCAATCTCATTAATGGGATTGCGCTGGCTTTTGAGGGGGATGCGGTTTATTCCATGTATATTCGCCGTCACCTCATCCTAAAAGGCATGACCAAGCCCAATAAACTTCACCAAGAGGCGACCAAGTATGTCTCAGCCAAGGCTCAGGCTCGCCTGATTGCCCTCATGTTGGAGGAGCAAGTCTTGACGGAAAAAGAAGAAGAAATCTATAAACGAGGTCGCAATACCAATAGCCACACAAAGGCTAAAAATGCTGATGTGGTGACCTACCGCATGTCGACTGGCTTTGAAGCGGTCATGGGCTATCTTCATCTTACTGAAAATATGGAGCGTCTAGAAACCTTGATTTCGTGGTGTATCCAAAAAGTGGAGGAGTAGAAATGCTTGCAAAAGAATTACAAGACTGGTTTCCTGAAGCTCAGATTTCAGATCAGCCGATTGAGAAACTAGGCTATCTCACTCTCCCTTTAGCTTCTCAGCAGTGGATTTTACTGGAGGAAGCTGGTCTCAGCGAGCGTGAAAAGCAGTTGGTTGCCCTTTTGACCCATCAAGAGCAGGCTCGTTCGCTCAATCCTTGGTATCCCTATCTGATCGAGGGGAAGGGGCAGGCGCCTCAAACTTTTAAAAAGATACAACTGGTTTATTGCCATCTGTCCTATTATCAGCAGGAAAATCTAGCCTCTTGGCTGGATATGATGCGGACTCTTTTTCCCAACTGCCAAACAGTGCTACAGGTCGGTGCTCAGGACTATGTATTTGTGCTTCAACAAGATAAGTACACCTCTGTACGCTCAATCTTATCTGATACGATTGAAGCAGTTGAGTATGACTTTGGCCTTCGTCTGTCTATCATGTTGGGGCAGGTTTGGTCTCAGACAGGCCCTCAAGCCCTATCAGACTTAATCAAAGCGGAGCGAGATTTGTTTAAGACTTGGTGGCGTCAGGGTCACCAAGGTGTTCATACATTTTCACAACTCTATCTGTGGAGTATGGGAGAAAGACTAGTGGACCTGAAGGTAATCAAGGAATGCCTGCACCAGATAATCTTGGATCAGGACCAGATTCAGGAAATTATCCTTTCTCTCTGGGAAAACAGTGCTGTCCTAACTAAAACAGCCCAGCAACTCTATCTGCACCGCAATTCTCTTCAATACAAGATTGACAAATGGGAAGAATTGACAGGGCTTCAGTTGAAGGAATTGACCGACCTGACCTTGTGTTATCAGTTGATCTTACCAGATATTCTCTAAAGTTTTGTGCAAGTTGCACAGAACTTTTTTATTTTTTTGGTCACCTTGCCATAGAAATGTAAAGCGTTTTCATTTATAATAAAACTATCAAAAAATAAAAGGAGTTCACCTTCCATGGTAGAATTAAATCTTAAAAACATTTACAAAAAATATCCAAACAGCGAACACTACTCAGTTGAAGACTTCAACTTGGACATCAAAGACAAAGAATTTATCGTTTTCGTAGGTCCTTCAGGATGTGGTAAATCAACAACTCTTCGTATGATTGCTGGTCTTGAAGACATCACAGAAGGTACTGCATCTATCGATGGCGTGGTTGTCAACGACGTAGCTCCAAAAGACCGTGACATTGCCATGGTATTCCAAAACTACGCTCTTTACCCACACATGACTGTTTATGACAACATGGCTTTCGGTTTGAAATTGCGTAAATACAGCAAAGAAGACATCGACAAACGTGTACAAGAAGCTGCAGCAATCCTTGGCTTGAAAGAATTCTTGGATCGTAAACCTGCTGACCTTTCAGGTGGTCAACGTCAACGTGTTGCCATGGGTCGTGCCATCGTCCGTGATGCAAAAGTGTTCTTGATGGACGAACCTTTGTCAAACTTGGATGCCAAACTTCGTGTATCTATGCGTGCTGAAATTGCGAAGATTCACCGTCGTATCGGAGCTACAACTATCTACGTAACGCACGACCAAACAGAAGCGATGACACTTGCGGACCGTATCGTTATCATGTCAGCAACTAAGAACCCTGCTGGTACCGGTACTATCGGACGTGTAGAACAAATCGGTACACCTCAAGAAGTTTACAAAAACCCAGTTAACAAATTTGTAGCAGGATTCATCGGAAGCCCAGCTATGAACTTCATCAATGTGAAATTGGTTGGTAGCGAAATTGTTTCTGACGGTTTCCGCTTGAAAGTGCCAGAAGGTGCTTTGAAAGTTCTTCGTGACAAAGGCTACGAAGGAAAAGAATTGATCTTCGGTATCCGTCCAGAAGATGTGAATGCAGAACCTGCTTTCCTTGAAACATTCCCAGAATCAGTTGTCAAAGCTACTATCTCCGTATCAGAATTGCTTGGTTCAGAATCTCACCTTTACTGCCAAGTTGGTAAAGACGAATTTGTTGCCAAAGTGGATGCTCGTGACTACTTGCAAACAGGTGCAACAGTTGAACTTGGATTTGACTTGAACAAAGCACACTTCTTCGATGTAGAAACTGAAAAAACAGTCTACTAAGCAAATGAAATGTCAAAACACTGCTAGAGAAATCTGGCAGTGTTTTTTTAATGATTGGTATTGGCATAAAAACAGAGCTTTTCTAGTTTTCATATCTTTAAAAAAGTGATAAAATGGTAGGAAGAATTGGAGAGTATAGATGCCGAAAGAAGTGAATTTGACGGGCGATCAGGTAGTCGCTTTAACGAAAGAATATTTAACAAAGGAAGACGTTGCTTTTGTACAAAAAGCATTGATTTACGCAGTTGATTGTCATAGTGGGCAGTTTCGGAAATCAGGTGAGCCCTATATTATCCATCCCATTCAGGTAGCAGGAATTCTAGCTAAGCTCAAGCTGGATGCTGTAACAGTTGCCTGTGGTTTTTTGCATGACGTTGTTGAAGACACAGATGCGACACTGGATGATCTGGAGAGAGAGTTCGGTCATGATGTTCGGATTATCGTTGATGGTGTGACCAAGCTTGGTAAGGTTGAGTACAAATCTCTCGAGGAACAATTGGCTGAAAATCACCGCAAGATGCTTATGGCCATGTCTGAGGATATCCGTGTGATCTTGGTTAAATTATCGGACCGTTTACACAATATGCGGACTCTCAAACACCTGCGAAAGGACAAGCAAGAACGTATCTCCAGAGAAACCATGGAAATTTACGCACCACTTGCTCATCGTCTAGGGATTTCCAGTGTCAAGTGGGAGTTGGAAGATCTATCTTTCCGTTACCTCAATCCAACTGAGTTTTACAAGATCACTCACATGATGAAGGAAAAACGTAGAGAGCGTGAGGCTTTGGTCGATGAAGTCGTGACAAAGTTAGAGGAGTACACTTCCGAACGCAATCTAAAAGGGAAAATCTATGGCCGTCCTAAGCATATCTACTCTATCTATCGCAAGATGCAGGATAAGAAGAAACGCTTTGAGGAAATTTATGACCTAATTGCCATTCGCTGTATCCTAGAGACTCATAGTGATGTCTATGCCATGCTTGGCTATGTGCATGAGCTGTGGAAACCGATGCCAGGCCGCTTCAAAGACTATATCGCTAATCGTAAGGCCAATGGATACCAGTCTATCCATACGACCGTTTATGGACCAAAAGGGCCAATTGAATTCCAGATTCGGACAAAGGAAATGCACGAAGTGGCTGAGTACGGGGTAGCAGCTCACTGGGCCTATAAGAAAGGTATTAAAGGGCAGGTCAACAGCAAGGAATCTGCTATTGGGATGAACTGGATCAAGGAGATGATGGAGCTCCAAGACCAAGCTGATGATGCCAAGGAATTTGTGGACTCTGTTAAAGAAAACTATCTGGCGGAGGAGATTTATGTCTTTACACCTGATGGTGCAGTTCGCTCCCTTCCGAAAGATTCAGGACCGATTGACTTTGCCTATGAAATTCATACCAAAGTCGGTGAAAAAGCGACTGGTGCCAAGGTCAATGGCCGTATGGTTCCACTGACAACCAAGCTCAAGACAGGGGATCAGGTTGAAATTATCACCAACCCCAACTCCTTTGGACCGAGTCGTGACTGGCTCAACATGGTCAAGACCAGCAAGGCACGCAACAAGATTCGCCAGTTCTTTAAAAACCAAGACAAGGAATTGTCCGTTAACAAGGGCCGTGAAATGCTCATAGCTCAGTTCCAAGAAAATGGCTATGTGGCCAATAAGTTTATGGACAAGCGTCACATGGACCAAGTCCTTCAAAAGACTAGCTACAAGACAGAAGAATCTCTCTTTGCTGCCATTGGTTTTGGAGAAATCGGTGCTATTACGGTCTTTAATCGTCTGACTGAAAAGGAACGCCGTGAGGAAGAGCGTGCCAAGGCCAAGGCGGAAGCAGAAGAGCTTGTCAAAGGTGGCGAAGTTAAGGTTGAAAACAAAGAAACTCTCAAGGTCAAGCATGAGGGTGGTGTGGTGATTGAAGGTGCCTCAGGACTCCTCGTTCGGATTGCCAAGTGTTGCAATCCCGTTCCGGGTGACGACATTGTTGGCTATATCACCAAGGGCCGTGGTGTGGCCATTCACCGCGTGGACTGTATGAACCTTCGCGCCCAAGAAAACTACGAGCAACGTCTCCTTGATGTGGAATGGGAAGATCAATTCTCAAGCAAGGAATACACCGCCCACATTGATATTTATGGTCTCAACCGTACAGGGCTCTTAAATGATGTTCTGCAAGTTCTCTCAAACACGACCAAGAATATCTCAACCGTTAATGCTCAACCAACTAAGGATATGAAATTTGCCAACATCCATGTCTCCTTTGGTATTTCCAACCTCTCTACACTGACTACAGTCGTGGATAAGATTAAGAGTGTGCCAGAGGTCTACTCTGTCAAACGGACCAACGGCTAATTCTCCACTCAGTTACTAGAAAGGCTATTATGAAAATCATTATCCAACGGGTTAAAAAAGCCCAAGTGAGTACCGAAGGTCAGGTACGGGGAAAAATTAATCAGGGGCTCTTATTATTGGTCGGTGTTGGCCCAGAAGACCAAGAGGAAGATTTGAATTATGCTGTGAGAAAACTGGTCAACATGCGGATTTTTTCAGATGCAGAAGGCAAGATGAACCTGTCTGTCAAGGATATTGAAGGGGAAATTCTCTCTATTTCTCAGTTTACCCTTTTTGCAGATACTAAGAAGGGCAATCGTCCAGCCTTTACAGGAGCAGCCAAGCCGGATAGGGCATCAGATTTCTATGACGCTTTCAATCAAAAAATAGCTCAGGAAGTACCTGTTCAGACAGGTATTTTTGGAGCGGATATGCAGGTGGAGCTGGTCAATGACGGACCGGTCACCATTATCCTTGATACAAAAAATAGATAAGAAAACCAAGCCTAGTGGCTTGGTTTTTGTTTATAGACACTCCCAGAAAGAGACGTGTTTGTCGTAAAAGTCTGGATAGTTTTCTCTTAGGTGGCTAGCTGTTATATAATATAAAGTAGAATGACAGGAAGTAAAGACTGGAGTAAGAGAGTAGAAATGTTGAGGGCCAGTGATGGTTAAAAAGAGAAATAATAGAAGGTCAACGGAGAGAATCCCTAAGTAATAAAGGCGAATTTTTTTGTTCATCTGAGGATAAATCTCAGAGAACTGTTTTTTGAGTCGGAGGACCAAGCGAGACAGCAGTAGTCCCTGAGCAAGGATGAAAATAAAACCAGAGAGTAGGAGTCAGTCCAAAGATGTCTCGGATTTGGTGTAAAAAAATGTAAATAGTAGTAGCAAATCGCTGACTGCAATGGCTGCAAAATGGATTCTAAAGAGCTTTTTCATAGGAAAACCTCCCTCTTTTATCTAGCTTTATTCTACACCAAACGAATGGGAGTTGCAACTAACATAATAAAAAATTCCTGAAAGGAACTTCTTTCAGGAATAAGAGTTAGTTGATTTTTTCGACATAGAGTTGTTTTGCGATATCGATGCTAACTTGGAGATCTTCACCTTTGTTGACCAGTGTAAAGCTATTGGAAAAGCTATCAAACTGCTTGACCTGGAGTTGGTCACCAATATGAATTGCGTGCTTTTCTAGATATTTGAGTAGTTCAAAGCTATCATGAACGCGAGTCAGGAGATAGGTTCCAGCTTCCTGGACGGCCGCTAGTGGCAGGTTATTGATTTCAACCAAAAGTTCTCCCTCGGCTGGTATGGTTCCACCGTGGGGACAGGTTTTAGGGAAGCCCAGTAGTTTATCCAGTCTCTTTACAAATAGGTCAGAGACAGTGTGCTCTAGGACCTCAGCTTCTTCGTGGATCTGATCGCTAGTATAGTCGAGATGGTGAACTAGAAAGACTTCAATCAAACGGTGTTTACGATAGAGCTCAGAGACCAGTTTGAGGCCAATATCTGTCAATAGATAGCCGTTCTCCTTATCCTTGAGGATGAGATTTTCACTTTTCATGCGTTTGATCATCTCTGTTACAGCAGGCGGAGAGACCTGCATACGGGCAGCAATTTCTTTATTGGTAATTTTTTGCATTTCCGTACCGATTTCATAAATACATTTTAGATAATCTTCTTTGTTTGGCGTCATTCGTTTCCTCTTGTCTTTTCTCTCCATCTAGTATATCAAAAAAAGCTAGATTTCTCTAGCCTTCTGCCCTAATGCTTTTGATTTAGTCTAGTTCTTTAACTGCGGCAATGGCAGCTTCAAAGTCTGGTTCCGTGTTGATGTTATCAACGTATTCTACGTAACGGATGACATTATCAGTGTCGAGAACAAAGACGGCACGTGCAAGGAGATGCCATTCGTTGATCAAGAGGGCATAATCGCGCCCGAAAGAATGGTCGAAGTAGTCTGATAGCATGATGGCATTGTCAAGACCTTCAGCCCCGCACCAGCGTCCTTGGGCAAAAGGTAGGTCCATAGAAACAGTAAGAACGACAGTATTGTCAAGGTTGGCAAGTTCTTGGTTGAATCGACGTGTTTGCGTTGAACAGATACCAGTATCGATAGAAGGGACAACACTCAAAACTTTTTTCTTTCCATCAAAGTTAGCTAGTGTTTTTTTAGAGAGATCGGTTGTAGTGAGGGAAAAGTCGAGTGCCTTGTCTCCTACTTGCAGTTGTTTACCTGTGAAGGTTACAGGATTTCCGAGAAAAGTGGTCATGAAACTACTCCATTCTTTTTTCTTTTATTTTACCGAGAATTGTCAGATTTTTCCAATGATTTGACCGGAAATTGAAAAAACGCCAATTCGGTGAGAATGACGTTTTTAATGGATTATTTTGACAAACCTTCAGCAATCTTGTCAAGGTTGTATTTCATCATGCTGTAGTAGCTGTCGCCTTCTTTCCCTTCTTCAGCGATTGAGTCAGTAAAGATTTGCGCGTAAATTGGGATATTTGTGTCTTGCGAAACAGTCTTCATTGGACGGTCATCGACACTTGATTCAACAAAGAGTGATGGAACTTTTGTTTGGCGAAGTTTTTCAACCAAGGTCTTGATTTGGTCAGGAGTTCCTTCTTCTTCCGTGTTGATTTCCCAGATGTAAGCACTTGGGACACCATAGGCTTTAGAGAAGTATTTGAATGCTCCTTCGCTGGTTACAATGAGTTTCTTTTCAGCAGGGATGTTATTAAATTTATCCTTACTTTCTTTATCAAGTTTGTCTAACTTATCAGTATATTCTTTGAGATTTTTTTCATAGAATTCCTTGTTGTTAGGATCTTTAGCACTCAATTGTTTGGCGATATTTTTAGCAAAGATAATTCCATTTTCAAGGTTAAGCCAAGCGTGTGGGTCTTCTTTTCCTTTTTCATTTTTTCCTTCAAGGTAGATAACTTCAACCCCTTCACTGACTGCAAAGTAGTCTTTGTTTTCAGTCTTCTTGGCATTTTCTACCAATTTGGTAAACCAGGCATTGCCACCTGTTTCAAGGTTGATACCGTTATAGAAAATGAGATCAGCCTCAGAAGTTTTCTTAACATCTTCAGGGAGTGGTTCGTATTCGTGTGGGTCTTGTCCAATCGGAACGATACTGTGAAGATCAATCTTGTCACCAGCGATATTTTTAGTAATATCAGCGATGATTGAATTTGTAGCAACAACTTTTAGTTTTTGACCAGAAGCTGCATCTTTTTTTCCGCTAGCACATGCTACAAGAGCAATGACAGAAAGAAAGAGAACGAACAATGTACCTAATTTTTTCATTAGATCCTCCAATTTATTGGGGCTTTACCCCTTATTTTAACAAATGTTTATTTTTCAGCTTCAAATATCGTTGCTTAGGAGAGATAAAGAAACTGATTAAAAAGAAGCTGGCGGATGTGAGCACGATGCTGGATCCTGCTGCGAGATTGAAGCTATAGCCGATAAAGAGTCCCACAACAGAAGCTAGGGCTCCTAGACTTGATGAAAGAAAAATCATGCTCTTTAGGCTATTAGCATAGAGATAAGCTGTCGCAGCTGGAGTGATTAGCATGGCCACGATAAGAATGGTTCCAACACTTTGCATGGCAGTGACTGACACAAGGGTCAAGAGCACCATGAGCAGGTAGTGGTAGAAATTGACGGGCATTCCCATGGCTTTAGCCAAAAGCTCGTCAAAGGATGTAATCAATAGTTGTTTAAAGAAAATCCCAATAATCAAGAGAATCAATGCCCCCACACCGATGGTGATCCACATGTCCGTATCTTGGACAGCGAGGATATTCCCAAAAAGGATATGAAAGAGGTCTGTCGAACTCTTGGCAACACTAATCAAGATGACACCTAAGGCTAAGAAAGACGAAAAGGTAATACCAATGGCAGTGTCACTCTTGATGATAGAGTTTCCCTTGATGTAGGTAATGATGATGGAAGCCATCAAACCAAAGATGATCGCTCCGATAAAGAAATCAATTCCCAAGATAAAGGAAAGGGCTACGCCGGGCAAAACTGCGTGAGAGATGGCATCCCCCATGAGAGACATTCCGCGTAGGATGATAAAACATCCCACGGCTCCAGCAACCACCCCGATGACTATAGCTGTTATCAGGGCATTTTGTAGGAAATGGAAATTTTGTAATCCATCGATAAATTCTGCTATCATAGGTCACCTCCATTAAAGAAGAGCTTGCTACCATAAGCTTTTTTGAGATTGACTTCGGTAAAGGTTTCTTTAGTCGGACCAAAGTCTATTAGTTCTCGATTGAGAAGCAGAACTTGGTCGAAATAATGGGGGACTTTGCTGAGGTCATGATGCACGATGAGAACTGTTTTACCAGCTTTTTTAAGATCTCTCAGCGTGTTCATGATAATCTCTTCACTAACCGAATCAATCCCGACAAATGGCTCATCTAGAAAGATGTAGTCTGCTTCTTGTACTAAGCAGCGGGCAATCAACACACGTTGAAATTGTCCGCCTGAGAGCTGGCTAATTTGGCGATCAGCATAGTCTGAGAGCCCAACGATTTCAAGTGCATCTGCCACTTTTTCCCAGTGGCTGGCCTTTAAGGTGTGAAAGAGTGGGATGGATGGATAGAGTCCCAGAGAGACGCATTCCTTGACCTTGATAGGGAAATTGTAGTCGATATGGATTTTTTGCTCGACATAGGCAACTCGATGTAAAGATTTCTTGAATTCTTTGTCATCAAGAAAGGCCTGACCTTCATGTGGGATAATTCCCAACATACTTTTTAATAAAGTTGATTTTCCAGCACCGTTTGGACCAATAATTCCGGTAATAGTTGGTCCTTGGAGCACTAGTGAAATATCCTTTAGTGCCAACGTTTCTTTGTAGGAGACACTGAGGTTTTCGATACGTATCATACAGTTGTTTTCCTCCTGCCTTTTAATATACCTTAAAAAAAAAATTAAGTCAAGTTAATTTTTGAAAAATTTAAAATAATAACTGAAAAATGAAGAGAAAAGAGAAACCATTTTTAATTGCATTCCCAAGTGTTTTTTGCTAAGCTAAGAATAAGTGAAAAAATGAAAGCGAGAACAAGATGACACGTTATCAAGACGATTTTTATGATGCAATTAATGGCGAATGGGAAAAAACAGCTGTCATTCCAGTTGACAAATCTCGAACAGGTGGGTTTATTGACCTTGACGAGGAAATTGAAGAGTTGATGCTGGCGACTACGGACAAGTGGTTGGCGGGTGAAGAGGTACCAGAGGATGCTATCCTCTCAAACTTTGTTAAGTACCATCGTATGGTACGCGATTTTGATAAGAGAGAAGCAGATGGGATCAAGCCTGTCCTTCCTCTACTCAAGGAATACCAAGACTTAGAAAGTTTTGCAGATTTTACCAGCAAACTAGCAGAGTTTGAACTAGCTGGTAAACCAAACTTCCTTCCATTTGGTGTTTCACCAGACTTTATGGATGCCAGAACCAATGTTCTCTGGGCCAGTGCACCAGGAACTATCTTGCCTGATACAACCTACTATGCGGAAGACCATCCTCAACGTGAGGAGCTCTTAACGCTTTGGAAGGAAAGTACTACGAATCTTCTCAAAGCCTATGATTTTTCAGATGAGGAAATCGCAGATTTGCTAGAGAAGAGATTGGAATTGGATCGTCGTATCGCAGCAGTAGTCCTTTCAAACGAAGAAAGTTCAGAATATGCCAAACTCTATCATCCATACGCTTATGAAGATTTCAAGAAATTCGCCCCTGCTCTACCTCTAGATGACTTTTTCCAAGCCGTTCTTGGGCAAGTGCCTGACAAGGTTATCGTAGATGAGGAACGTTTCTGGCAAGCAGCAGACCAATTTTACAGTGAAGAAGCTTGGCCTCTACTCAAAGCAACCTTGATTTTGGCTGTGGTCAATCTTTCAACAAGCTATCTTACAGATGAGATTCGCGTCTTGTCAGGTGCCTATGGACGTGCCCTTTCAGGTGTTCCAGAAGCTCAGGATAAGGTCAAGGCTGCTTATCATTTAGCTCAAGGTCCTTTCAAGCAAGCCCTTGGTCTCTGGTATGCGCATGAAAAATTCTCCCCAGAAGCAAAAGCAGACGTAGAGAAAAAAGTAGCGACTATGATTGACGTTTATAAGGAACGTTTGGCTAAGAATGACTGGCTCACTCCTGAAACGCGTGATAAGGCCATCGTCAAACTCAATGTCATCAAGCCTTATATCGGTTATCCGGAGGAGTTGCCAGCCCGCTATAAGGACAAGGTAGTGGATGAAACATCCAGCCTCTTTGAGAATGCCCTAGCCTTTGCGCGTGTGGAAATCAAGCACAGCTGGAGCAAGTGGAACCAACCTGTTGACTACAAGGAGTGGGGCATGCCAGCACATATGGTCAATGCCTACTATAATCCTCAGAAGAACTTGATTGTCTTTCCAGCTGCTATTTTACAGGCTCCATTCTATGACTTGCATCAGTCGTCTTCTGCTAACTACGGTGGTATTGGTGCTGTTATTGCCCACGAGATTTCTCATGCCTTTGACACAAATGGCGCTTCCTTTGATGAAAATGGTAGTCTCAAGGATTGGTGGACAGAGAGTGACTATGCCGCCTTTAAAGAAAAAACGCAAAAAGTTATCGACCAATTTGATGGCCAAGAATCTTACGGCGCAAGGATTAACGGAAAACTAACCGTATCAGAAAACGTTGCGGACCTAGGAGGAATTGCTGCAGCCCTTGAAGCTGCCAAGAGAGAACCAGACTTCTCTGCTGAAGAATTCTTCCACAACTTTGCTCGTATCTGGCGCATGAAAGGCCGTCCTGAGTTGATGAAACTCATGGCCAGTGTCGATGTGCACGCGCCTGCCAAACTCCGTGTTAACATCCAAGTGCCAAACTTTGATGACTTCTTTACAATCTATAATGTCAAAGAAGGCGACGGCATGTGGCGTTCACCAGAGGACCGTGTGATTATTTGGTAATACAAAAACCAAGGAAGCTATCCTTGGTTTTTTGCTTGCTAGAAAAAGGGGTTAAAGGTCTTTTCGTGAGCGATGGTCGTAGCTGGGCCATGCCCTGGATAGACATCGTAGTTAGGAAGAGTAAAGAGTTGAGTCTGGACACTATGGAGGAGTTGTTCCATGCTACCTGTAGGAAGGTCTGTCCGTCCGATGGTTTCGCGGAAAAGAGCATCTCCGGTCAAGACTAGATGGGCATCAGGAAAAACGAGGGAAACACCGCCGATAGAGTGTCCAGGAGTAGGAAGTACAGTAAAGCGGAACTCTTCGATCTGGTATTCTTGATGAAAAACAAAGGTATGTTCTGCAGGTTTGCAGATGACATCTACCATATCATCGTGACGAGGTAGGCCAGAGAGATTGTCAACGGGAGTATAGAGCCAGCTAGCTTCACTTTCTGCTACATAAACTGGGGGAGTTCCAAAAGTCTCGCGAACTAAGTCCAGACTCATAATATGGTCGTAGTGGGTATGGGTCAGGAGAATCGCGCAGACTGGTTTGTTGATTTTCTCAATAGTCTTGCGAATAGATTCCCAATGGCTACCTGGGTCCACCACAATTAGGTGTTGATCCCCTTCCAGGTAATAAGTGTTTTCATAGGCAACGGGATTCACGGTTTTATGGATTTTCATACTGGCTCCAATCTCAAAGAATGTACTAAACTAAGTATAGCATAGAAGAGGATACTTAGGGTATCAAAAAGTCTTTTTCGTGCTTTGACGATTTTTCCAAGCTTGATAGCGGGTGTCAATCAAGAGTTGGGTTAAGCGCCCCATGGTTTCTCTTTCTTCGGGAGTGAGGGATTGAGCTTGTACAAAGAGTTGATGAATGTGTTCAATGGCATTGAAGGAAGAAAGATCGTTGATAGAGGAGATGCCTGCATCGAGAATGATTCCAAAAAAGAGGTCAAAGTAGAGCTGCAGTTCTTCGTCAGGAACTGTTTCAACCCATTCCTTGAAGGTTGTATCGACTTGCTGACTATCACTATTGGTCTCGTCTAGTTGGACAAAGTGTTTGTCTTCAATCTGCCAACTAAAGGTGTCGTGCTGGGCAAGGCCACCTAAGGCGGTGCTTCGAACGACGATTTTTTTATCCGGAATTTCCAGCATCATCCCGATGATAGACCCTTGTGGGATAAATACTTTCGTTCTTTCCATCATGTTTTGATAGCCAGGTGTTTCGGTTAGTTCCTTGTGAAGCCCAGGGGCATCAAAAGTGTAGACAGCGACAATGTTTTTCTGTAAGTTTGGATCAAGTTGACTGGCAGCATAGACAGCTAGATTGCCCCCTTTTGAATGCCCTGCTAGGACGATCTTTTGATTGGGATGTTGGGCAAAAAAGTCCTCTAAATACTGGAGGGCATGTTTTTGAGCAGGGATTTCCTTCATATAGGTCATATGGAAATCTTCTTTCCAACCAATGATGCTGTCATCTGTCCCACGAAAAACAAGCAAATAGGTATCGAGACTGATACGATAAGTCATAGCCGCAAACTGTTTTTGCAATTCAGGATCAATATCATTGATAAAGTTTGAGAGCTTGCAATTTTTAAAGCGTTTGTGTTGAGCGAGCTGATCCAACAACTGGAGACGGTTTTTATTGGTCAACATCGTCGTGTCTCTAGGGATTTGAGGTGCTAGATCTATGAGGCGATTTGGTTCTTGGGTGATTACATTATCAAAAGCAAGGTAGGTCAACTCAGTCAAGGCAAGAACATCTAACTCGTTCACGGGGAGGTCATAAAAGGAATCGTATGCTACATCATTTAAGTAGTCAAAAATATTGGCCATAAAAGCTCCTTTCTCTATGTTTATCCTACCACATTTACCTAGAATTAGCTAGTGGGCTTGTTCGAATGACCTAGTAGGGTTTGATTGAAATACATAGAAGATAGATTGCTCCTATTTCAAACCTCTAAACGAGCTTACTTGTATGTTTTTGCTATCAATCCTATTTTCCTTTAAAAAATTCTTCATCTCATTTACATCATCAGGCTGACCTGTGATGAGATAGCTGGCTTGATTGCCGTATTCATCAATAGCATGTTTTAAAAATGCTTGACTTTGAGAAAGTTCATCGCTAGTTTTATAAGTAAAATTCGATGTTTTTTGAGCCAGTTCCTTCATCTCATTATCGAAAATAGTAACTCCTTTGTCAAAATGGTTGAGAATAATCGGACATTTACCAGCCCATTCTTTGATAAGGGGGCGTAGAGAAGAAATACCAACATCAGATGCAAAGCAAACTAGTGGCTGATTCGTATCTTTAACGGTTAAAGAGGAATCAAGCCAACTCATCTCAATCTCACTTCCAGCCGGTAAATGTGTCAAGGTGTTCTTAAAGTTGCTACCACTATTATGAGTCAAAATGAGAATTTCATCTTCATCAGGTGTGGAGGCAATGGTTAGCCATCGACTGGTTTGCTCTCCCTTAGCTTCGTTCTTCCTAGCAGCGGACGACGTATCGGGGAGCGTAAACTTAGCATAAGCCCCAGCTTTCCAGGTTTGCTGACTTGGCTTTGAGATATGAATTAAATACAAATCGCCGCTGGGGTTTTCGATGGATTTTATCGATAATGTTTGACTTCGTCCAAGATAGGCGATGGCACCCCAAGTTATAAGGGCTAGTAATCCAAGTGTTGACAGAATGATAATAAACATTTTTTTACCTCTTTTCATTTTTTATGACTCCTGTTCTTAATTTTATGAATGAACTAAAAAATAATTCATTCATATCTTTTTAAAAATAAAGAAATCCATTCTTTATTTTAGAACTCCTTTAATGAAGTTGGTTGCAAGTATTTCAACAGTTTTGCCAATATCTGGAAAATCTTTTTCCGTGATATGCATATCCATATAGTAAAACAGATTATAAACCTGTAAAATATCTTGAATCTTTTCTGGCGAGTACCCTTCAGCCTGCATGCGATTTGTAAAAGTTTTAACTAGAAACTGATGAAAAGGATTTGCGACTTTGCCTTCTTCCGAGGAATAGTAGCTGTGCAAGTCATCGGCTATGGCAGGATTGTACCATTCTGCAAGGATTTTATTGGAAGAAACGAGAGTTCTGGACTGAGCAAATAGTTGACCAATGAGGTCAATCAGGTCAATTTCCCAATCCAGTTCTTCGATCATAGCTTGGCGAACACGGTTGTTTTCATCTATATAGATGTCTAGAAAAATGGCTTCTTTACTCTCGTAATAGTTATAAAAAGAACCAACTGCAACACCAGCTTGCCTAGCAATTTCTGAAATTCCCGTTGCCTTGTAACCCTTTTTCGAAAAAACGTCATAAGCCGCTGTTTTTAAAGCTTGTTTTTTGTCCAATATGATTTAACCTCCTTTGCTTTATGAATGAATAGATTGATTTGTTCATTCATATTCTAACAAATCATTGCCGGCTTGTCAATAAGAAGGCTAGATCTATTAAATAAGTTAAAGAAACGCTAACTAAATGAGCATAAAAAAGAAAATATAGGATAAGGCTGGAACTATAGTTAAAAATAAGGTATGATATCAATGGGATTATTCTCTATTTAGCTTTCGTTTCCGAATCTGGATTTGAAAGATAAATAGCCAAATAGTTGAGTTACTAATTCATAGATTTTTTATTAAGGTTTTTGATATTTTGAACAAGAGTAAAGGAGGAGCGCATGCACAAGATTTTACTAGTAGAAGATGACCAAGTTATTCGACAACAATTGGGAAAACTGCTCTCTGAGTGGGGATTTCAAGTCGTTTTGGTAGAAGACTTTATGGAAGTGCTGAGCTTATTTGTTCAGTCTGAGCCTCATCTGGTTCTCATGGATATCGGCTTGCCTCTCTTTAATGGCTATCACTGGTGCCAGGAGATTCGCAAGATTTCCAAAGTTCCTATTATGTTTCTGTCTTCAAGAGACCAGGCTATGGATATTGTCATGGCTATCAACATGGGAGCAGACGATTTTGTGACCAAGCCTTTTGACCAGCAGGTCCTTTTAGCCAAGGTACAAGGATTATTGCGTCGTTCCTATGAGTTTGGGCGGGATGAAAGTTTGCTGGAGTATGCGGGTGTGATCCTCAATACCAAGTCTATGGACCTGCACTATCAGGGGGAAGTATTGAGTTTGACCAAGAATGAATTTCAAATTTTGCGAGTGCTGTTTGAACATGCGGGCAATATCGTGGCGCGTGATGACCTGATGCGGGAACTCTGGAATAGTGACTTTTTCATCGATGACAATACCTTGTCCGTCAATGTTGCTCGCTTGCGTAAAAAGTTGGAGGAGCAAGGTTTAGCAGGCTTTATCGAAACCAAGAAAGGGATAGGATACGGACTGAAACATGCTTGATTGGAAATCATTTTTTCTAGCCTATCTGCGTTCTCGCAGTCGTCTTTTTGTCTATATTTTTTCATTGGGTTTTCTTGTTTTTCTCTTTCAATTTTTATTCGCTAGTATAGGATTTTATTTCTTCTATTTTTTCCTCCTCAGTAGCTTTTTAACCCTTTTATTTTTGGTTTGGGATATTTTTGCAGAAGCTCAGATTTACCGGCAGGAAGTACTCTATGCTGAAAGAGACCCAAAGTCTCCTTTGGAATGTGTGCTAGCGGAAAAACTCGAAGAGCGTGAGTCTGAATTGTATCAAAAGAAGTCAGAAGCCCAAAGTAAACTGACGGATTTGCTTGACTACTACACCTTGTGGGTTCATCAGATAAAGACTCCTATTGCAGCGAGCCGTCTCTTGGTAGCAGAAGTATCTGATCGTGAGGTCAAGCAGCAACTGGAACAGGAAATCTTTAAGATTGACTCCTATACCAATCTGGTGTTGCAGTATCTTCGTTTGGAAAGCTTCCACGATGACTTGGTATTTGAAAAGGTTCAAGTGGATGACTTAGTTAAGGAAGTGGTTCGTAAGTATGCTCTTTTCTTTATCCAAAAGGGACTGACCGTCAATCTACATGACCTTGACAAAATCATCGTGACCGATAAGAAGTGGCTGTTGGTCGTCATTGAACAAATCCTCTCAAACAGCCTCAAATACACCAAGAAAGGTGGACTAGAGATTTATATGGAAGGCCAGGAGCTCTGTATCAAAGATACGGGAATCGGGATTAAAAACAGTGATGTGCTCCGAGTCTTTGAACGTGGCTTTTCAGGATATAATGGTCGCCTAACCCAGCAGTCATCTGGACTTGGACTTTACCTATCTAAGAAAATTTCTGAAGAACTGGGTCACCAGATTCGTATCGAGTCTGAGGTCGGAAAAGGAACGATAGTGCGGATTCAGTTTGCTCAAGTGAACTTAGTCCTTGAGTGAGAAGAGTAGATAAGAGCCCAGGATAAGACAACTGGGCTTTTCTATCTTTAACTGTGTATCCTAGTAAATTATTTTATCTACTATAAACAAATCTCTGAGGGATATGAAGACCACGAACGAAAAGGTAGGTCTAGATCAAAAGCAGATTAAGCAAACCATTAACAAGCAAATCTTGACAGTTTTCTTCCTTCCTGTAATTTTTGCATTTCTCCATTGGCCTTTGCTTATCATATGCTTAGTTTAGTTCTCGAGGTCATTGAAGTAGTCGATGATACCATGAGGTTGACGATAACTTTCTCTATCTGTTCAATTGATAGATTTCTTCAAATAAAGACTGTAAAATTTTTGATATAATGTTAAGGATGGACTGACGGATATTTAAAGGATAATTTTCAAAAGAATAACAGGTGAGAATTAAAAATCTGTTCAATTGATAGATTTCTTCAAATAAAGACTGTAAAATTTTTGATATAATGTTAAGGATGGACTGACGGATATTTAAAGGATAATTTTCAAAAGAATAACAGGTGAGAATTAAAAATATGTAAGATTGGACAGAAGTTTCTCTACCATCATCCATGCAGAAACAAGATTATATGAAATAAAAGGAGTAACCAATGACCGGAAACTATTCAACACGTGAATACCGTGAGAAATTATATGATGATCTTCATGTTCGATTAAGAGATACAGTGATTTTGATGTGTGCGATTTTTATTGCCTCTATAGGTCTAAATATGAATTCAACAGCTGTCATTATTGGAGCCATGCTGATTTCCCCTCTTATGACACCGATTGTTGGACTGGGATTCGGTTTAGCTATTTTTGATACGCGTTTAATCAAGCAATCTCTAGAGGTTTTATTTACTCAAGTATTGGTCAGCTTGCTTGTCTCGACTCTGTATTTCTGGATTTCTCCTTTGTCTTATGCAAGTAGCGAATTGATTGCACGAACCTCTCCAACCATTTGGGATGTTCTCATTGCTATTGCTGGTGGGATAGCAGGTGTCATTGGGTCAAGGAAAAAAGAAGCAAACAATATCGTGCCAGGAGTAGCCATCGCAACAGCTTTGATGCCACCTATCTGTACTGCAGGCTATGGTTTAGCTAATGGAAATGTACGATTTTTATTTGGGGCTCTCTATCTTTTCTTGATCAACTGTGTCTTTATCATGCTAGCCAACATTGTTGGAACAAGAATTTTGATGAGAAAATCTCCCTTAAGTTCATTTAAAGAGCTAAACATTAAAATGAAAATTGGCTTGACTTCCTTGATTGTATTATTGGTTCTTCCAGCCAGTTATTCAGCAGTCACTCTGTCGATAGAACAAGCGCGAAAAGAAGGAATCAAACAGTTTATAGCAAAAGAGTTCGCCAATCACACGGTCATTAATCAAGTCTACAAGTCAAGGAACAATGAATTGGTCTTGACGGTTGTTGGAGATCCGATTTCAGACGAAGAATTAGAAACGCTCCATCAAAAACAAGCCTCTTACGGTATTCAATCTGTCCAATTAAAAGTCAATCAAGTTCATAATTCGACAAAATTAGACAGTGATACGACCAAGGAATTTTATGAAACCATTAACAAGTATATCGATCAAAAACTCTCTGAAAAGGATTCACAAAAAGATCTCGTAAAAGAAAATGAAGCAGATAAGGATTGAGGATATTGACCTTATCTAACTCATGAAAGCAAATCTTGTGTGGTGGTTTGACCAATCACTACTAGCTCAGATTAAATAAAATATAAAAAGCAACAGCTGAAATAGTTGTTGCTTTTTCTGGCTCTGAAAAATGTTTCTCAGACTGTGATTGTTTTATTTCTCAACGCGTGATTTGTTGGCGATATCAGCCAGGATAGATTCAACAAAGTCATCAACTGAGACAGTGTGTGTTTCTTTTTGGCCGTAGCGGCGAACGTTGACTGTTCCGTCTTCCATTTCCTTGTCCCCAACGATCAATTGGTAAGGAATTTTGCTGGTTTGTGAAGCACGAATCTTGAACTGCATTTTTTCGTTGCGTTCATCCACATCAGCACGAACTCCACGGTCACGGAGTTTCTTAGCCACTTCCCATGCGTAGTCCACATGTTTTTCGTTGGATACTGGGATGAGGGTCACTTGATGTGGTGCAAGCCATGTTGGGAAAGCACCCTTGTAGTTCTCAATCAAGATAGCTGTAAAGCGTTCCATAGTTGAGATAACCCCACGGTGGATCATGACTGGACGGTGTTCTTCACCATCTGCTCCAACATATTTGAGGTCGAAGCGTTCAGGAAGCAAGAAGTCGAGCTGGATAGTAGAAAGGGTTTCTTCTTTTCCAAGGGCAGTTTTAACCTGGATATCCAATTTTGGTCCGTAGAAGGCTGCTTCACCTTCAGCTTCAAAGTAGTCCAGTTCCATATCATCCATAGCTGCCTTCAACATGCGTTGTGCATTTTCCCACATTTCATCGTTGTCAAAGTATTTGTGTTTATCTTCAGGATCGCGGTAAGACAAGCGGAAACGGTAATCTGTCAAATTAAAGTCTTCATACACGTCGATAATCAATTGAAGAATTTTCTTGAATTCTTCCTCAATTTGTTCTGGAGCTACAAAAGTATGACCATCATTTAGGGACATTTCACGTACACGTTGAAGGCCAGTAAGGGCGCCAGATTTTTCATATCGGTGCATCATGCCGATTTCAGCGATACGGATTGGTAATTCACGGTATGAGTGTACATGGTGTTTATAAACTTCGATATGGTGAGGACAGTTCATTGGGCGGAGGACAAACTCTTCACCGTCTCCCATGTCCATAGTTGGGAACATATCTTCACGGTAGTGATCCCAGTGACCAGAAGTTTTATAGAGTTCCACGGAGGCAATTGGTGGAGTGTAGACGTGTTGGTAGCCTGCAGCGATTTCCTTGTCGACAATGTAGCGTTCCAATTCACGACGGATAGTCGCTCCGTTTGGTAACCAGAATGGTAAACCTTGTCCGACTTCTTGTGAAATCATGAAGAGGTCAAGCTCTTTACCGAGTTTACGGTGGTCACGTTCCTTGGCTTCTTCACGCATTTGAAGGTAGTTCTTTAAGTCTTTCTTGTCAAACCAAGCTGTACCGTAGATTCGTTGCATCATCGCGTTGTCGCTATTTCCACGCCAGTAGGCACCAGCTACGTTGAGCAGGTGGAAGATTTGGATACGGCCTGTTGATGGAACGTGAGGTCCACGGCAAAGGTCCACGTATTCACCCTGACGGTAGATAGTCAAACCACCTTCGTCTTCAGAGTGTTCTTCAATCAATTCCAACTTGTAAGGGTCGTTCTTGAAGATTTCACGGGCCTCGTCTTTAGTCACTTCTTCACGGATTGACGGGAAGTTTTCTTTGACGATTTTCTTCATTTCTTCTTCGATACGAGGAAGATCTTCATTGGAGATTTGACCAGCAGTATTGTCTGTATCGTAGTAGAAGCCGTCTTCGATAGCTGGACCGACACCCAAATGAATGTCTGGGAAAAGGCGACGAGCTGCTTGGGCGAACAAGTGAGCCGCTGAGTGGCGCAAGATTGGAAGGGCATCTTCGTGATCAGGTGTCACGATTTCGATGCTTCCATCTTCAGTGATAGCACGAGTCGTGTCGATGAGTTTGCCGTTGAATTTACCAGCGAGAGCTTTTTTAGCTAGGGAATTGCTGATAGATTGGGCAATTTCAAAAGTAGTAACGCCAGATTCGAATTCACGAACAGCGCCATCTGGGAAAGTAATCTTAATCATGGTTTTCTCCTTAAATATTTATTCTATTTTTGTTGGACAATTTTAAGAGCCGAGCAACTTCTTCCGCAGTCTGATTTTCTGGTTGACTACCATCTGTTACGAGACTAGGATAGCCTAATTTCATCGCTTCCTTACGAACCATTTGAGCAAAAAGAATATCTCGTTGCATCCAGTTTTCAAAAGCTTGCTCAGGGTTGGTTGTACCCTCTAAGACATAAGGAACCCATTCTCTCTGTCTATAATGCTTTTTTTGAAAATCGGCTGTTGGAGTCAAGCATAGATAGGAAGACGTTGGACATTCAAGCTCCTTTACCAAGTGAGGCAAAAGTCCAGCTCTCCCCACCAAGAGAGGTCTGTTTTGATTTTTTATTAAGTGAGATTTTACATAAGGAAAAATCTCACTTAATAAAAGCGCCATTCTTCATCTGCCATCTCTTCTGGATTTCTATCCTGCCTAAGAAGGCAAATCGGCTGTGAGTCTGCACTTGCTTGACTCATCATCTCTTCTATCAAATCATCCAGTTTGATATGAAGTAGTTGATATTGTCTAGCAAGAAGTGAGGCAATTGTTGACTTTCCACTGCAAGGTGATCCGCCAATCATATAAAGCATCGTTCTTCTTCCTTCTGATAAAACAAAAAGCGACATCCTTAAAAGGACGTCGCAACGTGGTTCCACCTTCATTTATGTTCCTCAAAAAAGAGGGACACCTCAGATTGGCTTTAACGTAGCCACCGTTTTATGTTTGCATAAAAGTCAGTAGAGTAGTATCAGTTTAGGCTTTCTATGCGTTTCCAGCAACCACGCACTCTCTAGTAGAAAGGGACTAAGTGACTTGTCTCTATGCATTATTATAGCATGATTGCGAGATTTTTCAAGGATTTTGTGAAAGTTTTTTATTTTTTCCTCGCTGTAGCATGTATTTAATACCCGAACCTGAAGCCATACCAAGTAGGGCAAAGAGTTCATAAGCTAGGAAATAAACGAGAATGAATTCATTAAAAGTGATGATGGTAAAGCAATAGAGCAATCCGACACCAAGCAGCCACCACAGTGAGAATTGGAAACGGTAGCTATAAAGAAGGGACACGATGAAGGTTGCCAAAGGTGAAAAGAGGAGAATGTTGTAAATGTACAGTCCCTTCAGTGTATATGGGTCAGTGATGAGTAGTGAGAATAGCTCATAGAGGGGCCAGTAAAAGAAGAAAATGACAAGGTAGTATGGGAGATACTTAAGATATTTCCGCATGGCAATAGTCCTCCAATCTACAAAAATTGAGAGAGGTTGAATACCACATAATCTTAAATGAAGGGGAACTCTCTACTTATATTATAGCACGTCTCGGAAGCCTTTACAAGTTAATCCAGTGAGTAGTGATAGTGCTCTTTTTGAGTGTTTTCTGCTATAATACTAACAAAAGAAGTAAGAGGAAAAGAGGAGAAAGGATGACGAAAATAGCAGTTCTTTCAGACATACATGGGAATACGACAGCCTTGGAAGCTGTACTGGCTGATGCTAAAAAGGCAAAGGTAGATGAGTACTGGCTTTTGGGGGATATTCTTATGCCGGGAACGGGACGTAGAAGGATATTGAATCTTTTAGCGGCTTTGCCTATCACTGTAAGAGTTCTTGGTAATTGGGAGAATAGTCTCTGGCGAGGTTTGCATCGTAAGCTAGATTTGACAAAAGCTAGTCATCGCTACCTCCTACGTCAATGCCAGTATATATTAGAAGAAATCAGCCCTGAAGAAATCGAAGACCTCCACAATCAACCCATGCAAGTTCATCGTCAGTTTGGTGATTTGATGGTGGGAATCACTCACCATCTCCCTGATAAAAACTGGGGTAGGGAGTTGATTCATACGGGAAAACAAGAAGATTTTGATAGATTAGTGACGGAACCGCATGCCTCCATCGCAGTATATGGTCATATCCACCAACAGTTGCTTCGTTATGGAAGTGATGGACAGTTGATTCTTAATCCAGGGTCCATTGGACAACCCTTCTTTTTAGATGCGGGATTACGTAAGGACCTACGGGCCCAGTATATGATTTTAGAGTTTGATGAAGCAGGTTTGTCTGATGTTGATTTTCATCGAGTGGATTATGATGTAGAAGCTGAATTGCAGTTGGCTAAAGATTTAAAGCTTCCCTATTTCCAGATCTACTATGAAAGTTTGGTAAATGGGATTCACCACACTCATAACCAGGAACTTCTGTATGAGATTGCCCAAGAACAAGGGCATGATGTTGAGTTGGATGCATGGTTGGATAGTAGTAATGATTGACATGACATCAAAAAGGGGTATAATGAGTATGAGAAGAGAGATGATGAGAATCTCAGGTGAAAGGGGAACAAAATGCAAATTTCAAGTCGATTTACCATTGCGACCCATATGCTAATTATCATTGCTATCAAGGGCCGGGAAAGCAAGGTGACCAGTGATTTTCTCGCAGCTAGCGTTGGAGTTAATCCAGTCATTATCCGTAAGACTTTGTCGCAACTCAAAAAAGCAGGATTGATTTCAGTTGCTCGTGGGACGGGTGGTACCGAAATTATCAAAGACCTCCAAGATATTAGCCTTTTTGATGTTTATCAGGCAGTCGAATGTTTAGGAAAATCTGGTAAGCTCTTTAGTTTCCATGACAATCCCAATCCTAACTGTCCAGTAGGGGCTAATATTCATAAGGTCTTGGATCAGAAATTGCTGGATATCCAAGTAGCTATGGAAAATCAACTTCGTCAGATGAGTCTGGATCAGGTTGTGGCAGATGCAGAAGCAAGAATAGCAAAATAAGAGGACTAGGCTCCTCTTTTTCTATTGCCATAATTATGGTAAAATGTAGTTATCAAAGGAGGAGACTATGTACTTTATCACAGGATTTTTTGTCCTACTTTTTCTCGTTTCGTTTTTAAGGGACAATCGCAGTCTCTGGAATCCAGCTCTCTTGCTTTTGTCTCTGCTCTTTTCTTATATGTCCATTGCCAATCTTTTTTACGAAGCTGGACAGAAAGAAGTGCACATGGTTTTCTTTGCAGGGATTTTTCTCCTGCTGCCTCTTTTAGTTTTTCTAAGTGGTTTTTCCTTATTTATAATGGATTTGTGTTATTGAAAAAAGAAGGAAAATCCAAGGCGAATTATTTGTCTCTAGGATTAGGTTGCGTGATTCTATTCTTTTTTGTAATCATGGCGATTCGAGTGGGCGATACCAATGGCTTGTTCTACACCAATCATCTAGTGAATATATTCTTTTTCTTTTTGATTTATTCGTATTTAATTTTTGGTTTTGCCTTTGCAGGATTTTTGCTTTATTCTATCCTGTATCTTTTTATTCCTAAGAAAAAATATTATGATTTTATTATCATTCACGGAGCAGGCTTATTGAATGGAGAAAAAGTGACTCCCTTACTGAAGAGTCGCATTGATAAGGCAGTAGAAGCTTATCACCAGTCTCTCAATCCCAATGTTAAAATCATCGCTAGTGGTGGTCGAGGAGGGGGTGAGAAGATTTCCGAGGCTCAGGCAATTTGTAACTATTTGTTGGAAGAGACGGATGTTCCGAGAGAAGCAATTCTCCTAGAGGAAGACTCAACGACAACCTATGAGAATCTTCTCTTCTCAAAAGAAATGGGAGAGAGGCTGGTGACCAGTCCACGTTTTCTCTTTGTGACCAATGATTACCATGTTTTTCGTACCAGTACCTATGCTCGCCGTATTGGGATGAAGGGAGATGGTCTTGGTTGCCGTACAGCCGCCTACTATATCCCATCGGCCTTTATCAGAGAATATATTGCTCTATGTGTGAAGATGAGATGGCTTTTTATCGCCTTCTATATTTTATTAATTTTAGCTCTTATTTTCTCCTATAGAGGTGTTCTATGGTAATATGTAAAATTCATATTGTAATTCTTGTTAGAATCTCTAAAAAATCTTGTAGTAACCCTAAGGGAAAAATTGTCACTAGTAATGAAAGAGCAGGGTAAGTGATTGTGAGTGCGGTTTTTGGAACGGCTTCATGATTGCTCGTCAACCAATTGAACAATTTCTAACCTAGTTGCAGATTTTCAGAGAGAGCCAAAAATAGGCAACTGAATAATGAGTAGACTAGAATTTTACAGTCAACGACAAATAAAAATGTGAACCAGCAACAGAGGTTCACATTTTCTTTTTGGTCTATGGCAAAATGGCTTTTAGTTCCTTCAGGATAGTTTGCAAGGTTACGATCGCTTGTTCTCCTTGTTGTGGTTGATAGAGTAGTTGGAAATACTTGCGAATAGTTTCTTCAAATTGTTTAGGGAGGAGGGTACAATTGGTCTTTGCGTACTCCAACATTCGTTTTTCACCAGGATGGGTTTGCTCATTGAGCGCAAATAACAAGTCAAAGTAGGAAGCAAAAAATTCACTCGTACGGTGATTCATACTGAGAAAATCTTGGCGTTTGATGGCTTTTTCTATTTGGTGAGAGAAGGCAGGCATGGCTTGTTCTAGCAAAAGGAGTTGCCTTTCAATGATATGCTTTTTGAGTTCCTGTGGATAGGGAATCTGGTAGGCTCTTTGGAGCGAAGCATAGTTTCCGTTCGGATCGTATAGAATCTTGCTGTGGAGTAGATTATGCCACATGCAAGTTGTATAAGCATTTTGAGCTTTGTGTTGAAAAACGGTTGAGTTCAATTCTTGTTCAAACGACTCCAGCGAACGATAAATCAACTCGATTTGGATACCGTTGTTTAGTACACAGTCATCCTCTAATTCCCAAAACTGGTTTCCAATTTCCATATAGGAGCAATAGTTGCTAAGAATGATTTGACGAGTTTTCTCGTCAATAGGTGAGTTAAGATAGACATAGACATCATAGTCAGAATTTTGATCGTAGTCTTGTCCTGCACGTGAACCACCAAGAGCGATAGCTTCTACTTGTTCCAGTTGAGAGAATTCTTTGTAAAGGTCTTGAATCATTGTTTTTCTCCTTGCTTTAGGTTTTAAAGTCATTTTACCAAAAAGTAAAACGTTTGCATAGTATTGAGATACTCTTTTTCATTTATAGAAAAAATGTGAACCCTTGTTTTGAGTTCACATTTCTTTTTTATTCTGCGGCTTGTTGCCAACGTTTTGCTAGCATGCGAGACAGGCTAGAGATTGATAGGTTAAAGCTGAAGTAGATGAGGGCAATCAGGATGTAAAGGCTAAAGACCTGCTCTGGTTCGAAATAACGACCCATGAGAATTTGGCTGGCTCCAAAGAGTTCTTGTAGGGCGATAACAGAGTAGAGGAGACTGGTATCCTTAATCACGGTTACAAACTGAGAAATAATAGCGGGCAGCATTTTACGGATCGCTTGTGGGAGAATGATGTGGTAGAGGATTTGAGCTGAAGTGAATCCTTGCGACATTCCTGCTTCGTACTGGCCCTTGTCCACGGCATTGAGACCACCACGGATAATCTCAGCTAGGGCTGCTGAGGTAAAAAGGGTAAAGGCAGTGATTCCTGCTGGTGTGGACTTCATCTTGAATACCAAAAAGATAGTGAAAATCCAGAGAAGGTTGGGAACATTACGCACAAATTCGATATAAATGCTGGAGATGATTCGCAAGACAGGATTTTTCCCATTTCGCATAACCGCAAGTACCGTCCCGATAAAGGTAGAAAGGACGATGGCGATCAGAGAAATGTAGAGGGTCAAGCCGAATCCTTTAAAGATAAAGACTAGGTTATCTGGGGTCAAAACTTCTAAAATAGATTCCATAGTAACCTCCTAAAGTGAATAGGCTTTTTTGTTGGCTTGCTCCATCTTGCGACCAAATTGGGCGACAGGGAAGCAAAGGGCAAAGTAGAGTAGAGCAGCGCCTAGAAAGGCTGGGATGTAGTTTCCGTTGAGAGCTGACCAAGACTTGGTCACAAACATCAAGTCCACTCCAGAGATGATAGCAACGGTTGAAGTATTTTTGATAAGGTTAACGATTTGGTTGGTCAAAGGAGGGAGGATGATACGGACGGCTTGAGGCAAGATAATCAAGCGCATGGCACTGATATAGGTGAAACCTTGTGATAAGGCGGCCTCCATCTGACCGCTAGGAATAGACTGAATCCCTGAACGAATAACCTCAGCGATATAGGCGCCGTGATAGAGTCCCACGCAGAGAACAGCTGTCCAATAAATCGGAATCATGATGGTGTGTTCACTGATAAGAGGTAGACCATAAAAGACGATAACAAACTGCACTAAGAGGGGAGTATTTTGGTAAAATTCGACAAAGATACGAGCCAAAATTCTTAAAATTTGATGTTTGCTAGTTGATAGGACTCCAAAGATGATTCCTAAGACCATAGCTAGGATAAAGGATCCAATTGCTAGGGCAAGAGTGAAGAGGAAACCATTGAAAAATTGTCCAAAATCCTGAAAATAGGATGTCCAAGATGATAAATCTGTCATAGGGTGTCCTCCTTAATCTGCTGTGTGGCTAGATGGTTTGAGCTTGTATCGGTCATAGAGTTTCTGCAAACTACCATCCTTGCTCCATCTGGTGACCAAGTTATCAAGATAATCGTTGAACTCGGTGTTTGATTTTTTCGTAACAATACCGTAGTCAGATGGCTTGAAACTATTATCTAGTAGTTCTGTCCGTTTACTAATGTAGCCAGACAGGATAGAGCGGTCCACGGAAAAAGCATCAATACGGTGAGCGTGAAGGGAAGTAATCAATTCTGGGTAGGAACCAAGTTCGACGAATTTAAAGGTTAGACCTTTCTTTTTGCCCAGTTCAGTAATCAGGCGTTGGGTGATGGAGCCTTGGGCAACTCCGATGGTTTTGCCGTTTAGGTCCTCAATGCTTTTGATGTTGGCGGATTTATTGACCAAAAATCCAGAAGCGTCCGTATAGTAGGGACTGGTGAAGTTGTATAGTTTTTTACGCTCGTCTGTGATGGTGAAGGTCGCGATATCCATGTCGACCTGCTCATTGTCTAGTAGTGGTCCACGGGTCTGAGCGGTAACAGGAACGTAGCGAACCTTGACCTTGAGTTCGTCCGCAATCATCTTGGCCAGGTCCGTTTCGATACCAGAATAAGTACCCGTCTTGGGGTCCTTGTAGCCAAAATTAGGAACGTCTTGTTTGACACCGACAACTAGTTCGCCTCTTTTTTGAATGTCTGCCACACTGGTATCGGCTTGGACTGGTTTGGCAGCAGCAAGGCTGAAAAGGCTAATCAATAATGCGGATAAAAAGAATTTCTTTTTCATAGGCGCCTCCTTATTTGACTTTGTCACTTTCGTGGTTGATAATTTTGCTGAGGAATTGTTTGGCACGAGGTTCGCTTGGATTGTCGAAAAAGTCATCGACATCTGTCGTATCCACCAAAACTTCTCCGTCAGCCATAAAGATGATGCGGTCAGCAACTTCACGGGCAAAGCCCATTTCGTGGGTAACGATGATCATGTTCATCCCATCATGCGCCAGTTTTTGCATAACTGCTAGAACATCTCCGATGGTTTCAGGGTCAAGAGCAGATGTTGGCTCATCAAAGAGGAGGAGCTCCGGATGCATGGCAAGACCACGTGCGATGGCGATTCTCTGTTTTTGTCCACCAGATAGCATAGCTGGATAGGAATCTTTCTTGTCCCACATATTTACAAATTCCAGATATTTTTGGGCTGTTTTTTCAGCTTCTTTTTTATCAATTCCTAGAACTTTAATGGGTGCAAGTGTCACGTTTTCTAACACTGTTTTGTGTGGATAAAGGTTAAAATGCTGGAAAACCATGCCGACTTCCTTACGAAGAGGAACTAAATCTTTCTGGCTAGCACCTGCTACTTGGTGTCCATTGACTAGGAGACTTCCTTTGTCAACAGCCTCTAAACCATTGATCGTACGGATAAGAGTGGACTTTCCAGAACCAGAAGGTCCAAGCAGGACAACAACTTGTCCTTTTTCAAAACGGAGATTGATGTCGCGGAGTGCGTGGTAGTCTCCGTAATATTTTTCGACGTTTTTAAATTCTACTAAAGCCATGAGAGATCTCCTTTGTGTTAGATTTTATAACATGATTTTACAACAAAAGAGTGTTCTTGTCAAATCATATCTGAAAAAAATTCACTAAAATGTTATAAAAAAGCAATCTGGATAGAGAAAATGCCTAAATCATGTTATAATGAAACGATAGAATTCTTAGAAAGAGTGGATGTTTTTTTGATAACTCCTACTTATGAATGGCAGTTTGCCCCGCAGGTTGAAGATGCGGATTTTACAAAGATAGCCAAGAAGGCTGGGCTGGGTCCTGAGGTGGCTCGGTTATTATTTGAAAGAGGGATTCAGGATGAAGAAAGTCTAAAGAAGTTTTTAGAACCTTCTTTAGGAGACTTGTATGATCCCTATCTGCTCCATGATATGGATAAGGCTGTGGAACGAATTCGTCAGGCTATTGAAGAAGGGGAAAACATTCTTATCTATGGAGACTACGATGCGGATGGCATGACTTCAGCTTCGATTGTGAGGGAAAGTTTGGAACAGCTTGGTGCCGAGTGCCGTGTTTATCTGCCAAATCGCTTTACCGATGGCTATGGTCCCAATGCCAGTGTCTATAAATACTTTATCGAGCAAGAGGGGATTTCCTTGATTGTGACAGTGGACAATGGGGTTGCAGGTCACGAGGCCATTAAACTGGCCCAGTCTATGGGAGTGGATGTCATTGTGACTGACCACCATTCCATGCCGGAAACCCTTCCTGATGCCTATGCGATTGTCCATCCTGAGCATCCGGATGCGGACTATCCTTTCAAACAGTTGGCCGGATGCGGAGTGGCTTTCAAGCTAGCTTGCGCTCTTTTAGAAGAAGTGCAAGTTGAGCTACTAGATTTGGTAGCTATCGGTACCATTGCGGATATGGTAAGTTTGACGGATGAAAACCGTATCATGGTTCAATATGGTCTGGAAATGTTGGGGCATACTCAGCGCATCGGTCTACAAGAAATGCTAGACATGGCTGGGATTGCTGCGAATGAAGTGACAGAAGAAACGGTTGGCTTTCAGATTGCCCCTCGTTTAAATGCCTTGGGGCGCTTGGATGATCCGAATCCAGCCATTGATTTGCTGACTGGCTTTGACGACGAGGAAGCGCATGAGATCGCCCTCATGATTCATCAGAAAAACGAAGAGCGCAAGGAAATTGTTCAGTCTATCTATGAAGAAGCTAAGACCATGGTGGATCCTGAGAAGAAGGTCCAGGTCTTGGCCAAGGAAGGCTGGAATCCTGGCGTTCTGGGTATCGTTGCTGGTCGTTTGCTGGAAGAACTAGGGCAGACAGTCATCGTTCTTAATATAGAGGAGGGTCGTGCTAAGGGTAGCGCTCGTAGTGTGGAAGCAGTCGATATTTTTGAAGCCCTAGACCCCCATCGCGACCTCTTCATAGCCTTTGGTGGCCATGCTGGTGCAGCAGGAATGACGCTGGAAGTTGAGAAACTTTCAGATTTATCTCAGGTTTTGGAAGACTATGTCCGTGAAAAAGGCGCAGATGCTGCTGGCAAGAACAAGTTAAATCTAGATGAAGAGCTGGATTTGGAGACTCTTAGTTTAGAAACGGTTAAAAGCTTTGAACGCTTGGCACCTTTTGGAATGGATAATCAGAAACCTGTCTTTTATATCAAGGATTTTCATGTCGAAAGTGCCAGAACCATGGGAGCAGGCAATGCCCACCTCAAACTAAAAATTTCCAAGGATGAGGCGAGTTTTGAAGTGGTGGCCTTCGGACAAGGGAGATGGGCAACAGAGTTTGCTCAAACAAAAAACTTAGAATTAGCAGTCACCCTATCTGTCAACCAATGGAATGGCCAAACTGCCCTCCAGTTGATGATGGTGGATGCGCGTGTGGAAGGTGTTCAACTCTTTAACATTCGTGGGAAGAATGCAGTCTTGCCAGAGGGAATTCCAGTCTTGGATTTCTCTGGAGAGGTGCCAGATTTAGCGACTAGTGATGCTGTGGTTGTGAAAAACATTCCTGAGGATATTACCTTGCTGAAGGCCATTTTTCAGGAGCGACATTTCTCTGCCGTCTATTTCAAAAATGACATTGACAAAGCCTATTATCTGACAGGTTATGGGACCAGAGAGCAGTTTGCCAAATTGTATAGGACCATTTACCAGTTCCCAGAGTTTGATATTCGCTACAAGCTCAAAGATTTGGCGGTTTATCTCAATATCCAACAAATCTTGCTGGTCAAGATGATCCAAGTATTTGAGGAGCTGGGCTTTGTGACGATCAAAGATGGTGTCATGACAGTCAATAAAGAAGCGCCGAAAAGGGAAATTGCTGAAAGTCAGATTTACCAAAATCTCAAACAAACTGTCAAAGACCAAGAAATGATGGCGCTGGGTACGGTGCAAGATATCTATGACTTTTTAATGGAAAAAGAATAGAAGTTAGGAAAGAGTTGGGTAACCAGCTCTTTTTTGAAAACAAATCTTCATTTTGAAAATCATCAAAAAAATGGTATAATGGTAGGAAAAGATTCGGCTGAAAGTTTTAGAACTTTTAGAATAAGAGGGTAAACCTACCCTATAATCAAGATAAATTAAGTTTCGGAGGAAAAATGAGTAATATTAGTTTAACAACACTAGGTGGTGTACGAGAAAATGGGAAAAATATGTACATCGCTGAAATAGGCGATTCGATTTTTGTTTTGGATGCAGGGCTTAAATACCCTGAAAATGAACAACTAGGGGTTGATGTCGTCATTCCAAACATGGACTACCTTTTTGAAAATAGCGACCGTATCGCAGGGGTCTTCTTGACTCACGGGCATGCGGATGCCATTGGTGCCCTGCCTTATCTCTTGGCAGAAGCTAAGGTGCCTGTGTTTGGTTCTGAGTTGACCATTGAGTTGGCGAAACTCTTTGTCAAAGGAAATGATACGGTTAAGAAATTCAATGACTTCCATGTGATTGATGAAAACACGGAGATTGACTTTGGGGGAACGGTGGTTTCCTTCTTCCGTACGACTCACTCTATCCCAGAAAGTCTGGGAGTTGTGTTAAAAACACCAAAAGGGAACATTGTTTACACAGGAGACTTCAAATTTGACCAGACGGCTAGCGAATCCTATGCGACGGATTTTGCACGTTTAGCCGAAATCGGACGTGACGGTGTCTTGGCACTTCTCAGTGATTCTGCGAATGCAGACAGCAATATTCAGGTGGCGAGCGAGAGTGAAGTTGGGGATGAAATTACCCAGACCATTGCGGACTGGGAAGGTCGTATTATCGTTGCAGCAGTTGCCAGCAACCTCTCTCGTATCCAGCAGGTTTTTGATGCTGCAGCAGATACAGGTCGCCGAGTTGTTTTGACGGGATTTGATGTTGAAAATATTGTTCGAACAGCGATTCGTCTCAAAAAATTGTCTTTGGCCAACGAAAGTTTGTTGATTAAACCCAAAGAAATGTCTCGTTTTGAAGACCATGAGTTGATTATCCTAGAGACAGGTCGTATGGGTGAACCCATCAATGGACTTCGCAAGATGTCCGTTGGGCGCCACCGTTATGTAGAAATCAAGGATGGGGACTTGGTTTATATTGTAACAACTCCATCCACCGCCAAAGAAGCGGTTGTGGCTCGCGTTGAAAATATGATCTACCAAGCTGGTGGTGTGGTAAAACTCATTACCCAGAGTTTGCGAGTATCCGGACACGGAAATGCGCGTGATTTGCAGTTGATGATCAATCTTTTGCAACCGAAATATCTTTTCCCTGTCCAAGGGGAGTACCGTGAGTTGGATGCGCATGCCAAGGCTGCCATGGCAGTTGGAATGTTGCCAGAGCGTATTTTCATCCCTAAAAAGGGAACGACCATGTCCTATGAACATGGAGACTTCGTCCCATCTGGAGCAGTTTCTGCAGGCGATGTCATGATTGATGGAAATGCCATTGGTGATGTTGGGAATGTCGTTCTTCGCGACCGTAAGGTCTTGTCAGAGGATGGAATCTTTATCGTGGCCATCACTGTTAACCGTCGTGAGAAGAAGATTGTGGCTAAGGCTCGTGTTCACACGCGTGGATTTATCTACCTTAAGAAGAGTCGCGACATTCTCCGTGAAAGTTCCGAATTGATTAACCAAACGGTAGAAGAGTATCTTCAAGGTGATGACTTTGATTGGGCAGATCTCAAAGGCAAGGTTCGTGACAATTTGACCAAGTACCTCTTTGATCAAACCAAGCGTCGCCCAGCAATCTTGCCAGTCGTGATGGAAGCTAAATAATAAGCAGAATACCTACGGAAAAAGTCGATATTCGGCTTTTTCTTATAGAATAGTAAAAGGAGACAACCATGGCAGTTATGAATATTGAGTATTACTCAGAAGTTTTGGATATGGAGTGGGGTGTTACCGTACTCTATCCAGATGCTAGTCGAGTGACTGAACCAGATTGCACAGATATTCCTGTTCTTTACCTTTTGCACGGAATGTCAGGAAATCAAAATAGCTGGCTCAAGCGTACCAATGTCGAACGCTTGTTGCGTGGAACCAATCTCATTGTTATCATGCCCAATACAAATAATGGCTGGTACACAGATACTCAGTATGGCTATAACTACTATACTGCTCTAGCAGAAGAACTCCCCCAAGTCATGAAACGTTTCTTCCCCAATATGACCAGCAAGCGAGAAAAAAACTTCATAGCAGGTCTCTCCATGGGTGGCTATGGCTCCTTCAAGCTGGCTCTCGCAACCGATCGTTTTTCTCATGCGGCTAGTTTTTCTGGTGCACTCAGTTTTCAGGATTTTTCTCCTGAAAGTCAGGATTTGGGCTCTCTTGCCTACTGGAGAGGAGTTTTTGGAGAGATCAAAGACTGGACAGCTAGTCCTCATTCGCTTGAAAGCATGGCTGCAAAGTCCGATCAAAAGACCAAACTATGGGCTTGGTGTGGGGAGCAAGACTATCTCTACTCTGCCAATAATCTCGCAGTGAAAAACCTCAAAAAGCTTGGTTTTGAAGTAACCTATAGTCATAGTCCAGGTAAGCACGAGTGGTACTACTGGGAAAAACAATTGGAACGTTTTTTGGCTACTCTACCAATTGACTTTGTCTTGGAAGAACGCTTATCTTAGTTTTAGATTTCTTTCAGCTTTATTCAGTAAAATAGAGAATCTATCTTAATCAAGGAGAATGTGATTTCAAGATAGGTTCTTATTTTTATGAAAGGTGGGGCGTCATGTTCTGGATTATTCGATTATTGTTCCGATTTCTGTTGGGAATTTGGCGTTTCTTCTGGCGTCTGGTTTGGACTGTGGTCATTCTACTTCTCATTGCCTTTGGAGTGGTTTGGTATCTGACAGGTGATTTTCATTCTGCGGTCAATCAAGTTGAAAAAATGAGTAAGATTGGTCAAGGTGGCTGGAAACAATGGCAGGAAACGGGAACGCTGGAAGTCTTGTCTCAGACAGACAGTCACCAACATGCAGAAGGCAAGTGGGCTCAGGCCTCAGCTCGCATCTATATTGAGCCTCAAATGGATGAAACCTTCCAAGGTGCCTATGCAGAAGCTATAAAAAACTGGAATCAAACGGGAGCCTTTACCTTTGAGGTGGTTGCGGATCCTAGCCAGGCAGATATTGTGGCAAGTGAGATGAATGATGGATCGACCGCTGTAGCTGGTCAAGCCGAGAGTCAAACCAATTTGTTAACCAAACAATTTATATCTGTAACGGTTCGCCTGAATCACTATTATCTATCTAATCCAAACTATGGATATTCTTATGAACGGATTGTGCACACGGCGGAGCACGAGCTGGGGCATGCCATCGGATTGGATCATACCAACGAGACTTCTGTTATGCAACCTGCAGGCTCCTATTATGGGATTCAGCCTCGGGATGTGATTGAAGTCAGAGAATTGTATGTAAATAATTATGGACGAGTGATTTAATTTGCTTTTTCAAAAGCTAAAACAACAATTTTTATACTACAAATTTAGTTGAGAAAGATTATCTTAATGACATACTTCCTATTATTTCTTTTAACTATTTATAGGAAAAGTTACTGATATTAACTCCATATACTAGGTGATGTGTGAAGATTATTTTTTCTTTATTTTTTAAAAAAAAAATAGTAAAATAGGACTAAGATTAATAGAAAATGGAAAGTACATGTCATGTATTATTATCGAGTTGGTATTTCTGCTGAAGAACATGATCGTTTTGTTAGACGAAGTTCTTTAGTGAATCTCTTGCAAAGTAGTGCTTGGGCAAGTGTAAAAAGTGAATGGGAAAATGAAAGAGTTGGGTTTTATAGTGATAATCAAATAGTGGCGGTAGCTAGTTTACTTTATAGATCTTTACCCTTTGGTTTTACAATGTGCTACATTGCCAGAGGTCCAATTTTGGATTATACTGACCAATCTTTGATGGATTTTGTATTTTCTTCGCTTAAAAAGATTGCGCAGAAAAAACGAGCTCTTTTTATTAAGATAGACCCTGCGCTTTGTTTGAATAAAACTTATATTGATGGTCAATTTTATGATTACTCAGAGGAAACTCTAAAAACGCTAAATTATCTACAAAAACTAGGATTCATTTGGTCTGGTAAGACTAGTGGAATGATTGATACTATTCAGCCTCGTATACAGGCGAAAGTGTACAAAGAAAATTTTGATGAGAAATATCTACCGAAATCAGCAAGACAAGCTATTAGGACTGCACAAAATAAAGGAATAACTATTCAGTTTGGTGGGATTGAATTATTAGAATCATTTTCTTTTCTAATGAAGAAGACGGAGGCAAGAAAAAGTATTCATTTGCGTAATGAAGCCTACTATCGAAATTTACTATTGTCTTTTCCAGACCATGCTTATATAACATTATCTACACTTGATTTGCCAAATCGGTTGAATATTTTAGAAGAACAAAGAAATCAGAATCAAAAAATTCTAGAATCTTTATCAGCTACTGTTAAATCTTCGAAATATCAAAGTAGGTTGCAAGAAAGCGAAAGGTTGAATGAAGAAATTCTATTTTTGGAGAAATATATTTCTTCAGGTGTTCAAGTTGCTCCTTTATCAGCCACTTTGACCTTGGAATTTGGGCAGACATCTGTGAATTTATATGCAGGAATGGATGTAGAATTTAGACGCTATAATGCTCCAATTTTAACATGGTATCGAACACTACAGCATGCATTCGAAAGAGGTTCTATCTGGCAAAATCTAGGAGGCATTGAACATACAAGAGATGGCGGGCTTTATCGCTTTAAGGCTAATTTTAATCCAACTATTGAAGAATATTTAGGCGAGTTTACGCTACCTATTCATCCTTTGTATCCTTTAATAAATCTCCTATTTAATCTTCGAAAAAAATATCATAGAAAGTAAATGTATGACACTAACTGTACTTACTAAAGAAGACTTTCGCATTTATTCAGAATCAATTACCTCCCGCTCGTTTTTACAATCAATCCAGATGGGAGAATTATTAGAGAAGCGAGGAGCAACAGTGACCTACCTTGCTCTAAAGCATACAGAGACCATTCAGGTTGCCGCGTTGGTTTATAGTTTGCCAATGACAGGTGGACTGCACATGGAAATCAATTCTGGTCCAATTTATAGCGATGCAACTTACCTAAAGGAATTTTACAAAGATCTCCAAGTGTATGCTAAACAACATGGGGCTCTGGAGTTGATTGTCAAACCTTACGATACTTTTCAAAGTTTTGATACTAATGGGAATCCAGTGACGGAGGAGCAACAAGAAATTATTCAGTGTTTGACGAATCTAGGATATTGTCATGATGGTTTACAGATTGGTTACCCAGGTGGGGAACCTGATTGGTTATATGTCAAGGATTTAGAAGGAATCACAGAGGAGAATTTAATTAGATCTTTTAGTAAAAAGGGAAAACCCTTGGTTAAGAAAGCTAGAAGCTTTGGCATTCAATTGAGACGATTAAAACGTGATGAATTATCTATTTTTAAAGATATTACTGCTACGACATCAAAAAGAAGAGAATATAGTGATAAAAGTTTAGAATATTACGAACATTTTTATGATGCATTTGGAGACCGAGCTGAATTTATGGTTGCAACTTTAAATTTTCAAGATTATCTTTCTCAACTGGAGAAAACTCAAGAAAACTTATCCAAAAAAATAGCAGATTTTGACGCAGCGTTAAGAAAATCACCTGATTCAGCTCAGAAGAAAAAAGAGCATAAAGAATTGCTACATCAATTTGAAACTTTTGAGGTTCGTAAATCGGAAGCACATAAATTGATAGCAAAGTATGGGGAACAAAAGGTTGTATTGGCTGGTAGTCTTTTTATCTATATGCCTCAAGAGAGCACCTATCTTTTTAGTGGCTCTTACACAGAATTTAATAAGTTCTATGCACCAGCGTTGCTTCAAGAGTATGTTATGTTAGAGAGTATAAAGCGTGGAATTCCTGTTTATAATTTTTTAGGGATTCAAGGAATATTTGATGGAAGTGATGGTGTGCTTCGCTTTAAGCAAAACTTTAATGGCTATATTGTAAGGAAGGCGGGAACTTTCCGTTATTATCCTTCTCCTCTCAAGTATAGAATTATTTCTCTAATAAAAAGGATATTGGGTCGATAATTACGTTACCTATGTACTACCCCAAAAAGTTATTTTTTGTATAACTTTTGTAGTATAGTTTAGTGCTTCTTTTTTCTATGTTCTATTTGAGTCAAAAATATTTTGATGTGCATAAGAGGGGAAAACCAGGAAGTAATATGGAAATTTCACTTATATAAATTAGGGTATCAGATAAATCTATAGCTATACCAACGAGACTTCTGTTATGCAACCTGCAGGCTCTTACTATGGGATTCAGCCTCGGGATGTGAAAGCTGTTCAAGAACTCTATACTAGTAGCGACTAGATGAAGTCGGTGCAATCCGAAAAGAAATCAAAGCTCCTCCATCAAGTGATTGGTGGGGCTTTTTGTTCGTCCTGTTACGGCCTTTTTGCTATAATGGAACTATGAATAACTTGATCAAATCAAAACTGGAGCTCTTGCCGACCAGCCCCGGTTGCTACATTCATAAAGATAAAAACGGCACCATTATCTATGTAGGAAAGGCTAAAAATCTGCGCAATCGCGTGCGCTCTTACTTCCGTGGCAGTCACGATACCAAGACAGAGGCTCTGGTATCTGAAATTGTGGATTTCGAATTTATCGTTACCGAGTCCAATATTGAGGCCCTCCTTCTGGAAATCAACCTCATCAAGGAAAATAAGCCCAAGTACAATATCATGCTCAAGGATGATAAGTCTTATCCATTTATCAAAATTACCAATGAGCGCTATCCTCGTTTGATTATCACCCGTCAGGTCAAGAAGGATGGAGGTCTTTATTTTGGACCTTATCCCGATGTGAGCGCAGCCAATGAAATCAAACGACTACTGGATCGGATTTTCCCTTTTCGGAAATGTACCAATCCGCCGTCTAAGGTTTGTTTCTATTACCATATCGGCCAGTGTATGGCCCACACCATCTGTAAAAAAGATGAGGCCTATTTCAAGTCCATGGCTCAGGAGGTTTCTGACTTCTTAAAAGGGCAGGATGACAAAATCATCGACGAACTCAAGGGTAAAATGGCAGTAGCAGCACAAAGTATGGAGTTTGAACGGGCAGCGGAATACCGTGACCTGATTCAGGCGATTGGCACTCTGCGGACTAAGCAACGGGTCATGGCTAAAGACCTCCAAAACCGTGATGTCTTTGGCTACTATGTGGACAAGGGCTGGATGTGTGTGCAGGTTTTCTTTGTCCGTCAGGGTAAGTTAATTGAGCGTGACGTCAATCTATTCCCTTATTACAACGATCCTGATGAAGATTTTCTGACCTATGTGGGACAATTCTATCAAGAAAAATCTCACCTGGTTCCCAATGAGGTGCTGATTCCGCAGGATATCGATGAAGAAGCAGTCAAGGCCTTGGTGAATACCAAGATTCTCAAACCCCAACGTGGGGAGAAAAAACAACTGGTCAATCTGGCCATAAAAAATGCTCGTGTTAGTCTGGAGCAGAAGTTCAATCTACTAGAAAAATCTGTCGAAAAGACCCAGGGAGCTATTGAAAATCTGGGACGCTTGCTCCAAATCCCGACTCCGGTTCGTATCGAGTCCTTTGATAACTCTAATATCATGGGAACCAGTCCTGTTTCAGCTATGGTGGTCTTTGTCAACGGTAAACCGAGTAAAAAAGACTACCGTAAGTACAAGATAAAAACGGTTGTCGGTCCAGATGATTATGCCAGTATGAGAGAAGTCATTCGCAGACGTTATGGCCGAGTTCAACGTGATGGTCTAACCCCGCCAGATTTGATTGTCATTGATGGGGGACAAGGTCAGGTCAATATCGCCAAGCAAGTCATCCAAGAGGAACTGGGCTTGGATATTCCAATTGCAGGTCTGCAAAAGAATGACAAGCACCAAACCCATGAACTGCTCTTTGGAGATCCACTGGAAGTGGTAGAGTTATCTCGCAATTCTCAGGAATTTTTCCTCCTCCAACGCATTCAAGATGAGGTACACCGCTTTGCTATCACTTTCCACCGCCAACTGCGCTCCAAAAATTCTTTTTCATCTCAATTGGATGGGATTGACGGTCTGGGACCTAAACGCAAGCAGAATCTCATGAAGCATTTTAAATCTCTCACTAAAATCAAGGAAGCCAGTGTGGATGAGATTGTCGAAATTGGTGTGCCAAGAGCAGTCGCAGAAGCTGTTCAGAGAAAGTTGAACCCGCAGGAAGAAGTGGAGTTGGCTCAAGTAGCGGAAGAAAAAGTAGATTACCAAACAGAAGGAGGTCATCATGAACCATAAAATCGCAATTTTATCAGACATTCATGGAAATACGACAGCCTTAGAAGCAGTGATTGCAGATGCTAAAACTCAAGGAGTCAGTGAATATTGGCTTCTGGGAGATATTTTTCTGCCTGGTCCAGGTACAAATGATCTGGTTGCTCTGCTAAAGGATCTGCCTATCACAGCGACTGTCCGCGGAAACTGGGATGATTGTGTCCTTGAGGCTTTAGATGGGCAATATGGCTTAGAAGACCCACAGGAAGTCCAGCTCATGCGATTGACCCAGTTTTTGATGGAGCGAATGGACCCTGCAACGATTGTCTGGCTACGAAGCTTGCCTTTGCTGGAAAAGAAAGAAGTTGACGGGCTGCGCTTTTCTATCTCTCATAATTTACCTGACAAAAATTATGGTGGTGACTTGTTGGTGGGGAATGATACAGATAAATTTGACCAACTCCTAGATGAGGAAACGGATGTGGCAGTCTATGGTCATGTCCACAAGCAGTTGCTTCGTTATGGAAGCCAAGGGCAACAAATCATCAATCCCGGTACGATTGGCATGCCCTATTTTGATTGGGAGGCGTTAAAAAATCACCGTGCCCAGTATGCTGTGATAGAGGTTGAGGATGGGGAATTGGTAAATATTCTATTTCGAAAAGTTTCTTATGATTATGAAGCGGAGTTAGAATTGGCCAAGTCTAAGGGCCTCCCCTTTATCGAAATGTATGAAGAATTACGACGAGAAGACAACTATCGGGGGCACAATCTAGAACTCTTAGCTAGTTTAATTGAAAAGCATCGGTATGTAGAGGATGTGAAGGATTTCTTGGAGGCTATAAAGTCAGAATACAAGATAGACTAGTTTCTTTAAGCTGCTGAAAAATAGTAGGAATTGAATGAGGGAATCACTGATTTAAATGATGTGCTTCGCTCAGTTGCTTATCCTTGTTCCAGTTAATTTCTATGAAAAATCTCTGCAAGCTCTTTCAGAATATGGTAGAATGGAAGCAGTAGAATTAGAAAAGGAAATCGATTATGAAATTTCTTGAATTAAATAAAAAACGTCATGCGACCAAGCATTTTATTGACAAGCCTGTGGATCCAAAAGATGTTCGTACAGCTATCGAAATCGCGACTTTGGCTCCAAGTGCCCACAATAGCCAACCATGGAAGTTTGTGGTGGTTCGTCAGAAAAATGCTGAATTGGCAAAATTGGCTTATGGTTCGAACTTTGAGCAGATTTCGTCTGCGCCAGTGACCATTGCCTTGTTTACCGATACAGATCTGGCCAAACGTGCCCGCAAGATTGCCCGTGTTGGTGGTGCAAAGAATTTCTCAGAAGAGCAACTTCAATACTTCATGAAAAATTTGCCTGCTGAATATGCACGTTACAATGAGCAACAGATTAGTGACTACTTGGCCCTCAATGCTGGTTTGGTTGCCATGAACTTGGTTCTGGCTCTTACAGATCAAGGAATTGGTTCCAACATTATCCTTGGATTTGACAAATCAAAAGCCAACGAAGTTTTGGACATTGAAGACCGTTTCCGCCCAGAACTCTTGATTACAGTGGGTTACACAGACGAAAAATTGGAACCAAGCTACCGCTTGCCAGTAGATGAAATCATCGAGAAAAGATAGAAGGAGATAATATGACAGTAATTGATTTTACAGCAGAAGTAGAAAAACGCAAAGAAGCCCTCTTGGCTGACCTATTCAGTCTTTTGGAAATCAACTCAGAACGTGATGACAGCAAAGCGGATGCGCAACATCCTTTTGGACCTGGTCCAGTAAAAGCTTTGGAGAAATTCCTTGAAATCGCAGACCGTGATGGTTACCCAACAAAAAATGTAGACAACTATGCAGGTCATTTTGAGTTTGGTCAAGGAGAAGAAGTTCTTGGAATCTTTGCCCACATGGACGTGGTGCCAGCTGGTAGCGGTTGGGACACAGATCCATACACACCAACCATCAAGGACGGTCGCCTCTACGCGCGTGGTGCTTCTGATGATAAGGGACCTACAACAGCTTGTTACTATGGTTTGAAAATCATCAAAGAATTGGGCCTTCCAACGTCTAAGAAAGTTCGCTTTATCGTTGGAACGGATGAAGAATCAGGCTGGGCAGACATGGACTACTATTTTGAACATGTAGGACTTGCCAAACCAGACTTCGGTTTCTCTCCAGATGCTGAATTCCCTATCATCAATGGTGAAAAAGGTAACATCACAGAATATCTTCATTTTGCAGGTGAAAATACAGGTGCTGCCCGTCTTCACAGCTTTACAGGTGGTTTGCGTGAAAACATGGTACCAGAATCAGCAACGGCAGTTGTTTCAGGTGATTTGGCTGATTTGCAGGGCAAATTAGATGCCTTCGTCACTGAACACAAACTCAGAGGAGAAATCCAAGAAGAAAACGGCCAGTACAAGGTGACTATCATTGGTAAATCAGCCCATGGTGCTATGCCTGCTTCAGGGGTCAATGGTGCGACCTACCTTGCCCTCTTCCTCAGTCAGTTTGACTTTGAAGGACCTGCAAAAGACTACCTCGACATCGCTGGTAAGATTCTCTTGAACGACCATGAGGGTACAAATCTCAAGGTTGCTCATGTAGATGAAAAGATGGGTGCCCTTTCTATGAATGCCGGTGTCTTCCGCTTTGATGCAGCAAGTGCTGACAATACCATTGCCCTCAACTTCCGTTATCCAAAAGGAACAAGTCCAGAGCAAATCAAGTCAGTTCTTGAAAACTTGCCAGTTGCTTCTGTTAGTCTTTCTGAACACGGACACACCCCTCACTATGTGCCAATGGAAGATCCGCTTGTGCAAACCTTGTTGAATGTTTATGAAAAACAAACTGGTCTTAAAGGTCACGAGCAAGTCATCGGAGGTGGAACCTTTGGTCGCTTGCTAGAACGCGGTGTTGCCTACGGCGCTATGTTCCCAGACTCAATCGATACCATGCACCAAGCCAACGAATTTATCGCCTTGGATGATCTCTTCCGAGCAGCAGCAATCTATGCAGAAGCTATTTATGAATTGATCAAATAATACTCAATGAAAATCAAAAAGCAAACTAGGAAGCTAGCCGCAGGCTGTACTTGAGTACGGCAAGGTGAAGCTGACGTGGTTTGAATTTGATTTTCGAAGAGTATAAAACGATAGAAGTCTGAGATTTTAATCTTAGACTTCTTTTTGGAGGGAAAACAGATGTCTCAAATTGAAAGAATCAAGCAAGCCATTATGGCGGATCCGCAAAATACCAGCTATACAGAACGCGGAATCGAACCTCTCTTTGCGGCGCCAAAGACAGCTCGCATCAATATTGTCGGTCAGGCTCCTGGACTTAAAACACAAGAAGCTGGGATTTATTGGAAGGATAAGAGCGGCGATCGCTTGCGTGAGTGGCTTGGTGTTGACGAAGACACCTTTTACAACTCAGGATACTTTGCAGTTCTGCCAATGGATTTTTACTTTCCAGGACGTGGTAAGTCAGGCGACCTGCCACCTCGTACAGGTTTCGCAGAAAAATGGCATCCAGAGCTCTTGAAGGAATTGCCAGATATCCAATTAACTCTCTTGATTGGGCAATATGCCCAAGCCTATTATTTACAGGAGAAAATCAGTGGCAAGGTGACAGAAAGGGTAAAACATTACCAGAACTACTTGCCTGAGTATTTCCCCCTAGTTCACCCTTCTCCTCGTAATCAAATCTGGATGGCTAAGAATCCTTGGTTTGAGTCTGAAGTGGTTCCAGAGTTGCAAAGAAGAATTAAAACGATTTTATAGTCAATGAAAATCAAAGAGCAAACTAGGAAGCTAGCCGCAGGCTGCTCAAAGTACAGCTTTGAGGTTGCAGATAAAACTGACGAAGTCAGCTCAAAACACTGTTTTGAGGTTGTGGATAGAACTGACGAAGTCAGTAACCATAACTACGGTAAGGCGACTCTGACGTGGTTTGAATTTGATTTTCGAAGAGTATTAGGAGAAAAAGAATGAAAGAAATAGCCTTCGATGAATTTTATCAGTTTTACTAAAATGGTCAGCTTTCTCTAGTGGACGTGAGAGAAATAGAAGAGTTCAAGATGCTTCATTTAGAAGGTGCACACAACTTACCGCTTAGTCAACTGGCTGATACTTATGAGCAGTTGGAAAAGGAGCAGTTACATTATGTTATTTGTAAATCTGGGATGAGATCAGCTCGTGCTTGCCAGTTTTTAGAGGAGCATGGATATAAGGTCATCAATGTTCAAGGTGGCATGACGGCCTTTGAAAATCTTTAAAATTTTGCATTTCTCCTACTTGGTGTGTACCAGGTAGGAGAATTTTGTTTTTAGATAATTCTTATTTTTAAAAATATTGAAAACATTCAATATTTACTTCGTGATGCTTTTTTCATACTCTTATTCGTGATATACTAGGTCAGTATTTTAGAAATATGAAGGAGATTCTTTATGGCTAAAAAAGGTGCCCTAACAGGTTTGCTCCTGTTTGGAATATTTTTTGGTGCGGGGAACTTGATTTTTCCGCCTTCTCTAGGTGCCCTATCTGGAGAACATTTTCTTCCTGCCATTGCAGGTTTTGTCTTTTCAGGCGTCGGTATCGCCGTTTTGACTCTCATTATTGGAACTCTCAATCCTAAGGGATACATTTATGAGATTTCTAAGAAAATCTCACCTTGGTTTGCGACGCTTTATCTCGCAGTCCTCTATTTATCAATTGGTCCCTTCTTTGCCATTCCACGTACAGCCACAACAGCTTACGAAGTCGGGATTAGCCCCCTTTTATCAGATGCGAATAAAGGACTTGGATTGATTGTCTTTACCGTACTATATTTTGTAGCGGCTTATTTGATTTCACTCAATCCATCAAAGATTTTGGATCGGATCGGACGTATCTTGACACCAGTCTTTGCTTTGTTGATCGTTATCTTGGTTGTACTAGGTGCCTTCAAGTATGGTGGAACAAGTCCTCAAGCGGCCTCAGAAGCCTATCAATCCTCTGCTTTTGGAACAGGTTTCCTAGAAGGGTATAATACCTTGGATGCTCTTGCTTCAGTCGCCTTTAGTGTGATTGCTGTTCAAACCTTGAAACAACTTGGATTCTCAAGTAAGAAAGAGTACATTTCAACTATTTGGGTGGTTGGTATCGTTGTAGCTCTTGCCTTTAGCGCTCTTTACATCGGTTTAGGATTCCTTGGAAATCACTTCCCGGTACCAGCAGAAGCAATGAAGGGTGGAACACCAGGTGTTTATATCTTGTCGCAAGCTACTCAGGAAATCTTTGGTTCAACAGCTCAACTCTTCCTTGCTGTTATGGTAACTGTAACCTGCTTCACAACGACAGTTGGCTTGATTGTGTCGACAGCAGAGTTCTTTAACGGACGTTTCCCACAAATCAGCTACAAGGTCTATGCAACTGCCTTTACCTTGATTGGATTTGCTATTGCAAACCTTGGTCTTGATGCAATCATTAAGTATTCAGTTCCAGTACTGGTAATCTTGTACCCAATCACCATCGCCATTGTGATGATTGTGATTGTTAATAAGTTTGTCGCTCTATCAAAACCAGGTATGCAGTTAACTATTGGGCTTGTTACAGCGATTGCTCTTGCAAGCGTCCTTGGAAGTTCTTTTAAGATTGAGTTTCTAGCAAATCTCGTTAATGCTCTTCCGTTTGCAGCTGCCTCTCTACCATGGTTGGTGCCAGCAATTATTGGAATCTTGCTTTCACTGGTTCTACCAAACAAACAAGAGAGTGACGTTTTTGAGATGGAATAAAAAAATTCTTGGTCATCGACCAAGAATTTTTTGTATGAGCACGACTCATTAGTTGGTTTGTTCAGTATAACCAGCTTCTTTAAGCATTTTTTTCGAGGCAGCAAAGCTTACACGGTTTCCAATACCAGAATATTCGTTCGGCATTGCTTTTTTCAATTCGTCAAGACTCGCGACAGTCATGTCAACCTCGATGTTTTGGATAACTTTTTCGTCTTTAATTTCAACTTTTTGTGTAACCCCTTTGACCCCTTCATAACCTTTATAAGTATCATCAACAATTTCCTTAACACCTTCCGCGGTATTATTAAGTTTTTCAGGGTCAAGTACATTATGAACAGTTTGTTTTACAACGTCATCTCCCTTCACAGTATAAGTCAAGGTAGAATGAATCCCAGGTTTGCTATTGTGGACAAATGTGTGAGTTTCTGTCTCATCTTTCTTTTCAGATGATTGTTGACTGCTTTGTTTGGTCTAGCTTGACTGAGTTGTTGTGTCTTCTTTGCTACTGCTGCTAGCAGGTGTTGATGCCTGTTTGGAACATCCGAGTAGGAGGACAAGTGAAGTCACAAGGGCTAGTGATACTTTAAAGTAGGATTTCATATTTTTACTTTCCTTTCATAATCAAAGTATTTGTATTATAACATGGATCTATAGTGAAAGCAACTAAACACAGTTTTTCTCCTTTTGAGAAGGAGTCTGACTAGAAAAATGTTATAATGGTAGGAAAGAGGTGAAGAAATGAATCAAACTGTAAACTATATCAAAGAATTAACCGCTATTGCATCTCCAACAGGCTTTACTCGTGAGATTTCAGACTACCTAGTCCATACTCTAGAAGAGCTTGGTTACCAGCCGGTTCGTACAGCCAAGGGCGGTGTCAATGTGACCATTAAAGGTCAAAAAGATAAGCAACAACGTTATGTGACTGCCCATGTGGATACGCTAGGAGCTATTGTTCGTGCAGTCAAACCAGACGGTCGTCTCAAAATGGACCGTGTCGGTGGTTTCCCTTGGAACATGATTGAAGGGGAGAACTGTACGGTTCATGTGGCTAGCACAGGTAAAAAGGTATCTGGAACCATCCTCATCCACCAGACTTCTTGCCATGTCTACAAGGATGCAGGAACTGCAGAACGCACACAGGACAATATGGAAGTGCGTTTGGATGCAAAAGTGACCAATGAAAAAGAAACTCGTGCTCTTGGAATTGAGGTCGGTGATTTTATCAGCTTTGACCCGCGAACTGTCGTGACAGAGACTGGTTTTATCAAGTCCCGTCACTTGGATGATAAAGTCAGCGCAGCGATTTTGCTCAATCTTCTTCGTGTTTATAAGGAAGAGGGGATTGCATTGCCAGTAACAACTCATTTTGCTTTTTCAGTCTTTGAAGAGGTGGGCCACGGTGCCAACTCCAATATTCCAGCTCAGGTAGTAGAATATCTGGCTGTCGATATGGGAGCTATGGGCGATGACCAGCAGACGGATGAGTATACAGTGTCTATCTGTGTCAAGGATGCTTCGGGTCCCTATCACTACGACTTCCGTCAACATTTAGTGGCTTTGGCAAAGGAGCAAGATATTCCATTTAAGCTCGATATTTATCCATTTTACGGTTCGGATGCTTCCGCAGCTATGTCAGCAGGAGCAGAGGTCAAGCATGCCCTCCTTGGAGCTGGTATTGAGTCCAGTCACTCTTACGAACGAACACATATTGATTCGGTCGTGGCGACTGAGCGTATGGTCGATGCCTATCTCAAGAGTGCATTGGTAGACTAATATGTGCTTGATTTGTCAAAGAATTGAATGGATAAAGGTAGGGAAGAATCCCTACTTTGTAAAAGAACTAGAAACAGGCTATGTTGTTATTGGAGACCACCAATACTTTAAGGGCTATACCTTATTTCTGGCAAAAGAGCATGTCACAGAACTCCACCATATGGAGACTTCTGTAAAACTTCGTTTTCTAGAGGAAATGAGTTTGGTCCAAGAAGCGGTTGCCAAAGCGTTTAAAGCTGAAAAGATGAACATCGAACTTCTAGGAAATGGAGATGCCCACGCTCACTGGCACCTCTTTCCAAGACGATCAGGTGATATGAATGGTCATGGTCTTAATGGTCGTGGTCCAGTCTGGTGGGTGCCCTGGGAAGAAATGGCGGCAGAAGATTGCCAAGTGCAATCCCGTGAGTTGGAACAAATGATTAAAGCCTTATCCGATGAATTAGAGAAGCATGTGATTTAAGAGAGGAAGAAAAAAATGAAAAAAAGATACATCGTTTTATCCGGTTTGCTAGCAGTAACCCTAGCAGCATGTTCTCAAGAAACACCTAAAAATGAAGAAAATACTCAAAAAACGGAACAGACTAGCCAATCTGAAGGGACTGTAGGAAGCAAATCTCAAGATTCTAGTCAGAAAAAGGCAGAAGTTGTCAATAAGGGAGACCACTATAGTATACAAGGAAAATACGATGAAATCGTCGTAGCTAATAAGCACTATCCTTTGTCAAAAGACTATAATCCAGGCGAAAATCCAACAGCCAAGGCAGAGTTGCTCAAGCTAATCGCAGCCATGCAGGCTGAGGGTTATCCAATCAGTGACCACTACAGTGGTTTTAGAAGTTATGAAACTCAGGTTAAGCTCTACCAAGACTATGTCAATCAAGACGGGAAGGAAGCAGCAGATCGCTACTCAGCTCGCCCTGGATACAGTGAACACCAAACAGGTCTTGCTTTTGATTTGATTGGGACTAATGGAGAATTAGTGACAGAGGAGAAGGCGGCTCAGTGGCTCTTGGATCATGCAGCTGACTATGGCTTTGTTGTTCGCTATCTCAAAGGCAAGGAAAAAGAGACTGGCTACATGGCGGAAGAATGGCATCTTCGCTACGTTGGAAAAGAAGCCAAAGAAATTGCTGCAAGTGGTCTCAGTTTGGAAGAGTACTATGGCTTTGAGGGCGGAGATTACGTCGATTAAAAAAGAAATTTTTCTCTTGCATTTTTAGATAAATAGTGTATAATAGATGGGTATGTGTAAAGCGTACTTGTGGGAGGTAAAAATCTTACATTACCGCCAAAACCACAAAGGAGGATTTAAAAATGGCTAAAAAAGTCGAAAAACTTGTAAAATTGCAAATCCCAGCTGGTAAAGCTACACCAGCTCCACCGGTTGGACCTGCTCTTGGTCAAGCTGGTATCAACATCATGGGATTCACAAAAGAGTTCAACGCTCGTACAGCTGACCAAGCTGGTATGATCATTCCAGTTGTTATCTCAGTATACGAAGACAAATCATTTACTTTCGTTACAAAAACACCACCAGCTGCTGTTCTTTTGAAAAAAGCTGCAGGTGTTGAAAAAGGATCAGGTACGCCTAACAAAACTAAAGTTGCTACAGTTACTCGTGCACAAGTACAAGAAATTGCAGAAACTAAGATGCCAGATTTGAACGCAGCAAACATTGAGTCTGCAATGCGTATGATCGAAGGTACTGCTCGTTCTATGGGATTCACTGTTGTTGACTAATCAATAACACAGTAGAAAATCTCACAGCAGTCTATTAGTTGCTTTTCATACTAGGCAAGTGACTGAGGCTTGTACTTAGGTACAGTAAAGGAACTGAACGAAGTAGGAAAAGGAAAATAATAGGCTGAAAACCCGCAAGACTTCATCATTTCGAGAAGTGACGTGGGAGATGAAAATCGATTGAACCACTTACAAGGAGAATAGAAAATGGCTAAAAAAAGCAAACAACTTCGTGCTGCTCTTGAGAAAATTGACAGCACAAAAGCATACAGTGTAGAAGAAGCTGTAGCACTTGCAAAAGAAACTAACTTTGCAAAATTTGACGCAACTGTAGAAGTTGCTTACAACTTGAACATCGACGTTAAAAAAGCTGACCAACAAATCCGTGGAGCAATGGTATTGCCAAACGGAACTGGTAAAACTTCACGCGTTCTTGTTTTCGCACGTGGTGCAAAAGCTGAAGAAGCAAAAGCTGCTGGTGCAGACTTTGTTGGTGAAGATGACCTTGTTGCGAAAATCAACGACGGTTGGTTGGACTTCGACGTAGTTATCGCTACACCTGATATGATGGCTCTTGTTGGACGTCTTGGACGTGTCCTTGGACCACGTAACTTGATGCCAAACCCTAAAACTGGTACTGTAACAATGGATGTTGCTAAAGCAGTTGAAGAGTCTAAAGGTGGTAAAATTACTTACCGTGCTGACCGTGCAGGTAACGTTCAAGCAATCATCGGTAAAGTATCATTTGAAGCTGAAAAATTGGTTGAAAACTTCAAAGCTTTCAACGAAACAATCCAAAAATCAAAACCAGCTACAGCTAAAGGAACTTACGTAACAAACTTGACAATCACAACTACTCAAGGTGTTGGTATCAAAGTTGACGTAAACTCACTTTAATCAGTAGTTTATAAAAGAGAAGACGAGTACGAAAGTGCTCGTTTTTTTGATGAGTATGACCTTTTAGAAAAATCAGTTCATTGATCAGGTTTGTAGCAATAGTGCGTTTCCTCTTCTTCTTTCACAGAAAATATGGTATAATAGAGAGTAAAAAACTTTGAAAGAAAGAAAAAGATGAATTTAAAAGATTATATCGCAACGATTGAAAATTATCCTAAGGAAGGTATTACCTTCCGTGATATCAGCCCTTTGATGGCAGATGGAAATGCTTATAGCTACGCTGTTCGTGAAATTGTTCAGTATGCAACAGACAAGAAGATCGACATGATTGTTGGGCCAGAGGCTCGTGGATTTATTGTTGGCTGCCCAGTTGCTTTTGAGTTGGGAATTGGCTTTGCACCTGTTCGTAAACCAGGGAAATTGCCACGTGAAGTCATTTCTGCTGACTATGAGAAAGAGTACGGTATTGATACCTTGACCATGCATGCTGATGCGATTAAGCCAGGTCAACGTGTTCTCATCGTAGATGATCTTTTGGCAACAGGTGGAACTGTCAAAGCAACCATTGAGATGATTGAAAGACTTGGTGGAGTTGTAGCCGGTTGTGCCTTCTTGATTGAGTTGGATGAGCTTAAAGGCCGTGAAAAAATCGGAGATTACGATTACAAGGTACTTATGCATTATTAATGAAAAACAGTCCTTGGGGCTGTTTTCTCTTCATCTGCTATATAAACAAACTATAGCTAGTTAGAGAAAAACTATAATTGAAAACTATATCTTCTTGCAGTATAATAAAAGGACTAAGTGTTTGAGATTTGACTTCAAACACATTCAATTATTTCTAAAAGAGTACAGTTAGGAGAAGGTTATGCCGATTAGAATTGATAAAAAATTGCCAGCTGTTGAGATTTTACGGACAGAGAATATCTTTGTCATGGATGATCAACGTGCGGCCCACCAAGATATCCGTCCCTTGAAAATTTTGATTTTAAACCTAATGCCCAAAAAAGTGGTCACAGAGACCCAGTTGTTACGGCATTTAGCAAATACTCCTTTGCAATTGGACATAGACTTTCTCTATATGGAGAGCCACCGTTCCAAGACGACTCGTGCAGAGCATATGGAGACTTTTTATAAAACTTTTCCTGAAGTCAAGGACGAGTATTTTGATGGGATGATTATCACAGGGGCTCCGATTGAGCATTTACCATTTGAGGAAGTGGACTATTGGGAGGAATTCAGTCAGGTGCTTGAGTGGTCCAAGACCCATGTCTATTCGACCCTTCATATCTGCTGGGGTGCCCAAGCAGGTCTTTATGCTCGCTATGGAGTTGATAAACACCAGATGGAGCAGAAATTGTCAGGCATTTACCCGCAGGATACCTTGAAAGAGGGCCATCTTCTCTTTCGTGGTTTTGATGATAGCTATGTAGCTCCCCATTCTCGTTATACAGAAATCTATAAGGAAGAGATATTAGGAAAAACCAATCTGGAAATCCTCTCTGAGGGAGAACAAGTCGGCGTTTCTATTTTAGCCAGTCGGGATCTTCGTGAGATTTATAGTTTTGGTCATTTAGAATATGACCGTGATACTCTAGCAAAAGAGTATTTTCGTGATTGTGAGGCAGGACTTGATCCTCACATTCCGGAAAATTACTTCAAAAATGATGATGTGAATGAGACACCGTGTCTCTGTTGGTCTTCATCAGCTGCCCTCTTTTTCAGTAACTGGGTTAACTATGCCGTTTATCAGGAAACTCCTTTTGACTGGAAAAAGGTAGAGGACGATGCAGCTTCATTTGGATATTTATAAGAGGAATTATGACATATTTTGACGCTTTTAAATCAGGGAACTTGGTTTTGCCAAGTGCCCTGCTCTTGCATTTTAAGGAACTCTTTCCTTCCAGCGAAGATTTTCTCGTCTGGCAATTTTTCTATTTACAAAATACCACAGCCCTAGGAGATGTTTCGCCTAGCCAGATTGCTGAAATTATTGGGAAAGAAGTGGCAGATGTCAACCAATCCATTTCGAATTTGACTGAAAATGGTTTGCTACAATATCGGACCATTGAACTAAATGGAGAAATTGAGCTGATTTTTAATGCTAGTTTGGCTTTTGAACGCTTGGATAGCTTGTTAGATAGCCAAACTCCAGCTACAACTGCTCCAAACCCGCAGAATCAATTGAAGGATCTGGTTGAAACTTTTCAGCAGGAATTGGGACGCTTATTAACACCATTTGAAATCGAAGATCTTTCTAAGACTGTCAAAGAAGACGGAGTTAAGGTGGATTTAATCAAGGAAGCTCTCCGAGAGGCCGTTCTCAATGGCAAGCCAAACTGGAAATATATTCAAGCCATCCTTCGGAATTGGCGGCATGAAGGCATTCAATCTGTTGCCCAAGTAGAGGCCAAACGAGCAGAGCGAGAAGCGAATAATCCCAAACAAGTTCAGGCTTCGGCTGATTTCCTCGATGCCATGAATTTGTGGCAAAATTAGTCGCTTGAAAAATTTTGAAAATTAGAGTAAGGTTTGCAAGCTCCTTATAAATATGATAGAATAATAGTGAATAAAATGAAAAAAGAGGTATGTGAAATGTCACGTAAACCATTTATCGCTGGTAACTGGAAAATGAACAAAAATCCAGAAGAAGCAAAAGCATTCGTTGAAGCCGTTGCCTCAAAACTTCCTTCATCAGACCTTGTTGAAGCAGGTATCGCAGTTCCTGCACTTGACTTGACAACTGTTCTTGCTGTGGCTAAAGGTTCAAACCTTAAAGTTGCTGCTCAAAACTGCTACTTTGAAAATGCAGGTGCTTTCACTGGTGAAACTAGCCCACAAGTTTTGAAAGAAATCGGTACTGACTACGTTGTTATCGGTCACTCAGAGCGTCGTGACTACTTCCATGAAACTGACGAAGACATCAACAAAAAAGCAAAAGCAATCTTTGCAAACGGTATGCTTCCAATCATCTGTTGTGGTGAGTCACTTGAAACTTACGAAGCTGGTAAAGCAGCTGAATTCGTAGGTGCTCAAGTATCTGCTGCATTGGCTGGATTGACTGCTGAACAAGTTGCTTCAACAGTTATTGCTTACGAGCCAATCTGGGCTATCGGTACTGGTAAATCAGCTTCACAAGACGACGCACAAAAAATGTGTAAAGTTGTTCGTGACGTTGTAGCTGCTGACTTTGGTCAAGAAGTTGCGGACAAAGTTCGTGTTCAATACGGTGGTTCTGTTAAACCTGAAAACGTCGCTTCATACATGGCTTGCCCAGATGTGGACGGTGCCCTTGTTGGTGGTGCGTCACTTGAAGCTGAAAGCTTCTTGGCATTGCTTGATTTTGTAAAATAATCTAGCTTATTCCAGACAGACAGTTAAAAGTACTAAGTGACTTTGACTGCCTGTCTTATTTTTACTTGGAGCATTCTTGTGAAAGAGGGATTTTTCTAGACTAGGAAAGTTCCTTAGGGAAAGAAAGGCGTGCAGATGCGCGCTCTTTTCTATATCAAAAAGTTATGAAAGGGAGAGTTATGCTCTATATTTGGTCTTATTTGAAAAAATACCCCAAGTGGTTATTCTTGGATTTCTTTGGAGCGGTTTTCTTTGTTGTCGTCAATCTTGGACTGCCAACTGTTCTAGCTCGGATGATTGATGAAGGTGTGAATAAAGGGAATGAACAGCAATTGTATGTTTGGGCTGCAATTATGCTGGTGATTATCCTATGTGGAACCTTGGGGCGTATAGTCTTGGCTTATGCTGCTAGTAAGCTGACGACCAATATGGTCAAGGATATGAGAGATGATCTCTATGCCAAATTACAAGAGTATTCTCATCATGAATATGAAAAGATTGGAGTGTCTTCACTGGTTACTCGCATTACCAGTGATGCCTTTGTTCTCATGCAGTTTGCAGAACAGACCTTAAAACTGGGTGTCATCACCCCCATGATGATGCTGTCTAGTATCTTAATGATCTTCCTGACCAGTCCGTCATTAGCCTGGATAGTGGCCTTTGCAGTACCTTTCTTAGCCGTGGTGGTCATTTATGTAGCGGTCAAGACTCGACCATTATCAGAGAAACAGCAGGCTACCTTAGATAAGATAAACCAATATGCCAGGGAAAATCTAATGGGACTCCGTGTCATTCGTGCCTTTGCCCGTGAGGAGTTTCAAGAGGAACGCTTTGCAGGACAAAATGCGGTCTATGTAGCTAATTCTAATCGTCTGTTTAAACTAACCGGTTTGACGGAACCCTTGTTTGTTCAGATTATCATTGCCATGATTGTAGCCATTGTCTGGTTTGCTCTGGACCCTATCAAACAAGGAAGCTTGCAAATTGGGGACCTAGTAGCCTTTATCGAATATAGTTTCCACGCCCTCTTGTCCTTCCTTTTCCTATCCAATCTCTTCACCATGTATCCTCGTACAGCCGTTTCGAGTGAACGTTTGAAAGAAGTCATGGATATGCCGATTTCTATTGATCCCAATGAAGGAGGAGTCAGAGAGACAGCAACCCACGGATATTTGGAATTTGAAAATGTCACCTTTGCCTATCCTGGCGAGACGGAAAATCCTGTTTTGCATAACATTTCTTTCAGCGCTAAACCGGGTGAAACCATTGCCTTTATCGGATCGACCGGATCGGGCAAGTCCTCTCTTGTGCAATTGATTCCTCGTTTTTACGATGTCACACTTGGGAAAATCAAGGTTGATGGTGTCGATGTGAGGGATTACCGCCTCAAGTCTCTCCGTCAAAAGATTGGTTTTATCCCGCAGAAGGCCTTGCTGTTTACAGGAACTATCGCTGAAAATATCCGCTATGGGAAGGAAGATGCTAGTCACAAAGACCTACATCAGGCAGCGGATGTGGCGCAAGCTAAAGATTTTATCGAAAGCCGAGAAGAAGGCTTTGCGACCCATCTAGCTGAAGGTGGAAGCAACCTTTCCGGAGGACAGAAACAACGTCTCTCAATTGCCAGAGCGGTTATAAAGAATCCTGATATCTATATTTTTGACGATTCTTTCTCAGCCTTGGATTATCGTACGGATGCCATTTTGCGCCGTCGTCTCAAGGAAGTAACACAGAATGCAACGGTTTTAATTGTTGCTCAACGTGTCGGAACCATCATGGATGCGGACCAGATCATCGTTCTGGATAAGGGTGAAATCGTAGGTCGTGGTCGACATGAGGAATTGATGGAGACCAATGCCATCTATCGTGAGATTGCTGAGTCGCAGTTGAAAAATGCATCTCTAACAGAAGAATAGGAGGAAATATGAAAACACAATCTAGTTTGGCTCGTTTGTGGAGCTATTTGAAAGCCTACCGTTTTTCTGTCTTTTTTGCGGTTTTTCTAAAAGTTTTAAGCGTAGTCATGAGTGTCTTGGAGCCTTTTGTCTTGGGGTTAGCCATTACGGAGTTGACAAAGAATCTCTTAGATATGGCTAATGGCCTTTCAGGTGCTAGCATCAATACTGGCTACATCGGGACAGTTTTAATCATTTACCTCTTTAGAGGGCTCTTGTATGAACTTGGGTCTTATTATTCCAATTATTTCATGACCAATGCGGTCCAGTCCATGACTCAGGATCTGCGAAATGAAATGACTGAAAAGATCAATCGTATCCCTGTGTCTTTCTTTGACAAACACCAATTTGGCGATTTATTGGGGCGCTTTACCAGTGACGTTGAGACAGTGTCTAATGCTCTTCAACAGTCTTTTCTCCAAATTGTCAATGGCGTTCTGACGATTGTTCTCGTCATGGGAATGGTTTTATACTTGAACTTTCAACTGGCTATAGTGGTGATTCTATCCATTCCAGTGACCTATTTCGGTGCCAGAAGCATCCTGAAACGTTCTCAACCTTATTTTAAAGAGCAGGCGGCTATTTTAGGACGGATGAATGGTTATGTGCAGGAAAATCTCACAGGTTTTAATGTCTTGAAGCTCTATGGTCGTGAGGAAACTTCTCATAAAGAATTTTCTAAGATTACAGACGACCTCCAACGTGTTGGCTTTAAAGCCAGCTTTATCTCTGGGCTCATGATGCCAGCCCTTCATGCTGTATCGGACTTGACCTATCTGATCGTTGCAGTTCTTGGTGGTTTGCAAGTGATTGCGGGTCGCTTGACAGTGGGGAATATGCAGGCCTTTGTTCAGTACGTTTGGCAGGTCAGCCAGCCTATCCAAAACATCACACAACTTGCGGGTCAAATGCAAAGTGCTAAGTCTTCGCTAGACCGCATCTTCGATATCTTGGATGAGACAGAGGAAGTCAAGGGAGAAGAACTCGAAATCCTTGAACCCTTAACAGGTCAGGTGACCTTCCAACATGTTGACTTCCAGTATGTTGAAAACAAACCATTGATTCGAGACTTTAATCTAGAAGTTCAACCGGGAGAGATGGTGGCGATTGTTGGTCCTACTGGAGCTGGTAAGACGACCTTGATCAATCTGCTTATGCGCTTTTACGATGTCACAGCAGGCGCAATCTTGGTTGACGGGCAGGATATTCGCCAGTTGTCACGTCAAGACTATCGCCGTCAGTTTGGGATGGTCTTGCAGGATGCTTGGCTATATGAAGGTACGATCAAAGAAAACCTACGTTTTGGAAATCTTGACGCCAGTGACGAGGAAATAATAGAAGCTGCCAAAGCAGCAAATGTAGACCACTTTATCCGAACTCTTCCTGGTGGTTACAACATGGAGATGAACCAAGAGTCGAGCAATATTTCCCTCGGGCAAAAACAACTCTTGACCATCGCGCGTGCTCTCCTAGCCAATCCTAAAATTCTCATTCTGGATGAAGCAACTTCCTCTGTTGACACCCGTTTGGAACTCTTGATTCAAAAAGCTATGAAACGCTTGATGAAGGGAAGAACTAGCTTTGTCATCGCCCACCGTCTCTCTACCATTCAAGAAGCAGACAAGATTCTCGTTCTTAAGGATGGACAGATTATTGAGCAGGGAAATCATGAAAGCTTGCTCCAAGAAAAAGGCTTTTATTATGATTTGTACCAAAGCCAATTTTCAAGTAAATCCAATCAAGTCAGCTAATAAACTAAAGCTAGATTTTTCTTAAATTATCAGTCTATTACAACTTTTCTCAGATAGTACACTTTTCTTGCTATCGTTTTATGGTAGTAGTATACTTATACTGTAACCACTAATAAGGTGGTTATAAAAAAAGAAAAGAGGTAAGAAATATGGTTGAATTGAAAAAAGAAGCAGTAAAAGACGTTACAACATTATCTAAAACAGCGCCAGTAGCATTGGCAAAAACAAGGGAAGTATTGAACCAAGCAGTAGCGGATTTGTATGTGGCTCACATTGCCCTTCACCAAGTTCACTGGTATATGCGTGGTCGTGGCTTCATGGTATGGCATCCAAAAATGGATGAATACATGGACAGTCTTGATGGCTATCTTGACGAAATCAGCGAACGTTTGATCACCCTTGGTGGCAAACCTTACTCAACTTTGACAGAATTCCTTCAACACAGTGAAATCGAAGAAGAAGAAGGAGAATTCCGTAACGTTGAAGAAAGCTTGGAACGTGTTCTAGCGATTTACCGCTACCTCATCGCTCTTTTCCAAAAAGCTTTGGATGTGACAGATGAAGAAGGCGATGATGTTACAAACGATATCTTTGTTGGTGCTAAGGCTGAACTTGAGAAAACAGTTTGGATGGTTGCAGCAGAACTTGGACAAGCTCCTGGTTTGTAAGATATAGTTGCTACCCCTTTTATCATGAGGTGCTTGATAAGTGCCCATGACCAATCATCTTTTAAAAGTCATGTAACTGTGAAAAGTTGCATGACTTTTTTGTCTGCTAGACTTAGGACACATTGTCAAAAGTAGGATTTTACGGTATAATAGTTGCTGTTCGAGAAATTTTGATTTTCAAAGAATAGTGAAATGTTATAAGGAGAACCCATGAACAATTTACCAAATTGCCCAAAATGTAATTCAGAATATGTCTACGAAGATGGAAATCTCTTGGTATGCCCAGAGTGTGCCTATGAGTGGAATCCTGCAGAAGTTGCAGAAGTAGAAGAAGGTGTAGTTGCTATCGATGCCAATGGAAATAAACTGGCTGACGGCGATACTGTGACCCTTATCAAGGACTTGAAAGTAAAAGGTGCACCAAAGGATTTGAAACAAGGAACTCGTGTTAAAAATATCCGTATCGTAGAAGGTGACCACAACATCGACTGTAAGATTGATGGTTTTGGAGCTATGAAATTGAAGTCAGAGTTTGTTAAGAAAATCTAGCTATGAAAACGAACTACAAATTTATCTTTTATAGTCGTGTGCTCTTGTTCTTAGCGGCATTTACAGGAGTTTATTTAGAGATCACCAAGCATGGTGGTTTTGGTATGCTCCTTTACTACACAGTATTGTCCAATCTTTTGGTAACGATTTTCACGGGCTATCTGCTCCGTGTGATGAGCCGTTCAGGTGAAAATTGGCAAAGTCCGACCTTGCTTCGTCTCAAGGGTGGCGTTACCATGAGTATCATGATTACCTGTGTGATTTACCATTTTATGCTTGCTCCGATCGCGACAGACTTTTACCGTGTGGAAAATTTCCTTTGCCACTATATCGTTCCACTCTGGTTTTTAGCCGACACCCTCTTCTTTGATAAACGGGGTCAATACAAGATCTGGGATCCAGTCTTGTGGACCATCTTGCCCTTGGTTTATATGATTTTTGCCTTGTTTAACGGCCTGGTCTTAAAACTCAATATTCCGAATTCCAAGGACAATCCCTTCCCTTATTTCTTTTTAAATGTGAACAAGGGTTGGGACGTGGTCATCAAATGGTGTTTGATCATTTTTGCAGCGTATATGGTTGCAGGCTTCATCTTCTATCTGATCAAGCAAATCAAGCGAAAATAGTCTTCCTATTAGGAAAGTTAGGACGGAGTCTTTAGTTCAATCGGGCTCCTTCTTTTCTTGCCATCTTCCTTCTAAAAGGATCAACAGTGAGAAATATACAGAAAGAAAATTCATGAAACAATTTTTAGAACGGGCTAGTATTTTGGCCCTCTCCCTCGTTTTGATTACCTCCTTCTCCATCTCAAGTGCTCTGCCAGCCATGTTTGACTACTATCAAGGCTACCCTAAAGAACAAATCGAGCTCCTGGTCAGTCTCCCTTCTTTTGGAATCATGATTATGCTGGTTTTAAATGGTTTTTTGGAGCGTTTGTTTCCTGAGCGACTTCAGATTAGTCTGGGCCTTCTCATCCTCTCTATCGGTGGAACAGCTCCCTTCTGGTATCAGGAGTACAACTTTGTCTTTGCGATGCGGATTTTATTTGGCTTGGGTGTTGGGATGATCAATGCCAAGGCTATTTCTATCATCAGCGAACGCTATCATGGAAAGACACGGATTCAGATGTTGGGTCTTCGCGGATCAGCAGAAGTTGTCGGGGCATCGATTTTGACTCTAGTGGTCGGTCAACTCTTATCCTTGGGATGGACAGTGACCTTCTTGGCCTACAGTGCGGGATTTTTAGTATTGATTCTTTATCTGCTCTTTGTCCCTTATGGGAAAGAAAAGAAAGAAACAAAGAAAAAAGAGACCGAATCGACTCGTTTGACAGGAAAGATGAAAGGATTAATTTTTCTATTGGCTGTCGAAGCAGCAGTTGTTGTCTGCACCAATACGGCTATCACCATTCGTATTCCTAGTCTGATGGTGGAAAGAGGTCTAGGAGATGCCCAGTTATCGAGCTTGGTTTTAAGTATCATGCAGTTGATTGGTATCTTGGCTGGTGTGAGTTTTTCTTTCTTCATCTCTTTATTTAAAGAAAAATTGCTCCTTTGGTCAGGTATCGCCTTTGGATTGGGGCAAATTGTGATTGCCTTGTCTCCGTCATTGGGTGTGATGGTAATTGGAAGTGTTGTGGCAGGTTTTTCTTATAGTGTGGCCTTGACCACTGTCTTTCAGATTTTATCGGAGAGAATTCCAGCCAAGCTCCTTAATCAGGCAACTTCCTTCGCAGTGTTAGGATGTAGCTTTGGTGCCTTTACCACACCTTTCATTCTTGGGGCGATTGGCTTGGTGACTCAAAACGGTATGTTGGTCTTCGCCATTCTAGGCTGCTGGTTGATTGTCACTTCTATCTTTGTTATGTACGCACTTCAAAAGAGAGCTTAGGATTGGTTTCCTAAGTTTTTCTTTTTCAATTTTTTGTACCCGGACAATTTTAAATTTTGTAGCTTGTTACGAGACTACTTTCCTGATAAAATAGAAGTTATGACAAGATATAAAGCAATCATTTCCTATGACGGTTATGCCTTTGCTGGTTTTCAGCGGCAGCCTCATGCGCGGAGCGTTCAGGAAGAAATTGAAAAAACGTTAACGAGACTCAATAAGGGGCAAGCCATCACTGTTCACGGTGCTGGTAGGACTGATAGTGGGGTTCATGCTCTAGGACAGGTTATTCATTTTGACCTGCCCTATCAGATGGATGAGGAAAAACTCCGTTTTGCTCTGGATACCCAGTCTCCAGAAGATATTGATGTGATTTCGATTGAGATTGTGGCGGATGATTTTCATTGTCGTTATGCAAAACATAGCAAGACTTATGAGTTTATCGTGGATAGAGGGCGCCCCAAAAATCCTATGCGTCGTCACTACGCTACTCACTTTCCCTATCCGCTTGATGTGGAGCGGATGCAGATGGCAATCAAAAAGCTAGAGGGAACCCATGATTTCACCGGTTTTACAGCATCTGGAACCAGTGTAGAGTACAAGGTTCGCACCATCACAGAAGCGAGTTTAACAGTCGATGAGACAGGGCAGTTTTTGACCTTTACCTTTGCTGGAAATGGTTTTCTTTACAAACAGATTCGCAATATGGTGGGGACACTTCTCAAGATCGGCAACAACCGTATGCCAGTTGAGCAGATTGACCTGATCTTGGAGAAAAAAGACAGACAGCTTGCAGGTCCCACTGCGGCACCAAATGGCTTGTATTTAAAGGAGATTCGTTATGAAGAATAATCGTATTTTAGCACTTTCTGGAAATGATATTTTTAGTGGTGGTGGTTTGTCAGCTGATTTGGCTACCTATACCTTGAACGGCTTGCATAGCTTTGTAGCAGTGACTTGTTTGACAGCCTTGACTGAAAAGGGCTTTGAAGTCTTTCCAACTGACGATGCCATTTTTCAACATGAATTGGATAGCTTGCGTGATGTGGAATTTGCAGGGATTAAGATTGGTCTTCTCCCTACTGTCAGTGTGGCTGAGAAAGCCTTGAACTTTATCAAGCAACGTCCAGGAGTGCCTGTTGTATTGGATCCCGTCTTGGTCTGCAAGGAAACGCACGATGTGGCTGTCAGTGAACTCTGTAAAGAGTTGATTCTCTTTTTCCCTCATGTTAGCGTGATTACGCCCAATCTTCCTGAGGCTGAATTGCTAGCAGGTCAGAAAATTGAGACCTTGGAAGATATGAAAGCTGCAGCGCAGAAATTGCATGATTTAGGAGCGCCAGCAGTCATTATCAAGGGAGGCAATCGCCTTAGTCAGTCCAAGGCTGTAGATGTCTTTTATGATGGACAAAGTTTTACTGTCCTAGAAAATCCTGTTATCCAAGGACAAAATGCTGGTGCAGGTTGTACCTTTGCCTCAAGCATCGCCAGTCACTTGGTTAAAGGGGATGAACTTTTACCAGCAGTAGAAAGCTCTAAGGCTTTCGTTTACCGTGCTATTGCACAAGCAGATCAATATGGAGTAAGACAATATGAAGCAAACCAAAACAACTAAAATCGCCCTTGTATCCCTCTTAATCGCCCTTTCTGTGGTTCTAGGTTATTTCTTAAAGATTCCAACACCAACAGGCATTCTAACTCTCTTAGATGCGGGTATCTTCTTTGCAGCCTTCTACTTTGGTAGTCGTGAAGGGGCTGTAGTCGGAGGTCTAGCAGGTTTCTTGATTGACCTCTTATCAGGCTATCCACAGTGGATGTTCTTTAGCTTGATCAACCATGGCTTGCAGGGATTTTTCGCAGGATTTAAAGGAAGATGGCAATGGCTAGGCCTTATCTTAGCTACTATTGCGATGGTAGGAGGCTACGCCTTGGGTTCAACTTTGATGAATGGCTGGGCAGCAGCCCTACCAGAAATCCTACCAAACTTCCTGCAAAATATCGTGGGAATGGTTGTAGGGTTTGTGCTTAGTCAAAGTATTAAGAAAATTAAGTAAAGCGGCTGGAGAAAAGTTCTAAAAATCAGAAAAACGCATAATATCAAGTGTTGAAAAACCTTGATACTATGCGTTTTATTGTGGGAAGATTTTATACTCTTCGAAAATCAAATTTAAACCGCGTCAACGTCGCCTTGCCGTACTCAAGTACAGCCTGCGGCTAGTTTCCTAGTTTGTTCTTTGATTTTCATTGAGTATTAGATGAATATTAATCAAAATAAAGCAAGTCTTTGCTGGTGCTTGTAAAGAGGTCAAAGCCATCCTTGGTAACAACACCACAGTCTTCGATACGAACGCCGACTTTACCAGGGATATAGATACCTGGTTCAACAGAGAAGCACATGCCTTCTTCAATGACCATGTCATTTCCTTCCATGATAGATGGGAATTCGTGGACATCCATACCGATACCGTGACCGAGACGGTGGTTAAAGTACTCACCGTAACCAGCTTTTTCGATGACTTCACGGGCAGCGCGGTCTACTTCATGAGCAGTCACACCAGGTTTGATAAAGTCAAGAGCAGCTTGTTGGGCTTCAAGGGTCAAGTTGTAAATATCTTTCTTGAATTGGTCTGGTTTGCCGACAGCGACTGTACGAGTCATATCTGATGCGTAGCCATTGACCATAACACCCAGGTCAAAGAGGAGAAGGGCGTCTTTTTCGACCTTGTTTGCACCAGGAATTCCGTGTGGATTTGCAGCATTATCACCAGTCAATACCATGGTATCAAAACTCATTTCATAGCCTTCACGTTTTAAGGCGAAGTCGATTTGGGCAATGATATCTGTCTCTGTTTTATCAAGAGAGATATTGTCAAAACCAACTTTTACAGCCTTATCAGCATAGAGCCCTGCAACCATCATTTTTTGCACTTCATCAGTTGATTTGATGAGGCGCATGCGTTGGATGCGAGGAGTGAGATTTTCAAACTCAGCAGTTTCAAAAACTGTTTTCAAACCATGGTATTTTGTCAAGATGAGATTGTCAAACTCAACAGCGACACGTTTGAAGTCGTGCTGAGGCAAAGCATTTTTGATTTTTTGCCATGGATTTTCAGAATCCACATAGCCTACAACTGGGAAGGAAACGGTCCTGGTTGCACGCTCCACTTCAAGGGCTGGGACAAAGAGGAGAGGTTCCTGATCCGCTAGAACAAAGAGGAACATTTGGCGTTCATGGGGATCACTGTAAAAGCCAGTGAGGTAATTGATAGTGACGGGGTCAGATACGACAGCGACGTCTAGTTTTTCTGATTCAAGATATGTTACGATTTGTTGTAATTTAGACATATGCTACCTTCTTTCTACCCCTCTATTTTGGCAAAAAAAGAGAGAAAATGCAAGGGAGAAGGGTAAAAGAGCAGGCAAAAAGAACTCCGATATGATAGCGGAGCTCTTTGATATAGTTTTCTTTAGTTTAAGAAAAGTCTGCCTTGCTTTTTACGTCGCTGTATTCTTCAGCGATTTCTTGACTGAGAATGTCTTCATAGGCAGGGAGTTGGATGTCCTGACCATATTTCTTCTTGAGGGCAGTAGTAACTAGGCGATAAGCTAGATTGGCATTACGTGAGAGGATAGGTCCGTGGAAATAGGAACCAAAGACATTCTTATAATGAACCCCTTCGCCGATCTTTTCTTCGTTGTTTCCATTTCCATAGATAACCTGTCCCAGTGGTTTTTGGTCATCTGAGAGGAAGGTACGGCCCTGATGATTTTCAAATCCATAGTAGGTTTCATCGAAGTCTTCATTGTGAATCTTGATGTCACCGATAAAGCGGTTATTAGTCTGGTTGAGGGTGTAGTGGCCCATGACCCCTAGACCTTTGATGCGTTTGCCTGAAGCTTCAACATAATATTGTCCCAATAGTTGGAAACCACCACAGATGGCTAGAACCACACCGTCGTTTTGGATGTAGTTGTCGATGCTCTCTTTTTTAGCAGGTAGGTCTCCAGCGATAATACTTTGTTCAAAGTCTTGACCCCCACCGAAAAAGGCGATATCGTAGTGGTTTTCATCAAAGTCATCATGGAGAGAAACGATATCAACTGTCACATGGGCCCCCAGTTTTTCAGCCACATACTTGAGCATGAGGATGTTTCCATTGTCCCCGTAGGTATTCATAAGATTTCCGTAGAGGTGGGCGATGTTGAGCTGATAAGGGTAGTCGCCAGCTTTTGAGGAAAGTGAAGTATAAACCATTAGTTCATCTCCTTTCTAACAATCTGACGACTAGCCAGTAGTTCGCGGAATTCCAGCATAGCCGTATAGGTAGCTAGGATATAGGCATGCTTGCAGTCTTGGTTCTCAATGTTCTTGAGAACTTGTTCCAGATTGCTTGTTTCAGTGATTTTCTCAGCTGGATAGCCTGTCACTCGTAGACGACGCGCGATTTCAGAATGACGAACACCACCAGCATTGATTTCAGGAATGTCCATATCAGTAATTTGCTCAAAGTCAGCATCCCAGATCCAGCTTGTATCTATTCCGTCAGCATAGTTGGCATTGAGAAGGACAGATAGGCTAAATGGATAAGGCGCTAGTTTAATCATCTCGATAGCCTGAGTTGCACCGACTGGATTCTTAATCAAGACGAGAGTACATTCTTTATCACCGATATGGAAGGTTTCCTGGCGTCCAAAGACAGCACGGCTCTTATCAAATCCTTGCTTAATCCGTTGCGAATCTGCACCGAGGAAACGGGCAATAGCAACCGCAGCGAGAGCGTTGTAGATATTGTAGAGTCCACCGATTTGAATACCGTATTCCTGTCCGTCAATAACAAAGCGAGAACGATTGTTGGTCAACTCAACTAGTTCTGTCAAGCGATAGTCGAGATTAGGACGTTTGCAACCACAATTTTCACAGATATAGGCCCCCAAGTTGGCATAAGTATTGAGTTCATATTTGAGGATGCCTTGACAGTCTGGGCAGAGAATACCTTCGGTATTGTAGTGAGCCAGTTGGGCTGGCCCTTTTTCCAAGTCAAAACCAAAATACTGTACTGGGTTTGGAATAGATGGCTTGTAGAAAAGCGGACTATCGCCATTTAGAAGAACAGTAGCCGTAGGTACTTTACGAATGGCATCCAAAATCATGTTATAAGTCGTATAAATCTCACCATAGCGGTCCATCTGGTCACGGAAAATATTAGTAATGACAAAAAGGCTAGGATGGATGTAGTCACAGATACGAGATAGACTGGCCTCGTCAATTTCTAGAACGGCGATGTTTTTCCCAGTTTTAGAGGATTTGGCCGTCAAGAAGGTTGTCGTAATCCCTGTAATCATATTGGCACCGCTTGGATTGGTCAGAACCTGACCATAAACCTCTTTTAAGATGCCGACAGTGAGGGCAGTTGTCAGGGTTTTTCCGTTGGTTCCAGTGACCACGACAATCTCGTAGTTCTTAGCTAGATTTTGTAAAATATCTTTATCAAATTGAAGGGCAAGTTTTCCAGGGAGCGTACTTCCACGACCAAGACGGTTCAAGATGAAGTGAGATGAACGCCCAGCTAGGAGTCCCAAAGTAGTTTTTAATTTCATGTTTCTATTATATCATAAAAGAGGGAAAAGACAGATTTGATACTCAATGAAAATCAAAGAGCAAACTAGGAAGCTAGCCGCAGGCTGTACTTGAGTACGGCAAGGTGAAGCTGACGTAGTTTGAATTTGATTTTCGAAGAGTATGAGATTTCGCAGAAGCAAAAACAGCCCAAATAGGGCTGTGAGATAAGATAAGACTTCAACTTAAATCGCAAACAAGTCATTCAAGTTCTCAGCCAAGGTTGGGTGAGTGAAGATTTGTTTTGTGAAGTAAGTGTAAGGGATCTTGTTGTCCATAGCAACAGTGATGATGTTGATGATTTCTTGAGAACCTTCTGAGAAGATAGTTGCACCGAGAATCTCTTTTGTTTCAGTATTGACAACAGCTTTGAAGGCTCCGCGAAGGTCTCCATTTACGTGACCACGAGGCATAGTAGCAACAGGGATTTCCTTAACAGCGTAAGGGAGTTTCAAATCAGCTGCTTGGCTTTCCGTCAAGCCAACTTGAGAAAGAGCTGGTGTGATGAACATGGTGTTTGGTACATTGAGACGGTCTTCAAGTGTGTAGCTGCCATCTCCAGCAAGGTAGCTGTAGACAACACGGAAGTCATCAAGTGAAATGTAGGTGAATTGAAGTCCACCATTGACGTCTCCAACTGCAAAGACACCAGGAACGTTTGTTTGGCAGTGTTTGTCGACCTTGATAGCACCACGCTCCGTTAGTTCAATATCTGTATTTTCAAGTTGAAGTGGTTCTACATTCGGTTTACGTCCAGTTGCGTAGAGAAGGGCATCGAAACGGTAAGTTTCCTTTTCAGTTACGACGAGGACTTGATCACCGTCGTTTTTGATTTCAGTAGTATGGATGTTTTGAAGCAATTCAATACCGTCTTCTTCCATGTATTGTTTAGCAAGAGCTGCGATGGAAGGTTCTGCACGAGGAAGGAATGTATCCAAGGCATCTAGGACTGTGACTTTGCTACCAAGTTTGTTGTAGAGTCCAGCAAATTCAAGACCGATGTTTCCACCACCAAGGACTCCAAGTTTTTCAGGCAATTTGTCCAAGTTTTGGATACCTGTTGAGTCAAAGACATTTTTACTTGTAGCAAGTCCAGGAATTGGCAAGACGTTTGAAACAGCGCCAGTGTTGATGACGATTGTTTCAGCAGTCATTTCTTGTTTTTCGTCACCAGCCTGGATCTCGATCACCTTATTTGACACGAAATGTGCCTCTGCATCAATGACATCAACGCCATTATCGGCCAACATTTTATAATTTTTAGCGTTAAGACGACCAGTCACCGCACCACGCTCTTTCATGGTATCGTCAAATGACCAGCCCTTTTCAGCCGCTACAATCATAGTCTTGGTTGGGATACAAGCAATATTAATGCAAGTACCACCATACATCGCTTTACTGCGCTCGATGACAGCAACTTTTTTTCCAGCCGCATTCATCTTAGCAGCCAAAGTCTTACCGGCTTTACCAAATCCAATGACAATTAAATCGTATGTTAACATTTTTAAATCCTCCTATTTGATTTAATTCTAGCACAAGAAAAAAACTTTTGCACAAATCTGCTACGGGAAATGAAGTGAGCTTGAAATGCTCCCTTCATTTCCTTTGAAAAACCAGTTTCGGGCTACTTTACTGTTAGAAAATCGTTTACATGATTTTCCCAAAGGATTCTACTATCTTTTGCTCTAGTCTTGTGTTATACTAGATAGGTTGCAAAGAAACTCGTACTTTTCTTTCGTGGAAAAGAAGCAACACGGTATCTCTTTTTTGTAGAAGATACGTCATGAAAAGAAAAGTATAAACTAAAGCCCTATAGGGTGGCTTCGCACCACCTTTAGAAAGAAGAATAACGTGAAATTTAATGAATTTAACTTGTCTGCTGAATTGCTAGCAGAGATTGAAAAAGCTGGATTTGTAGAAGCCAGTCCCATCCAAGAACAGACCATTCCATTGGCTCTCGAAGGAAAAGACGTTATCGGTCAAGCTCAGACTGGTACAGGAAAAACTGCAGCCTTTGGCTTGCCAACCCTTGAAAAAATCCGTACAGAAGAAGCGACCATCCAAGCCTTGGTTATCGCTCCAACTCGTGAACTCGCTGTCCAAAGCCAAGAAGAACTGTTCCGCTTTGGCCGTAGCAAAGGAGTGAAAGTTCGCTCAGTATATGGTGGATCAAGCATTGAAAAACAAATTAAGGCTCTTAAATCTGGTGCCCACATCGTGGTAGGAACACCAGGCCGTCTCTTGGACTTGATTAAACGGAAGGCCTTGAAATTGCACGATATTGAAACCCTCATCCTTGATGAAGCGGACGAAATGCTCAACATGGGCTTTCTTGAAGATATCGAAGCTATTATCTCTCGTGTTCCTGAAAGTCGTCAAACCTTACTCTTTTCAGCAACCATGCCAGATGCTATCAAACGTATCGGTGTTCAGTTTATGAAAGAACCTGAGCATGTGAAGATTGCTGCTAAGGAATTGACAACAGAACTGGTGGACCAATACTATATCCGTGTCAAGGAACAAGAGAAATTTGATACCATGACACGTCTTATGGATGTGGAACAACCAGAGCTTGCTATCGTATTTGGTCGTACCAAACGCCGTGTAGATGAATTGACTCGTGGTCTTAAAATCCGTGGTTTCCGTGCAGAAGGAATTCATGGTGATTTGGACCAAAACAAACGTCTTCGTGTCCTTCGTGATTTTAAAAATGGCAATCTGGATGTTCTGGTAGCGACTGACGTGGCAGCCCGTGGTTTGGACATTTCAGGTGTGACCCATGTCTACAACTACGATATTCCACAAGATCCTGAAAGTTATGTTCACCGTATCGGTCGTACAGGTCGTGCTGGTAAGTCAGGTCAGTCTATTACTTTCGTATCACCAAATGAAATGGGCTACCTCCAAATCATTGAAAACTTAACTAAGAAACGCATGAAAGGTCTCAAACCTGCAAGTGTAGAAGAAGCCTTCCAAGCAAAAAAACACGTAGCTCTCAAGAAAATCGAACGCGATTTTGCGGATGAAACTATTCGTGGGAACTTTGAGAAATTTGCTAAGGATGCTCGTAAGTTAGCTGCCGAATTTAGTCCAGAAGAATTGGCAATGTATATCTTGAGTCTGACAGTCCAAGATCCAGACAGCCTTCCTGAAGTGGAGATTGCGCGTGAAAAACCACTGCCATTTAAACCATCAGGTAATGGCTTTGGTGGCAAAGGCAAGGGAGGTCGAGGAGGTCGTCGTGGAGACGACCGTCGAGATCGTGATCGCCGTGGCAATGGTCGCCGTGATGACTTCAAGAAAGGCAACCGCGGAAACGATCGTTTTGATAAAGACAGACGTTACCGTAATAAAGACAATAAAAAACCTCACAACACTTCAAGTGAAAAGAAAACCGGCTTTGTTATTCGTAACAAAGGAGACAAATAGAAAAAAGCGATTCACACTGTGAATCGCTTTTATATATAAGGAGACCGATAGTAAAAGAAGATGGTGATAGTAAAGGATAGGTGAAACGGAAAGGGATTTACCATGTCATCTTCTTATAATGTTATAATATCAAAAATAAAATAGGATGTCAATAAAAAAATCGCTTTTTTCTAAAATATTTTTGCTGTTCAAAATTGCAATTAAATAAGCAATTTTCAGATAATAATTGAAAATTCACGCTCTTTATGTTATAATGGTAGCGATTAAATGCGAGGTAAAAAATGGCACACTTATTAGAAAAAACAAGAAAAATTACTTCTATTTTGAAACGCTCAGAGGAGCAACTTCAAGATGAACTTCCTTACAATGCGATTACACGCCAGTTGGCAGATATTATTGATTGTAACGCTTGTATTGTGAATAGCAAGGGACGCCTTTTAGGCTACTTCATGCGTTATAAAACGAATACAGATCGTGTAGAGCAGTTTTTTCAAACAAAGATTTTTCCAGATGATTATATTCAAGGTGCAAACATGATCTATGATACGGAAGCCAACCTTCCTGTTGAACATGATTTGACCATTTTCCCTGTAGAGAGCCGTGCGGATTTTCCAGATGGTTTGACGACCATTGCTCCGATTCATGTGTCAGGGATTCGCCTAGGTTCGTTGATCATTTGGCGCAATGATAAGAAATTTGAAGATGAAGATTTGATTCTTGTCGAGATTGCGAGCACGGTGGTAGGGATTCAACTGTTGAACTTCCAACGTGAAGAGGATGAGAAAAATATTCGCCGTCGTACTGCTGTTACCATGGCGGTTAATACCCTTTCCTATTCAGAACTTCGTGCCGTATCAGCCATTTTAGCTGAATTGGATGGAAATGAAGGGCAGCTGACTGCATCAGTTATTGCAGATCGTATTGGCATTACGCGCTCAGTGATTGTCAATGCGCTTCGTAAATTGGAGTCGGCTGGAATTATTGAGAGCCGTTCACTCGGAATGAAGGGGACTTATCTCAAAGTTCTAATTGGTGATATTTTTGAGGAAGTGAAAAAGAGGGACTACTAATGGCAAAGGCTTTAATCTCGATCGACTATACAGAGGATTTCGTAGCAGACCACGGAAAGCTAACTGCTGGAGCACCAGCTCAAGCTATATCAGATGCCATCAATCAAGTAACCAGACTGGCTTTTGATCGAGGAGACTATGTCTTCTTCACTATTGATGCTCATGAGGAGAAGGATACCTTCCACCCGGAAAGCAAGCTCTTTCCACCGCACAACATCATTGGGACTAGTGGCCGTAACCTCTATGGCCCCCTAGCTGATTTCTATGCGGAAAATAAGGACGATAGTCGCGTCTTTTGGATGGACAAGCGTCACTATTCAGCATTTTCAGGAACGGACCTCGATATTCGCCTGAGAGAACGTCGGGTTACTACAGTTATCTTGACGGGGGTTCTGACCGATATTTGTGTCCTTCATACGGCTATTGATGCTTATAATTTAGGTTATGACATTGAAGTTGTCAAACCTGCGGTTGCCTCTATCTGGCCAGAACATCATCAGTTTGCTCTTGGACATTTTAAAAACACTCTGGGAGCTAAATTGCTAGATGAAAATCTGTCTGAAATTAAAGAATGATTCCCTTGGAAAAATGAAAAAAATCTGAAAAAAGTGTTGACAAAGATTTTGAAAGTTGATATACTAGTAAAGTAATCGACGCGGGGATGGCGGAATTGGCAGACGCGCAGGACTAAGGATCCTGTGACCGCTTTAGGTCGTGAGGGTTCAAGTCCCTCTCTCCGCATAAGGTAAGAGTTAGCTTTGGCTAGCTCTTTTTGTTATTCCAAAGAAGATTAGGGGCTGATTTTGAAAGTCGAAAGATCGGTATCAAAAGCTGTTATTTTATCAGAATAGTTGAATCGAGTTTCTCCATTTTCCTTATCAAGAATTTCCTCAAACACAAGTCAGGAAATTAAAAGCTGAAGAAATTAAGCAATACTTAGCTGAAAGATGATACCCATCATTTATAGAATGGTGTGGATTTTAGATTAGTAAATTGTTTGTTTATATAGGAAGAAAAGTTAGCGTTTGCTAGCTTTTTGTTTTTTAAAAAAAAAATAAATCAAAAAGTTTTTTCGATTTCATAAACATTTCATATTTGGATTTTATAATAGTCTTACAAATATGGAGGTGACAAATGAATCCAATCCAAAGAGCTTGGGCTTATGTCAGCAGAAAACGACTGAGAAGTTTTATTTTATTTCTGATTTTATTTGTTCTTTTAGCAGGAATTTCAGCCTGTTTGACGCTGATGAAGTCCAACAAAACAGTAGAAACCAATCTTTACAAATCACTCAATACATCTTTTTCTATTAAGAAGATAGAAAATGGACAGACCTTCAAGTTATCGGACTTATCATCCGTGAGCAAGATTAAGGGACTGGAGACTGTCTCTCCTGAACTCGAGACAGTCGCAAAATTAAAAGACAAGGAAGCGGTGAGTGGTGAGCAGAGCGTTGAACGTGATGATTTGTCCGCTGCGGACAAGAACTTGGTTAGCTTAACGGCTCTTGAGGATTCATCCAAGGATGTTACCTTTACCAGTTCGGCTTTCAATCTGAAAGAAGGACGACACCTTCAAAAAGGGGATTCAAAGAAAATCCTCATCCACGAAGAGTTGGCTAAGAAGAACGGCCTTTCGCTTCATGACAAGATTCGCTTAGATGCTGGACAGTCAGAATCTGGCAAAGGACAAACAGTTGAGTTTGAAATTGTCGGCATCTTTTCTGGTAAAAAACAAGAGAAATTTACAGGCTTATCTTCTGACTTCAGTGAAAACCAGGTCTTTACAGACTATGAAAGTAGCCAAACCCTTTTGGGGAATAGTGAACCTCAAGTTAGTGCAGCGCGCTTCTATGTAGAAAATCCTAAGGAAATGGACGGTCTCATGAAGCAGGTGGAAAACTTGGCCTTGGAAAATAACGGCTACCAAGTAGAGAAGGAAAACAAGGCCTTTGAAAAAATCAAGGACTCAGTAGCAACCTTCCAAACCTTCCTCACTATCTTCCTTTATGGGATGTTGATAGCAGGAGCTGGAGCCTTAATTTTGGTCTTATCTCTCTGGTTGAGAGAAAGGGTCTACGAAGTGGGGATTTTACTGGCACTTGGAAAAGGCAAGAGCTCAATCTTCCTACAGTTCTGTTTAGAGGTGGTGTTGGTATCTCTTGGAGCTTTGCTTCCATCCTTTATCGCTGGAAAGGCCATCACATCCTATCTACTCCAAACTGTACTAGCCAGTGGAGATCAAGCAACCTTACAAGACACACTAGCTAAAGCAAGCAGTCTATCAACCAGTCTCCTATCCTTTGCAGAATCCTATGTCTTTCTGCTACTGATTGGTTGCTTGTCTGTAGCCCTTTGTTTCCTATTCTTATTTAGAAAATCGCCGAAAGAAATTTTATCATCTATTAGTTAAGAAGGAGAAATCATGACTTTATTACAATTGCAAGATGTTACCTACCGTTATAAGAACACTGCTGAAGCAGTTTTATATCAGATCAAGTATAATTTTGAACCCGGAAAATTTTATAGTATCATTGGTGAGTCAGGAGCAGGGAAATCCACTCTCTTGTCCCTACTGGCTGGTCTAGATAGCCCTGTTGAAGGTTCTATCCTTTTCCAAGGAGAGGACATTCGGAATAAGGGATATTCTTACCATCGCATGCACCATATTTCCCTGGTCTTTCAAAATTATAACTTGATAGATTATTTTTCTCCGCTGGAAAATATCCGCTTGGTCAACAAAAAGGCCAGCAAGGATACACTTCTTGAGCTTGGTTTGGATGAAAGTCAGATCAAGCGGAATGTTCTCCAGTTATCAGGTGGTCAACAGCAACGTGTTGCCATCGCTCGTAGTCTGGTATCAGAAGCTCCAGTTATTCTTGCTGATGAGCCAACAGGAAATCTGGACCCTAAAACTGCCGGAGATATTATCGAACTGCTCAAGTCACTTGCTGAGAAAACAGGTAAATGTGTAATCGTTGTCACCCACAGTAAAGAAGTGGCACAAGCGTCAGATATTACACTTGAATTGAAGGACAAGAAACTGACTGAAACTCGCAATACAACAAAATAAGATGAGCTTGTTTTGATAGAATTATTAAATCAAATCTAGAAAGGGAACCTATGTTACACAACGCATTTGCCTATGTTACAAGGAAGTTTTTCAAATCGATTGTTATCTTCCTGATTATTCTCCTCATGGCGAGCTTGAGTTTGGTCGGCTTGTCGATCAAGGGAGCTACTGCCAAGGCTTCTCAGGAGACCTTTAAAAATATCACCAATAGCTTCTCCATGCAAATCAATCGTCGCGTCAATCAAGGAACGCCACGTGGTGCTGGGAATATCAAGGGTGAGGATATCAAAAAAATCACTGAAAATAAGGCCATCGAGTCTTATGTTAAACGCATCAATGCTATCGGAGATTTGACTGGATATGACCTCATCGAAACGCCAGAAACTAAGAAAAATCTCACTGCTGACCGTGCCAAGCGTTTTGGAAGCAGTTTGATGATTACAGGTGTCAATGACTCCTCAAAAGAAGACAAGTTTGTCTCTGGTTCTTATAAACTGGTCGAAGGAGAGCACTTAACCAACGACGACAAGGACAAGATCCTCATGCACAAGGACTTGGCAGCCAAACACGGCTGGAAAGTAGGGGACAAGGTTAAACTGGACTCCAATGTCTACGACGCAGACAATGAAAAAGGTGCCAAGGAAACAGTCGAAGTGACAATTAAGGGACTCTTTGATGGTCACAATAAGTCAGCAGTAACCTACTCACAAGAACTCTATGAAAATACAGCTATCACAGACATTCACACTGCTGCAAAACTTTATGGATACACAGAAGATACAGCTATTTATGGGGACGCAACCTTCTTTGTAACAGCAGACAAGAACTTGGATGACGTCATGAAAGAGTTGAATGGCATCAGTGGTATCAACTGGAAGAGCTACACACTTGTGAAGAGCTCCTCTAACTACCCAGCTCTAGAGCAATCCATCTCTGGTATGTACAAGATGGCCAATCTCCTCTTCTGGGGTAGCTTGAGCTTCTCAGTCCTTCTCCTTGCACTCTTGCTTAGTCTTTGGATCAACGCCCGTCGCAAGGAAGTGGGAATTCTCCTCTCTATCGGTCTCAAGCAGGCAAGTATCTTGGGGCAATTCATCACCGAATCTATCCTGATTGCCATCCCTGCTCTCGTTTCTGCTTACTTCCTAGCCAACTATACAGCTCGTGCAATCGGAAACACCGTCCTTGCCAATGTTACTTCAGGTATTGCCAAGCAAGCCAGCAAGGCTGCTCAAGCCTCTAACCTTGGTGGAGGTGCTGAAGTAGATGGCTTTAGCAAGACCTTGTCGAGCCTAGACATTTCCATTCAGACATCAGACTTTATCATCGTCTTTGTCCTTGCTTTAGTTCTAGTCGTTCTTGTTATGACACTTGCTTCAAGCAATCTCCTTAGAAAACAACCAAAAGAACTCTTGCTCGATAGCGAATAAAAAACTTGCTACCTATTCTCCCCTAAATGGGGTATAATATAGGTAGCATTTTTATCTATTTTGCCTTGATAGGAAGAGGTCTTATCAAGGTAAAATAGAAAGATTAACAAGAAATTTAAAGGAATGTGAAACGTTTTTTCTATGAAAATTTTAATTGTAGAAGATGAGGAGATGATCCGTGAGGGGATCAGTGACTATTTGACGGATTGTGGTTATGAAACCATTGAAGCAGCAGATGGTCAGGAAGCTCTGGAAAAATTTTCCAGCTATGAGGTTGCTCTAGTACTGCTGGATATCCAGATGCCCAAGCTTAATGGCCTCGAAGTCCTAGCTGAGATTCGTAAAAGCAGTCAGGTTCCTGTCTTGATGCTAACCGCTTTTCAGGATGAAGAATACAAGATGAGTGCCTTTGCTTCGCTAGCAGATGGCTATCTGGAAAAACCCTTTTCCCTCTCCCTTTTAAAAGTGAGGGTAGACGCGATTTTCAAGCGCTACTATGATACGGGACGAACCTTTTCCTATAAGGATACCAAGGTGGATTTTGAGAGCTACAGTGCAAGCCTAGCAGGTCAAGAAGTGGCTATCAATGCCAAAGAGTTGGAAATTCTGGACTATCTGGTGAAAAATGAAGGACGGGCCTTGACTCGTTCTCAGATAATTGATGCCGTCTGGAAGGTGACAGATGAGGTTCCCTTTGACCGTGTTATTGATGTCTATATCAAAGAACTGCGGAAAAAGCTAGACTTGGATTGTATCCTCACTGTACGCAATGTTGGTTATAAATTGGAGCGAAAATGAAACGAACAGGTCTATTTACTAAAATATTTATCTATACCTTCTCGATTTTTAGTGTTCTGGTTATTTGTCTTCATTTAGCCATTTATTTTCTCTTTCCATCAACTTATCTAAGTCATCGTCAGGAAACCATTGGCCAGAAAGCGACAGCCATTGCCCAGTCCCTTGACGGAAAGGATAGGCAGAGTATCGAGCAAGTGTTAGACTTGTATTCCCAGACAAGTGATATCAAAGGGTCCGTTAAGGGTGAGATGACTGAGGACAAGTTAGAGGTTAAGGATAATTTTCCACTAGATACAGCTCGCCAGACAACTTCCCTCTTTATTGAAGAACGCGAGGTAAAAACGCAGGATGGTGGAACTATGACTCTTCAGTTTCTAGCTTCTATGGATTTGCAAAAAGAAGCAGAGCAGATTAGTCTTCAGTTTCTCCCCTATACCTTGTTGGCATCCTTTCTGATTTCCCTCTTGGTAGCCTATATCTATGCTAGGACCATTGTTGCCCCGATTTTGGAAATCAAGCGGGTGACCCGTCGGATGATGGAACTAGATGCTCAAGTGCGATTGCGCGTGGATTCTAAGGATGAGATTGGTGATCTCAAGGAACAAATCAATAGCCTTTACCAGCACCTTTTGACAGTTATTGCGGACTTGCATGAGAAAAATGAAGCTATTCTCCAACTTGAGAAGATGAAGGTCGAATTCCTACGAGGGGCCTCTCATGAATTGAAAACACCTCTGGCTAGTTTGAAGATCCTAATCGAAAATATGAAAGAAAATATCGGTCGTTACAAGGATAGGGACCTCTATCTGGGAGTAGCCTTGGGGATCGTGGACGACCTCAGTCACCACGTTCTCCAGATATTGTCTCTTTCTTCTGTGCAGGAATTGCGAGACGAGAAAGAAGAGATTGAGCTCCTTCAGATGACGCAAAGTCTGGTCAAGGATTATGTTTTGCTAGCCAAGGAGAGAGAAATTCAGGTAGACATTAGCCTGACCCATCAGCAGGCTTACATAAATCCATCTGTGATGAAACTGATATTATCGAATCTCATCAGCAATGCTATCAAGCACTCCACTTTAGGCGGCCTGGTCCGTATCGGCGAGAGAGAAGGGGAACTCTTTATTGAGAATAGCTGTAGTCCTGAAGAACAAGAAAAATTGGCCCAATCTTTTTCTGGCAATGCTAGTCGCAAGGCAAAGGGGTCAGGAATGGGACTCTTTGTGGTCAAAAGTTTATTAGAACATGAGAAATTGCCTTATCGTTTTGAAAGGCAGGATGATCGCTTGACTTTCTTCATACGTTATCCCAAAGTCGCTCAGGACTAAGGAGAAGAAAGGGTACATTGATTGGGCTAGAAGAAATTCAACTGAAACTATGGGAAAAACTAGCTTTTTTTGCTAAAAAGTGATAAAATGAACAATGTAAATGGGATATCCCAAAAAATATATAGGAGGCCTGACAAATGGCAATCGTTTCAGCAGAAAAATTTGTCCAAGCAGCTCGTGACAACGGTTATGCAGTTGGTGGATTTAACACAAACAACCTTGAGTGGACTCAAGCTATCTTGCGCGCAGCAGAAGCTAAAAAAGCTCCAGTTTTGATCCAAACTTCTATGGGTGCTGCGAAATACATGGGTGGTTACAAAGTATGTAAACTTCTCATCGAAAACCTTGTAGAATCAATGGGAATTACTGTACCAGTTGCTATTCACCTTGACCATGGTCATTATGAAGATGCACTTGAATGTATCCGAGTTGGTTATACTTCAGTTATGTTTGACGGTTCACACCTTCCAGTTGAAGAAAACCTTGAAAAAGCTCGTAAAGTTGTAGAATTTGCTCATGCAAACGGCGTATCAGTAGAAGCTGAAGTTGGTACTATCGGTGGTGAAGAAGACGGAATCATTGGTGATGGCGAATTGGCTCCAATTGAAGATGCTAAAGCAATGGTTGCAACTGGCATTGACTTCTTGGCAGCTGGTATCGGTAACATCCACGGTCCTTACCCAGCAAACTGGAAAGGTCTTCACCTTGATCACTTGCAAAAATTGACAGAAGCAGTTCCAGGCTTCCCAATCGTGTTGCATGGTGGTTCAGGTATTCCTGATGACCAAATCCAAGCAGCTATCAAACTTGGTGTTGCGAAAGTTAACGTTAACACTGAATGCCAAATCGCATTTGCTAACGCAACTCGTAAATTTGTTGCTGAATACGAAGCAAACGAAGCAGAATACGATAAGAAGAAACTCTTTGACCCACGTAAATTCTTGAAACCAGGTTTCGAAGCAATTACAGAAGCTGTTGAAGAACGTATCGACGTATTCGGTTCAGAAGGTAAAGCATAATCTAGCTGAACAATACAGAAAGAACCTGCCCCTAAGGGCAGGTTTTTTGTGTTTTAAAGAAATTATCAAACAAGAATTTTTGATTCAAAAGTATTACATTAAGAGAGAAGTATCTAATTTCACAATCTACAGGCAAACGCTTGCATTCCGTTTTTTATTGAACTATAATAGGTTGGTATAAAGTCTTTTGTAATAATAAAATGTAGAAGATTTAGAAGGTAAGGATTTAGAATATTTGTAGTCAAAAATACGATGTTTCTATTCCTTACGATAGGGAGAGAAATATGGCAATGATAGAAGTGGAACATCTCCAGAAAAATTTTGTGAAGACTGTTAAAGAACCGGGATTGAAGGGGGCTTTGCGCTCCTTTATTCATCCTGAAAAGCAGACCTTTGAAGCGGTCAAGGATTTGACTTTCGAAGTACCAAAGGGCCAAATTTTAGGCTTTATTGGAGCTAATGGTGCTGGGAAGTCGACAACTATTAAGATGCTGACAGGGATTTTAAAACCGACATCTGGTTTTTGTCGGATTAACGGCAAGATTCCGCAAGATAATCGCCAAGATTATGTTAAGGATATCGGGGTTGTCTTTGGACAACGTACCCAGCTATGGTGGGATTTGGCTCTGCAAGAGACCTATACGGTCTTGAAAGAGATTTACGATGTGCCAGATTCGCTTTTTCAGAAGCGCATGGATTTTTTGAATGAAGTCTTGGACTTGAAGGAATTTATCAAGGACCCCGTGCGAACTCTTTCACTGGGACAACGGATGCGGGCGGACATTGCGGCTTCCTTGCTTCACAATCCCAAGGTTCTCTTTTTAGATGAGCCGACTATTGGTCTGGATGTTTCTGTCAAGGATAACATTCGTCGAGCCATTACCCAGATTAATCAGGAGGAAGAAACAACCATCCTCTTGACCACTCATGACTTGAGTGATATTGAGCAACTTTGTGATCGGATTTTCATGATTGACAAGGGGCAGGAGATTTTTGATGGAACGGTGAGTCAACTCAAGGAAACCTTTGGCAAGATGAAGACTCTTTCCTTTGAATTGGTGCCAGGGCAAAGTCATCTCCTTTCTCACTATGAAGGCTTTCCTGATATGACTATTGATAGACAAGGGAATAGCCTTAATATTGAATTTGATAGTTCCTGCTACCAGTCAGCTGATATTATCAAGCAAACCCTGTCTGATTTTGAAATCCGCGATTTGAAGATGGTGGATACGGATATCGAGGATATTATCCGTCGCTTCTACCGAAAGGAGCTCTAAGATGCTCAAATTGTGGAGACGTTATAAACCCTTTATCAATGCGGGGGTTCAGGAGTTGATTACCTATCGAGTCAACTGTATTCTCTATCGGATTGGCGATGTCATGGGGGCTTTTGTAGCTTTTTATCTCTGGAAGGCTGTCTTTGATTCTTCGCAGGAGTCTTTGATTCAAGGCTTTAGTATGGCAGATATCACCCTCTACATCATTATGAGTTTTGTGACCAATCTTCTGACCAGGTCAGATTCGTCCTTTATGATTGGGGAGGAGGTCAAGGATGGTTCCATTATCATGCGCTTGTTGAGACCAGTGCATTTTGCGGCCTCTTACCTCTTTACGGAGCTTGGTTCTAAGTGGTTGATTTTTGTCAGTGTTGGACTTCCTTTATTGAGTGTGATTGTCTTGATGAAAATCTTATCTGGGCAAGGGATGGTAGAAGTGCTGGGATTAACTGTCCTTTATCTTTTTAGCTTAACTCTGGCTTATCTGATTAACTTTTTCTTTAATATCTGCTTTGGGTTTTCAGCTTTTGTTTTTAAAAATTTATGGGGCTCTAATCTGCTTAAGAATTCTCTGATTGACTTTATGTCTGGGAGTTTGATTCCTTTAGCTTTCTTTCCAAAGATCGTTTCAGATATTCTGTCCTTCTTGCCGTTTTCATCCTTGATTTATACTCCAGTCATGATTATTGTTGGCAAATACGATGCCAGTCAGATTCTTCAGGCGCTTTTGCTACAGTTCTTCTGGCTCTTGGTGATGCTTGGCTTATCTCAGTTGATCTGGAAACGAGTCCAGTCATTCATCACTATTCAGGGAGGTTAGTATGAAAAAATATCAACGCATGCATCTGATTTTTATCAGACAATACATCAAACAAATCATGGAATACAAGGTGGATTTTGTGGTTGGTGTCTTGGGAGTCTTTCTGACTCAAGGCTTGAGTCTCTTGTTTCTCAATGTACTCTTTCAACACATCCCATCGCTAGAAGGCTGGTCCTTTCAAGAGATTGCCTTTATCTACGGTTTTTCCTTAATTCCCAAGGGATTGGACCATCTCTTTTTTGACAATCTCTGGGCACTAGGGCAACGCCTAGTCCGAAAAGGGGAGTTTGACAAATACCTGACTCGTCCTATCAATCCTCTCTTTCACATCCTCGTCGAGACCTTTCAGATTGATGCCTTGGGCGAACTATTGGTCGGTGGAATCTTGCTAGCGACTACGGTATCTAGCATTGCTTGGACTCTTCCCAAATTCCTGCTTTTCCTAGTTTGTATTCCTTTTGCGACATTGATTTATACTTCCTTGAAAATCGCGACTGCCAGTATCGCTTTTTGGACCAAGCAGTCAGGCGCCATGATTTACATTTTCTATATGTTTAATGATTTTGCTAAGTATCCGATTTCTATTTACAATTCGCTTCTTCGTTGGTTGATTAGCTTTATCATCCCCTTTGCCTTTACAGCCTACTATCCTGCCAGCTATTTCTTGCAGGATAAGGATGTCTTCTTTAATATCGGTGGTTTGATTCTGATTTCCCTTGTCTTCTTTATCATTTCCTTGAAACTATGGGACAGGGGTTTGGACGCCTATGAAAGTGCGGGTTCGTAAGTTAGAAATCTTTCCTGAACTTTGGGATAAAAGCAATCCTTGCTTGATTTGGGTTAAGAAATTGTGAAATTTTCTCTTGACAATCGTTCTCAGAGTGCTATACTATGAAGGTAGTTGCCGATTTAGCTCAGTTGGTAGAGCAACGCACTCGTAACGCGTAGGTCACAGGTTCAAGCCCTGCAATCGGCAGAATCAAGAAGTCCAAACGGGCTTCTTTTTTTGTAAATATAGGAAAGGTGGAACGTTTGAGATAGGTTCTATTTAACGTCTGAAACTCCTGCTTATAAATAAAAACTAAAATTTATATTTTGTGGTATAATATATTTTAATAAGCACTTGTTTTCGTTCCGTTTTAGAGGACTATAGGCTGTTAATCATTCTAGAATTTTTTGCATAGGTTTTCTAAAAATTATAAAAATCCGTGGATAATAACGAATGAAGTCTCGCAAGCTTGGCTGAATATAAATCAAAAAGGAGAAAATTATGAATAAGAAAGAACGAGAAAAACAATTTGAAGAGGTCAATGGACGTAAGCGGTCTGAATCAAAGTCGGCTCCGAATAAAAATATAAAAATCTATATTGGCCTAGCACTCGCTGCTTCAGTCACTCTCATCTTGGTAAGTATTTTCTCGCATTCTTTGATTGGAAAGAAAGAGTCAAATCAAGCATCGTCTGCCGTTTCAACTACAGAGTCAACAAGTCAATCGTCTACAAGCCAAGGGAAAACAGATGAGACTGATAAGGATAAACAAGAGGAAATCCAAAAACTCAAGGATCAACTGACTGCTTTAGATACCAAAATTACGGAAGCAGAAGCACTTGTTAGCAAGCTAAAGAATGAAGCTGCCGTTCCAAAACTAGATATTGAAGCAATCAAGAACAATGATTTGTCTAGTTTAGAAGGCACTTGGCGTAGTCAATCTGGTAATGAATACATTATTAATGATTCTGGAGAAGTAGATGCGACTTGGTTTACAAATGATCAAAAGTACGAATCTGTAGTTGGATTAAAGGTATCAAAAGGTCAAGATAGTCGTAATCCTGAGACAGCTTCTATCAGTGCGTGGGTAAAAGATTCTGTTGCTGGAGGATTTGTAGTAGTGGCTGTGCCAAGTGGAGTTGTTATGCAACCTGCTGATGATGGAAAGATTACGGATAAAAGCAATCATGCTGAAGAAAGACTACTTTCTGGGCAAGAGTATGGATCGATGTTAATGAAACCAGAAGATGTTTACTATCGTGTGAAACCAGATACCAGTAAACTTGAGGAAGCAGAAAAGAACTTAGCCCAACTACAAGCAGATCGAGAAGCAATCAAATCTTCTCTAGAGTCAAAGGAAAAGAAAAACTAGATGGTATTTGTTCAAAAATACTGTTACAATCGGCAGAATCAAGAAGCACATTAGGGCTTCTTTTTCTTTTATCACTACTATTCAACCACTTAGACAGAGATATTGACCAGATAGGCAAAAGGGCTTGTTCTTGAAAAAATCCTCTGCTATAATGATTCATGTAAGGGACGTAAGGGGTCAGTATCAGACAACTCAAGTCAATAAAAAAAGAAAATGGAGACAAAAAATGAAAAAATTATTGGGACTTGTATTCTTAGTAGCTGCAGCGGTTGTATTGTATTTCGGTTATGTTGGATGGCCAAGTTTGGATGTCAACCTCTGGTCACTCATTCCGGTAGGATTGTTCCTCTATTTTACGCTAGAAAACTTTTTGAAAAAAGACTACAAGTCTAGTCTGATGTGCTTGATCATTGCCTTTGTCATTGTAAATGCTATTTTTGATCTCTTACCAATTTCAAGTGGTTTGGTAATTGCTGCCGGTGTGCTAGCATGTGTAGGACTTGGCTACCTCTTTCCTGATAAGGATAAACAAGAAGACAAATAAAAAGTCTCGAGATTTCTCGAGACTTTTTATTATTTACCAGCGTAATATTTTTGGATCCCTTTCACAATACCTGCGACCAGTTTATCTTGGTAGTGGCTATCTCTGATTTGTTGGTTTTCGGTGAAATTATCCATATAACCAAGCTCTAGGAGGACAGCTGGTTTGGCTGTTTCGCGTAGGACAGCAAAGCTGCTCTCCAACAGACCAGCATCCTTAGCTCCTGTTTCTGCTAGAAGAGAGGAGTGGATGGCAGCGGCGAGGCGTTTGCTTTCACTCATACGATCAGGGTGATTGTGCCAGTATTGATTAATCTTACTTGGATAATCAGGTTCATCTCTATAGGAGTAGGTTTGAATACCGCTCGCTTTTGAGTAGGTATTACCAGTAGCGTTGAAGTGAATACTGATAAAAATATCAGAGTTGGTCTTATTAACCATACGAGAACGTTCGGTAACAAAATCAACGTCAATATCACTATCACGAGAGGTGAGGACCTTGTAGCCCAGTTCTTCTAACTTAGCACGAAGTTTACGGTAAATCTGCATATTGAGATCTTTTTCAGCGACATTGTAGTAAAAAGCACCGGAATCTCGACCACCATGCCCAGGATCTAGGAAGATGGTATTGCTATATTGGCCTTTTGTAAATCCGCCTTCAGTTGAAACTTCAGAAATCCATTGGCCGTATTTTTGGAACAAGTGCTCCTTGCCGTCTATCTTGTAAGTTCCTGAAACATAATGTCCACTATCGTCCAGATAGTAACGAGCCTTGTAATAGTCGTCGTAAATCCACTCATTCTTGGCCATATAACCGCCAGACTTGAGGTAGTATGCCCCAATCCACTCTTGATTTGCATAACGGCCATCCGCTTTTAGATAGAACCAGCTATTGTAGGATTTATCAAAAATCCACTCTTTTTCCGCCATGGCCCCGCTGGCCTTGAGGTAGTAGCTTTCTTTCCATTTATTGGAAAGCATGACTCCATTTTGTTCAAAAGCATACCAAGAACCATTGATTTTCTCCCATTTGTCTTGGCTATATTTCCCATATTCATTAGCGTAATACCAATTTTCATTGATTTTCACCCAAGAGTTTTCTGCCATGGCCCCGCTACTGTCAAGCAGGTAGGCACCAATGGTTGTCTGGCTGAGCATCACGCCGTTTTTATCAAAGTAGTACCAAGAACCGTTGATTTTCTCCCACTTGTCTTGCGAGATTCTGCTAGATGGTGTGACATAGTACCAATTTTGGTCAACCTTCACCCAGCCATTGTTAGCCATAGCCCCACTTTTAGTAAGGAGATAACCATCAACGATTGTCTGACTGAGCATGACGCCATCTTTGTCGAAGTAGTACCAAACTCCTCCGATTTTTTCCCATTTTTGCTGGATGATTTTTCCAGACTCACTGGTGTAGTACCATTTCCCTTCAAGAGCCACCCAACTATTTTCTACCATGACCCCGTCTTTATTGAGAACATAGCCGTCAAAGATAGTATCGCTGAGTCGATTTCCCTCTTGGTCAAAATAGAACCACTTATCTTGAATTTTTTTCCATCTTAGGACAGGCTGATTATTTTCATAGAAACGCCACTGCTTGTTTTCTTCCTGCCATCCTTCTTTTTTAGGGGCTTCTTCTTTTGTCTTGTCTTTTGGAAGTGATGCAACCTCCTCTTCAGTTTTAGTTGAAAGATCTTTCTTATCTTCCTTAGAGTTGCTTTGTTCGGTGGTAGCAGGAGGATTAGCGTTGCTTTCCTCTGCGTAGATAGGTGCTTGGGTCAATCCTGCCATTGAAAGGACAACAGCACTTGCCAATATAAACTTTTTCAACGATATTCTCCAATCATTATTTTCTAAGAAATATTATAAAATATGTCTGATGGTTTATCAACTATCAAACTGAACTTCTTCTAGTAGATACTCGATAAAGCGTTCGCCCATCTTAGACAGGCTGGTTTTTTCATGCTGGATATAGACCAGCTCAATGGGATCGTTTATGTCCAGTGGAATGGAAACGATATTGTCTCCGTTGAGGTTGCTGTTTAAAATCCCTGTTGCAATCGTGTATCCGTCCAAACCAATCAAGAGATTAAAGAGAGTGGCACGGTCGCTGACCACGATAGATTTTTTGTGGTATTCCTGCGAGAGAATCTCTTCAGAGAAGTAGAAGGAGTTGTGCGTCCCTTGGTCATAGCTGAGGTAAGGGAAGTTCTCCAAGTCTTCTAGTTTAACCTTATCTTTCTTTGCTAGAGGGTTGGTCTTGCTGACAAAGATATGGGGCTGGGCTGTAAAGAGATGGTGGGCCAAGAGGTGGTTGTCATCCAGCATTTTTGTTAAAACATCACGGTTATAACTATTCAAAAAGAGGACACCGACTTCACTACGGAAGTTCTTGACATCGTCGATAATCTCCCAAGTCCGAGTTTCACGAAGGAAAAGTTCGTATTTTTCCATATCACTTTTCTTGAGCAGAGAGACAAAGGCATTGACTACAAAAGCATAGTGTTGAGAGGAAACGCTAAAGAGCTCGCGGTGGGCGACAGGGTTTTTATAGCGTTCCTCCAGAAGCTGGGTTTGCTCGACAACTTGACGGGCATAGGAAAGAAACTCCATCCCATCACGGGTCAAGGTAATGCCCTTGGGATTACGAATAAAAATTTCAATACCCATTTCATTTTCCAAGTCTCGAACGGCATTGGAGAGACTGGGTTGGGTGATAAAGAGTTGCTTGGCTGCTTCATTCATAGAGCCAGTTTCGACGATTTTGATAATATAGTGTAATTGTTGAATTCTCATGCTTTTATTGTACCACACTTGGTGAAGAATGAGCAAAGAAGATGAAGGGAAGAGAGGAAAGACCCAAACTGGTATTGAAAAAAAGTCTAAAATCTGTTAGAATGAAAGCTATGAAAACATTCTATGATGTGCAGCAATTTCTCAAACAATTTGGCATTATTGTCTATGTGGGGAAGCGCTTGTATGATATTGAACTGATGAAGCTCGAACTTTCTCGGATCTATGATGCAGGTCTGATGGACAAGCTAGACTATCTAGAGGCGGAAGCTGTTCTTCGTAGAGAGCACAAGATAGAATTAGACTACATAGAGAAAAATGGAGAGAAGAACTTATGACAATTTGGATTTTGTGGGGAATCGTACTAGCGATGGCAGCATGGATGGGCTATAACTACCTTCGTATTCGTCGTGCGGCTAAGATTGTAGACAATGCAGAGTTTGAAGCCTTGATTCGGAAAGGACAGTTGATCGATGTCCGTGAACCAGCAGAATTTCACAGAAAACACATTCTTGGTGCGCGCAATATTCCTTCAAATCAATTGAAGTCAAGCCTTGCAGCCCTTCGTAAGGATAAACCTGTCCTTCTCTACGAAAACCAACGTGGACAAGGAGTGACCAATGCAGCCCTCTATCTGAAAAAGCAAGGTTTTTCTGAGATTTATATCCTTTCTTATGGATTGGATTCTTGGAACGGGAAAGTCAAGACTAGCTAACATTCTGTAAAAATCTGTCGAATGATAGATAAAGCTAGCATTTTATGGTATCATCATTTATATTAATTTTAAGGAGGTTTTATAATATGAATTCACAACAAAAGAAAAAAGCCCCACTTGTTTTAGGTATCCTATCTATTGTGCTCGGTTTGCTATTTCCAATTGTAGGCCTGATTTTGGGTATCATAGGATTGGTCTTGGCTATTTCATATCAAAAAGAATCTCAATTAGCCTATAAAACAGAAAAAATTCTCAACATCGTAGGACTTGTGGTTTCTGTACTTAACTGGATTGTAACTGTCGCAGTATTTTTTAGAATTGTAGCTGTCGCAGTATTTTTTAGATAAGCAATAAACAAAAAAGCTTTAAATTTAAAGCTTTTTTATTTTATCGACTCATCTCTAAGTAGTTTTTTATGATTTCCAATTCCTCTGGATTCAAGGGACGGTATTGCCCTTCTGCTAGTTCTGGGTCTAAAGTAAAATCACCGAACTGAACTCGTTTGAGAGAGGTCACCTTGACACCGACTGAGAGGAACATTTTTTTTACCTGATGAAACTTCCCTTCAGAGATGGTGATGGAGGCATGGCTCTCTGATGGGTTGGAATCTAAAATCTCAAGTTTGGCAGGTTTGCAGACTGTTCCATCTAAAAAAACGATACCATCTTTGAACTTTTGAATATGGTTTGGTGTGAGCAGTCCATTAACCTTAACTTGGTAAGTTTTATCAACATGATATTGAGGATGGAGGAGTTGAAAGCCAAGAGGTCCATTGTCTGTCAAAAGGAGCAGTCCTGTCGTATCGCGGTCTAGCCTGCCTATCGCGTAGAGTTGGTCTGACTGGATATTTTTTGGGACTAGGTCCATGACGGTTGGGAGTTTCTTATCCTTACTAGCCGTAACGACACCATTTGGCTTATGAAGCATGAGGTAGTTGTGCTCATATACTTGGATTTGCCTTTCTTGAAAGACTAGTTTTTGCAATCCTGTATCGATATTTTGAGCTAGGGAGCGAGCTGGACAATCATCCACTAGGATTTCTTTTTTTAATAGAGCCTGTTTCATAGTCTTGCGACTGACCTTTTCTTGGGCTAATAATCTATCTAAACGCATACCAGCCTATCTTATCATAAGTCTCTGACTTTGAAAAGAGATGACATGGCCAGAAAAGTAGAGTGAAAACATTTACACTTAGCTAAACTGTGATTTTTGAATGAGACTGTGGTATAATTGTTCAGTTAGAAATAAAAATTTAAATATTAGAGGAAATCATGACAAAATTAAGAGAAGATATCCGTAACATTGCGATTATCGCCCACGTTGACCACGGTAAAACAACCCTCGTTGACGAATTATTGAAACAATCTGAAACTCTTGATGCACGTACAGAGTTAGCAGAGCGCGCTATGGACTCAAACGATATCGAAAAAGAGCGTGGAATTACCATCCTTGCTAAAAATACAGCTGTTGCTTACAACGGAACTCGTATCAATATCATGGACACACCAGGACACGCGGACTTCGGTGGAGAAGTTGAGCGTATTATGAAAATGGTTGACGGTGTTGTCTTGGTCGTAGATGCCTACGAAGGAACCATGCCACAGACTCGTTTCGTATTGAAAAAAGCCTTGGAACAAGACCTTGTCCCAATCGTGGTTGTCAACAAAATCGACAAACCATCAGCTCGTCCAGCAGAAGTAGTGGATGAAGTCTTGGAACTCTTCATCGAGCTTGGTGCAGATGATGACCAGCTTGATTTCCCGGTTGTTTATGCTTCAGCGATTAACGGAACATCTTCCTTGTCAGATGATCCGGCTGACCAAGAAAAAACAATGGCGCCAATCTTTGACACCATCATCGACCATATCCCAGCTCCAGTAGACAACTCAGATGAGCCTTTGCAGTTCCAAGTATCACTTTTGGACTACAATGACTTCGTAGGTCGTATCGGTATCGGTCGTGTTTTCCGTGGTAGTGTGAAAGTTGGAGACCAAGTTACTCTTTCTAAACTAGATGGCACAACGAAGAACTTCCGTGTAACAAAACTCTTCGGTTTCTTTGGTTTGGAACGTCGTGAAATCCAAGAAGCCAAAGCAGGTGACTTGATTGCCGTATCCGGTATGGAAGATATCTTTGTTGGTGAAACTATTACTCCGACAGACGCCATTGAACCTCTTCCAATCCTACACATCGATGAGCCAACCCTTCAAATGACCTTCTTGGTCAACAACTCACCATTTGCAGGTCGTGAAGGAAAATGGGTGACTTCTCGTAAGGTGGAAGAACGCTTGCAGGCAGAATTGCAAACAGACGTTTCCCTTCGTGTTGACCCAACGGATTCACCAGATAAATGGACTGTTTCAGGTCGTGGAGAATTGCACTTGTCAATCCTAATCGAAACCATGCGTCGTGAGGGCTATGAACTTCAAGTATCTCGTCCAGAAGTTATCGTAAAAGAGATTGATGGTGTTAAATGTGAGCCATTTGAACGTGTTCAAATCGATACTCCAGAAGAATACCAAGGATCTGTTATCCAAAGCCTTTCTGAACGTAAGGGTGAAATGTTGGATATGATCTCAACTGGTAATGGTCAAACTCGTTTGGTCTTCCTTGTTCCAGCGCGTGGTTTGATCGGATACTCAACTGAGTTCTTGTCAATGACTCGTGGTTACGGTATCATGAACCATACCTTTGACCAATACTTGCCATTGATTCCAGGAGAAATTGGTGGACGTCACCGTGGTGCCCTTGTTTCCATCGATGCTGGTAAGGCTACAACTTACTCAATCATGTCTATCGAAGAACGTGGTACCATCTTTGTTAACCCAGGTACTGAGGTTTACGAAGGAATGATCATTGGTGAAAACTCTCGTGAAAACGACTTGACAGTTAACATCACTAAGGCCAAACAAATGACCAACGTTCGTTCAGCTACTAAGGACCAAACAGCGGTTATCAAGACACCTCGTATCTTGACCCTTGAAGAGTCTCTTGAGTTCTTGAATGACGATGAGTACATGGAAGTAACGCCTGAGTCTATCCGTTTGCGTAAGCAAATCCTCAACAAGGCAGAGCGCGAGAAAGCCAACAAAAAGAAAAAATCAGCTGAATAAGAGCTAGAAAGAGATAAAGATGGTCTATTTAATCATAGGGATACTCTTATTACTACTCTATGTATTTGCGACACCCCAAAGTATCAAAGGAACAGTCAACATCGTTATCTTGGTTTTTGTAGTTGTTGCACTCTTGATTTTGCTGATGTTGTCCATCTTGCAAATCTTCCAATTACCGACAGAATTCTTTGTCACAATCGCCATGCTGGTCCTAGCCTACTTTAGCTTGAGAGACATTACGCTCATGTCTGAAAAAAAGAGCAGAAGAAGATAAAGAGAAAGAGAGCTATGGCTCTCTTTTTCGATTTAAAATAAGATTTTTAAGACTTTCCTTAGGTGATTACGGACGGTAGCGACTTTCTTCGAAATTCCATACCTAAACTTTGAGCCTATAGTCTCAAAGTTTCCGAATGCCTGAAATCTATTGTTTTCAGGCATTTTTATCACAACGGAAAGTCTAAGATTCCGTTTCTTGCAAAAAGGAATAAACCTAAAAATATTTTGTTCAAGTGAGTTTTTTTCCACATTTTAAGAGCTCTATATTGTTATAGAAGTTTAAAAAGTTAGTCCAAAAAAATATAATTATATTTTGCTAAAATCTATTGACAATTTATCATAATGGTGATATATTTGCGATAAATAGAAACCGATTCCATACTCTGAAATCTTACCTCCTGAAATCAATTTTCACCACAAGGAGTCTACTATGAAGAAACTATTCATATTATTATCAACTTTTTTTCTCAGCTTCTTCCTTGCTTGGATTATTGTCTTACGTGCGCCACAATATTTATATGCAAGCTATGATTCCGTCTCCTTACTTCGTGTCAAAAAAGATACTCAAGAGCCGACGCGTGAGGTATTTGAACAGGAATTGGAGAATTTTGCAAACTCAGAACAGAGTTTAATAGCTAGAAGAATTGTAGAGCCGAGTAAGGATGGGACGACTCACTTTACTTATGCAACTTATGGTAAAGGAACTTTACCAAAAGAATTCCAAGAAGCTAGCCAAGAAAGTCGTGAACGTAGTGATCCGCTAAGTAGTTATCTCCTTTTGTCAGGCTCCTTGACGAAAGAAAAGCTAGCCGATAAATTAGGAGATTTGGGTTATAAAGCAATTCCTGACCGAAAGACACCGCCCTATTCTCTTGCTTTTAGAATGTTACTAATTCCCCTTATTTTAATTAGTTTAGCAATATTTGGCTTATCTTTCTTTGCTCTAGTGATTATCACTCGGATTAAGGAAATGAGAGCTGCAGGTATAAAACTCTTTTCTGGTCAGACTCTCTTATCCATCATGGGGCATTCTTTATCGACTGATATCAAGTGGCTCCTTCTATCAGCCCTCCTTTCCTTCCTAGGTGGGGGAGTCGTTCTTTTTAGTCAAGGTTTGTTTTATCCTATCTTGTTAGCCACCTATGGTTTTGGGATTAGTTTCTATCTGTTGTTTTTATTGGGTATTTCAATTTTTCTAATGCTCCTTTATTTAATGAGTTTGAGTTACAAAGCATTAGTTCCTGTTATTAAAGGGAGATTACCCCTTAAACGCTTGATGACTTTAACCCTATTGTGTCAGTTAGTAGCTGTTTTTACAGTAGGCTACGCTGTTAAGACAGGCTTAACGTCTTACCAACGATTGAAAGAACTTGAAATTTCAAAACAAGCATGGCAGGACAGAGCAGACTATTATCAAATTTCTTTTGGCTTAGGTGATAGAGTAAAAGATACAGAAAATCAGAATAAGTGGTATGCCTTTGCCAAGGAAGCAATCGAAGAAGAACAAGCCCTTTATGTAAAGGATAATCTGATCCATTTTGCCAATCCACAAGGAAAAAATGAAAAAGGGGAAACACTGGATACCTATAGTCCAGATGCTAATGTTCTCTATGTCAGTCCAAGTTATTTGGACAAGGAAAATGTGTCTGTCAATAATGAGACTAGACAGAAACTAGCTCATCTTCAAAAAGGGGAATTTGGACTCTTATTACCAGAATCTCTTCGTTCACAGGAAGCAGAACTTAAGAAAGTTTTTGAAGAAAGTTTGAACTACTACGGAAAATCAAGCGAGGACCAAGACGCTCCTTTAGAGTATGAAATGAGAGCGATTGTTAGCTATCTTCCAACAGGAGAAAAGCGGTTTGTTTATAATAACGGTGAAAGTCCAGTATCCGTCCAGTACTTAACCGATCCGATTTTAGTTGTGTTCACTCCTACATCTACAGGTGATAGTTTCATTTCAAAATCTGTTTGGTCTATTAATGCTGGAAATCGACTCTTTATCAAAGGATATGAGAGTGGACTAGCTCTCTTGAAGGAAGCTGGAATTTATGAGCAAGTATCCTATCTTAAAGAAGGAAGAAGTGTTTATCTAACTCGTTATAATGAAGTTCAAACTGAAACAGCAACTTTAATCTTAGGAGCTATTGTTGGGATAGCTAGTTCCTTGTTACTCTTTTATTCTGTCAATCTTCTATATTTCGAGCAATTCCGTCGAGATATCTTGATTAAACGAATTTCAGGTTTACGATTTTTTGAAACGCACGCTCAGTATATGATTAGTCAATTTGCTAGTTTTGTATTCGGTGCGAGTCTCTTTATTTGGCTTAGTCGGGATGTGGTGATTGGATTGGTAACTTTATCGATCTTCCTCGTTAGTGCTATACTGACTCTCTACCGTCAAGCACAGAAAGAATCTCGTGTTTCTATGACCATTATGAAAGGAAAATAGGATGATTGAACTAAAGAATATATCTAAAAAATTTGGAAGCCGTCAGCTATTTTCAGATACTAATCTTCATTTTGAAGGTGGGAAAATTTATGCCTTAATCGGTACAAGTGGCTGTGGTAAGACAACACTCTTGAATATGATTGGACGATTAGAGCCATATGACAAAGGACAAATCATCTATGATGGTACTTCTCTTAAGGACATCAAGCCTTCTGTTTTCTTTAGAGATTACTTAGGATACTTATTTCAAGATTTTGGCTTAATTGAAAGTCAAACTGTCAAAGAGAATCTCAATCTGGGTTTAGTTGGTAAAAAGTTGAAAGAAAAAGAGAAAATCTCTTTGATGAAACAAGCTCTAAACCGTGTTAACCTCTCTTATTTGGATTTGAAGCAACCTATCTTTGAATTATCAGGAGGAGAAGCACAACGTGTTGCACTAGCGAAGATAATTTTAAAGGATCCACCTTTGATTCTCGCAGATGAACCAACCGCTTCCTTAGACCCCAAAAACTCTGAGGAATTACTTTCTATATTAGAATCTCTAAAAAATCCGAATCGGACCATTATTATTGCGACCCACAATCCTCTGATTTGGGAACAAGTGGACCAAGTTATTCGAGTTACCGATTTATCTCATCGATGATAAGAGAACATTAAGTTAGAAGAAAGAGTCACAAATACACTTTGTGGCTTTTTTATTTCCATAAAAATGGTAAAATAGTAGGAGTAGAAATGGAGTTTGAGACATGAAAGTAATCGATCAATTTAAAAATAAGAAAGTACTTGTTTTAGGTTTGGCTAAGTCTGGTGAGTCTGCAGCCCGTTTGTTGGACAAGCTAGGTGCCATTGTGACAGTAAATGACGGCAAGCCTTTTGAGGAAAATCCTGCTGCGCAAAGTTTGCTAGAAGAGGGAATCAAGGTTGTCACTGGTGGGCATCCTTTGGAATTGTTGGATGAAGATTTCGCTCTGATGGTGAAAAATCCAGGTATCCCGTATAGCAATCCCATGATTGAAAAGGCATTGGCAAAGGGAATTCCAGTCTTGACTGAGGTGGAGTTGGCTTACTTGATCTCGGAAGCGCCAATTATCGGTATCACAGGTTCAAATGGGAAAACAACCACAACGACGATGATTGGGGAAGTTTTAACTGCTGCCGGTCAACATGGTCTCTTGTCAGGGAACATCGGCTATCCTGCCAGTCAAGTGGCTCAAACTGCAACAGCCAAGGACACACTTGTCATGGAACTTTCTTCTTTCCAACTGATGGGTGTTCAAGAATTTCATCCTGAGATTGCGGTTATTACCAACCTCATGCCCACTCATATCGACTACCATGGTTCTTTTGAGGCCTATGTGGCAGCTAAGTGGAATATCCAAAATAATATGACAGCAGCTGATTTCCTTGTCTTGAACTTTAACCAAGACTTGGCAAAAGAATTGGCTAGCAAAACACAGGCTACTGTTGTACCATTTTCAACAAAGGAAAAGGTTGATGGTGCCTATTTGGAAAATGGTCAACTCTACTTCCGTGGGGAAGTGGTCATGACAGCTAGTGAAATCGGTGTTCCAGGTAGCCACAATGTGGAAAATGCCCTTGCGACCATTGCAGTAGCCAAGCTACGTGGTGTAGATAACCAAATCATCAAGGAAACTCTTTCAGCCTTTGGTGGTGTCAAGCACCGTCTCCAATTTGTGGATGAAATAAAGGGTGTAAAATTCTATAACGATAGCAAGTCAACCAATATCTTAGCGACTCAAAAAGCCTTGTCAGGATTTGACAATAGTAAGGTCATCTTAATTGCAGGTGGTTTGGACCGTGGGAATGAGTTTGACGAATTGGTTCCAGATATTACTGGGCTCAAGAAGATGGTCATCCTCGGTCAGTCTGCAGAACGTGTCAAACGGGCGGCAGAGAAGGCTGGTGTGACTTATGTAGATGCGACAGATATTGCTGATGCGACCTGCAAGGCCTATGAGCTTGCGACTCAAGGAGATGTAGTCCTTCTCAGTCCTGCAAATGCTAGCTGGGATATGTATGCTAACTTTGAAGTACGTGGAGACCTCTTTATCGACACAGTAGCGGAGTTAAAGGAATAATATGAAAAAAATTGTCTTTACAGGCGGGGGGACGGTTGGACATGTCACCCTCAACCTTTTGTTAATGCCTAAGTTCATCGAAGACGGCTGGGAAGTTCACTATATTGGTGATAAACACGGAATCGAACACCAAGAAATCCTCAAGTCAGGTTTGGATGTTACTTTCCATTCTATTGCGACTGGGAAGTTGCGTCGCTATTTTTCTTGGCAAAATATGCTGGATGTCTTCAAAGTTGGTTGGGGAATTGTCCAATCCCTCTTTATCATGTTACGACTGCGTCCACAGGCTCTTTTTTCTAAAGGAGGATTTGTCTCAGTACCGCCGGTTATCGCAGCGCGTGTGTCAGGAGTACCTGTCTTTATTCACGAATCGGACCTATCTATGGGCTTGGCCAATAAAATTGCCTATAAATTCGCAACCAAGATGTATTCAACATTTGAGCAGGCTGCTGGTCTCGCAAAAGTCGAGCATGTGGGAGCAGTAACAAAGGTTTCAGAGCAAAAAACTTCAGAACCAGATGAATTGGTGGATATCCAAACCCACTTTGATCCTAAATTGCCAACGGTATTATTTGTCGGTGGTTCTGCAGGAGCTCGTGTATTTAACCAATTGGTGACTGATCATAAGCAAGAACTGACAGAGCGCTACAATATTATCAATCTCACTGGAGATTCTAGCCTGAACGAGTTGAGTCAAAATCTCTTTCGTGTTGATTATGTGACAGATCTCTATCAACCCTTGATGGAGATGGCAGATGTGGTGGTAACGCGTGGCGGTGCCAATACGATTTTTGAGCTCTTGGCCATGGCGAAACTCCATCTCATCGTACCATTGGGTCGTGAAGCAAGTCGAGGAGACCAGATTGAAAATGCAGCCTACTTTGTTAAGAAAGGCTATGCAGCAGAACTTCAAGAAAGTGACTTGACCTTGGAAAGCTTGGAGGAAAAACTCAGTCACTTGCTTATTCACAAGGATCAGTACCAAGCTAGCATGAAAGCTTCGACTGAATTGAAATCTCTTGCAGATTTTTACGATCTACTAAGAAAAGACCTAGCATAAGGAATATCAATGTCAAAGGATAAGAACAAAGAATCAAACCAGAAGCAAGAATTGTCTGAATGGCAGAAACGAAACCAGGAATACCTGAAAAAAAAAGCTGAGGAAGAAGCTGCCCTAGCTGAGGAGAAGGAAAAGGAAAAACAGGCTCGAATGGGGAAAAACTCTAAGTCGTTAGAGGAAAGTAAGAAGTTATCAAGTGATTCCGACCAGAACGAAACTGTTCCAGACGAAGAATCATCCGAAAAAGAAGAAAAATCTAAAAAGGGTGATCCTAAAGTCAAAGAAGAAAAAGAGAAGAAAAAAGAAAAACCAGAGAAACCAGCCAAACCAGCCAAGCTTAAAATTGCGCCTGTTCATATTTGGCGAGCTGTGAGTATCTTGGTACCCAGTGTCCTAGTCCTCCTTTTTTCAGTCTATCTGTTGACTCCACTTTCGACCATCAAAAATATCGAGGTTAAGGGAAATAGTAACACGCAGGCGGATGACATCAAACAGGCTTCTGGAATTCAAGATAGTGACTATACTTTAGCTCTATTGTTGGATAAGGAAACATACGCTGAGCGAATCAAGTCCAACCATTGGATAGAATCAGCGAAGATTGACTATCAATTTCCGACTAACTTTACGATTGAGGTTAAGGAGTTTGATATTGTCGGTTATTATGTGTCTGGTGAAGAGTATTATCCAATTCTTTCTAGTGGTAGGGTTGAGTCAACTCCTGTAAATCGCTTAAACTTGCCTGAGACTTATCTGACAGTTACCTTTAATGACGAGCAGCAGGTGAAAGAACTGATCACAGGATTATCTACCATCAGTGAGGATATCAAGAGTCAAATCCAGAAAATCGAATTAGCGCCAAGCAAGGCAACAGCAGATCTTTTAAAAATTACTATGCTGGACACAGATGAGATTTTGGTTCCCTTGTCAGAATTGAGCAAGAAATTACCTTATTACAGCAAAATCAAGCCACAATTGTCTGAACCAAGTGTAGTCGATATGGAAGCTGGAGTATACAGCTATACGATAGCGGATAAATTGATAGAAGAGGCTGAGGAAAAAGCCAAGCAAGAGGCCAAGGAAGCTGAGAAGAAAAAACAGGAAGAAGAAAAGAAAAAACAAGAAGAACAGGGAAATCAAAGCCAAACGAGCCAGCAATCACAGAGTCGTTAGACCAACTTTTCCTCTTTATTTTGAATGGTATAAAAGTCCAGTTTCGAGTTTTTGCTTGACAAGTCCTACTATAAATAATAGAATAGAAAAAAACCTTTAAAGCAGTCCAGAGAGGCAGCTAAGGTTAGACGGTGAAAGGGTGGACTCTACCCATTTTTCGTGGAACCTTGCTGTTGGCAGGTTCCTTTTTTCGTGGTTTGTTTTTGACCATACTCTCTTGCTAGCTAAGGTAAAAGGAGAAAGGTATGCGTGAATATCGTCCAGTTATAGCTCTTGATTTTCCTAGTTTTGAGGCGGTCAAGGAATTTTTATCTCTTTTCCCGGCAGAAGAAAGTCTTTATCTAAAAGTAGGGATGGAGCTTTATTATGCGGAGGGTCCGGAAGTTGTCCGTTATTTGAAGTCACTGGGACATAGTGTCTTTTTGGACCTCAAGCTACATGACATTCCAAATACAGTCAAATCTGCTATGAGGGTCTTGTCTCAGCTTGGTGTGGACATGACAAATGTTCATGCTGCTGGTGGGGTGGAGATGATGAAGGCTGCGCGTGAAGGTCTTGGGACACAAGCTAAATTGATCGCTGTGACCCAGCTTACATCAACGTCGGAAAGTCAGATGCAGGATTTTCAAAATATCCAAACCAGTCTGCAAGAGTCTGTGATTCACTATGCTAAGAAGACAGCTGAAGCGGGCTTGGACGGTGTCGTTTGCTCGGCTCAGGAAGTGCAAGTCATCAAGCAGGCCACCAATCCAGATTTTATCTGTCTGACACCTGGTATTCGTCCAGCGGGAGCTGCGGTAGGAGACCAAAAACGTGTCATGACACCTGCTGACGCCTATCAAATCGGTAGTGACTATATCGTAGTGGGACGTCCTATTACCCAAGCTGAGGATCCTGTTGTAGCTTATCATGCTATCAAGGATGAATGGAACCAAGACAGAAATTAAAGAAATAGATTATAAAAATAAAAGGAGAATACCATGACACTTGCTAAAGATATCGCTAGCCACCTCTTGAAAATCCAAGCCGTTTACCTCAAACCAGAGGAGCCTTTCACTTGGGCATCTGGTATCAAGTCACCGATTTACACTGATAATCGTGTGACATTAGCCTATCCAGAAACTCGTACCCTAATTGAAAATGGCTTTGTGGAAGCTATCAAAGAAACTTTTCCTGAGGTAGAAGTGATTGCAGGAACTGCGACAGCAGGGATTCCACACGGAGCTATCATTGCTGATAAGATGAACTTGCCTTTTGCCTACATCCGTAGCAAACCAAAAGACCACGGAGCTGGTAATCAAATTGAAGGCCGTGTAGCTCAAGGGCAAAAAATGGTAGTGGTTGAAGACCTTATTTCAACAGGTGGTTCTGTTCTTGAAGCAGTAGCGGCCGCTAAACGAGAAGGAGCAGATGTGCTTGGAGTTGTAGCGATTTTCAGTTATCAATTGCCAAAAGCAGATAAGAACTTCTCAGATGCAGGTGTCAAACTTGTGACGCTTTCGAACTACAGTGAACTCATTCACCTAGCCCAAGAAGAAGGATATATCACACCAGAAGGACTCGACCTTCTAAAACGCTTTAAAGAAGACCAAGAAAATTGGCAAAACGCTTAAAACATAGAAAATCAGGTAGTCGCTAGGATTACCTGATTTTGTTTTTAATACTAAAGTTGAGCGATAACTTCCTCAGTTGTCAAAACTTGGTTGGCAATGTAGCCATAGTTTGTCAGGGCAGCTTGGTAGGCTTCTTCACCTGGAGCACCGACAGCATCGTTAACAACAATGACATTGTAGCCTAATTCTATGAGTTCACGCATATGTGAATCCACGCAGAGATTAGCATTCATACCAGCCAAGATGACGGTGTCGATACCATTTTTGCGGAGTTGAAGGTTAAGGTCGTTGCTTTCTGGGCCAAAGATTTTATGTCCGTTGACAACAATAGTATCTTCATCCAAAAATGGTTTAATCTCTTCAATCATATCTGCTCCAGAGCCTTCTGGAATTGCTGAATACTGGCTATCACGCCAAAACATTTCGTTTTCAATCATCATCGTTTCACCAGCAGCTTTAAATTGCCACTTGTGATCGTGTGGATAGAAGTAGTGCGGTGAGATAAAACGCTTGTAGCCACGCTCTTGAGCAAGAGCGAAAAGCTTTGTCAGATTTTCAATAGTATTAACTTTTTCAAGAACGTCTTTAGTTGCTCCGAATCCTTTACCAGTATGTTTTAGGAATTCAACTTGTGGGTCTGTGATAACAAATGCGACATTTTTCTGATTGAACATGAGGTTCCTCCTAATATGATTTGATTAACAGCCAATAGGAATTTAGACTGTTAGTTTGATGATTTTCCAAATGGTAGTTTTAGTTATATACTGACCATTCGGTACAATTATAATAACATCTAAAATTGAATTTGTAAATTAATTTGCTCAGAACAAAAATTTTAATGATAAAACAGTGGCAAAAGGAGGTGGTTTCAATTGTTTGGTTTCAGGCTCTGAATCTGATATAATAGGAAAAAGAGAGGTGAGCAGATGAGTGTTAAAGAGCGTATTTTACAAAGTGCTGAGAAATTGATTTATCAGAAGGGTTATGTGGCCACCTCCATCAGTGACATCATGGAGGCAGCTGATGTTGGCAAGGGGCAGCTTTATTATTATTTCAAATCTAAGAAGGAAATTGGTTTGACGGTCATTCAAGATATTTTAGCAAATTGGCGAAAAGAGCTTTTTGAAGATATTTTTGAAGCAGACAAGTCTGACAGTGACAAGTTTTCGGATATGATTGACTGGGTTTGTCAATTTCATGAAAGTCAGACGGTCTTTTATGGTTGCCCAATTGGTAATCTGATTGTGGAATTGTCCACAGAAGATGAGAACTTCCGCTTTCCTCTCAATGATTTTATGACCCAGTGGACAGAGAAGTTAGCCAGCCTCTTGCAAGACCTGCATGCTGACTGGTCAGAAGAGCGGGCGCAGTTGCAGGCCCGTCAAGTCATCTCCAGTATTCAAGGAAGCATTGTCATTCTCAAAGTCAGCCAAGACATCCAAGTTTTGGAAAATAATATGACGGATTTGAAAAAGAATTATTGTTAATTTTTAGCCGAAGAATTAAAAGTATGTTAATTTATGGATTGTGGTTAAGAGGTAAGAATGACAACAGATATTAAAACTGAAATTGGTCATAGAGTAAGACAGGAACATGAACGTCACAAATTGACGAGAGAAGAGGTCTGTGGACAGAAGCTGACTTAATAATCAAACAGCTGATGCGTACTGAGCTTGGGCAATCCTTGCCAACAATTACTAAGTTACAATATTTATCTAAGCGATTAGAAGTTCCGATAGATACTTTTCTTGAAAATAAAGAACTAGCTCTTCCTGAGGAAGAGTTGCTGAGTCTAGACTTGATTGAAAGAATATTAGACTTGATAAGGACAGGGACAGGTAGTTTCGCTGAAGATATTTTTGATGATTATTTTAAGCAAGTAACACTAAAGCAAGTTTACACATTCAATGATTTACTATTAATTGATTATTTTGCTATGCAATGTCAAGACTTGATTTATAGAAGAGAGCATTAGATGATTTTCGGATTAAGTTGTTGAAACAGCAATTAGTTAGTGATGAAATGTATAATGTAGAGCTACTATCAGTTCTTTGTGCCATAGCGGGTGTTTATGTTGTTCATAGTGACTATAAGCATATGATATCTCTAGTAAAAAAGATGAATGAAATTTTATCAGTAACAATGTTGCAAGTCTATAAATCTGGAATTTCAGTATTTGAAGCTAAGTGCTATCTTTATTTTGAAAATGATAAAAATAAAGCAAAGGAACTTTATCACTCAGCAACTATACTAGCTGAACAATTTGATGATAAAGTATTAGAAAATGAAAAGATTATTTGAATTTCCATAACTTAAGAAAGTTCATCATTTTTAATTATCTCTGTAAAATGATTGAAAGCATGAAATTTCCAAACAAAATATTTGAAAAATTTTGAAAAAAGAGTTAGAATATTTTTTGTAATATACAAAGTAAACGCTTACTTATCAAGGAGGACATTTTATGTCATACAAAACAAGCAATGCAGAAGGTCATGTAGATTTCATCAATACCTATGATTTGGAGCCAATGGCGCAACAAGTTATTCCTAAAGCAGCATTTGGCTATATCGCTAGTGGGGCGGAGGATACTTTCACTTTGCGTGAGAATATTCGTGCCTTTAACCACAAACTCATCGTTCCTCATACACTTTGCAATGTAGAAAATCCAAGTACAGAGATTGAATTTGCAGGCGAAAAATTGTCTTCACCAATCATTATGGCGCCTGTTGCGGCTCATAAATTGGCAAATGAACAGGGTGAAGTGGCGACTGCGCGTGGTGTGCATGAGTTTGGTTCTCTCTATACAACCAGCTCTTACTCTACTGTCGACCTTCCAGAAATTACGGAAGCCCTTCAAGGGACACCTCATTGGTTCCAGTTTTACTTTAGCAAAGATGATGGTATCAATCGCCACATCATGGACCGTGTGAAGGCTGAAGGTTATAAAGCGATTGTCTTGACGGCTGATGCTACGGTAGGGGGCAATCGTGAGGTCGATAAGCGTAATGGTTTTGTCTTCCCAGTTGGCATGCCGATTGTTGAAGAATACCTGCCAGAAGGTGCTGGTAAATCAATGGACTTTGTTTACAAATCAGCTAAACAGCGCCTATCTCCACGAGATGTAGAATTTATCGCTGAATACTCAGGACTTCCTGTTTATGTCAAGGGGCCACAATGCCGTGAGGACGTTGAACGTTCGCTTGCTGCTGGAGCTTCTGGTATCTGGGTAACCAACCATGGTGGCCGTCAAATCGACGGTGGGCCAGCTGCCTTTGACTCACTTCAAGAAGTAGCAGAAGCAGTTGACAAACGCGTACCAATTGTCTTTGACTCTGGTATTCGTCGTGGCCAACACGTCTTTAAAGCCTTGGCTTCAGGAGCAGACTTGGTAGCTATTGGCCGCCCGGTTATCTATGGCTTGGCTCTCGGCGGTAGTGTTGGTGTGCGTCAAGTCTTTGAACACTTGAATGCAGAATTGAAGACAGTTATGCAGTTATCTGGAACTCAGACTATTGAAGATGTCAAACACTTCAAACTCCGTCACAACCCATACAATCCAACCTTCCCAGTTGACCCTCGTGACTTAAAATTGTATTGATAAAATAGCTTGCCTCCACTTGATGTGGAGGTTTTTCTTCGTCTATAGGAAGAATAAATCACCATTGAAATCTATATAAATATATTTTTCAGTCAAATATCTTGCTAGGGCTTTCATTTTTTGCTATACTGGTGCAGTAATTAAATAATAAAGACATTTGGGGTGCTTTAGGCTGAGATGATACCCATTGAACCTGATACAGTTAAGACTGGCGAAGGGAAATGTGAAACGTTTTTTCGTATGGCGAAATGAACGATCTAATCTTGTAAGCTAAACTCTAATTCTTGATTGTAATTGGAGTTTTTTTGTTTATATAAACTGGATGAAGGTGATACAAAGCATTTAGGTAGCTTTTCTTGAACGCCCTTGATTTTCTTTAAAAAGGTCAAGTAAAACTAGGATTTTCTTGATGTTTTGTTGATTACGAACGAGTAAAGAGAGGAAAAGTAAATATGGAAAGACAAGACTATGCATTTCAGCCAGGTTTGACTGTTGGAGAATTATTAAAAAGCAGTCAGAAGGATTGGCAGGCTGCAATCAATCATCGTTTTGTTAAGGAACTTTTTGCGGGGACAATTGAGAATAAGGTCTTAAAAGACTACCTAATTCAAGATTATCACTTCTTTGATGCCTTCTTATCCATGCTGGGTGCTTGCGTAGCCCACGCAGACCAGCTTGAATCCAAGCTTCGTTTTGCCAAGCAACTAGGCTTTCTTGAAGCAGATGAAGACGGTTATTTCCAAAAAGCTTTCAAAGATTTAAAAGTATCTGAGAATGACTATCTGGAAGTGACCTTGCATCCTGTAACAAAAGCCTTTCAGGAGCTTATGTATTCTGCTGTATCATCATCAGACTATGCCCATCTTTTAGTCATGCTGGTCATTGGAGAAGGTCTCTATTTAGACTGGGGTTCTAAAGATTTGGCTCTACCTGAAGCCTATATTCATTCGGAATGGATTAATCTCCACAGAGGTCCTTTCTTTGCAGAGTGGGTTCAATTTCTGGTTGACGAACTCAATCGTGTCGGAAAAGGTCGAGAAGATTTGACAGAACTTAAGCAACGCTGGAACCAAGCAGTCGCTTTAGAATTAGCCTTTTTTGATATTGGTTATGATGCTTAGGGAAAGTTCAGGATACTGACAAATTTGATGAGGTAAATCATTCAATGTAACTGAAAAATTTCTTAACGAAAGATAGAGATAAATCGAAATCAGTAGATCGTATAAAGTGAAAAGGAAGGATTTCAATATGACAAGTTTAAAATTATTAAAAGAAAAAGCACCATTAGTAATCTGTATCACCAATGATGTTGTAAAAAACTTTACAGCAAATGGATTAGTAGCACTGGGTGCCTCACCAGCTATGAGCGAGTACCCAGCAGACTTAGAAGATCTATTAAAATATGCTGGAGGATTATTGATTAACATTGGGACTTTAACGGATAATAATTGGAAGCTGTACCAAGAGGCACTAAAAATTGCTGAAAAATATAATGTTCCTGCAGTTTTAGATCCTGTAGCCTGTGGAGCAGGAGAATATAGAAAAAAAGTAGCAGATGATCTAATCAATAATTACAAACTGGCAGCGATTAGGGGAAATGCTGGCGAGATTGCCTCTTTAGTAGGAATAAATGTGGCATCTAAAGGAGTAGATAGTGCAGGCGTAGATAATATTGATGAAATTGCTCTAGCAGCAAATAAAAAGTTCAATATTCCAATAGTAGTAACAGGTGAAGTGGATGCCATTGCGGTTAATGGAGAAGTTGTAACGATTCATAATGGTAGTGCCATGATGCCAAAAGTTATTGGGACAGGATGCTTATTAGGTGCTGTAGTAGCAAGCTTTATCGGACTTGAAAAAGGTCAAGAATTGAAATCATTAGAAACAGCAATGTTGGTTTACAATATCGCTGGAGAAATGGCAGAAAAACGTCCAAATGGGCATCTTCCTGGAACATTTAAAGTTGAATTTATAAATGCCTTATACGAGATTACAGACGAAGATGTAAAGGAATTCAAAAGAGTGAAGTAAGATGTTTCATAAAGAATTACTAAAACTATATTTTATTTGTGGAACGACTACTTGCCAAGGAAAAGATATATATAGAGTCGTTGAGGAAGCCTTAAAAGGTGGTATAACCTTATTTCAATTCCGTGAAAAAGGTGAGGGAGCCTTAGAAGGTAAAGAAAAAGTCGAATTAGCAATTAAACTACAGGATCTTTGTAAAAAATACAATGTTCCGTTTATTGTTAATGATGATATTGATTTGGCAATGGAAATTGATGCTGATGGTGTACATGTAGGACAGGATGATCTTGGTGTTGATGAAATTAGAAAATTGATGCCAGATAAAATAATTGGTCTTTCTATAAAAAACGAGGAAGAATTTCAACAATCAAAAGTTGAATATGTAGATTATGTTGGTGTTGGTCCTGTATTTGATACCCAGTCAAAAGATGATGCTGGTGGTGCTATAGGTTATGAAGGTCTTAAATTGATGAGAAAACTATTGCCACAAATTCCCTTAGTTGCAATTGGTGGGATACAGACGCAACATATTAAAGATATTATGAAGACCAATGTTGACGGCGTTTCAATCATTTCAGCAATATCGTATGCAAAAAATATAGAAAAAACTGTTCGGGAAATGAGTGAACAATAGGCATCAATTTTTCCTTGGATTCTGAGGGAGTAGGATTTTCTTTTTTCTAAAAAGATATGTCCAGATTCAGTTCAAATAGCTAATCCATCAAATAAGTCATTTATTTTTTGCAAAAGAAAGATCTGCTGTCTTTTTGAGTACAAGGCTGTATTTCCAGTTCAATTCCTTGAACTAGAATAAATCGTCTGTTAAAATAATTATATAATTAAATAATAAAGACATTTGGGGTGCTTTAGGCTGAGATGATACCCATTGAACCTGATACAGTTAGTACTGTCGAAGGGAAATGTGAAAAGGTTTTTTTCGTATGTCGAAAAGAACTGTCTAATCTTGTAAGGTAAACTCTAATTCTCGTTTGTAATTGGAGTTTTTTTGTTTATCAAAAGAGGATAGGCTGGACGTTAAGCCTTTCGGTAGCTCACCTTGAATACCCCACTTTTCTTTAAAAAAGGAGTTTTTTATGTTGAAAAAATGGCAGTTAAAAGATGTTATTTTACTTGCTTTCTTGTCTATCTTTTTTGGTGGCGTTTTTGTGGGTTCAGGCTATCTGTTTGATATCCTCACCCTGATTTTAGCACCTCTTGGTTTACAGGCCTTTGCCAATGAAATCCTCTTTGGTCTCTGGTGTATGGCTGCACCCATTGCTGCCATCTTTGTTCCAAGAGTGGGAAGCGCAACGATTGGAGAAGGGCTAGCTGCGCTTGCTGAAGTTCTTTATGGTAGCCAATTTGGTCTAGGTGCCCTTTTGTCTGGCTTGGTTCAAGGTTTGGGAAGTGAACTTGGTTTTATCGTAACCAAGAATCGCTATGAAAGTTGGCTCTCTCTAACTGCCAATAGTATTGGGATTACGCTTGTTAGCTTTGTCTATGAATACATTAAGTTAGGTTACTATGCCTTCTCCCTTCCTTTTGTCCTTTCCTTGCTAGTGGTACGTTTTATTTCCGTCTTTTTCTTCTGTACTATCTTGGTTCGTGCCATTGTCAAACTCTATCATCAGTTTGCAGCTGGAGGCAAGGCATAGATGGGGCTGGAACTACGGGGGATTCAGTCACCAATCTTTTCGGAACCGATTGATTTTACTTTTCATGAGCAAGCCTTTACCTTGTTAGTTGGGAGCAGTGGTTCAGGAAAATCCAGTCTCTTTCAAATCATTGCCCAGGTCACTTCCTTACCTTATAGTGGTCAAGTACTGATAGATGGGAGCCAGGTCAGTCAGCTTTCTATCATCGAACGTGTCCAGACGATTGGTATTCTCTTTCAAAATCCTAATCATCAATTTACCATGGAGAACTTGTTTGAGGAGCTGATTTTTACCTTGGAAAATATCGGCTGTCCACTTCAAAAAATTGATTCTAAAATAGCAGAGGTTGCCCAGCAATGTCGCTGTAAGGCGATTTTGCACCGTCCAATTCATCACTTATCAGGTGGGGAAAAGCAAAAGGCTGCTTTGGCTGTTCTCTTTGCTATGAATCCTAGGGTCTATCTCTTGGATGAACCCTTTGCTTCTATTGACCGCAAGAGCAGAATCGAGATATTGGAGATTCTAAAAGAGTTGGCTCTTGATGGGAAGACAGTCATCCTGTGTGACCATGATTTAACGGATTATGAAGCCTATATCGACCATATGGTGGAGCTAAGAGACGGTCAGCTAAGGGAGGTGTTTCAAATCCCTTGCTCTGAGATGATACAGGTTTCTTCAAAGGAAGTTGCTTCTAATCCAGAACTATACCATATGGATCGTGTGATTTGTGAGCTGGATCATCGCCCCCTCTTTTCCATTGCGGATTTTACATTCTACCAAGGAATTTCCTGTATCTTGGGTGATAATGGTGTCGGGAAATCAACCCTCTTTCGCTCTATTCTTCAATTTCAAAAGTATAAGGGGTGCATTACTTGGAAGGGGAAAGTCCTGAAAAAGAAAAAGAGTTTGTATCGTGACCTGATGGGTGTTGTTCAGGAAGCTGAGAAGCAATTTATCAGAGCCAGTCTGCGAGAAGAGCTTCAATTAGATGGACCTGATTCTGAAAGAAATCAGCGAATTTTCCAAGCTTTACAATATTTTGATCTGGAGCAGGCTCTTGATAAGAGTCCCTATCAATTAAGTGGTGGCCAGCAAAAGATTCTTCAGCTCTTGACCATCTTGACTAGTAAGGCCTCTGTGATCTTGCTAGATGAACCTTTTGCAGGTTTGGATGATAGAGCTTGCCATTATTTTTGTCAGTGGATTGTGGAGGAGAGAAATCAAGGAAGAAGTTTTCTGATCATTAGCCATCGTTTAGATCCCTTGATCTCTGTGGTTGATTATTGGATTGAGATGACTAGTCAGGGTCTCAGTCATGTGAAAGAAGTGACAATTACCAAACCACTCATATCTCAGAGTAGCAATATTCAAGGGGAGGTAAGATAGTATGATCAAAGTAGCGACCCAGACACCGATTATCAGTCTCTTCTTGCTGATTTTATCCTTGGAAACATCTTTCATTCCTTCGATTGCTCTGAATCTTTCGGTAGTCGCATTTTGTATTCTCTTTATGCTCTATTACCGTCGATTTAAGATGTTGGCTTGGATGATTCTGCTCGCCATTTTACCTTCTTTCGCCAACTACTGGGCGGTTCAGTTACACGGAGATGCTTCGCAGGCAGTGATGCTTGGAACGAGGGCCTTTGTGACCGTTTGTATTGGTCTTGTCTTTGTTTCCTCTATTTCCCTAAAAGAGCTTCTTTTGTACTTGGCTCAAAAGGGGTTATCACGGTCTTGGGCTTATGCCTTGATTGTGGTATTTAATTCCTTTCCCCTTATTCAGAAAGAAATCAAGTCCCTCAAAGAAGCTTGCCTATTACGTGGTCAAGAACTGCATGTTTGGTCTCCCTTGATTTACAGCAAGGTTCTGATGACAGTCTTTAGGTGGCGCCATCTTTATCTGAGAGCTCTGTCGGCGCATGGATATGACGAACATGCACAGGTGGAGAATAGCTATAGGACTTTTTATATTCCTAAAAAAACAAAATTAATCTACCTGCTTTTCTTTTTATTGCTTCAAACCAGTCTATTCTTATAAAGGAGTTATTATGGAATTTACAGATATTGCGATGGAATTATCCAAGGAAGCTTGGCAGGCTTCTTTTCATCATCCCTTTATTTTACAATTACAAGAGGGAAATTTAGAACCTGATATTTTCCGCTATTATTTAATTCAGGATGCTTATTACCTGAAGTCTTTTTCAGAAGCCTATCACCTCTTGGCTGATAAGACTTCAAACGAGGAGATGAAAAGACTCTTGAAACAAAATGCTAAGAGTCTAGTGGAGGGTGAATTATTTATCCGCCAACAATTTTTCAAGGAATTAGGAATCAGCGACCAGGAAATGGATGAGCAACCGATTGCTCCAACCTGTTATCATTACATTTCTCATATTTATCGGCAATTTGCAGAGCCAAACTTGGGCATTGCTTTTGCTAGTTTGCTCCCATGTCCTTGGTTATACCATGATTTGGGAAAGGCGCTTAACCACAAACCATCCCCGAATCCTCTTTATCAACAGTGGATTGAAACCTATATCACCGATGAATTAGAACAGCAGATTAAAGAGGAAGAAGCGCTGGTCAATCAACTCTATCGAGAAAGCAACAAGACGGACAAACAAAAAATGCTAGAGGCCTTCCACCGCAGTGTCCACATGGAAGCCAAGTTTTGGGAGATGGCTTACCAACACCAAACATGGACGAGTGATTTGCAGTCCTTAGAAAAAGAGAAGAAATAGAAAATGAGAAACCACCGACTTCAAGTTCACAAATTAACCATTTTATCCATGATGATTGCCCTTGACGTAGTTCTTACACCCATCTTTCGAATTGAAGGGATGGCACCAATGTCCAGTGTAGTCAACATTCTTGCAGGAATCTTGATGGGGCCTGTTTATGCCTTGGTCATGGCTACAGTCACAGCCTTTATCCGTATGTCTACTCAAGGCATTCCGCCCTTGGCCCTCACAGGAGCTACTTTTGGAGCCCTCCTTGCAGGTCTCTTTTATAAGTACGGTCGAAAATTTCATTATTCTGCCCTAGGAGAGATTTTGGGAACAGGGATTATCGGTTCCATTGTTTCCTATCCTGTCATGGTTCTCTTTACGGGATCTGCGGCCAAGCTCAGCTGGTTTATCTATACTCCGCGATTTTTCGGAGCGACCTTGATCGGTACAGCCATAGCTTTTCTTGCCTTTCGATTTTTAATCAAGCAGGAATTCTTTAAAAAAGTACAAGGATATTTCTTTGGAGAAAGGATAGACTGATGCAAGCATTGACAAATCCCTTTCCTCTGAGCTCTAGCTCCTTAATTCACTGCATCACCAATGAGATTTCCTGTGAGATGCTGGCCAATGGGATTTTGGCTCTGGGATCTAAACCTGTCATGGCAGATGATCCCCGTGAGGTTCTTGATTTTACTAAACAAAGCCAAGCTCTCTTCATCAATTTGGGGCATTTGTCAGCTGAGAAGGAGAAAGCAATCCGCATGGCAGCTACTTATGCAGCTCAAGCTTGTCTCCCAATGGTAGTAGATGCAGTTGGCGTTGCGGCTTCCCCCATTCGTAAGGATCTAGTCAGAGATCTTTTAGAATACAAGCCCACGGTCCTTAAAGGAAATATGTCAGAAATCCGAAGTCTTGTTGGATTAAAGCACCACGGAGTTGGAGTTGACGCTAGCCATAAAGATCAAGAAACGGAGGATTTGCTTCAAGTCTTGAAAGACTGGTGTCAGACCTATTCTGGTATGTCATTCTTAGTCACTGGCCCCAAGGACCTCATCGTTTCAGAAAATCAAGTTGCTGTATTGGGAAATGGCTGTGCAGAATTAGACTGGATAACAGGGACAGGAGACTTAGTTGGAGCCTTGACAGCCGTTTTTCTTAGCCAAGGAATGACTGCCTTTGAAGCTTCTTGTCTAGCGGTCTCTTATCTCAATATCGCTGCTGAGAGAATTCTTGTTCAAGGAATGGGATTGGAAGATTTTCGTTACCAAGTTCTCAATCAACTCTCTCTCCTAAAAAGAGATGAAAACTGGCTAGAAGCCATCAAAGGAGATTTTTATGAATAGAGAAGTACTTAAACTGTATCTAGTAACCAATCGCTACCAAGATTCCTTGGAAAACTTTCTTGAAAAAGTTGAGACAGCCTGCCGTTCAGGTGTTACCATTGTCCAATTACGAGAAAAAAATCTCACAACCAATCAATACTATCACTTGGCAAAACAAGTCAAGGAAATAACCGATGCCTATCAGGTACCCTTGATAATCGATGATCGTTTGGATGTCTGTCTCGCAGTTGATGCTGCAGGTTTGCATATCGGCGACGATGAACTACCAGTTTCGGTTGCCCGCAAAGTCTTGGGTCCTGAAAAAATCCTCGGTGTCACTGCTAAAACAGTTAAAAGAGCCCTCGAGGCAGAAGAAGGAGGGGCAAATTACTTGGGAACAGGAGCCATTTTCCCGACTACGACCAAAGAAAATGCCCCCATCACTCTGATTTCAACCTTGAAAACAATTTGCCAAACGGTCGCCATTCCAGTAGTTGCTATTGGAGGCTTGACGTCAGAGAATATTGACCAACTTATCGGCACGGGTATAGCTGGAGTAGCTGTCGTACGTAATCTGATGCAGGCAGAAGATATTGAGGCAAAAACGCAAGCCTTTTTAACAAAGCTAGATGACATTGTTTCCTAATCAAAAACTCTCTAATTTCCTTATTGCGGGAACTAGAGAGTTTTTTCTTAATCTTTAAAAGTTGTATGGTTGACTGGGCCAGAACCATGTCCGAGTTGAGGAGCGTCTTGGATGGCTTTCGTGATAAAGGCCTTGGCCTTATCGACTGCCTGATAAAGGCTTCTGCCCTTGGCTAGTTCAGCCGTAATCACAGCAGCAAAGGTACATCCAGTACCATGGGTGTGACAGGTTTGAATTCTTGGACTTTCCCAGTCAAATTGTTCCTCCTTGGTAAAAAGAAAATCCTTGGCACCACCTTCAAGATGACCACCTTTGATGACCACCGACTGAGGACCAAATTCTTTTATAATCAGGCGACCAGCACGCTGCATGTCTTCTGGATCATGAATCGAAAAACCAACAATCTCTTCTGCCTCAGGAAGATTCGGAGTGATAATGGTTGCAAGGGGAAGCAGATTTGCTTTTAGGTAGTCTCTGGCACTAGAATCAATCAGGGTGTCCCCACTTGTAGCGACCATAACAGGGTCAAGCACATAGGGACAGTCCAGCCTTTTAAGATAGGGTTGGATGATCTCCATGATCTCAGTAGTTGCCAACATCCCTGTTTTTACAGCCTGAGGCTTGATATCCGAAAAGACACTATCCAATTGAGCTTCCAGCATTTGGTTGGAGACGTGTTCGATTAATTGAACGCCTCTGGTATTTTGAGCGACAAGACTGGTCACAACGGCCATTCCATAGACATCTCTAGCTTGGAATGACTTTAAATCAGCCATAATGCCAGCACCGCCACTAGGGTCAGTCCCTGCAATGGTTAGAGCAACGGGTAAATAAGTCATCTAAAACCTCCCAACCAACTGAAGTTTGTATTCTTAAGAACAAGCTAGTCTGCTTCAGGAAAGCAATAGAAGACCAGGTAGTCCTCATTATCATTTCCACTTCCATCAGCTAGCATTACCTAGATTGAGTCAAAGGGATCTAACAGTCGTTAATCTCAGCTTTACGCACCCCTAGTGGTTGTTTTCTTTTTTCTTCAGTATAGCATATTTTTATAGTTTATATAGTGAAATTTGATTGCAAATCTCTCGTTACAGGATTAAAATTCTATTTTTCGAAAAAATAATAAAAATTATAGTTGACAAATGTAGATTTTCGGAGTATACTAATAACTGTAATCGACAAATGTAGATTTAGGAGGTGTGATTATGCAGATTTCAGATGCAGAATGGCAGGTCATGAAGATTGTTTGGATGCAGGGGGAGCAGACCAGTAGCGATTTGATCAGGGTTCTGGCAGAGCGGTTTAACTGGTCCAAGTCCACTGTTCAAACTCTTTTGGCTCGCTTAGTAGAGAAAGAGTGCCTGACTAGGAAAAAAGAGGGCAAGTCCTTTGTATATTCAGCTCTTTTAACTTTGGATCAAAGTCGAGACTTGCTTGTTCAAGATATCAAAGACAAGGTTTGTTCTCGTAGGATGAAACAGTTAGTGGCTGATTTGATTATGGAATGTGATTTCACTAAGGCTGATTTGGCAGACTTGGAAACTGTGATTTCTGAGAAAAAAGCTAGCGCAGTTGCTGAAGTAAAATGTAATTGTATGTAAAGGAGACGTCATGTTAAATAGTATTGTAACCATTGTTTGTATTGCCCTTATCGCGTTTATCTTGTTTTGGTTTTTCAAAAAGCCTGAAAAATCTGGACAAAAGGCCCAGCAAAAAAAGGGCTACCAAGAGATTCGAGTGGAAGTCAAGGGAGGTTATACGCCTGACTTGATTATCCTCAAGAAATCAGTGCCAGCTCGTATTATCTTTGATCGTAAGGATCCTTCACCCTGTCTGGATCAAATTGTTTTTCCAGATTTTGGAGTACATGCGGACCTGCCTATGGGGGAAGAGTATGTAGTGGAAATCACGCCTGAGCAGGCTGGAGAGTTTGGATTTGCTTGTGGTATGAACATGATGCACGGCAAGATGATTATAGAGTAGGAGGAAACTATGACAGAAATTGTGAAAGCCAGCCTAGAAAATGGCATTCAAAAAATCCGTATCACAGCTGAAAAAGGCTATCACCCAGCCCATATCCAGCTTCAGAAAGGGACTCCGGCTGAGATTACCTTTCATCGAGCAACTCCTTCAAACTGTTATAAGGAAATTCTTTTTGAAGAAGAAGGCATCTTAGAACCAATCGGCGTAGATGAAGAGAAGATAATTCGTTTCACACCTCAAGAGTTGGGTGAGCATGAATTCTCATGTGGAATGAAGATGCAAAAGGGAAGCTATACCGTCGTTGAGAAGACTCGAAAATCTTTGTCACTTTTGCAACGTTTTTGGATTACCAGTATCTTTACTGTGCCTCTTGTGATTCTCATGATTGGGATGTTGACAGGCAGCATTAGTCACCAAGTCATGCATTGGGGAACCTTTCTAGCCACAACGCCTATTATGTTAGTAGCAGGTGGTCCTTATATCCAAAGCGCTTGGGCCAGCTTTAAAAAACACAATGCCAATATGGATACCTTGGTTGCTTTGGGAACTCTAGTGGCTTATCTCTATAGTCTAGTTGCCCTCTTCGCTGGGCTCCCTGTCTACTTTGAAAGTGCTGGATTTATCCTCTTCTTCGTTCTTTTGGGAGCAGTTTTTGAAGAGAAAATGCGGAAAAATACTTCACAAGCTGTGGAGAAACTACTAGACTTGCAGGCTAAAACAGCAGAAGTCTTGCGTGATGATAGCTATGTTCAAGTTCCCTTGGACCAAGTCAAGGTAGGCGACCTGGTTCGAGTGCGTCCAGGTGAAAAGATTGCAGTTGATGGTGTCGTAGTGGAAGGTGTGTCCAGCATAGATGAATCCATGGTGACAGGTGAGAGCTTGCCGGTAGACAAAACAGTTGGAGATACCGTCATTGGCTCAACCATCAATAATAGTGGAACCCTTGTTTTTAGGGCAGAAAAGGTTGGCTCAGAGACTGTTTTGGCTCAGATTGTAGACTTTGTGAAGAAAGCTCAAACTAGTCGTGCGCCGATTCAGGACTTGACAGATAAGATTTCAGGGATTTTTGTCCCAGCAGTTGTCATTTTAGGAATCGTGACCTTTTGGGTTTGGTTCGTCTTGCTCAGGGATAGTGTAGTCGTGCTTGGAGCTAGCTTTGTGTCTTCTCTTCTCTATGGAGTTGCGGTTTTGATTATTGCCTGCCCTTGTGCCTTGGGTCTTGCAACACCGACAGCTCTTATGGTAGGGACAGGACGCAGTGCCAAAATGGGGGTTCTTCTCAAAAATGGAACAGTCTTACAGGAAATTCAGAAAGTCCAAACTATTGTGTTTGACAAGACAGGGACTTTGACGGAAGGAAAACCAGTGGTCACTGATATCATTGGCGATGAGACAGAAGTGCTCGGCTTAGCTGCCTCTTTAGAAGAAGCTTCCCAACATCCACTGGCTGAGGCTATTGTCAAGCGAGCGAGTGAAGCTGGACTTGAGTTTCAAACTGTTGAAAATTTCCAAGCCTTGCATGGAAAAGGTGTTTCAGGGCAAATAGCTGGAAAACAAGTTCTGCTTGGAAATGCTAAAATGCTGGATAGTATGGATATTTCTAGCGCTTATCAAGAAAAACTAGAAGAACTAGAAAAAGAAGCTAAGACAGTTGTTTTCTTGGCTGTGGACAATGAAATCAAAGGTTTGCTTGCTTTGCAAGACATTCCCAAGGGAAATGCCAAGCTGGCCATCAGTCAGTTGAAAAAACGTGGTCTTAAAACAGTCATGCTGACAGGAGACAATGCAGGTGTGGCGCGTGCCATTGCCGATCAGATCGGCATTGAAGAGGTCATTGCTGGTGTCTTGCCAGAAGAAAAAGCCCATGAAATCCATAAACTACAAGAGGCTGGCAAAGTAGCCTTTGTTGGGGATGGTATTAATGATGCGCCAGCCCTCAGTGTAGCAGATGTGGGAATTGCCATGGGTGCTGGAACCGATATCGCCATCGAGTCAGCAGATTTGGTGTTAACAACCAATAACCTCCTAGGAGTGGTTCGTGCCTTTGACATGAGTAAGAAAACCTTTAATCGTATTCTGCTCAATCTTTTCTGGGCCTTTATCTACAATGTCGTCGGAATTCCGATAGCGGCAGGAGTCTTTTCAGGTGTTGGACTGGCCCTAAATCCAGAACTGGCAGGTCTAGCCATGGCCTTTAGTTCTGTATCTGTTCTGACCAGTTCACTCTTACTAAACTTTAGTAAAATAGACTAAAAGCGAGCTTGCTCGCTTTTTATACTCTTCGAAAATCAAATTCAAACCACGTCAGCGTCGCCTTACCGTAGCTATATGACATTGACTCCGTCAGTTCTATCCACAACCTCAAAACAGTGTTTTGAGCAACCTGCGGCTAGTTTCCTAATTTGGCCTTTAATTTTCATTGAGTATTATAAAACAGTTCTGAAAAACGTTTTCAAACTGTACTGTAATAGAGAATAAAAATTTCTGAGCACATTCTTAGGAGACCCAAAACAAATGTGGTAAAGTAGTAGAGTAAAAATTTGCTGAAACGTTTCCAAATAATATATGAAAACGGATGAATCAAGTTTTAAAAATATTTGAAGGAGAGTTATCATTATGACTCAAGGAAAAATTACTGCATCTGCAGCAATGCTTAATGTATTGAAAACATGGGGCGTAGACACAATCTACGGTATCCCATCAGGAACACTCAGCTCATTGATGGACGCTTTGGCTGAAGACAAAGATATCCGCTTCTTGCAAGTTCGCCACGAAGAAACAGGTGCTCTTGCAGCGGTTATGCAAGCTAAATTTGGTGGCTCAATCGGGGTTGCAGTTGGTTCAGGTGGTCCAGGTGCGACTCACTTGATTAACGGTGTTTACGATGCAGCTATGGATAACACTCCATTCCTAGCGATCCTTGGATCACGTCCAGTTAACGAACTCAACATGGATGCCTTCCAAGAATTGAACCAAAATCCAATGTACAACGGTATCGCTGTCTACAACAAACGTGTAGCTTACGCTGAGCAATTGCCAAAAGTAATCGACGAAGCTTGCCGCGCTGCAGTTTCTAAAAAAGGTCCAGCTGTTGTTGAAATTCCAGTAAACTTCGGTTTCCAAGAAATCGACGAAAACTCATACTACGGTTCAGGTTCATACGAACGTTCATTCATCGCTCCTGCCTTGAACGAAGTTGAAATTGACAAAGCAGTTGAAATCTTGAACAATGCTGAACGTCCAGTTATCTATGCTGGTTACGGTGGTGTGAAAGCAGGTGAAGTGATTACTGAATTGTCACGTAAAATCAAAGCACCAATCATCACAACTGGTAAAAACTTTGAAGCCTTTGAATGGAACTACGAAGGGTTGACAGGTTCTGCTTACCGTGTTGGTTGGAAGCCAGCCAACGAAGTGGTCTTTGAAGCAGACACCGTTCTTTTCCTTGGTTCAAACTTCCCATTTGCTGAAGTTTACGAAGCCTTCAAGAACACTGAAAAATTCATCCAAGTTGATATTGACCCTTACAAACTTGGTAAACGTCATGCCCTTGACGCTTCTATCCTTGGTGATGCAGGTCAAGCAGCTAAAGCAATCCTTGACAAAGTAAACCCAGTAGAATCTACTCCATGGTGGCGTGCAAACGTGAAGAACAACCAAAACTGGCGTGATTACATGGACAAACTCGAAGGTAAAACTGAGGGTGAATTGCAATTGTACCAAGTTTACAATGCTATCAATAAACATGCTGACCAAGACGCTATCTATTCAATCGACGTAGGTAACTCTACACAAACATCAACTCGTCACCTTCACATGACACCTAAGAACATGTGGCGTACATCTCCACTCTTTGCGACAATGGGTATCGCCCTTCCTGGTGGTATTGCTGCTAAGAAAGACAACCCAGATCGCCAAGTATGGAACATCATGGGTGACGGTGCGTTCAACATGTGCTACCCAGACGTCATCACAAACGTTCAATACAACCTTCCAGTTATCAACGTTGTCTTCTCAAACGCTGAGTATGCCTTCATCAAGAACAAATACGAAGACACAAACAAACACTTGTTTGGTGTTGACTTCCCTAACGCTGACTATGCGAAAATCGCTGAAGCACAAGGTGCTGTTGGATTTACAGTAGACCGTATTGAAGATATCGACGCAGTTGTTGCAGAAGCTGTAAAACTCAACAAAGAAGGTAAGACAGTTGTCATTGATGCTCGCATCACGCAACACCGTCCGCTTCCAGTAGAAGTCCTTGAACTCGATCCGAAACTTCACTCAGAAGAAGCTATCAAAGCCTTCAAGGAAAAATACGAAGCAGAAGAACTCGTACCATTCCGCCTCTTCTTGGAAGAAGAAGGATTGCAATCACGCGCAATCAAATAATTCCTCTCATCGAAAATCAAATGTAAACATTGTATATTTTATTCTTTGATTTTCTTAGAGCGGAACTTGAAAAGATCGGAGTAATCCGGTCTTTTTATGGAGGATAGTAAATGAATTTAAATCAATTAGATCTCATCGTTTCAGATGTTCCTCAAGTCTGTGTTGACTTGGAGCGTATTTTGGATAAAAAGTCCGATTATGTTGATGACAGTTTTGCTCAGTTTACGATTGGCAGTCATTGTCTTATGTTGTCCCAAAATCATTTGATTCCTTTGGAAGATTTTCAGTCAGGAATTATTCTTCATATTGAGGTTGAGGATGTAGACCAGAACTATCAACGGTTGAAAGAGCTTGGTGCTGACATTTTACACGGTCCGGCTGTAACTGATTGGGGAACGGAATCGCTACTAGTTAAAGGCCCTGCTGGTCTAGTGATTGATTTTTATCGTATGAAATAGGGCGCTTAATCATTTAAAGCTAACCTTGATTATTCTTGATACAGTATGTGAGAATATGAACTATTGAAAGATCGGAGCAATCCGGTCTTTTTATGAAGGAATTTCATATTGAAGAAATTTTTCAGTTGTTATTTATATTTCAAGATTTTCTAAAGAATAGAACAAATTTTCATGACCAAACAAAGATTTAAAATACAATTATAAAGAAAGAACCACGTGTTACTGATATTTAAACAGTCTTAAATATTATTTTTATCTAACTAATAATATTTTCAAGTCCCCATAAATTTAAACTATTTGTATGATATAATGTAAATGAGATTTATTTTAAATATAAAAAATTTTGAAGGAGATTGGGAAAATGTCCCGTAACAATGAAGAACATTCTAAAATTGTTAATAATAGAAAGTTAAATAAGTATTTAGTGTCTAAAGAGAAACTGTTTATAATTACAGCCCTCCTTTTTTTGATTATGATTATTCTTACCGCTATCATTTTATCAAAAATAAAAGATAATCATGTATCAAATGATGATGTCGTCTCTTCTAATACTATTGTGGAAAGTTCTACATCAAGTGCCTCAAGCAATTACGCCATAATTGATGCTACAAATAAAGAATTGGAAAATCTAGATTATTATCTTCTTAAAGATAGAACTAAAATAGGGCAAAAATACCGGTTTTCCTTAAAACTTCCTAAAAGATCTGAATGGCGAACTTCTCCGTATATTGATGGTTTTACTGAAATTGAAATAAAAGAATTTTCTTTTATAAGAGTACAAGTATCAAATAGTCTTGCTAATCAACTGGAGGGGGAAAAAACAACTAAATTTCTTGTAGAGGTTGTAGAGAAGAATAGTGAAAGATACTTAAAGGCTCTTGAAGCTAAGCTGGAAGACAAAGATTCTTTAAGCTCAAATCAATCAGTTCCGCCAGAATCATCATCTGATTTGTCAACAAAATCTGAGCAATCTGTAACTAAAAAGATAGACTTAGAAAAATACTATGATGCTATAAAGGATTCAGTTGAGACTGTGAATACAGAGGCAGGCTATAGTTTACTTGAGATGGAAAAAACTTCAGTAACTCCGGGTATAAGAATTATTCTTACTGAAAACAATGACTCTTATTCAGAAAAAGAACTTAGAACGGTTATTAGGGCGTTAAATAAATCTTTGTATAAGATTGCTATAACTCATGGAGTGAATAGCCCAAGATTTTATTATATTTTAAGTGGCGAAGAAGTTGCTGTTAATCGTTATATCATGGCACCTGATGAAGTGAAATTTTCTGGGAAATTAAAATAAATATAGGTCCACTCTAATAAATTATGAGAGTGCAATCTTTAACTAGGTGTAAAGTAGAACTTGGGGATATAAATGAACAGAACGTAGCTCAACCTTGTCAGCTATTAAAAAGATTGTTCTTTTGATTGAAGAAAATTGACCAAAATGGACTTTTTCTTCAATCTGAAGAGGACTTTATCACAAGATTGTGATAGTTTACATCTTCATAACAAAAGCTTCAAAGTCTTGATTGTTTTGAAAAAAGATTATAAAATATGATTCATAAAAATGAAAGAAGTTTTGAAAATGTCTGAAAAACAAATGAAAATTTTGGGTTGGGTAGCGACCTTTATGTCCGTTATGATGTATGTCTCTTACTTCCCACAAATCATGAACAACCTGGCTGGTCAAAAAGGAAACTTCATCCAACCCTTGGTCGCAGCCATTAACTGTAGTCTTTGGGTTTACTACGGTCTTTTCAAAAAGGAAAGAGATATTCCCCTCGCAGCTGCCAATGCACCGGGTATCGTTTTTGGTCTAGTAACGGCTATCACAGCTTTGATTTAAAAATAAGACTGGTTTCAGTCTTTTTTTGTACATAAAAATAGATTCTCAAGTAAAGAAAGTCTAATGAGAGTTGAGGAAAACAGCCGTTGACAGCGAGCTTTCTGAGTGCTGCTTTAGGGGTTCCTCCATCAAGTAAAAGATTATTTCGTTACTATTTTTATAAAATCTTCTCCCTACTTTATAAGAACTGAAAAAGAGTTCAATTCGAACTCTTTTTTTGCTATAATGAGGGAAGAAAAATCAGACAGGAGATCGACATGTCAGAACCATTATTTTTACAATCAGTTATGCAAGAAAAAATCTGGGGAGGAACCAAGCTACGTGATGAGTTTGGCTACGACATTCCAAGTGAAAAAATTGGCGAATACTGGGCTATTTCAGCCCACCCAAATGGGGTTTCAAAGGTGGCTAATGGGCGCTTTAAGGGAACAGACCTAGCCACATTGTATGCGGAACACCGTGAATTGTTTGGCAATCGTCCAGAGCCTGTATTTCCACTGTTGACCAAAATTCTCGATGCCAATGACTGGCTCAGCGTCCAAGTTCACCCAGACGATGCCTATGGACTAGAGCATGAAGGCGAACTTGGAAAAACAGAATGCTGGTATATCATCGCAGCAGACGAAGGTTCAGAGATTATCTATGGTCACAATGCCAAGTCAAAAGAAGAACTCCGCCAGCAAATCGAAGACAAGAACTGGGATGCCTTACTGACAAAAGTGCCAGTTAAGGCTGGAGATTTCTTCTATGTGCCAAGTGGTACCATGCACGCTATCGGTGCAGGTATTTTGATTCTTGAAACCCAGCAGTCTAGTGACACTACCTACCGTGTCTATGACTTTGACCGTAAGGATGACAATGGCAACTTGCGTGAACTTCACCTTGAAAAATCCATCGATGTTTTAAACATTGGAGAACCTGCCAATAGCCGACCTGCCACTGTCAAAGCAGATGATCTACGTTCCACTCTCCTTGTATCCAATGATTTCTTCGCAGTTTACAAATGGGAAATCACTGGAAAAGTTGACTTTGAAAAGACAGCTGACTATAGCTTGTTTAGTGTCTTGGCTGGTCAAGGTCAACTTACTGTTGACGGAAAAAACTATCCAATCCAAAAAGGCAGCCACTTTATCTTACCTAGTGATGTCGAAGCTTGGACTTTAGAAGGGCAAGATTTGGAATTGATTGTTAGTCATCCATAAAAAAGAAAGGGCCTGAGTTCATACTCAATGAAAATCAAAGAGCAAACTAGGAAACTAGCCGCAGGCTGTACTTGAGTACGGCAAGGCGGCGTTGACGTGGTTTGAATTTGATTTTCGAAGAGTATCACTACTCAAGTCCTTTTTGATTACATAAATTGGGCGATAAAGACCACAATGATGATAATTGGAATGACGAAACGAAGGAGGAAGAGCCAGACTTGGAAAAGTCCTTGTTTCCAGGCTCTTTCATCGAGATGGAGTTCCTCCATAGCAAGAGCCTTTTTAAAGATATAGCCTGTAAAAAGTGAAAGGCAGAGAGCTCCAAATGGCATGAGAAGATTGGAAACCAAGAAGTCCATGGCGTCAAAGAAGGTTTTACCAAAAATGTGAACATCCGCCATAACTCCGTAAGATAGGGCTGAAGGTATCCCAAAGACAAAGGTCAAGATTCCTAAAATAGCACTCCATTTAGCCCGCTTGCTGTTGTCCTGATTGGTGATATTTCCCACATTGATTTCCAGCATCACGACAGATGAAGTGACTGTCGCAAAAAGGAAGAGCAAGAGGAAGAGGATGTAGAAAATGGTTCCAAAGGGCATCTTGTCAAAGAGTTGAGGCAAGACGATAAAGAGCAGGCTTGGTCCCCCTTCAGACTGGATATTGAAGGCTGACATGGCTGGGAAAATGGCTAGACCTGCCATGATGGATACCGAGATGTTCATAGATACGATGGAAATCCCTGACTGGACCAGATTGGTTTTCTTGTCTAAGTAGGAAGCATAGGTCAGCATGGCTGTAACCCCTAGTGAGAGAGCAGAGAAAGATTGTCCCAGAGCATAGAGGAGACCAGCACTGGTTAGTTTTGAAAAGTCTGGTTTTAGGAAGTAAAGAACCCCTTCCATAGCATTTGGCAAGCTGAGAGAGCGCCCGATGATCACGACAAAGATGATAAAGAGCAGGGGCATCATGACTTTCGAAGCTCTTTCGATCCCTTTTTGAACCCCACGTGATACAATAAAGATATTCAATAAGATAAAGGCAGCTTGAGCTCCTAGAGCAATGGCTGGATTTGAAATGATTGAAGTAAATAACTGAGCATAATCACCCGTTCCACCAAGTTGGAACAATTTCCCAAACTCAATACCCAGATAGACTAGAATCCATCCTCCAATAACACTGTAAAAGGAGAGAAGGATAAAGAGGGCAAAGGCACCAATCCAACCGATAAAGTTGTACTTGTTATTCTTGCCAAGTTTTCCAAAGGTTTTAATAGCGGAAACGCCAGCACTACGGCCAAGGGCAAATTCAGCCAGCAGGAGCGGGAAACCAATTAAAATAGTGGAAATGAGAAAGACCAGTAAAAAGCCTCCACCGCCATTAGCAGCAGTCATGTAGGGAAACTTCCAAACGGCTCCAAGTCCGATGGCTGAACCAGCAGATGCTAGAATAAAGCCTAGTTTTGAACCCCATTGTGATTTTTCTGACATAGTTGAAATTCCAATCTCGTTTTTTAAATAAGAAAAGGCTACTTGAGTTATCAAATAGCCTTCTCTCAATGGCTCTCTATGAGCCTACTGTTTGATTGATAGACTGGACTATCCTATCATGTTTTCTAAGGTCTGTCAAGAAAACCATTTTCAAGTTTTCACACCTTTCTCAAAAAAGTTAAAAAATTTTCTCAAAAACGCTTGACTCTGACCTAAGGGGAGGGGTTATACTATCAATGTAAGGAGGAAATCATGTACCATATAAAAGAAGCTGCGCAGCTTTCGGGCGTCTCTGTCAAGACCCTGCATCACTACGATAAGATAGGAATTTTGGTTCCTTTAAAGTCGGAAAACGGCTATCGAACCTATAGTCAAGAGGATTTGGAACGCCTTCAGGTCATTCTTTACTACAAATATCTAGGCTTTTCTTTAGAGAAAATAGCGGAGCTATTAAAGGAAGAAAGGAAAGATTTATTGCCTCATTTGACCAGGCAGTTGGACTATTTGACTCGAGAAAGGGAACATCTGGATACCTTGATTTCCACCTTGCAAAAAACCATTCAAGAACAAAAAGGAGAAAGAAAAATGACCATTGAGGAAAAATTCACGGGATTTAGCTATCAAGACAACCAAAAATACCACCAAGAAGCGGTAGAGAAATATGGGCAAGAAGTCATGGATCAAGCCCTCGAGCGACAAAAAGGTCGTGAAGATGAGTCTACGGCCGCCTTTAACCAAGTCTTTCAAACTTTGGCACAAAATCTTCAAGCTGGTTTACCTGCAACAGCGGCCGAAAACCAAGAAGAAGCAGCCAAACTCTTGCAAGCTATTCGTACTTATGGATTTGACTGCTCTATTGAGGTCTTCGGCCATATCGGAAAAGGCTACGTCTATAACCCAGAGTTTAAGGAAAACATTGACAAATTTGGAGCTGGAACAGCCCAGTACACATCAGATGTCATTGCGACTTATGTTCAGACAAATGCAGAATAAATAGGCTAGGAATTTCCTAGCCTATTTTTTACTTTAAATCATAAAGCCAGTCGTCACCGTCTTTGTAGTAAAAGAATTTACTGAGATCTTCTTCTAAAAAAACACGAAGCATATCAGACATATCATCGGTTGCAAGTTTTAGATGAGATAGATTGTCAAAATCTTCCCACCAAACTTTCCCTTCGTCTGAAGACTGGAGTTCACCAGAAAAGTGTTCTGTTTTGTAAAAGAGGACTACATAACGATAATCCTTGTCATCGTACCAGTTTTTGATACCACAGAGTTGGGGTTTGGAAATGGTCAGACCAGTTTCTTCTTTCACTTCACGAATGACAGCATCGACAAAGGATTCGCCACATTCAACATGACCACCAGGAAAAGTAATGCCAGGCCAGTCGGGACTAACTCGGTCTTGGACCAGGACCTTATCTCCGTTTTGAATCATATACATGTTAACAAATTCGACTGCCTCTTTTCTGTTCATTCTTCACAACCTTTAATCTTTAATCATAATGCAGACTTCCTGCCACCCAGCCGGTGCAGAGGGCAGAAGTGATGTTAAAGCCACCCGTGTGGGCATTGATATCCATGACTTCGCCAGCAAAGTGGAGGCCGGGAACTAGCTTACTTTCCAGGGTTTTAGGATTGATTTCCTTAAGGCTGACACCGCCTTTGGTGACAAAGGACTTGGCAAGAGACATTTTGCCAGTCACAGGGATTTTGAGGGTTTTGATGGACTGGAGAAGTTGTTCGCGTTCTTTTTCAGTTAGCTGTTTGACTTTTTCAGGAAATCCTTGTACAAAAAACTCAGCCAAGCGTTCCGGAAGCAAAGTTTTCAAAGCATTCTTCAAGGATTTTTCCCGATTTTCTTCTAGAAATGCAACCAAGTCACTCTCAGAAAGTTGAGGCAAGACATCGAGAGAGAGAACCTCCCCACCCTTGACAAAGCTAGATATACGCAGAGCAGCTGGACCAGATAGACCAAAGTGGGTAAAGAGTAGATCGTGGGTGATGACATGCTTGCCATAGCTTAAGGTCACATCGTCTAGTGAAATCCCCTGAAGCGCTTTGTGCGGAAAATCAGTCAACAAAGGACTCTCAGCAGCTTCAAGCTCGGTAATGGTGTGCTTAAAATGGCGGGCAATCTCGTGACCAAAACCAGTTGAACCAGTGGAAGGGTAGGATTTTCCACCAGTTGTGACAATGAGTTTATCGCAAGTGAAGATTTGGTCTGCGGACTTGAGGACAAACTGGTCGTCTATCTTTTTAACCGAAACAATCTCCGTTTGAGTAGCAACTTGTCCGCCGAGTTCAGTGATTTTCTTTTCCAAGGCTTCGATAATGGTCCGAGACTTGTCGCTGGCAGGAAAGACGCGGCCGTGGTCTTCAACCTTGAGTTTAACACCGTTTTCCGTGAAAAAGTTGATGATATCATGGTTATCAAACTGGGAAAAGACACTGTATAGAAAGCGTCCATTTCCAGGGATACCAGCTAGTAGGTCATCTAAACTTCCGTTATTGGTCACATTGCAGCGACCACCGCCCGTTCCAGCTAATTTTTTCCCAAGTTTGCGATTTTTCTCGATGAGAAGGGGTTTCTGACCATAAAAGCTACTGGAAATTGCAGCCATCATACCAGCAGGCCCTCCACCAATGACAATAGTATCAAAATGTTTCATAAATCTATTGTACCACAAAAAACAAGAGATGCTTGGCATCTCTTGTTGCTCATGATCTTAGTTAATTTCATATCCCATCAACAAACCGCCATCTTCTGCATAGAAACTGCAGAGACCAGATGTTGGAAGAATCTTAATTTCAGCTTGAGGGAAGGTTTCCAGCAAGCGTTCCGACAATTGCTGACAGAATTTTTCATTGCTGCGATGAGCCATGACAATTCGACCACCAGCATAGCCAGCCTTGATGAGCTCTTCATAGGCTGCTTGAAGGGATTTTTTTGGTCCACGCGCTTTCTGGAGCAGTTCTAAGGTTCCAGTTTCACTTGCTTCCCCGACCATACGAATGTTGAGAAGGTCAACGACTGTACCAATCAGCTTACTCAAACGGCCATTTTTTACCAAGTTATCGACCTTAGCGAGGACAAAGAGCAACTTTGTTTTTTCTTGGTAGGCCGTAATAGCTTCAACAATTTCTTCAAAAGAAAGTCCTTGATCAATCAATTCATTGATTTTTTCAACAATCAAGTCAACCTCACCACCTGCAGACAATGTATCGATCACATGAATCTGAGTGTCAGGATGTTCTTCAAGATAGATATTCTTAGCGAGTTGTGCACTATTATGGCTACCTGAAAGAGTACCAGTAATGGTAACGACAAAGATATGCTTAGCACCTTCAAATGCTCGCAAGTAATCATCAGGGCTAGGACAAGCTGATTTTGAAGCCTCAGAAGTCGCATACATGGTTTCCATCATGTGGTCAATGTCAAGATTGGCATCATCGATAAAGACCTGATCAGCTACTTGAATGGTTAAAGGAACACTAACAAATTCCGTATCAATAGCAGGAGTTGCCAATTGACGATAATCACAACCAGAGTCAGCTACAATCTTCCAAGTCATAGAAATTCTCCATCTTTGTCACTTATACATTGACAAAGGTTCTGTCTTTTTTTACAATTATATCATGAAAGCCCTTGAAACAAAAGCACCATCCGTCTGTTGTTACAAGTAGAAAGAAATTGTTATGTCTGAACGTAGAATATCTGAAAAATCTCTTGAAAATCTCAGAAAATCAAATCAAGAATCCAATTTTTTAACCAGAGAAGCAATCGAGACGGCTCTTTTGCAACTTCTAGAGAAAAAGGACTTGGCAAAGATCAGTATTTCAGAATTAGTCAAGCGGGCGGGCGTCTCTCGTGCCGCCTTCTATCGTAACTATGATTCCAAAGAAGAGATTTTGGAAAGCGTCTTTAAACGCAGTGTCCATAACATTATGGAACAGTTGAGCCACTACGATGTCAAAACCGACCTTTATCTAGTCTGGGTTCACCTTTTCAGAGCAGCCAAGAAAGAAGCCAAGGTTATCCAACTTGCTCTGGACTACCATTTGGAAAAGATTTTCGTCCAAGCCATGCAGGAATTTCTGGAAAAATACCACGGAAAATCAAAAGGCGTTAGCAGCTACCTTCATTCCTTTTGGAGTTCTGCCATCGTATCGGTTTTGCTCAAATGGATCAAGGATGGCATGAAGGTTCCAGCTGAAAAGATTGCAGATTTACGCTTGCCATTTTTCAAAAAATAGAGGAAAAGGAGAAGACTTATGACAGAAAAAAGACTGGCTTGGGATGAGTATTTTGCAGCCCAGGCCTTACTAATTGCCAATCGTTCGACCTGTAAACGTGCCAAGGTGGGAGCTGTCCTAGTTAAGGATAATAAAGTCATTTCAACAGGCTACAATGGTTCCGTATCAGGAACAGAGCACTGTATCGATCACGAATGTTTAGTCATTGAAGGCCACTGTGTCCGAACCCTTCACGCTGAGGTCAATGCAATCTTACAAGGAGCCGAACGTGGGGTTCCTAAAGGATTTACAGCTTATGTGACCCATTTCCCTTGTCTGAACTGTACAAAACAACTCTTACAAGTCGGTTGCAAACGTGTAGTTTATATCAATCAGTATCGTATGGACGACTATGCCCAGTACCTTTATCACGAAAAAGGCACCGAGTTGACCCATTTACCATTAGAGACTGTTCAGACAGCTCTTCAAGAGGCAGATTTGATTTAAAAATTAATTAAAACAAATGGTTTAGAAAGCTTTTTAAACCGTTTTTTGATATAATAAGAAGAATAAATTGAAAGAAGGAACTCAGAAAATGGGAAAAATTGAAGTCATTAATCATCCACTTATTCAACACAAATTGTCAATCTTGCGTCGTACAGACACTTCCACAAAAGCTTTTCGTGAGCTAGTAGATGAGATTGCAATGTTGATGGGGTATGAAGTACTTCGTGATCTTCCACTTGAAGACGTGGAAATTGAAACACCTATCACAAAGACCGTTCAAAAACAATTGGCTGGTAAAAAATTGGCGATTGTCTCAATTTTGCGTGCAGGTATCGGGATGGTAGATGGTCTCTTGAATCTGGTTCCAGCAGCAAAAGTTGGACACATCGGTATGTACCGTGATGAAGAAACCCTTCAACCAGTTGAATACTTAGTGAAATTGCCTGAAGATATTGACCAACGTCAAATCTTTGTCGTTGACCCAATGCTTGCAACAGGTGGCTCAGCAATCTTGGCTGTAGATTCGCTTAAAAAACGTGGCGCTTCAAATATCAAGTTTGTCTGCCTAGTATCTGCTCCAGAAGGAGTGAAAGCCCTCCAAGAAGCTCACCCTGATGTAGAAATTTTTACTGCGGCCTTGGATGAACGCTTGAACGAACACGGTTATATCGTTCCAGGTCTTGGAGATGCTGGAGACCGCTTGTTTGGTACTAAATAAAATTCCAAAGTAAATATTGAAACTAGAAGTTCGTTTTTGACTTGAAAGGAGGTTGAGTTTTTGTTTCTGTTTAGAGAATAGAGCAAAAATTTGACCTTTTTTGACCAAAAAGATATAATAGTTCTGTATCGAGTCGTATGACTAAGAAAATTTAACCTTAAAAGGAGAAATGAATGATTCCTGTAGTTATTGAACAAACAAGTCGTGGAGAACGTTCATATGATATTTACTCACGTCTACTAAAAGATCGTATCATCATGTTGACTGGACCAGTTGAAGACAACATGGCCAACTCCGTTATTGCTCAATTGCTCTTCTTGGATGCTCAAGATAGTACAAAAGATATTTACCTTTATGTAAATACTCCGGGTGGTTCTGTATCAGCTGGTTTGGCAATCGTTGATACCATGAACTTTATCAAGGCAGATGTCCAAACAATCGTTATGGGGATGGCTGCATCCATGGGAACTGTCATTGCATCAAGTGGCGCAAAAGGCAAACGTTTCATGCTTCCAAATGCAGAGTACATGATTCACCAACCAATGGGTGGTACAGGTGGTGGTACCCAACAGACAGATATGGCAATCGCTGCAGAGCACTTACTTAAAACTCGTAAGACTTTGGAGCAGATTCTTGCAGATAACTCTGGTAAAACAGTTGAGCAAATTCATGTAGACGCAGAACGTGATTACTGGATGAGTGCCCAAGAAACACTTGAGTATGGTTTTATTGATGAAATCATGGCCAACAACTCTTTGAGCTAACCAACCTAAAAAGCAAACTCGACGGGGTTTGCTTTTTTTGATATAATAGGAGCAGATTTCTTAGAAAGAGGGTTCATCATGTTTGAAAAGGTCAATCGATCGGGATTAATCATCTATCTTTACTATAATCGGGATGCAAAAAAACTTCAGGAATACGGTGATATCTGTTACCATTCCAAAAAACATCGTTACTTGCAGCTCTATGTTCCAACTGAGGAGCTAGATGACTTAGTTGAGAGATTAGGTAAGGAAAGATACATCAAGAAAATTAGACGGTGTCACATTCAAGAGTTAGAAACTCCTTTTGTTGGGAATCTCTATCGAAATGAAGAAAACGTTATCATTTAAAAAAGTGAATAAAAAGGTTGACAATTTTCTGATAATTCGGTATATTCTTAACATACTATTTTTGAAACAACTATAAGGAGATTAAAAATGAAGAAAAAATTTGCCCTATCTTTTGTGGCTCTTGCTAGCGTAGCTCTTCTCGCTGCCTGTGGAGAGGTCAAGTCAGGAGCGTCAAATACAACTGGTAACCCAGTAGACGAAAAGACTATCAAAATCGGTTTTAACTTTGAAGAAACAGGTGCTGTAGCTGCCTATGGTACTTCTGAACAAAAAGGTGCTCAACTTGCTGTTGATGAAATCAATGCTGCAGGTGGTATCGATGGAAAACAAATCGAAGTTGTAGACAAAGACAACAAGTCAGAAACTGCTGAAGCAGCTTCTGTTACAACGAACCTTGTAACCCAATCAAAGGTGGCAGCTATTGTAGGACCTGCGACATCTGGTGCAACTGCTGCAGCTGTAGCTAACGCTACCAAAGCAGGAGTGCCATTGATCTCACCAAGTGCTACTCAAGATGGATTGACTAAAGGTCAAGATTACCTATTTATCGGAACATTCCAAGATAGCTTCCAAGGGAAGATTATTTCAAACTATGTGACAAACAAATTGAATGCTAAGAAGGTTGTTCTTTATACTGACAATGCTAGTGACTATGCTAAAGGTATTGCTAAATCTTTCCGTGAAACCTACAAGGGTGAGATTGTAGCAGATGAAACGTTTGTAGCAGGTGATACAGACTTCCAAGCAGCCCTTACTAAAATGAAAGGGAAAGAGTTTGACGCTATCGTTGTCCCAGGCTACTACACAGAAGCAGGTAAAATCGTAAATCAAGCCCGTGGTATGGGAATTGATAAACCAATCGTTGGTGGTGATGGATTTAACGGTGAAGAATTTGTTCAACAAGCAACAGCTGAAAAAGCATCAAACATTTACTTCATCTCAGGATTCTCAACTACAGTTGATGTTTCTGAAAAAGCTAAAGCCTTCCTTGAAGCATACCGTGCTAAATACAATGAAGAGCCTTCAACCTTCTCAGCCTTGGCCTATGACTCAGTTTACCTAGTAGCAAATGCTGCAAAAGGTGCTAAAAACTCAGGTGAAATCAAGGACAACCTTGCTAAAACCAAAGATTTTGATGGTGTAACTGGTCAAACAAGCTTTGATGCTGACCACAATACAGTGAAAACTGCTTACATGATGACTATGAACAATGGTAAAGTAGAAGCAGCAGAAGTTGTAAAACCATAACATTAGAATAGTAGTTGAAATAGGGAATGAGCCTTTGACTCACTCCCTGTTTCGGTGTTTATGAACTTGTGAAAATGATGAAAATTTTCTAAAAAATAACGATAGAAAAGAGTGAATGCTATGCTCCAACAACTTGTGAATGGTTTAATTCTGGGTAGTGTTTATGCACTTTTGGCCTTGGGTTATACCATGGTTTATGGAATTATCAAACTCATCAACTTCGCCCACGGTGATATTTATATGATAGGTGCCTTTATTGGTTACTTTTTGATTAATTCCTTCCAAATGGATTTCTTTTTAGCTTTGATTATTTCAATGGCAGGAACCGCACTACTTGGTGTTGTGATTGAATTTCTTGCCTACCGTCCTTTGCGACACTCTACACGCATTGCTGTATTGATTACTGCCATCGGGGTGTCTTTCCTACTGGAATACGGAATGGTTTATCTCGTGGGCGCCAATACTCGTGCCTTCCCTCAAGCAATTGAAACCGTCCGTTTTGATTTCGGGCCAATTAGCTTGACAAATGTTCAATTGATGATTTTAGCAGTTTCTGTACTCTTGATGGTTTTATTGCAATTGATCGTTCAAAAAACAAAAATGGGGAAAGCCATGCGTGCGGTATCAGTTGATAGCGACGCAGCTCAATTGATGGGAATTAATGTAAATCGTACAATCAGCTTTACCTTTGCTTTGGGTTCAGCCCTTGCTGGTGCGGCAGGTGTCCTTATTGCCCTTTACTACAACTCTCTTGAACCTTTGATGGGTGTGACTCCAGGTCTGAAATCATTCGTTGCGGCCGTACTCGGTGGTATCGGGATTATTCCTGGTGCAGCTCTAGGGGGATTTGTGATTGGCTTGTTGGAAACTTTTGCAACTGCCTTTGGTATGTCTGATTTCCGTGATGCCATCGTTTATGGAATCTTGCTTCTGATTCTGATTGTTCGACCTGCGGGTATCCTTGGTAAGAATGTGAAAGAGAAGGTGTAAACAATGAAGACAAATCTTAAAGTAAATATTCTCTGGTTATTCCTTCTGTTAGCGGGTTATGGATTGATTAGCGTGCTGGTTTCTGCTGGTGTTCTCAATCTATTCCATGTTCAAATTTTAGAACAAATTGGGATTAATATCATCCTTGCAGTAGGTCTGAACTTAATCGTTGGTTTTTCAGGACAATTTTCACTCGGTCATGCAGGTTTTATGGCGATTGGGGCTTATGCAGCAGCGATTATTGGTTCAAAATCACCAACCTATGGTGCCTTCTTTGGAGCAATGGTCTTGGGTTCCTTGATTTCTGGTGCAGTCGCTTTGCTCGTTGGGATTCCAACACTACGCTTGAAGGGGGACTACCTGGCTGTTGCAACACTAGGTGTTTCAGAAATCATTCGTATCTTTATCATTAATGGTGGAAGTTTGACCAACGGTGCTGCTGGTATCTTGGGTATTCCAAACTTTACCAACTGGCAAATGGTTTATCTTTTTGTAATTATCACAACTATTGCAACCCTCAACTTCCTACGTAGTCCAATCGGACGCTCTACTCTATCTGTGCGTGAGGATGAGATTGCTGCAGAGTCCGTTGGGGTAAACACTACAAAGATCAAGATTATCGCTTTTGTCTTTGGAGCTATTACAGCAAGTATTGCTGGTTCACTTCAGGCTGGTTTTATCGGATCTGTTGTACCAAAAGATTACACCTTTATTAATTCCATCAACGTGTTGATTATCGTTGTATTTGGTGGACTTGGATCTATTACTGGTACCATCGTTTCAGCGATTGTTTTAGGAATTTTAAATATGCTCCTTCAAGATGTAGCTAGTGTACGTATGATTATCTACGCTTTGGCTCTTGTATTGGTCATGATTTTCAGACCAGGTGGACTTCTTGGGACATGGGAATTGAGTCTATCACGTTTCTTTAAAAAATCGAAGAAGGAGGGACAAAACTAATGGCACTACTTGAAGTTAAACAATTAACCAAACATTTTGGCGGTCTAACAGCTGTTGGAGATGTCACTCTTGAATTGAACGAGGGAGAATTGGTTGGTCTGATTGGACCAAACGGGGCTGGTAAAACAACCCTTTTCAATCTCTTGACCGGTGTTTATGAACCAAGCGAAGGTACTGTGACACTAGACGGTCACCTCCTAAATGGGAAAACTCCCTATAAGATTGCTTCACTTGGACTCAGTCGTACTTTCCAAAATATTCGTTTGTTCAAGGATCTGACAGTTTTGGAAAATGTTTTGATTGCATTTAGCAATCATCATAAACAACATGTCCTCGCGAGCTTTCTACGCTTGCCTGCTTTCTATAAGAATGAGGAAGAATTAAAAAGTAAAGCGTTGGACTTGCTGAAAATCTTTGATTTGGATGGCGATGCAGATACACTTGCTAAAAATCTAGCCTATGGTCAACAACGTCGATTAGAAATCGTTCGTGCTCTAGCAACAGAACCTAAGATCCTCTTTTTGGATGAACCTGCAGCTGGGATGAATCCACAAGAAACAGCTGAATTGACAGAATTGATCCGTCGTATCAAAGATGAATTTAAAATTACCATCATGCTCATCGAACACGACATGAATTTAGTTATGGAAGTCACTGAGCGTATCTATGTTCTTGAATATGGTCGATTGATTGCTCAGGGAACTCCTGACGAAATTAAGACGAATAAACGTGTTATCGAAGCTTATCTAGGAGGTGAAGCCTAATGTCTATGTTAAAAGTTGAAAACCTCTCTGTGCATTACGGTATGATCCAAGCAGTTCGTGATGTAAGTTTCGAGGTTAATGAAGGTGAAGTTGTTTCCCTTATCGGTGCCAATGGCGCTGGTAAAACAACCATTCTTCGCACCCTTTCAGGTTTGGTTCGTCCAAGTGCTGGTAAAATTCAGTTTTTAGGAAAAGAAATCCAAAAGTTGCCAGCGCAAAAAATCGTGGCAGGTGGCCTTTCACAAGTTCCTGAGGGACGCCATGTTTTTCCGGGTTTGAGTGTTATGGAAAACTTGGAAATGGGAGCCTTTTTAAAGAAAAATCGTGAAGAAAATCAAGCCAACTTGAAAAAAGTCTTTTCACGTTTCCCTCGTCTGGAAGAACGCAAAAACCAAGATGCGGCAACTCTTTCAGGCGGTGAACAGCAGATGCTGGCTATGGGACGCGCTCTCATGTCTACACCTAAGCTCCTCCTCTTGGATGAGCCGTCAATGGGACTTGCCCCTATCTTTATACAAGAAATTTTTGATATCATTCAAGATATTCAGAAGCAAGGAACAACAGTTCTTCTAATTGAACAGAACGCTAACAAGGCCCTCGCTATCTCTGACCGTGGTTATGTCCTTGAAACAGGAAAGATTGTCCTATCAGGAACAGGAAAAGAACTCGCAGCATCAGATGAAGTCAGAAAAGCATACCTAGGTGGCTAAACTAGTCTGGGAGACTAGTTTAGGTTGCAGATGGAGATTACGAAGTAATCATCATTATAGTCCAGTGGATTGTTTTAGTCGGCGGATGAGAATTGCAAAAGCAATTCCCCTAACGTCCAGGGGACCTTTTTAGTCAGCAGATAGAGATTGCGTAGCAATCATCAGAACCAGTAGATTGTTTTAGTCGGCGGATAAAGATTGCGTAGCAATTTCCTAAGTGATGAAATAAAACCGAATGAGGATTATTAAAGCCTCATTCACAGAGCTCGAAATCAGAGCTCTTTTTTGTAAGAGGTTAGCTTTTTTAGAATCTTTAAAAGATCTGACAGCGTTTGATTGATTGTGTAAGAAAGTGTATAATGAAAGTAGAAATAGAGAAGGAGAAGTCTCATGGCAGTTAAAGATTTTATGACACGCAAGGTAGTTTATATTAGTCCAGATACGACTGTAGCACACGCAGCAGATTTGATGCGCGAGCAAGGTTTGCACCGTTTACCTGTTATCGAAAACGATCAATTAGTCGGATTGGTAACAGAAGGAACCATTGCGGAAGCCAGCCCATCTAAAGCAACCAGTCTCTCTATCTATGAGATGAATTATCTTCTGAATAAAACCAAAGTAAAAGATGTAATGATTCGAGATGTCGTGACGGTTTCTGGCTATGCTAGTCTAGAAGATGCGACCTACCTGATGCTGAAAAATAAAATTGGGATATTACCAGTCTTAGACAATCATCAGGTCTACGGCGTCATTACAGACCGCGATGTTTTTCAGGCTTTCTTGGAAATCGCTGGATACGGAGAAGAGGGGATCCGCGTTCGTTTTATCACAGAAAATGAAGTCGGTGTACTGGGAAAAATTGTAGCTCTAATCGTAGAAGAAAATCTAAATATCTCGCACACAGTTAACATTCCACGTAAGGATGGGAAGGTAGTCATCGAAGTTCAAATTGATGGAAAAATCGATTTGACTTCATTAAAGGATAAGTTTGAAAAAGAAGGAATTCAAGTGGAGGAAATCACTCAGACCTCTGCCAAAGTCCTTTAAACCAGAGGCTTTCGGGCCTCTTTTCTTCTGCCACAAAAAGCGATGAAAAGCAAAATATGGAAAGAAATAAGAGATTATGGTATAATAAAACGATATGAAAAGGAGTATCTATGGACATTTCAGAAATTCGTCAAAAAATTGACGCAAATCGTGAAAAATTAGCTTCTTTTAGGGGGTCTCTTTGACCTCGAAGGCTTAGAGGAAGAGATTGCCATCTTGGAAAACAAGATGACAGAACCTGATTTTTGGAACGATAATATCGCGGCCCAAAAAACGTCGCAAGAATTAAATGAATTAAAAAATACCTACAATACCTTCCGTAAAATGGAAGAGTTGCAGGATGAAGTTGAGATTTTGTTGGACTTTTTAGCAGAAGACGAGTCAGTCCATGATGAACTGGTCGAGCAGCTAACCGAGTTGGATAAGATGATGGCCAACTACGAGATGACCCTTCTCTTGTCAGAACCTTATGACCATAATAATGCCATCTTGGAAATTCATCCAGGATCTGGTGGTACTGAGGCTCAGGACTGGGGGGATATGTTGCTCCGTATGTACACTCGTTATGGAAATGCAAAAGGCTTTAAAGTAGAAGTTTTGGATTACCAGGCAGGTGATGAAGCAGGTATCAAGTCTGTGACCTTGTCTTTTGAAGGACCGAATGCTTATGGCCTACTTAAATCAGAAATGGGTGTTCACCGTTTGGTCCGTATTTCACCATTTGACTCTGCCAAACGTCGCCATACTTCATTTACATCCGTAGAGGTTATGCCTGAACTGGATGATACTATCGAAGTGGAGATTCGTGAAGATGATATCAAAATGGATACCTTCCGTTCAGGTGGTGCTGGTGGACAAAACGTCAATAAAGTTTCAACAGGTGTGCGTTTGACACACATTCCTACAGGGACTGTCGTCCAATCAACGGTCGATCGTACCCAGTATGGAAATAGAGATCGTGCCATGAAGATGTTGCAGGCTAAGCTCTATCAGATGGAGCAAGAAAAGAAAGCTGCGGAAGTTGATTCTCTCAAAGGTGAGAAAAAAGAAATCACATGGGGAAGTCAGATCCGTTCATATGTCTTCACACCTTATACTATGGTAAAAGATCACCGTACAAGCTTTGAAGTTGCTCAGGTAGATAAGGTGATGGATGGAGACCTTGATGGTTTCATCGATGCCTACCTCAAGTGGCGAATCAGCTAAGATAGAAAGGAACTCATATGTCAATCATTGAAATGAGAGATGTTGTCAAAAAGTATGACAATGGAACGACTGCCCTGCGTGGTGTCTCTGTCACCATTGAACCAGGAGAGTTTGCCTATATCGTAGGACCTTCTGGGGCAGGTAAGTCAACCTTTATTCGAGCTTTATACCGAGAAGTAAAGATCGAAAAAGGAAGCCTATCAGTTGCAGGCTTTAATCTAGTTAAAATTAAGAAGAAAGATATCCCGCTTCTACGTCGTAGTGTTGGGGTTGTCTTTCAAGATTACAAACTCTTGCCTAAGAAAACGGTTTATGAGAATATTGCCTACGCAATGGAAGTTATCGGAGAGAATCGCCGTAACATCAAAAAACGTGTTATGGAAGTATTGGACCTAGTAGGTTTAAAACACAAGGTTCGTTCTTTCCCGAATGAACTCTCAGGTGGAGAACAGCAACGGATTGCGATTGCCCGTGCGATTGTCAACAATCCTAAAGTATTGATTGCTGATGAACCAACAGGAAACTTGGACCCAGATAATTCGTGGGAAATTATGAATCTGTTGGAACGCATCAATCTTCAAGGTACAACTGTTTTGATGGCGACCCACAACAGCCAGATCGTAAATACCTTGCGCCACCGTGTCATTGCCATTGAAAACGGCCGTGTCGTTCGTGACGAAGCTAAAGGAGAATATGGATACGATGATTAGTAGATTTTTTCGCCATTTATTTGAATCATTAAAGAGTTTAAAACGAAATGGCTGGATGACAGTAGCAGCAGTAAGTTCGGTTATGATTACCTTAACACTCGTTGCCTTGTTTGCATCTGTAATTTTTAATACAGCAAAACTGGCTACCGATATTGAAAACAACGTTCGTGTTATGGTCTACATTCGTAAGGATGTAGCAGATAACAGTGAAACGATTGAAAAAGAAGGTCAGACAGTTACCAATAATGACTACCACAAGGTCTATGATGCTTTGAAGGCGATGCCTGCTGTAAAAAGTGTTACCTTCTCAAGTAAAGAAGAACAATACGAGAAACTGACGGAAACCATGGGTGACGATTGGAAGGTCTTTGAAGGGGATGCAAATCCTCTCTATGATGCCTATATCGTCGATACAAATTCTCCAAGTGATGTTAAAACAGTAGCTGAAGAAGCGAAGAAAATTGAGGGAGTATCAGAAGTTCAAGATGGTGGAGCCAACACTCAACGACTTTTCGAACTGGCTTCCTTTATCCGTGTTTGGGGATTGGTTATTGCAGGACTCTTGATTTTTATCGCAGTCTTCCTCATTTCCAATACCATCCGTATTACCATTATTTCACGTAGTCGTGAGATTCAGATCATGCGTCTTGTTGGAGCGAGAAATGGTTATATCCGTGGCCCATTCTTGCTAGAAGGTGCTTTTATTGGCTTGCTTGGCGCAGCGATTCCCTCAGTTCTTGTATTCTTTGTTTACAATATCGTTTATCAATCGGTCAATAAATCCTTGGTAGGTCAAAACTTATCAATGATTACGCCAGATGTGTTTGTCCCTTTGATGACAGTTCTACTATTTGTAATCGGAATTTTCATTGGTTCAATTGGTTCAGGAATTTCGATGCGTCGATTCTTGAAAATCTAATTGGATATAAATGCAAATTGCAGAACAAATCAGAAAAATGATACATTTTTAAAAGAGAAGTTTTCGTAAACTTCTCTTTTTTCTTCTAAAAATTAAAAAAAGTAGACAATTTTTTTATAAAAGCCTTTACAAAAAAAAATAAAGTGGTATAATTGAATTATAAATAAGTGCAAACGTTTTCGTAAAACGTTTGCCTAAAAAATATAAAGGAGATTTGAATGATGAAAGATACATTCAAAAATGTCTTGTCTTTCGAATTTTGGCAAAAATTCGGTAAGGCATTGATGGTGGTTATCGCTGTTATGCCAGCGGCTGGATTGATGATTTCAATCGGTAAGTCGCTTGCATTGATTGACCCAAATCTTGCCCCACTTGTTATTACAGGTGGAATTCTTGAGCAAATCGGTTGGGGAGTTATCGGTAACCTTCATATTTTGTTTGCTCTTGCTATCGGTGGTAGCTGGGCTAAAGAACGTGCAGGCGGTGCATTTGCAGCAGGACTTGCCTTTATCTTAATCAACCGTATCACTGGTACTATCTTTGGAGTTACAAGTGATATGCTGAAAAACCCTGAGGCTATGGTCACTACCCTCTTTGGAGGCTCAATCAAAGTTTCTGATTACTTCATCAGTGTTCTTGAAGCACCAGCATTGAACATGGGTGTTTTTGTAGGGATTATCTCTGGTTTTGTAGGGGCAACTGCCTTTAACAAATACTACAACTACCGTAAACTTCCTGATGCGCTTTCATTCTTCAATGGGAAACGCTTCGTACCATTCGTTGTCATCCTTCGTTCAGCTATTGCAGCAATTGTACTTGCAGCTTTCTGGCCAGTTGTTCAAACAGGTATCAACAACTTTGGTATCTGGATTGCCAATTCACAAGAAACAGCACCTGTTCTTGCACCATTCTTGTATGGTACTTTGGAACGTTTGCTCTTGCCATTTGGTCTTCACCACATGTTGACTATCCCAATGAACTATACAGCTCTTGGTGGTACTTATGACATTTTAACTGGTGCAGCTAAAGGTACTCAAGTATTCGGTCAAGACCCACTATGGCTTGCATGGGTAACAGACCTTGTAAACCTTAAAGGTACTGATGCTAGTCAATACCAACACTTGTTAGATACTGTTCACCCAGCTCGTTTCAAAGTTGGTCAAATGATCGGTTCATTCGGTATCTTGATGGGTGTCATCGTTGCTATCTACCGCAATGTTGAAGCAGACAAGAAACACCAATACAAAGGAATGATGATTGCAACAGCTCTTGCAACTTTCTTGACAGGGGTTACTGAACCAATCGAATACATGTTCATGTTTGTTGCAACACCTCTTTATCTTGTATATTCTGTTGTTCAAGGTGCTGCCTTCGCTATGGCTGATATTGTTCACCTTCGTGTGCACTCATTCGGTTCAATTGAATTCTTGACTCGTACTCCGCTAGCTATCAACGCTGGTCTTGGTATGGATATCATTAACTTTATCTGGGTAACTGTCCTCTTTGCAGTCATCATGTACTTCATTGCCAACTTCATGATTAAGAAATTCAACTATGCAACTCCAGGACGTAACGGAAACTATGAAACTGCTGAAGGAGCATCAGAAGATGCAACTCCAGGAGAAACAAAAGTTGCAGCAGCTTCTCAAGCTGTAAATATCATTAACCTTCTTGGTGGTCGTGCAAACATCGTAGATGTAGATGCATGTATGACTCGTCTTCGTGTAACTGTTAAGGATGCAGATCGTGTTGGTACTGAGGAACAATGGAAAGCAGAAGGCGCTATGGGTCTTGTCATGAAAGGACAAGGTGTCCAAGCTATCTACGGACCAAAAGCTGACGTATTGAAATCTGATATCCAAGACATCCTTGACTCAGGTGAAGTAATTCCTGAAACTCTTCCAAGCCAAATGACAGAAGCTCAAAAAAATACTGTACATTTTAAAGGTGTAACTGAGGAAGTTTACTCAGTAGCTGACGGTCAAGTTATTGCCTTGGAACAAGTGAAAGATCCAGTCTTTGCTCAAAAAATGATGGGTGATGGTTTTGCAGTAGAACCAGCAAATGGAAACATTGTATCTCCAGTTACAGGTACTGTATCAAGTATCTTCCCAACAAAACATGCACTTGGACTTGTTACTGAATCAGGTCTTGAAGTACTTGTTCATATTGGTTTGGATACTGTAAGCCTTGAAGGAAAACCATTTACTGTTCACGTTTCTGAAGGACAAAAGGTTGCAGCAGGTGATCTTCTTGTTACAGCTGACTTGGATGCTATCCGTGCAGCAGGTCGTGAAACATCAACAGTGGTTGTCTTTACAAATGGTGATGCTATCAAATCAGTTAAATTAGAACAAACAGGTTCTCTTGCAGCTAAAACAGCAGTTGCTAAAGTAGAATTGTAATATACTCGAGGTTGGAAGCTGTTTTCCAACCTCTTGTTTTAGGAGAAAAGCATGAAATTTTTAACACTCAATACTCATAGTTGGATGGAAAAAGAAGCAGAGGAAAAATTCCAGCTCTTGCTCCAAGATATTCTTGACAAAGATTATGATTTGATCTGTTTTCAAGAAATTAATCAAGAAATGACTTCGCCGGAGGTAGAGGTTAACAATCACTATCAAGCTTTGCCATCAGCAGAACCTATTCATCAGGATCACTATGTACGACTTCTGGTTGAAAAATTGGCTGAGAAAGGGAAAAACTACTACTGGACTTGGGCTTATAATCATATTGGCTATGACCGCTACCATGAAGGTGTAGCTATCTTATCCAAAACACCTATTAAGGCGCGTGAGATTTTAGTATCAGATGTAGATGATCCAACGGACTACCATACTCGCCGTGTTGCCTTGGCTGAGACAGAGGTTGAAGGCAAGGAACTTGCTCTTGCAAGCGTCCATCTCTCTTGGTGGGATAAAGGTTTCCAAGAAGAATGGGCACGATTTGAGGCTGTATTAAAAGAGTTGAACAAACCTCTGATTTTAGCAGGTGATTTTAATAATCCAGCTGGTCAGGAAGGCTATCAAGCGATTTTAGCTAGTCCATTAGGATTACAAGACGCGTTTGAAGTTGCGAAAGAAAGAAGTGGTAGCTATACCGTTCCACCAGAAATTGATGGCTGGAAAGGCAATACCGAGCCGCTACGAATCGACTATGTCTTTACGACAAAAGACTTAGAAGTAGAAAGTTTGCATGTAGTTTTTGATGGAAAAAATAGTCCACAAGTCAGTGACCACTATGGTTTGAATGCTATTTTAAACTGGAAATAAAAATGAAAGGAATTACTTCCTTTCATTTTTTGATTCTCGAACTGGACTACTGAAAATGTTCAAAATATGGTATAATGGTTAGATGAATAGAATCGAGGATAATATGTCATTTACGAAATTTCAGTTTAAAAACTATATAGAAAAGGCATTGGAGGAGTTGAAGTTTACGACTCCTACCGAAGTTCAGGAAAAGTTGATTCCTATTGTCTTGGCAGGTCGTGACTTGGTCGGTGAGTCAAAAACAGGTTCAGGAAAGACTCATACTTTCTTATTACCCATTTTTCAGCAATTAGATGAAACTAGCGATAGTGTTCAAGCGGTCATTACTGCACCAAGTCGTGAGTTGGCCACTCAAATATACCAAGCAGCCCGTCAAATCGCAGCCCACTCAGATGTCGAAGTTCGTGTGGTTAATTATGTAGGTGGTACGGATAAGGCGCGTCAGATTGAAAAACTTGCCAGCAACCAACCACATATCGTTATTGGAACGCCAGGTCGCATCTATGACTTGGTCAAATCTGGTGATTTAGCCATTCATAAGGCCAAGACATTTGTAGTTGATGAAGCCGATATGACCTTGGATATGGGATTCTTGGAGACAGTCGATAAGATTGCAGGGAGCCTTCCAAAAGACTTGCAATTCATGGTCTTTTCAGCGACCATTCCACAAAAATTGCAACCGTTCTTGAAAAAATACTTGTCAAATCCTGTCATGGAAAAAATCAAGACCAAGACAGTCATTTCTGATACAATTGATAACTGGTTGATTTCGACCAAGGGTCGCGACAAGAATGCTCAAATTTATCAGTTGACTCAGTTGATGCAACCGTATTTGGCAATGATTTTTGTTAACACTAAAACGCGTGCTGATGAATTGCATGCATATTTGACTGCTCAAGGATTGAAGGTAGCAAAGATTCATGGAGATATTGCCCCTCGTGAACGCAAGCGGATTATGAATCAGGTGAAAAATCTAGATTTTGAGTATATTGTCGCAACGGACTTGGCAGCGCGTGGAATTGACATTGAAGGTGTCAGCCATGTTATCAATGACGCCATTCCGCAAGACTTGTCCTTCTTTGTTCACCGTGTTGGACGAACTGGGCGCAACGGACTGCCTGGTACGGCTATTACCCTTTACCAGCCTAGTGATGACTCGGATATCCGTGAGTTGGAAAAATTAGGTATCAAGTTTACTCCTAAGATGGTCAAAGACGGAGAGTTTCAAGATACCTATGACCGTGATCGTCGTGCCAATCGTGAAAAGAAGCAGGACAAGCTTGATATCGAAATGATTGGCTTGGTTAAAAAGAAAAAGAAAAAAGTCAAACCAGGCTACAAGAAGAAGATTAAATGGGCGGTGGATGAAAAACGTCGCAAAACCAAGCGTGCTGAAAATCGTGCTCGTGGCCGTGCAGAGCGGAAAGCCAAACGCCAAACATTTTAAGAACAAAATTGGAGCTGAATGGCTCCTTTTTGTACCTTCGTTTTATAAATTTTCGAAAAGAATGCAAAAATGAGTAAAAAGTGGTATAATGATAAGGTTATATAGTCCCGATAAGATGGTAGAAATTTCTATCAGTACTTTGTAACTCGCAAAGAATGATGGCTCCAAAGTCGCTCGTCATTCTACGGTTGCCGCTATCATGCGGTCACCCTATGCGCCTTACTAGCTTCAGAAATAAAAAAGTATCGTTTTTATTTCTTTCGCGTCGTAACTCTTAGACAATAGAAAATTTCTATCAGTACTTTGTAACTCTATAACAATATTTTTTAAGGGGGGACATTTTTATGTCAGAACGTAAATTATTCACGTCTGAATCTGTATCTGAGGGGCATCCGGATAAGATTGCAGACCAAATTTCAGATGCGATTTTGGATGCTATTTTAGCAAAGGATCCAGAGGCGCACGTTGCTGCTGAGACAGCTGTATACACTGGTTCTGTCCATGTTTTTGGTGAAATTTCTACAAATGCTTATGTGGATATCAACCGTGTGGTTCGTGATACCATTGCAGAGATTGGTTATACGAATGCAGAATATGGTTTTTCTGCGGAAACAGTTGGAGTTCATCCATCGCTTGTTGAGCAGTCGCCGGATATCGCCCAAGGTGTTAACGAAGCCTTGGAAGTCCGTGGAAGTGCAGATCAAGATCCGCTTGACTTGATTGGTGCTGGTGACCAAGGTCTCATGTTTGGATTTGCAGTGGATGAGACAGAAGAACTCATGCCATTGCCAATCTCACTCAGCCACAAGTTGGTTCGTCGTTTGGCAGAACTTCGTAAGTCTGGTGAAATCAGTTATCTTCGTCCAGATGCCAAATCACAAGTTACAGTTGAGTACGATGAAAATGATCGTCCAGTACGTGTGGACACAGTCGTTATTTCAACTCAGCACGATCCAGAAGCTACTAATGAACAAATCCATCAAGATGTGATTAACAAGGTTATCAAAGAAGTTATTCCAGCTTCTTACTTGGATGAGCAAACAAAATTCTTCATCAATCCGACTGGCCGCTTTGTAATCGGTGGACCTCAAGGAGACTCAGGTTTGACTGGTCGTAAGATCATCGTGGATACCTATGGTGGCTATTCTCGTCATGGTGGCGGTGCCTTCTCTGGTAAGGATGCGACTAAGGTGGATCGTTCTGCGTCATATGCAGCTCGCTACATTGCCAAGAATATCGTGGCAGCAGGTCTTGCTAAGAAAGTAGAAGTGCAATTGGCCTATGCCATCGGTGTGGCACAGCCTGTTTCTGTTCGTATCGATACTTTCGGTACAGGAACAGTAGCTGAAAGCAAACTTGAAAAAGCAGCGCGTCAAACCTTTGATCTTCGCCCTGCAGGAATTATCCAAATGCTGGATCTTAAACGTCCAATTTACCGTCAAACAGCGGCTTATGGACACATGGGACGTACAGATATTGACCTTCCATGGGAACGTTTGGACAAGGTAGAGGCTTTGAAAGAAGCTGTGAAATAAAATAAAAAAGATTGGTAGTTGTGTACTACCAATCTTTTTTGCAAGTGAAAACCAGCTTAAAAGCTGGTCTTATTATTTTATAGGGATTGAGATCTCAATCAATTTATCCGAATAGAGGGTTTTGATATTTGCTTCATCGATACTTTCTTTGTCGATTTTACGTTTCAAGAAGAAGTCTTGGATGGTTTCAATTTCGGGTTCACGAATAGCACGGTGTTTGTTCGAAATGAGGATTTCATAGTGAAGCGGGGCTTGTGTGAAAACCACATCTGTATTTCCGGCCGAATAGACCTCAACAAGAGTTGCGTCAGTACTTTCTAATTGGCTTTTAACAAGTTGCGAGTGTGAATTAGTCGTGTTGATAAGCTTCATAACAGTTCCTCCGATTTTCTAACTCTATTATAGCACTTTTTGGATAAAATCGTGCAATTTAGTCAATTCCATGCTGGATTTTCCAAGCTTCAATTCCCCATTTATGGCTACCACGTTTGAGTTTTTCAATTGCTTCATCAATAGGAAACCAAGTAATATGATTAAAATCTTCCAATGGTTTTTGTACTTCTTGGAAAGAAGTAGCTTCATAGAGATAAGCTGGGTTGTAGTAGTAGGTATCACGGTGGCGAGAGTAGAAATACTCATCAGCTTGCCCATAATAGGTTCCAATCTCAGCTGTAAAGCCAAGTTCTTCGATTAGTTCTCTTTTCAGTGCTTCTTGATGATCTTCGCCTGCTTCAATCTCTCCACCTGGCAAGAACCAAGCCCCATTGGGAGCTTGAACTAGGACAATTTGTTTTTTCTCCGCATCCGGAATAACTGCGTAAACTCCATAGCGGGGCTGGTAGGTCACATTCTCTTTTTTTTCACCAAAAGTTGGGTTTGCCATTGCATTTTCCTCATTCTCTAGTATCTTTATTATTATCATAATGGACGAGGGACTAGCTGTCAAGAATAAACCAACGAACTTGTGCAGAAAAAGCTACTTTGTCTTGGTCAATCCTTGTCTCGTTAAACTTTCCAACCCTAGCACTATAACTGGTATAATAAAAGAGAGGTGATTTTATGGCAGAAGCAAGACTATTTCGTATCCTATATCTACTTTTAGAAAAAGGCAGTACAACGGCTCCTGAATTAGCTCGATTGTTTGAAGTATCTGTACGAACGATTTATCGCGATATTGAGCGGTTGAGTATGGCGGGAATTCCTCTTTATTCAGTTCCTGGAAAGGCAGGTGGGATCTTTTTAATGAAAGACTTTGTTCTGGATCGTACTCTCGTATCGGAGGATGAAAAATTAGAACTTCTGTCAGCTTTGCAAGGAATTCAAGCCCTGACCGATGATAGGCAAGACCTGTTACTTGAAAAATTGGAATCTATTTTTCAAGTTTCTACTAGCCCTTGGATAGAAGTAGACTTGACTGACTGGAGGAAGCGAGAAGGTCAAAAAGAATTATTTGATAACATCAAACATGCTATTCTAGAGAAAAGGCAACTGGTGATTACTTATCTAGGTGGGTGTGGTCAGAAAACGATTCGTACAGTCGAGCCCTTTAGACTCATATTTAAAAAGAGAGATTGGTATCTTTATGCCTACTGTTGTTTGAAAGAAGAGTGGCGTTTTTTCAAATTATCCAGAATTAGGAATTATCACCTAACAACTAAAACTATGAAGCAGAAAAATGTGCTGGATTGCGTCGATAGTTCAGATCAAGTGGCAAATCAAATCGAAGTTTCCTTGAAGTTTAGCCCCAAGCTTGCTTTCCGGGTTTATGAAGATTTTTCAGAAGATGAGATTAGCTTGGGGAAAGATGGATGTTATTATGTCAAGACAGTCCTACCAGAGCATGAAAGTCTGTATACGTACCTCCTGTCTTATCTAGATGGAGTGGAAATACTCGAACCCGATTATGTGAAGAAGGAACTGCTTTCTAGAGTAGAAAAAATCCAAAAACTTTACAAACCTTGACAAAAGATGTCAGGGTTTTGGTGCTATACTAGAGACAGAAAGGAGAAGAACCAAATGAAATACGAATGGAGAAAAGAAGCAAAAGCTCTTTATCAAGTGAAGGCTAGGCCCAGCATCTTGCAGGTGCCAGGTCAATCCTATATCGTGATTGATGGTAAAGGCGATCCAAATCAAGAAGATTTTTCAGAACGCGTAGGGGCCTTATATACCTTAGCCTATGCGATAAAGATGAAGTATAAAAAAGCTCCTCTGGATGAGGTTTATACTGATTTTACTGTCTTTCCTTTAGAAGGTGTATGGAAAAAGGAGAAGGAGGGAGAACTGGTAAAAAGTGAGCTTTCTTATAGTATTATGATTGGGCAACCCGATTTTATTACGAGAGAACTATTTGAAAAAGCTTTGGAAGAGGTGAAAATCAAGAAGCCAAATATTCTCTATGAGGCTGTTCGTTTTGAAAAGATAGAAGAAGGCCCAAGCCTTGCTATGCTTCATGTAGGACCTTTTGATACTGAAAATGAGACTTTTGCAGAGATGGAGCATTTTTGTCAACTTCATAAACTCAAAAGAACTTCGGAAGTCCACCGAGAAATTTATCTTAATAATCTTCATCGAACGGAGCCAAGCAAATTAAAAACAATCCTTCGCTATCAAGTTCAAGAAGAGAATTAAAAAAGAACAGGAAACAAGATTCCCTGTTCTTTTTTATGAGTTCTAATCTTCTCTTTCAGAAGTAACCTCTTCTGTTTTTTCAGTTTTTTTTGCAGATTTGATTTGAATCTTACCATTGCTTGTCATAACTGCCTTGAGGTCTTTTTCACTTGGATTTTCAAGGTAGTAGTCTGTGATAGCATCCTCAATATGGTCTTGAATGGTACGACGGAGTGGCCGTGCCCCCATTTTTGGATCATATCCCAAGTCAACCAACTTTTCCTTGACCTTGTCTGTCACATCGAGATGGATGTTGTTGCTAGAAAGGCGTTTGTTGACATCCGCTAGCATGAGATCGACGATTTGGAGAAGGTTGTCCTTGCTGAGAGGTTTAAATTCGATAATGCCGTCAAAACGGTTCATAAACTCAGGACTAAAGAAGTTGCCGAGTTCACCGAGAACAGAGTTGGTTCGACCTTCACGAGCAGCTCCAAAACCAACGCTGGCTTCGGCCTTACCAGTACCGGCATTTGAGGTCATGATGATGATGGCATCCTTAAAGCTAACTGTATGTCCTTGCCCGTCTGTCAAACGGCCATCATCTAAGACTTGAAGGAACATGTGCATGACATCTGGATGGGCTTTCTCGACCTCATCGAGAAGGATGAGTGAGTATGGATTACGACGAACTTTTTCCGTTAACTGACCCGCTTCATCGTAGCCAACATAACCTGGAGGGGCACCGACTAATTTAGCCACACTGTGTTTTTCCATGTATTCACTCATATCAAAGCGAATCATGCTGTCAGCAGAGCCAAAGAGCTCAATGGCTAGTTGTTTGGAAAGTTCTGTCTTACCGACACCAGTTGGTCCGACAAAGAGGAAACTTCCGATTGGGCGGTTAGGAGTTCCAAGTCCAACACGATTACGACGGATGGCTTTGGCAATCTTATCGACAGCTTCATCTTGACCAATGACATGAGCTTTGAGGTCGTCTGCTAGATGGATAAGCTGAGACTGTTCTTTTTCTTTTAGCTCCCCAACAGGGATATTAGTTTTCTGCTCGATGATGTGCTCAATGGTTTTCTCGCTAATGATAGGAGTATCCTGACCGGTCACCTTGTTCTTTTGCATTTCCTTGTACTTGGCAATCTGATCACGGAAGTAGGCAGCTTTTTCAAAGTCTTCCTCTCGTGTAGCTTGAGCCTTGAGATTCTCAGCTTCAATTAAACGCTGATCAATCACTTTAGGATCAACAAAGTTCAGCGTCAGATTCATCTTAGAACCAGCTTCATCTAACAGGTCAATAGCCTTGTCTGGCAAGAAGCGGTCTTGGATATAGCGATTGGAAAGATTTGCAGCAGCTTCGATAGCAGCGTCTGTGTACTTGACGTGATGGTAGTCTTCGTATTTCTTTTGAACCCCTTTGAGGATGATAATGGTTTCTTCGACAGTTGGTTCATCAACTTTGACAGGTTGCATACGGCGTTCGAGGGCAGCATCTTTTTCAATGATACGGTATTCATTGAGAGTAGTGGCGCCGACCAGTTGCAATTCACCACGGGCAAGGGCTGGTTTGAGGATATTTCCTGCATCCATATTGCCATCGCCAGCAGATCCTGCACCAACAATTTCATGGATTTCGTCAATAAAGAGGATGATGTCCTCGCGTTTGCGAATTTCTTCCATGAGTTTTTGCATGCGTTCTTCAAATTGGCCTCGAATCCCTGTTCCTTGAACTAGACTAACCACATCCAGACGGATGACCTGCTTGCCTTGGAGTTTATGGGGAACATCACCATCGACAATCTTCTGAGCTAGACCTTCAACAACAGCTGTTTTACCAACACCTGGTTCTCCGATAAGGACAGGATTGTTTTTGGTTCGACGGTTGAGGATTTCGATAACGCGGATAATCTCCTCGTCTCGGCCGATAACAGGGTCAATATCTCCTCGACGAGCTATTTCAGTCACGTTGATACCATATTCCTCTAGGAGCCCTCTTTCTTGGCTAGGAGGAGGTGTTTGAACAGGTCCGCGGTTTTGAGGTCCGTATCCCCCATTGCCTCCGTATCCCCCACCGGATTGAGTTGGAGGGACGTTATTTGAAGAAGCCCTGAAATTGTTCAAATCATTGAAAAAGTCTCCGAAAGGATCAAAGTCATGATTGTTTAAATCAGTCATTCCTTTAAAGAGGGTATTATTTGGATCTGTTTTGATAATTTTATAGCAATTTTGACAGAGATCAATTTGCTTTTGCTGTCCATTGATATTGGTATACAGATGAATTGTTGAGTCGTTAATTTTACAGTTTTGACAGAGCATAACATCTACCTCATTTCATTCTTATTCTTGGCCTAAGAAAAAAGGTCAATAATAGTCAAAGTTTTATACTTTCATTATAGCATGATTAAGGTGTAAAGCAAGTAAAAAGATTGGGAAGTGGTCGTTTTTAAAAGAAGGATTTATGGAGGATTAAGCGGCATTGAAGGTAAGAAAAAATCCCATTTGCGGTGACAAAAAGGATTCTCATTCATCGGGCCTTACTGCCCGTTGTTTTTATATTAGTAAAGGAGTTCGTAGATCTCCATTGCAATCAAATCAATGCTATCAAAGGTATAAGTTTCACGAGCCTCTACATCGCGAAGGGTGAAGAGTGATCCGTTTTCTTCGTCGTGGCTGTAGGCAACTTCTGCGACAACAACACCTTCACGTTCAAAATTACGTTTTAGATTTCCACCATCTTTTGTCATTGCTTCTAGGCGGTTAATGATTCTAACCAAATGTGATTCCATTTTGATTCTCCTCCATTTCTTATCGTTTCTATTTTACCATAAACAAGAGGTAGTTGACTAGAAAAAAACTGTGATTTCTTTCTATTTCTCCATTCTATCAAGTTAATTGTTAAAATCGGTGAAAAAGGATTGAATTTTAATTCAATTCATGTTATAATCATACAATCCAACACATAGAAAGTTGATTGAATATGAATTTTTCTTTTTTACCAAAGTATTTACCATATTTTAACTATGGTGCTCTGATCACCGTATTGATTTCCATTCTTGTCGTCTGCTTAGGAACTATTATAGGTGTGTTACTGGCCTTTGCTCAGCGATCACGCTTTAAACCGCTCGTTTGGTTTGCAAATGTGTATGTTTGGATCTTCCGTGGAACTCCGATGATGGTTCAGATTATGATTGCCTTTGCTCTTATGCATATCAATGCTCCGACTATTCAAGTGGGAATTTTAGGAGTTGATCTTTCTCGTTTGATTCCTGGTATTCTGATTATTTCTATGAACAGTGGAGCTTACGTTTCAGAAACTGTTCGTGCGGGGATCAATGCGGTTCCTAAAGGGCAGTTAGAGGCCGCATATTCTCTTGGTATTCGTCCAAAAAATGCCATGCGTTATGTCATTTTGCCACAAGCTATCAAGAATATTCTTCCAGCGCTGGGAAATGAATTTATCACCATTATCAAGGATAGTTCCCTCTTGTCGGCAATTGGGGTGATGGAGTTGTGGAATGGTGCAACGACTGTGGCAACAACAACATATTTACCGTTGACTCCCCTTTTATTTGCAGCCTTTTACTATTTGATTATGACCTCTGTTTTGACAGTGGCGTTGAAAGCATTTGAAAAACATATTGGACAAGGAGACAAGAAATAATGACAGAACCCTTGATTAAAATTGAAGAACTACATAAGTCTTTTGGGAAAAATGAAGTTTTAAAGGGCATCAACCTTGAGATTAAGCGAGGAGAAGTTGTGGTCATTATCGGTCCGTCCGGGAGCGGGAAGTCAACTCTCCTTCGTTCTATGAATCTCCTTGAAGAAGCAAGTAAAGGTAAGGTTATCTTTGAAGGAGTTGATATCACAGATAAGAAAAATGACCTTTTTGCCATGCGTGAAAAGATGGGCATGGTATTCCAACAATTCAACCTCTTTCCAAATATGACGGTCATGGAAAACATCACCTTGTCACCAATTAAAACCAAAGGAGAAAGCAAGGAAGTAGCGGAGAAGAGAGCTCAGGAACTGCTAGAAAAAGTTGGCTTGCCAGATAAGGCAACGGCCTATCCGCAGAGTTTGTCAGGTGGTCAGCAACAACGGATTGCCATTGCACGTGGACTTGCTATGGAGCCAGACGTTTTGCTCTTTGATGAGCCGACTTCAGCCCTAGACCCTGAGATGGTTGGAGAGGTCCTAGCTGTTATGCAAGACCTTGCCAAGTCGGGGATGACCATGGTGATTGTGACGCATGAAATGGGCTTTGCGCGTGAGGTAGCAGACCGTGTTATCTTTATGGCAGATGGAGTTGTTGTCGAAGATGGAACTCCAGAAGAGATTTTCGATCAAACAAAAGAACAACGGACCAAGGAATTTTTGAGTAAGGTTTTGTAACACCTCATTTTAGAAGAAATGGAGTAGGCATCATGGCTTCTAGTAAAGAATATTTAGATTTTATTCTCGAACAGCTATCAGAGCTAGAGGAGATGAGTTATCGTCCAATGATGGGAGAGTATATCCTTTATTATCGTGGGAAGATTATTGGGGGAATCTATGATAATCGTTTGTTACTGAAGCCTGTGAAGGTGGTCATGGATCAATTGGAACAGATTAGGCTTGAACGTCCTTATGAAGGAGCCAAGGAGATGATTGTGATAGAAGACATTGAAGATAAGTCATTTCTAACGAGATTAATTAAGGATATGTATGAAGTCTTACCGGCTCCAAAAGTCAAAAAGAAAGCATGACAAATTTACCTAGTATAAATAGGCATAAAAGCTCGATAAGGGCTTTTTCTTATAGTTTCAGACTATAGGGTCCATTAGGCAAGAAGTGTTAGGATGGCGAGTTATTTTTTGATATAATAGAGGATATTTGATAGAAAAGAGAAGAGATATGGCACAGATTATCGATGGGAAGGCTCTTGCGGCTAAGTTACAAGGACAGTTGGCTGAGAAGACGGCTAAACTAAAAGAAGAAACAGGTCTAGTTCCAGGATTGGTAGTGATTTTGGTGGGGGACAATCCTGCCAGCCAAGTCTACGTTCGCAACAAGGAACGGTCAGCTCTCGCTGCTGGCTTCCGTAGTGAAGTCGTGCGAGTTCCAGAGACCATTAGCCAAGCGGAATTGTTAGACTTGATTTCCAAATACAATCAAGATCCAGCTTGGCATGGGATTTTGGTTCAGTTACCATTACCTAAACATATTGACGAAGAGGCTGTTTTGTTTGCCATTGATCCAGAAAAGGATGTGGATGGTTTTCATCCGCTAAACATGGGACGCCTCTGGTCTGGTCATCCAGTTATGATTCCTTCGACACCTGCAGGAATTATGGAAATGTTTCATGAATATGGGATTGATCTAGAAGGTAAAAATGCGGTTGTTATCGGTCGTTCCAATATCGTTGGGAAACCAATGGCTCAGCTTCTTTTGGCTAAGAATGCAACAGTGACCTTGACTCACTCACGCACCCATCATCTTGCCAAGGTGGCTGCTAAGGCAGATATTCTGGTGGTTGCAATCGGTCGTGCTAAGTTTGTGACTCCTGACTTTGTCAAACCAGGAGCGGTTGTCATTGACGTTGGGATGAACCGAGATGAAAATGGCAAACTTTGTGGAGATGTTGATTATGATGCCGTTGCACCACTTGCTAGTCACATCACACCTGTACCTGGTGGAGTTGGTCCTATGACTATTACCATGCTGATGGAGCAAACCTATCAGGCAGCGCTTCGAACACTAAACAAGGACTAGGAAGATGAAATTCGTATTTGACCTGGATGGGACGCTGTCTTTCGACTATATGACCATAGATGAGGAGATTCAGCAGGTTCTTTTAAAGGCTGAAGATTATGGGCATGAGCTTGTATTTGCCTCAGCTCGCTCATATCGGGATTGTTTGGGCTTATTAGGTACCGATCTCAGTCAGCGCTTGGTTATAGGTTTGAATGGTGGTGTAGCCTATTATCTGGGGAAAGCCATCTATGAGAGAAATCTCGATGCTAGAGTTTATCAGGCGCTAGTGGATTATTGCCAGACCTATAATCTCCCTTTCTTTGTAGATGATTGCTTTGACTATAGTGGTCAGATTGTGGAGAAGATTCCATTTATTTCCAGTGTGGATCCCCTGAAGGTAGCTTGTCATCAGAAACTCGAGGACTTGGGGGCTCCGATTAAGGTAGTCGTTTATATGGGCGACCATGAGGAGTTGCTTGATGATCTGCTTGGTCAGCTAGAAAGACTAGGACAGGCTCATCTCTCCTATCATGCGCATGAAAAGTGCCTTTATGTTAATCCCTTGGATACTCATAAGGCAACAACTGTTGAAAAGTTATGTGGGGAGAACTTCATCGCTTTTGGAAATGACCAAAACGATATTGAACTGTTTAAGACATCTCTTTATTCAGTTCAGATAGGAGATTTTGCTGGCCTTACTCCATATGCAGATGACACGTTAGAGCTAAAAGGAGCACCTTCTCCAGCAGTGGCAGCTAAAATCTTACAGACCTTTGCGGAATTTAAGGGGAAATAGATAGAAGGAGGTTCGCCCCTCCTTTTGTAGTATAATAGAGTGAGAGGAAAATAACGATGAAAGTGATTGATCAAACTTTATTAGAAAAAGTCATTATTGAACGTTCTCGTCACAGCCATAAGGGAGATTACGGACGTCTGCTCTTGCTGGGAGGGACCTATCCTTATGGGGGAGCTATCATCATGTCAGCCATTGCAGCTGTCAAAAGTGGGGCAGGGTTGGTGACTGTTGGCACGGATAAGGAGAACATTCCGGCTCTGCCCAGTCATTTACCTGAGGCCATGGCATTTTCTCTTCAAGACCAGCAATTGTTAAAAGAACAGTTAGAAAAGGCAGAGGTTGTCTTGTTAGGTCCGGGTTTGCGAGAGGATGCATTCGGAGAAGAACTCGTAAAATGGGTTTTTAACAACCTCAGAAGTGACCAGATTTTGATTGTAGATGGTGGTGCTTTGGGCATCTTAGCAAAAGGCCAGTTACCATTTCCTTCCAGTCAGCTCATCCTAACTCCCCACCAAAAGGAATGGGAAAGACTGTCTGGTATAGTTCTTGACCATCAAAATACAGAGGCGACTGCCAGAGCTCTTTCTGCTTTTCCTCAAGGAACGATTCTTGTCGAGAAAGGTCCAGCGACTCGTATCTGGCAAGCTGGTCAGTCTGAATATTATCAGTTACAGGTTGGAGGACCCTATCAAGCAACTGGTGGGATGGGAGATACTCTGGCTGGGATGATTGCAGGTTTTGCAGGTCAGTTTGACCAAGTCAGTCTCTATGAGAGAGTGGTGGTAGCGGCTCACCTTCATTCAGCTATCGCGCAAGAACTAGCTCAAGAAAATTACCTTGTCTTGCCTACCGAAATTAGTAAAGCTCTTCCGAAAACAATGAAAAAAATATCTCAAAAAGGTAGTTAATACCTTGGTTGTCTTTTTATGTTGATGTAGGTTTGTTGATAAGGTTTTCAAATACCTCAGAACCAGCAATCAACTGCTGAACTTACGAGGAATTCTCACTTTTAAGGTCTTGATTTTTACTCAAACTCAAAAGAAAAGCGAGGTTGTTATCAAAGTTGAGGGGTGTCAAATCATGCTTTTTTTGATATAATTTTTAATGATGAATGCAAGAAATGATCGGTATGTGGTCGTTGATTTAGAGGCGACCAGCACCGGAAGCAAGGCAAAAATTATTCAAGTTGGCATTGTGGTGATTGAGAATGGTGAAATCATCGATCAGTATGCGACCGATGTCAATCCCCACGAATCCTTGGATTCTCATATCAAAGAATTAACGGGTCTGACCGATCAGCGTTTGGCTGCGGCACCAGAGTTTTCTCAGGTGGCTGGAAAAATTTTTGAATTGGTTAAGGACGGTATTTTTGTTGCGCACAATGTACAGTTTGATGCCAACCTTCTTGCAGAATTTCTCTTTTTTGAAGGATATGAATTGCGCACACCGCGGGTGGATACAGTTGAGCTTGCCCAAGTTTTGTATCCTCAGTTTGAAAAGTATAACTTAGGTATCCTTTGTCAAGAGTTGGGCATTGAGCTGGAACATGCCCATACTGCCCTGTCAGATGCTCAGGCAACAGCTGAACTCTTGCTTTACATGCGTCAAAAACTATTTGAGTTACCAAAAGGGCTCCTAGAAAGCTTATTAAACCTTGCAGACAACCTTCTCTATGAAAGTTATCTGGTCATTGAGGAGGTCTATCAGCAACAATCTCTCTTATCTTCGCCAGACTTGATGGAGCTTCATGGGCTTTTCCTCAAAAAGGAAAGCAAATGCTTAGTCCCACGAAAGTTATCCAAAGATTTTGCTAAAAATATTTCTTTATTGGGGCTGGAGGAACGTCCACAGCAGCTGGATTTTGCGGAGAAGGTTGAGCAATTATTGGAAGAACACCAAACTTCCTTTATCCAAGCCCAAACGGGACTGGGCAAGACTTATGGTTATCTCCTCCCAGCTTTGAACTTGGAGAGTCAAGCAGGGATCCTAGTGAGCGTTCCGACCAAAATTCTTCAAAATCAAATCATGCAAGAAGAAGGTCAGAGCTTAAAAGAGGTCTTCCATCTGGAAATTCATAGTCTCAAGGGGCCTCAAAATTACTTGAAATTGGATGCCTTTCACCGAGTTCTCCATCGAACGGAGTCCAATCGCCTCTTCACACGCTTTAAAATGCAACTGCTCATCTGGCTAACAGAGACAGAGACAGGTGACTTGGACGAAATCGGGCAGCTTTATCGCTACCAGCATTTTCTGCCAGAACTAGTCCACGATGGCAAGCTTTCAAAGAAAAGTTTATTTGCTACAGAGGATTTTTGGAAACGAGGGCAGGAAAAGGCCAAGACCAGTCGTGTTCTCTTGACTAATCATGCCTATCTGGTCACTCGTTTGGAAGACAATCCAGAGTTTGTTGATAACCGTTTGGTGATTTTGGATGAAGCTCAAAAAATGCTGCTAGCTCTTGAAAATCTAGCCCAGCAGGCTTATCGCCTTGAGGAGCTTGTAACTCAAATTGAAAAGTCCTTGGAGACAGAGGAAGATTTGGTTCAGAAGCGCTTGCTTGAGAGTATCGGTTTTGAATGTCGATACTTGATAGAGCACTATCAGTCAGGCTTTAAGAATGGAAAGTGGTTGGATTCTCTTGAACAGTTGCGCCAGCATTTTTCGGAGTTAGCTCTCCCAGAGTATAGAGAAATTGCAAATTTTTTCACATCGGACCGTGAATTTTGGCTTGCTCCAGCAGAGAAATCGAGCAAGGATGTTTTGATTTGTTCAAGCAAAAAAGGCTGCTTTATACTAGCAGACCTATTGCCAGAAGATTGCAGGCTCCTAGGAGTATCGGCCACTCTTGAAATCAGCAATCGGGTTTCCTTAGCAGATTTATTGGGATTTCCAGATGCTCCGCTTGTTAGGCTTGATGTAGCAAAGCAGGAGCAACAAGAAGTCTTTCTAATTGATGACTTTCCTCTTGTGACAGAAGTTTCATCTTTTGACTATGCTAGTGAAGTGGTTTCTGTTATTCGAAGGTTACAAGCCTTTCAAGAACCCTTATTGGTCTTGTTTACTTCAAAAGAGATGTTGCTGGCAGTTTCGGACCTGCTCGACCAACCGCATCTAGCTCAGTATAAAAATGGGGAACCAAGCCAACTGAAAAAACGTTTTGAAAAAGGTGAACGCCAGATCTTGCTTGGAACAGGTAGTTTCTGGGAAGGAGTTGATTTTTCAACCCATCCATTTGTACTCCAAGTGATTCCGAGATTGCCTTTCCAAAATCCACAAGAACCGTTAACAAAAAAATTAAACCAAGAACTACGTCGAGAAGGAAAAAATCCCTTCTATGATTATCAATTGCCGATGGCTATTATTCGGCTAAAACAAGCATTAGGTCGTACTGTTAGACGGCCTGATCAAGGTTCGGTTGCTGTAATCCTAGACAGTCGTGTCGTCAGCAAGCGTTATGGTAAACAAATCGCCCAGACCTTGTCAAAAGAAAGGGCTGTTCAAGTTCTTTCTAGAGAACAGCTAGAGCCTGCTGTAGCTGATTTTCTCCAATCTCGTCGCAATAGAATGAAAGAAAAATCCAAGAAAGAGAAAAGGTAAAAAATATGAAACGTTCCTTCGACTCTCGAGTCGATTATAGCCTCCTTCTACCAGTGTTTTGTTTACTGGTGATTGGAGTAGTGGCCATTTATATAGCAGTTAGTCATGACTATCCAAATAATGTGTTACCAATACTAGGCCAGCAAATTGCTTGGATTTCCTTGGGCCTTGTCATTGGTTTTGTGGTCATGTTCTTCAATACTGAGTTTTTATGGAAGGTGACTCCTTATCTCTATGGTTTAGGCCTAGCCTTGATGGTCCTCCCTCTTGTTTTCTACAATCCAAATCTTGTAGCATCAACAGGTGCCAAGAACTGGGTATCGATTGGTGGAACGACACTCTTTCAGCCATCGGAGTTCATGAAGATTTCCTATATCTTGATGTTGGCTCGAGTCATCGTACAATTCACTCAAAAACACAAGGAATGGCAACGGACTATTCCCTTGGATTTCCTATTGATTGGTTGGATGATTGCCTTTACCATCCCAGTCTTGATCCTCTTAGCCCTACAAAGTGACTTAGGAACTGCCTTGGTCTTTGTAGCTATTTTTGCAGGTATGGTTCTCCTTTCAGGTGTTTCGTGGAAGATTATCATTCCTGTTTTTGCGACAGGAGTGACTGCAGTTGCAGGCTTCATGGCCATCTTTATAAGCAAGGATGGACGTGCCTTCTTGCATCAGATTGGAATGCCAACCTACCAGATTAACCGTATTTTGGCCTGGCTCAATCCCTTTGACTTTGCGCAAACAACGACTTACCAACAGGCGCAGGGACAAATTGCGATTGGAAGTGGTGGCTTGTTTGGACAGGGTTTCAATGTGTCTAATCTCCTCATTCCAGTACGTGAAAGTGATATGATTTTCACCGTAATTGCTGAAGACTTTGGCTTCATTGGTTCGGTCTTTGTCGTTGCCCTGTACTTGCTTCTTATTTATCGGATGTTGAAGATTACGATCAGGTCAAATAACCAGTTCTACACCTACATTTCGACTGGGTTTATCATGATGTTGCTCTTCCATATCTTTGAAAATATCGGTGCCGTGACAGGCTTACTTCCTTTGACAGGGATTCCTCTGCCTTTCATTTCTCAAGGGGGCTCCGCAATTATTAGCAACCTCATCGGTGTCGGTCTCCTCTTGTCTATGAGTTACCAGACAAACCTAGCGGAGGAGAAAAGTGGAAAAGTTCCATTCAAACGAAAGAAAGTCGTCCTAAAACAAATCAAATAAGGAGGCCACTATGGCAAAAGTAGCAGTTATTTTAGCCCAGGGTTTTGAAGAAATCGAAGCCTTGACAGTAGTCGATGTCTTGCGTCGAGCAAACATTTCTTGTGATATGGTAGGATTTGAAGAGCAGGTGACAGGGTCACATGACATTCAGGTAAAAGCCGACCATATCTTTGATGGCGATTTGTCCGACTATGACTTGGTCGTTCTTCCAGGTGGTATGCCAGGCTCAGCTCACCTACGGGATAATCAAGCCCTTATTTCACAGATTAAAGGCTTTGACCAAGCAGGAAAGAAAATTGCAGCCATCTGTGCAGCTCCAATCGCTCTTCATCAAGCAGGTGTCCTGAAAGACAAGCACTTCACCTGTTATGACGGTGTTCAGGAGAACATCAGTGATGGAATTTACCGAAAGCAAACAGTGGTTGTGGATGGCAATCTAACAACTAGCCGAGGACCGTCAACCGCACTTGCCTTTGCCTATGAGTTGGTAGAGCAATTGGGAGGAGATGCTGAAAGTTTACGAGACGGCATGCTCTATCGAGATGTCTTTGGAAATCAACAGTAAGACGAGAGTTCGGCTCTCGTTTTTGCTTGGAAAAATCTAGGAAATCATCGCTTTTTTCATAAAAAAATGGTATAATGAAGGGTATGAAATATCACGACTATATATGGGATTTAGGTGGTACCCTATTGGATAATTATGAGACTTCTACAGCAGCCTTTGTAGAGACCTTAGCCCAATACGGAATAGAGCAAGAACACGACCGTGTTTACGAAGCCTTGAAGGTTTCGACAGCTTTTGCTATCGAGAAGTTTGCCCCAGCCATCGAGAATTTTTTAGAAAACTACAAAGAAAATGAAGCGCGTGAGCTAGAATACCCAGTTTTGTTTGAGGGAATTCCAGAACTACTCAAAGATATTTCTGACAAGGGTGGCCGTCATTTCTTAGTTTCTCATCGAAATGACCAAGTTCTAGAACTTCTTGCAAAGACTCAGATAGCTGACTATTTCACAGAAGTCGTGACTGCTAGTTCCGGTTTCAAACGAAAACCAGATCCTGAGTCTATGATTTATTTACGTGATAAATATCATATCTCATCCGGTTTGGTCATTGGAGACAGGAATATTGATGTAGAAGCAGGGAAAGCTGCCGGCTTAGATGCCTATCTTTTTAAAAACGTTGTGACACTGAGACAAGCAATAGACATGTAAGAAAAGGGAAAAAATGACAGAAAAAATCAAAAATCAACAGGCACAGGATTATGATGCCAGCCAAATTCAAGTTTTGGAGGGGTTGGAAGCCGTTCGTATGCGTCCAGGTATGTATATTGGATCGACTTCAAAAGAAGGCCTTCACCATCTAGTCTGGGAAATCGTTGATAATTCAATTGATGAAGCCCTAGCAGGATTTGCCAGCCATATCCAAGTCCTTATTGAGCCAGATAATTCCATCACCGTTGTGGATGATGGACGTGGTATTCCTGTTGACATTCAAGAAAAGACAGGACGTCCTGCTGTTGAGACCGTCTTTACTGTTCTTCACGCTGGAGGAAAATTCGGCGGTGGCGGGTACAAGGTATCAGGTGGATTGCACGGTGTGGGTTCATCAGTAGTAAATGCCCTTTCAACTCAACTAGATGTTCGGGTTCATAAAAACGGAAAAATTTATTATCAAGAATACCACCGTGGGAATGTCGTTGCTGATCTTGAAGTGGTTGGAGATACGGATAGAACCGGAACAACAGTTCACTTCACGCCGGACCCAGAGATTTTTACAGAAACAACGACCTTTGACTTTGACAAATTAAATAAACGTATTCAAGAACTAGCCTTTTTGAACCGAGGTCTTCGAATCTCCATCACAGATAAGCGTGAAGGTCTCGAACAGACTAAACATTACCACTATGAGGGCGGGATTGCTAGCTATGTTGAATATATCAACGAGAACAAGGATGTGATCTTTGATACACCAATCTACACAGACGGTGAGATGGATGATATCACAGTTGAGGTAGCCATGCAGTACACAACCGGTTACCACGAAAACGTCATGAGTTTCGCCAATAACATTCATACCCATGAAGGCGGAACGCATGAGCAAGGTTTCCGTACAGCGCTGACACGTGTTATCAATGATTATGCCCGCAAAAATAAATTGCTAAAAGACAATGAAGACAACCTAACAGGGGAAGATGTCCGTGAAGGCTTGACTGCAGTTATTTCTGTTAAGCATCCAAATCCGCAGTTTGAAGGACAAACCAAGACCAAACTGGGCAATAGTGAAGTGGTCAAGATCACTAATCGCCTCTTCAGCGATGCCTTCTCTGATTTTCTCATGGAAAATCCACAGATCGCCAAGCGTATCGTGGAAAAAGGGATTTTGGCTGCCAAGGCTCGTGTAGCTGCCAAGCGTGCGCGTGAAGTCACTCGTAAAAAATCTGGTTTGGAAATTTCCAATCTTCCTGGAAAACTAGCAGACTGTTCTTCAAACAACCCTGCTGAAACCGAACTCTTCATCGTCGAAGGAGACTCAGCTGGTGGATCAGCTAAATCTGGTCGTAACCGTGAATTCCAAGCTATCTTGCCAATTCGTGGTAAGATCTTGAACGTTGAAAAAGCCAGCATGGATAAAATTCTTGCTAACGAAGAAATTCGGAGTCTCTTCACAGCCATGGGGACAGGCTTTGGGGCAGAATTTGATGTCACTAAGGCTCGTTACCAAAAACTCGTTTTGATGACCGATGCCGATGTTGATGGTGCCCACATTCGAACCCTCTTACTGACTCTGATTTACCGCTACATGAAGCCAATCCTAGAAGCTGGTTATGTTTATATTGCCCAACCACCGATTTATGGGGTTAAAGTCGGAAGTGAGATTAAAGAATACATCCAGCCGGGTACAGATCAAGAAATTAAACTCCAAGAAGCCTTAGCACGTCATAGTGAAGGGCGCTCAAAGCCAACTATCCAACGTTATAAGGGATTAGGAGAAATGGATGACCACCAATTGTGGGAAACAACCATGGATCCAGAACATCGCTTGATGGCGCGTGTTTCAGTAGATGATGCTGCTGAAGCAGATAGAATCTTTGATATGTTGATGGGCGATCGGGTAGAGCCTCGTCGCGAATTTATCGAAGAAAACGCTGTTTACAGTACACTTGACGTCTAAAAAATGTGGGAAATAGTTCCCTTGGTTTAAAAAATATGATATAATCATTACGATTGTTTCTAGTATAAAAGGAGTTTGATATGTCTAATGGACAACTAATTTATCTAATGGTTGCGATTGCGATCATTTTGATTTTAGCTTATGTAACAGCCATTTTTCTACGTAAGCGTAATGTAAGCAGATTAACGGCGCTTGAAGAAAGAAAAGAAGAACTCTACAATCTTCCTGTAAATGATGAGGTTGAAGCCGTTAAAAACATGCACTTGATTGGTCAAAGTCAGGTGACCTTCCGTGAATGGAACCAAAAATGGGTTGATTTATCTCTGAATTCGTTTGCTGATATTGAGAATCATCTTTTTGAGGCTGAAAACTACAATAATTCTTTCCGTTTCTTTAAAGCAGCTCACAAGATTGATCAAATTGAAAGCCAGATTAGTTTGATTGAAGAAGATATTGCAGCTATTCGCAATGCCCTTTCTGAACTCGAAAAGCAAGAATCTAAGAACAGTGGTCGCGTCCTACATGCTTTGGACTTGTTTGAAACCCTTCAACATACGGTTGCAGAGGACTCAGAGAAATATGGGAAAGCTCTTCCTGAGATTGAGAAACAATTGGAAAATATCCAATCGGAATTCTCTCAATTCGTTACCCTTAACTCATCAGGTGACCCAGTTGAAGCTGCAGCAATCTTAGATGATACTGAAAATCATATTCTTGCTCTAACGCATATTGTTGATCGGATCCCAGCTCTTGTTGAAACCTTGACAAAGGAATTACCAGACCAATTAGCAGATTTGGAAGAAGGCTATCGTAAGCTGTTGGATGCCAAATACCACTTTATTGAAACAGATATTGAGTCACGTTTCCAACTTTTGCATGAATCTTTGAAGAATAATCAAGAAAACATTCGTCAGTTGGAGTTGGACAATGCAGAGTATGAAAATAATCGCATTCAAGAAGAAATCAATGCACTTTATGATATTTTCACTCATGAAATTGAGGCTCAAAAAGTCGTTGAGAATCTCCTCTCAACACTTCCAACCTATCTCAACCACTTGAAGGAAAATAACCAGGTGCTTGTTCAGGATCTTGAACGCCTAAATAAAACTTATCTTCTTCCAGAAAGTAATGGGAATCATGTCCGCCGACTTCAAGAAGAATTAGCCGCACTTGATACCGCTATTTTAGAAGTAACAGAGGACCAAAGAGAATCTGCTCAAGCCTATTCTGTTCTTGAAGAACAGTTGGAAATGCTTCAAAGCAATCTCAAAGATATTGAAGATGAGCAAATTTCTGTGAGCGAACGACTTGCGCAAATTGAAAAAGATGACCTCAATGCTCGCCAAAAAGCAAATGTCTATGTGAATCGTTTGCACACTATCAAACGTTACATGGAGAAGCGAAACTTACCAGGAATCCCTCAAAGTTTCTTGAAACTCTTCTTTACTGCAAGTCATAACACTGAAGATCTGATGGCGGAGCTAGAACAACCGCAGGTTAATATTGAATCTGTTAAGCGAATTCTTGAAATTGCAACGAATGATATGGTAGTACTTGAGACAGAAACATATGAAATTGTTCAGTATGCAACTTTGACAGAGCAACTTCTTCAATACTCAAATCGCTACCGTTCATTTGATGAACGCATCCAAGAGGCTTTCAACGAAGCACTTGAAATTTTTGAGAAAGAGTTTGACTATCGGGCATCATTTGAGAAGATTTCTCAAGCCTTGGAAGTTGCAGAACCAGGAGTTACAAATCGTTTTGTGACTTCATATGAAAAAACACGTGAAGCAATTCGCTTCTAAACGAGAAGCTTAGATATTGAATTATATCCCGAAAGTTAGATAGGAAATACTAACTTTCGGTTTTTTTGAGCATTGTAATGACTGGATTGAGGAAATTCACTCTAAGTGAGTAAGGCTGGCAATACCAACACGATTCTTATCATCGGTTCCTAGAGAATAAGAACATTCAAGCATCTATGTTACGAATGGGAAACAGTCCAGGTAATGGAATGATGGAGTCCTTCTTTGGCATCTTGAAATCGGAGATGTTTTATGGTTATGAGGAGTCGTTTCAGTCGCTTAAGCAATTGGAACAAGCCACTGTAGACTATATTGATTATTACAACAACAAACGAATTAAGACAAAACTAAAAGGACTTAGTCCCGTGCAATACAGAACTAAATCCTTTGGATAAATTATTTGTCTAACTTTTTGGGGTCAGTACACCTCTGGTCTTTTTAGGTAAAGGAGTAAAAGAAAAACCCGGTAATTAAATACAGGGTTAGTGATCATTTTACCATCATCAATTCGACAATCATTGCTATATAGATGATTAAGGTAAGGAGAAAACCGGCTCTCCAGAAGAATTTGATGAATTTAGGGTAATAAAAACTTCGTTTTTTGACAAGGAAAAAGATTACAAGGAGGATTGCTAGGAGAGAAAGTGCGACACCAAGTCGCGGTAGAAAGTTGTGGGTAAAGGCTTTAGCAGTAATAAGATAGTACTCAAATACCAAAAGTGGAAAAGCTAGATCCGCGAAATTAAATCCTATTTTCCTAAGTCCGAAAAGCTTGGTGACAATAAAGCAAACCACCAAGGTTAATATCAATAATAAAATAGATGCTATTTTCATTAAAATCATACCCATATTGTATCATAAAAAAAAGCTAAAGGAAATGAGAAACAAGGGAATTTGTTGGAAAGTCAGGCTTTTGAGATTGTGGGTGTTTTTTGCTATAATGAAAGTTATGAAATCTTATAATACCTTGAATGATTATTATCGAAAACTTTTTGGAGAAAAGACTTTCAAAGTTCCTATTGATGCGGGATTTGACTGTCCCAATCGGGATGGAACTGTGGCTCATGGGGGCTGTACTTTTTGTACAGTTTCAGGTTCTGGAGATGCTATCGTAGCACCGGATGCTCCTATCCGCGAGCAATTTTATAAGGAAATTGACTTTATGCATCGCAAATGGCCAGATGTTAAAAAGTATCTGGTTTATTTTCAAAACTTTACCAACACCCATGAAAAGGTGGAAGTGATTCGGGAACGCTATGAGCAGGCTATCAACGAGCCAGGTGTAGTAGGAATCAATATTGGAACGCGGCCAGACTGTCTGCCAGATGAAACCATCGAATATTTGGCTGAGTTATCGGAACGCATGCATGTGACGGTAGAATTGGGCTTACAGACCACCTTTGAAGCAACCTCTGACCTGATTAACCGTGCTCATTCCTATGAATTGTATGTTGAAACAGTAAAACGCTTGAGGAAATATCCCAAGATTGAGATTGTTTCCCATTTGATCAATGGTTTGCCCGGTGAGACTCATGAGATGATGGTCGAAAATGTCCGCCGCTGCGTAACGGATAACGATATTCAAGGGATTAAGCTGCACTTGCTTCACCTCATGACAAATACTCGTATGCAACGAGATTACCACGAAGGACGCTTGCAACTGATGAGTCAGGACGAGTATGTCAAGGTCATCTGTGACCAACTGGAAATTATTCCCAAGCATATCGTCATCCATCGGATTACAGGAGATGCACCTAGAGATATGCTGATTGGTCCCATGTGGAGCCTCAAAAAATGGGAAGTGCTAAATGCTATTGAAACTGAGATGCGCCGTCGTGGAAGTGTGCAAGGATGCAAGGCTGTAAAACAGGAGTTTAAAAATGAAAAGACCACTTGAGATGGCACATGATTTTTTGGCTGAAGTTGTGACAAAAGAGGATATCGTAGTGGATGCGACCATGGGCAATGGCCATGATACCCTTTTTTTAACCAAGCTAGCCAAGCAAGTCTACGCCTTTGATATCCAGGAGCAGGCTTTGGAGAAAACCCAAGAGCGTTTGGATCAGGCTGGAATGACAAATGCCCAGTTAATCTTGCAAGGCCATGAAACGCTAGACCAGTTTGTGACAGAAGCTAAGGCAGGGATTTTTAATCTGGGCTATCTGCCGTCGGCTGATAAATCCGTCATCACCCAACCTCAGACTACTATCGAAGCTTTAGAAAAGCTGTGTCATTTGCTTGTCAAAGGAGGACGGATTGCCATCATGGTCTACTATGGTCATGAAGGAGGAGATACCGAGAGGGATGCTGTATTGGATTTTGTTAGCCAGTTGAACCAACAAGAGTATACAGCTACCATTTACCGGACACTCAACCAAGTTAACAATCCACCGTTTTTAGTTATGATTGAAAAATTAGAAAGGTATAGACATGGATAAACAATACCTTCGTGAGAAATTAGAGGCCATGCGCCAAAATTTTGTCGAGTCAACGCATCACGAGCGAGCAGTCGGGGTGCTCGACGAAGCACATATGAGTAAGAAAATGCTTAAAATCAAGAAAAAATTAGTGGCTCTTGAAATGGAACGATGCCAGAAAAAAATTGAGCACAAAGACTGTTCTAAGATTGATCAGAAAATCCAGGAGCAAAAGGAGATTTTTGAATCTTGTTGTAAAAAAGATTAAGGAGGAATTGTGTGGAATTACTCATTTACTTGATTTTATTTTTATTTGTCTTAATCATTTCAACTACGACCAATAAACTTCTCCCATTTTTACCCCTTCCTCTTGTGCAAATCCTTTTGGGGATTGGGATTGGCTTATTTGTTCCCGATGCGGACTTTCATCTCAATACAGAGCTGTTTCTAGCCATGGTTATTGGTCCCTTACTTTTCCGGGAGGCAGAAGAAGCAGATATTACGTCCATTTTGAAGCACTGGCGGATTGTCGTCTTTCTGATTTTTCCTGTGATTTTTATATCGACCTTAAGCTTAGGGGGCATGGCTCACTTCCTTTGGATGACTCTTCCGTTAGCTGCCTGTTTGGCAGTTGGAGCGGCACTTGGGCCAACAGATTTGGTTGCCTTTGCGTCTCTTTCTGAACGTTTTCGTTTTCCTAAACGGGTTTCCAATATCCTAAAAGGGGAGGGGCTCTTAAATGACGCTTCTGGTTTGGTTGCCTTTCAGATGGCTCTGGCTGCTTGGACAACAGGAACTTTTTCTCTCAGCCAAGCAGGAACTTCCCTAGCACTTTCTATTCTTGGTGGTTTTGTAGTCGGTTTTGTGACGGCTATGGTCAATCGTTTCTTGCATAGCTTTTTACTGAGTGTGCGAGCAATAGATATAGCCAGTGAACTCTTGCTAGAGCTAAGTTTACCTCTTATGACTTTCTTTATAGCTGAAGAAATCCATGTTTCAGGGATTATCGCAGTAGTGGTAGCAGGTATTTTGAAGGCTAGTCGCTTTAAGAAGATTACGCTCCTTGAGGCTCAAGTTGACACCGTGACGGAGACCGTCTGGCACACCGTGACCTTTATGCTAAATGGATCAGTCTTTGTTCTCTTGGGAATGGAGTTAGAATTGATAGTGGAGCCGATTTTGTCTAATTCGCTCTACAATCCCCTTCTTTTGCTGATTTCAGTTGTCGTTCTGACCTTCTTGCTTTTTGCGATCCGCTTTGTCATGATTGCTGGTTTTTACTTTGTGAGAACGCGTCGACTTAAGAAAAAAATTCATAAGTACATGAAAGATATGCTTCTTTTGACCTTCTCTGGTGTCAAAGGGACAGTATCTATCGCGACCATTCTCCTCATACCAAGTCATTTGGAGCAGGAATATCCTCTGTTACTCTTCCTTGTAGCAGGCGTTACACTATTGAGCTTTTTAACGGGTTTACTGGTTCTCCCTCACTTATCTGAGGAACAAGAGGAAAGCAAGGATCATTTGATGCATATTGCGATTCTGAATGATGTAGCTGCAGAATTAGAAAAAGAGCTGGACCATCACAAGAACAAACTTCCTCTTTATGCAGCTATTGATAACTATCATGGTCGGGTTGAAAACCTCATCCTTAGTCTGGAAAATAAGAGAGTCCAAGAGGACTGGGAGTCCCTCAAACTTCTTATCTTGAGTATTGAGAGTGATGGTTTGGAGCAAGCCTATGAAGAAAATAGAATCAGTGAGCGTGGCTATCGAGTTTACCAACGTTACCTAAAAAACATGGAGCAGAGTATCAATCGGAATTTCGCTTCTAGAGTGACTTATTATTTTCTAGTTTCCTTACGGATACTGCGCTTTCTACTCCATGAAATGTTTACCTTTGGCAAAACTTTCCGTAGTTGGATGAATGAAGAATCTCGTAAACTACTAGCAGTTGACTATGATCAGATTTCAGAGTTGTATTTGGAAAATACAGAGCTGATTATCGAGAGTTTGGAAAACCTCAAAGGCGTTTACAAGAGTTCTCTGATTAGCTTTATGCAAGAGTCTCGTCTACGCGAGACGGCCATTATCGGAAGTGGTGCCTTTGTTGAGCGGGTTATCAATCGCATCAAGCCAAACAATATCGATGAAATGCTACGAGGCTACTATCTCGAACGTAAGGCAATCTTTGAATACGAAGAAGCTAAACTGATGACAGCCAAGTATGCTAAAAAACTACGCCAAAATGTGAATAATTTAGAGAATTATTCTCTGAAAGAGGCCGCAAATACCTTGCCTTATGATATGGTAGATTTAATCAGAAGAACTTAGATGATGAAGAAAATGACGGAGGATGGGATATGAAAAAGTGGTGGAAAGAGTTGATGGACAGGCCATTATTGAAAGCTTTTTTGCATTATTATCAAGCATCTGATAGCGAGTTGACCAGTGTCGCAGTTGCTTATTATTGGTTGATTTCAATCTTTCCTTTGATCATGATAATAGTCAATATCTTGCCTTATTTTCAGATTCCGGTCTCAAATTTCTTACTTACGATCAAGGAATTTTTACCTGATACGGTGTATGATGTGATCGCTAAGATTGTCCGAGAAGTTCTGACTCAACCATCGACTGGTTTGCTGAGTTTTGCCGTTTTATCTGCACTCTGGACCTTTTCAAAATCAATGGATTTCCTCCAAAAAGCTTTTAACAAAGCCTATGGGGTGACCAAAAGTCGAGGGATTATCTCCCATCAGTTGATGAGTTTGCTTGTTAGCCTCGGCTTGCAGATTCTTTTTGCCCTAGCCTTGTTTTTGAGTATGTTTGGTCGTATGTTGCTCAACCTCCTCAAAACTTACTGGCAATCAGACAGTCCGCTATTCTCTTACCTGCAAGATTTTACAGGCCCTCTAGTCTATGCCTTGATCTTTGCCATTCTAGTCATGATTTACTATTTCCTTCCAAAAGTAAAAACACCACGAATCCGCTATGTTTTACCAGGAAGTGTCTTTGTCTTGCTAACTCTTATCTTTTTATTGAATATCTTTTCTGTCTATTTTAATAACTATGTCAATCACCTAGTGGATGTCCGATTTTTCAGTTCCATCATCGTGGTGGTTATGATGTTCTGGTTTATTCTCATTGCAAAGATTTTGATTATCGGAGCAGTTATCAATGCCAGTGTTCAGAGCTTGAAAGATCCAACCTTTACAATAAATTAACTAATAAAGTTATCCATTACAAAACGCATAGGATCAAATCTGATTCTATGCGTTTTTTGATTATGAAAATTAATAGATAAACATGGCATCACCGAAACTGAAAAAACGGTAGCGTTCTTGAATAGCGTGCTGGTATGCATCTAAGACTAATTCACGGCCTGCAAAGGCAGAAACCAACATGACGAGAGTTGATTTTGGCAGATGGAAGTTGGTTGAAAAGGCATCCACAACCTTCCATTCGTAACCAGGTTTGATAAAGATATTGGTCCAGCCAGAATCAGCCTGGATTTGCCCATCAAACTTGGAACCAATAGTCTCTAACGTGCGGATAGAGGTGGTTCCGACAGCGATGATACGGCCTCCATCTTCCTTAACAGAGCGAAGGGTGGCAGCTGCTTCCTCAGAAAGTTGGTAGAATTCGGAGTGCATTTCGTGTTCGTCCAGATTGTCCACAGAAACAGGTCTAAAAGTTCCTAAACCAACGTGGAGAGTCAAATAAACCAAATGGACACCCTTGGCTTGGATTTCTGCTAGCAGTTCTTTGGTGAAGTGGAGGCCAGCAGTTGGTGCAGCAGCAGAGCCACTTTCTTTAGCGTAGACCGTTTGATAGCGTTCACGGTCATCTAGTTTTTCGTGGATGTAGGGCGGTAGTGGCATTTCACCGAGACTTTCCAAGACTTCTAGAAAAATTCCTTGGTATTCAAAGCGGACAATGCGGCCCCCGTGGGTCAATTCTTCCGTGATGACAGCGCTGAGGCGACCATCACCAAAGTTGACACGAGTTCCGACCTTGAGGCGTTTGGCAGGTTTGGCGAGAACCTCCCACTCATCTCCACTGGTATTTTTGAGTAGGAGAAGCTCCACATGGCCTCCAGTTTCTTCCTTTTGACCATAGAGGCGGGCAGGGAGAACACGGGTGTCATTCATGACAAGAGCATCACCAGGTTCCAGCATATCAATAATAGAGTGGAAGTGTTTATCCTGCATTTCTCCCGTCTCACGATTAACGATAAGGAGTTTAGACGCATCCCGTTTTTCAAGTGGCGTTTGGGCAATTAATTCCTCTGGTAAGTAGAAATCAAAATCAGCTGTATTCATTTTTTCATCATTCTTTCTAAGTTCTAATCCTATCCATTATAACACGTTTAAAGTTTGGGTGCTCTTTTTTTAGAAATTAAATCGTTTTCACTTGACAAAAATTGGTCTATACCATATAATGAATATAGATTAAAACGGAGGATGAAAAGATGAAAGTTATTAAAGTTGAAAATCAAGTTGAAGGTGGAAAAGTTGCTTTTGAGATTTTGAAGGAAAAATTGGCCAATGGTGCTCAAACATTAGGACTTGCGACAGGGAGCAGTCCACTTGAGTTTTACAAGGAAATCGTTGAGAGTGACCTTGATTTTTCAAATCTAACCAGTGTAAACCTTGATGAGTATGTAGGACTTGACGGAGACAATCCTCAGTCTTACCGCCACTTTATGCAAGAACACTTATTCAACCAAAAACCATTTAAAGAAAGTTTCTTGCCTCGTGGGATTAAGGACAATGCTGAAGCTGAAGTAGAACGCTACAACCAAATTTTGGCTGACCATCCAGTTGATTTGCAAATCTTGGGAATCGGTCGCAATGGACATATTGGCTTTAACGAACCAGGCACTCCATTTGACAGTCAAACGCATCTAGTAGAACTTGATCAATCTACTATCGAAGCCAATGCTCGCTTCTTTGACAAGATTGAAGATGTCCCAACTCAAGCCATTTCAATGGGGATAAAAAATATCTTGGATGCCAAGTCAATTATTCTCTTTGCTTATGGTGAGTCAAAAGCAGAAGCCATTGCTGGAACAGTATCAGGCCCAGTAACTGAAAGTCTACCAGCAAGTAGCCTCCAAAACCACCCTGATGTGACTATTATTGCGGATTCTGAAGCGCTCAGCTTGCTTGAAAAGTAAAATTACAAGAACCACTTGCTCTTTGGAGTGAGTGGCTTTTTACTTCAAATGTTCACTATCCTGCTAAAGTGGTATAATATAGCTATACGAGGAGGCTCGATTTTGATTTATATATTCAGTTTTATTTGTTTTTTTACTTTTAATGTTACTATTTAGTCACTTAATTCAGCAATCAAAGAACCCCTCGGGATTTCTAGGAAAACGAATGATGAAATTGTGGAATAGAGCCTACCTTCCCATGTTTGTATGGGCAATTCGTCATCTGGATAGGACATTTTACCCTGCAATCTTAGATGTAGGAGTTGGGAATGGCCGTTCAACCATCCTACTGAAAGAAACTTTTCCGTAAAGTACTATAACTGGAATTGATATTTCAGATACTGCAATAGCTCAAGCCAAACAGATAGAGATGACTAATCTAAATTTTGAACGAAGAGATGTTAGGGAGGCAGGTTTTTCTGATGAAAGTGTTGATTTAATCACAGCTTTTCAAACTCATTTTCATTGGCAGGATTTAGAGGCTTCTTTTATGGAACTTCGAAGAATACTCAAATCAGACGGGATGCTCTTACTGGCTTGTGAATATAACAAGTTGTCTTACTTTTACCAGAGGTCCAAAGTGAAGAAGCATTTAGACGATTTTTGTTATCAGTAGGCTTTGAGCTCGTAACTAGTCAAAGAAAGGGATCATGGATCCTTTATAAAATTGTTAAAAACTAATGGAGGTACAATCATGAAACAATTATTTTTATGTTCATACTTTGCTGGAGTCAAAAAGCTTTTTAGCGATTATGCAAAGGAAAAGAATCTAGAAAACAAGGTTTTATTTATTCCTACCGCTGGGAACAAAGAGGACTATACTGCCTATATCGATGAGGCTCAGCAAACATTCAGGGATTTAGGATTTGAGATAGAGGTTCTGGATATTGCTTCTTGTGATCGAGAAACTGCTCAGGCAAAGATTTTCCAAAGCAAGATTCTTTATATCTCAGGCGGGAATACCTTTTATTTATTGCAAGAATTAAAGAAAAAACAACTCCTATCTCTCATCAAAGAGCAAATAAGAGATGGACTGGTCTATGTGGGAGAATCAGCAGGGGCTATCATTACAGCCAAGGATATTGACTACAATAAACTCATGGACGATAAGACGGTAGCGACAGAGTTATCTGATACAGCAGGATTGGATGAAGTGGATTTTTATATCCTTCCACATTATGGCGAGGAACCTTTTACTGATAGTAGCAAAAAGACCTTTGAAACCTATAAAAAGCAGCTTGAATTGCTACCACTTCATAACCGCCAAGCAATCATCGTTAACGATGAGCAAATAGATATCTTGACAATAGAATAAAAGCGTGGTTGGAAGAACAGTAATATTTTACCAATAAAACGATTAGAAGTTGATAACTCACTTGGTGGGAATCTGCTATGGATGAATTAATTTTATGAATTCAAGAAGGGAAAAGTTATGAAAATAAAAACGTTAGATAAAATAGGCGGGGTTGTTTTCTTGTTTCTAACGATTGCTATCATTGTCGTTTTTTTATCAGATAGGAGCTTTTTTGAGTGGGCGTTTACTAGACACCAGAATACTCTGAGTTGGTATATTCGCCCTCTCTTTATTATTCCAGTTGTAATGGGAGCTTATAAAAAATCCTATAGCCTGATTTTCTTTTCTATATTTTGCCTATTTACTAGTATGTTCTGGTTCCCAAAGCCGGAAATAGTTGATGTAAAAGTAATTGAGTTTTTGAATTTTGAGAAGACTTATTTTACGAGCGGATGGAGTATTGAAAAAGTTATCATTCTGGCAACAATTCTAGCATTTTTTACGGCGATTATATCCTTAACATGGAGTAGACGTTGGTATGGATTATTAGCAACGGTAGTAATTGGAGCGTTTCTGAAGGTTGCCCATAGTCTTTTATTTAGTGGAGGAAGTGGCATATCGATTGTAAAACCAGCTGTTTTAGGATTGATTCTCTGCATCTTAGTGATTTATTTCATCTTCAAAAGAAGAAAGTAAAAATAATAAAAGTTTATGGTCGCTTTTCTCTTGACAATTATTCACTTTGTGTGTAAAATGGAATAGATCTTGAACTTGAAGGGAGTGAAAAAAATGTCTAAAACAGTAGTACGTAAGAATGAATCTCTTGACGATGCACTTCGTCGTTTCAAACGTGCGGTTACTAAAGCTGGTACTCTTCAAGAAACACGCAAACGTGAATTCTATGAAAAACCTTCTGTAAAACGTAAACGTAAATCAGAAGCAGCTCGTAAACGTAAAAAATTCTAATTTGAAATGAAAGGCTAGACTTGTCTAGCCTTTTTTCTTTCCAAATAAATACTGTAAATCCTGCAAAAAAAGGAAACTTCCTACCACAATTTGATATAATAGTAGGGAGAACTCGATTGAAGGAGGAAATTATGTCGGTTTTAGTAAAAGAAGTCATTGAAAAGCTCAGATTAGACATTGTTTACGGTGAAGGCGATTTACTTGAAAAAGAAATCAATACTGCGGACATTTCTCGACCAGGTCTTGAAATGACAGGCTATTTTGATTACTATACTCCGGAGCGACTTCAACTGTTGGGAATGAAGGAATGGTCTTATCTGGTCGCTATGTCTTCTCACAACCGTTATAAGGTGTTGACCAAGATGTTTCAACCGAAAACGCCAGTGGTCATTGTTGCGCGTGGTTTAGTAGTTCCGGAAGAAATGTTGAAAGCTGCTAGGGAATGTAAGATTGCGATTTTAACCAGTCGAACAGCTACTAGTCGCCTGTCAGGAGAATTATCTAGCTATTTGGATTCTCGTTTGGCAGAACGGACCAGTGTTCATGGTGTCTTGATGGATATTTATGGCATGGGTGTCTTGATCCAAGGGGATAGCGGTATCGGTAAGAGTGAAACTGGTCTGGAACTTGTGAAACGTGGACACCGTTTGGTGGCAGATGATCGTGTAGATATTTTTGCAAAAGACGAAATGACCCTTTGGGGAGAGCCAGCTGAAATTTTGAGGCATTTACTTGAGATTCGTGGAGTGGGGATTATTGATGTGATGAGTCTCTACGGAGCAAGTGCAGTTAAGGATTCTTCACAAGTTCAACTAGCAGTTTATTTGGAAAATTATGATACGCATAAGACCTTCGATCGCTTAGGAAATAATGCTGAAGAAATCGAGATTTCTGGTGTAGCCATTCCACGTATCCGCATCCCAGTAAAAACAGGACGCAATATTTCTGTTGTCATTGAGGCGGCTGCCATGAACTACCGTGCTAAGGAAATGGGCTTTGATGCGACACGTTTATTTGAAGAACGCTTGACAAGTCTGATCGCTCAAAATGAGGTGAAAAATGATTAATCCAGTCGCATTTGAAATCGGTCCTTTTTCTATTCGTTGGTATGCTTTGTGTATTGTGGCTGGTTTGGTTTTGGCAGTCTACCTTGCCATGAAGGAAGCTCCTAAAAAGAAAATCCTGTCAGATGATATTTTGGATTTCATTCTGATTGCTTTTCCAGTTGCGATTTTAGGTGCTAGACTATACTACGTACTCTTTCGCTTAGATTATTACCTGCAAAATCCAGGTGAAATCATTGCCATCTGGAATGGTGGTTTGGCCATTTATGGAGGTTTGATAGCGGGCGCTATTGTCCTTTATATCTTTGCAGATAGAAAGCTGATTAATACTTGGGATTTCTTAGATATTGCAGCACCGAGCGTCATGGTTGCCCAGAGTTTAGGACGCTGGGGGAACTTCTTTAACCAAGAAGCCTACGGTGCAGCAGTAGATAGTCTGGATTATTTGCCAGGCTTTATCCGTGACCAGATGTACATTGATGGCAGCTACCGTCAGCCGACCTTCTTATATGAGTCGGTTTGGAATCTGATCGGATTTGCTTTGATTCTGATTTTTAGACGAAAATTAAAGGGAATCAGACGTGGTCATATTACGGCATTCTACTTGATTTGGTATGGCTTTGGTCGTATGATTATCGAAGGCATGCGGACGGATAGTCTCATGTTCTTTGGTCTGCGAGTTTCCCAGTGGTTATCAGTTGTTCTTATCGGACTCGGTATTTTTATCATACTTTATCAAAATCGAAAGAAAGCCCCTTTCTATCATACTGAGGAGGAAAAATAAATGTTAGAAGTTGCATATATACTTGTTGCGATTGCTTTGATTGTCTGTTTAGTCTATTTGACAATCACGATTCAAAAAGCAGGTCGTATGATTGATGAGACAGAGAAGACCATCAAAATATTGAGCTCAGATGTGGACGTTACCTTGCATCAGACTAATGAATTGTTGGCTAAGGTTAATGTGTTAGCAGACGATATTAACGACAAAGTTGCGACTATTGATCCACTCTTTACGGCGGTGGCGGACTTGTCTGAGTCAGTATCTGACCTCAACCAACATGCACGTGTCTTAGGCAAAAAAGCTTCATCTGCTGGTTCAAAGACCATTAAAACAGGTGCAGGCTTGTCCGCTCTTCGTGTCGCAAGTAAATTTTTCAAAAAATAAAAAAGGAGAAATCTTATGGGAAAACTATCCTCTATCCTTTTAGGTACGGTTTCAGGCGCGGCTCTTGCTTTGTTTTTGACAAGTGACAAGGGTAAGCAAGTTTGTAGTCAAGCTCAGGATTTTCTAGATGATTTGAGAGAAGATCCAGAATATGCTAGAGAGCAGGTTTGTGAAAAACTAACAGAAGTGAAGGAACAGGCAACTGACTTTGTGCTGAAAACAAAGGAACAAGTAGAATTTGGTGAAATTACTTTTGATAGTGTCCTTGACCAAGCTAAAAACTGTGCTCGACAAGCGACAGAAGCGTCAAAGGAAACCTTTAACAATCTCAAGGAGCAATAGCAAGAACAGTCAGCAACTCCAGACGTCGCTGAAAGCCAAGAAGAAATTATCATTGATATTACTGAAATATAATGCATCACCATCTCTGGTTTTTGGAGATGGTGATTTTTATCTGCAAGCCTGTCTTTGTGGTATAATAAGTACTATGCAGAAAAAACCAACGTCCGCCTATGTGCATATTCCCTTTTGCACACAGATTTGTTATTATTGTGACTTTTCAAAGGTCTTTATCAAGAATCAACCAGTAGATAGTTACCTGGAGCATTTGCTAGAGGAGTTTCGTTTTTATGATATCCAAAAGTTACGAACTCTCTACATTGGAGGTGGGACGCCAACGGCTTTGTCCGCTTCGCAATTAGAGGTGCTTCTGGATGGTTTGACTAAAAATCTAGACTTGTCTGTCTTGGAAGAGTTGACCATTGAAGCCAATCCAGGCGACTTGGACGCGGATAAGATTGCGGTTTTGAAACAGTCGCCAGTCAATCGTGTTTCCTTGGGTGTGCAGACTTTTGATGACAAAATGCTGAAAAAGATTGGGCGTAGTCATTTGGAGAAGGATATTTATGAAAATATCGACCGCCTGAAACTGGCTGGTTTTGACAATATCTCCATCGATCTAATCTATGCTCTTCCAGGTCAAACTATGGTTCAGGTCAAGGACAATGTAGCTAAGGCTATCTCGCTTGATATTCCTCATATGAGTCTTTATAGCTTGATTTTGGAGAATCATACGGTCTTTATGAACCGCATGCGACGTGGGAAATTGCCCCTGCCTAAGGAAGAGTTAGAAGCTGAGATGTTTGAGTACATCATCGCAGAGATGGAGCGAGCTGGTTTTGAGCATTATGAGATTTCCAATTTCTCAAAGCCTGGTTTTGAAAGTCGCCACAATCTCATGTACTGGGACAATGCTGAATATTATGGTATCGGTGCGGGTGCGTCAGGTTATGTGGATGGAGTTCGTTATAAAAACCACGGTCCTATCCGCCACTATCTCAATGCGGTAGAGGCAGGAAATGCTCGCATTACAGAAGAACACCTGAATCAAAGGGAGCAGATGGAAGAAGAAATGTTCCTGGGACTCCGCAAGAAATCCGGGGTTTCCATGACACGATTTGAGGAAAAATTCGGACGGTCCTTTGATGGACTTTATGGCGAAATCATCAGAGACTTGGTTCAACAAGGTCTTATGCAGATCGACGGTGATCGTGTCCGAATGACAAAGAGGGGTCTCTTCTTGGGAGACACTGTAGCAGAACGATTTATTTTGGAGTAGAACAATGGGCTTAACTTATCAAATGAAAATGAAAATTCCTTTTGATATGGCGGACATGAACGGTCATATCAAACTTCCAGATGTGATTTTGCTGTCCTTGCAAGTATCAGGTATGCAGTCAATTGAGCTGGGAGTTAGCGACAGAGATATGTTAGAACGTTACAATCTGGTCTGGATTATTACAGACTATGCGATTGACGTGGTGCGCTTGCCTTGCTTTGCTGAAGAGATTACGATTGAAACAGAAGCATTGACTTACAATCGTCTTTTTTGCTACCGCCGTTTCACTATCTATGATGAAGCAGGTCAAGAAATCATTCGCATGGTAGCAACCTTTGTTCTTATGGACAGAGATAGTCGTAAAGTTCATGCTGTTGAACCGGAGATTGTTGCTCCTTATCAGTCTGAGTTTGATAAAAAACTCATCCGTGGGCCAAAGTATGCAAATCTAGAAGATCCGATCAGCAAAGACTACCATGTTCGTTTTTACGACTTGGATATGAATGGTCATGTCAATAATAGCAAATACCTGGATTGGATTTTTGAGGTCATGGGAGCAGACTTTTTGACCAAGTATATTCCAAAGAAAATCAATCTCAAATATGTAAAAGAAGTGCGACCAGGTGGCATGATTGCTTCAACTTATGAACTCAAGGGACTAGAAAGCAAGCATGAGATTATCAGTGATAGCGAGATTAATGCCCAAGCTATGATTACTTGGCAAGAAATTGAAGCGAATTAGAAAGGACGATATGACTTATAAAGGTTATTTAATTGATTTAGACGGGACTATCTACAAGGGGAAAGACCGGATTCCGGAAGGTGAGGCTTTTGTGCATGAGTTGCAAAAGCGAGAAATTCCCTATCTCTTTGTAACCAATAATACAACTCGTACTCCTGAGAGCGTTCAAGAGATGTTGGCTCAGAATTTTAATATCGACACGCCTCTATCAACTGTCTACACGGCAACTCTGGCAACCATCGACTATATGAACGACTTGGGACTGGAAAAGACAGTCTATGTCATCGGAGAAGCGGGGCTCAAGGATGCCATCAAGGCAGCCGGTTATGTCGAAGACAAGGAAAATCCAGCCTATGTGGTAGTTGGACTGGACTGGCAAGTCGACTATGAAAAATTTGCGACGGCGACTCTAGCCATTCAAAAGGGGGCTCACTTTATCGGAACCAACCCTGACCTCAATATCCCGACGGAACGTGGTCTTTTGCCTGGTGCTGGTTCACTAATTACCCTTCTTGAAGTAGCAACACGAGTGAAACCGGTTTATATCGGGAAACCAAATGCTATCATCATGGACAAGGCAGTTCAGCACTTGGGCTTGAATCGAGAAGACTTGCTCATGGTCGGGGACAACTATCTGACGGACATTCGAGCAGGGATTGACAATGGCATTCCAACGCTCTTGGTGACGACAGGTTTCACCAAAGCAGAAGAAGTGGCGGACTTGCCAATCGCCCCGACTCATGTGCTTTCTAGCCTAGCGGAGTGGGATTTTGATGAAAACTAAACTAACCTTTTGGGGAAGTATGCTCTTTCTCCTCTCCCTTTCTATCCTACTGACTATTTATCTGGCATGGGTTTTCTATCCCATGGAGATTAAGTGGCTGAATTTAGCGGGTCGAGTCTATCTAAAGCCAGAAACGATTCAGTACAACTTTCATATCTTGATGAATTACCTGACCAATCCTTTTAATCAGGTCTTGCAGATGCCTGATTTCCGCTCATCAGCTGCAGGTTTACACCACTTTGCGGTGGTGAAGAATCTCTTTCACTTGGTTCAGCTAGTTGCCCTAGTGACGCTACCAAATTTTTATTTCTTTGTTAGAAAGATTGTGAAAAAAGGCTTTTTGCCCCTATATCGTAAAAGTATCTTGACTTTAGTGCTATTGCCTCTAGTCATTGGGCTTGTGGGAGTGTTGATTGGTTTTGAGCAATTTTTTACTCTGTTCCATCAGATTCTCTTTGTGGGAGACGATACCTGGCTTTTTGATCCAGCAAAGGATCCCGTTATTTGGATTTTGCCAGAGACTTTCTTCCTCCATGCTTTTTTACTTTTTTTTGCCTTGTATGAAGGAATGTTCGGTTTCCTTCTTGTCAAAGCTTTAAGGAAATAGTTGTTAACATTCTGTATTTTTAATAAAAATTGAGGAAATCTAATCGCTTCCATTTTTATTGTTAGGTTATCCTAAAGATAAACTTGCAAAGCAGGAGATTTTTGCAGAAAACAGTCTATTTTCTATGAAAAAATAGGCTTTTTTTCTAAAAATACCTAGTCAAGCGCTTTATTTTTTTGTATAATAGAAATAGCAAGTATAGATAAAAGAAGAGAAAAGCATGATTACACTATTTTTATCACCGAGTTGTACATCATGTCGTAAGGCAAAGGCTTGGTTAGAGACGCATAAAGTGCCCTTTCAAGAGCATAATATTATGACTAGTCCTTTAACAAGAAAAGAATTACAACATATTCTTTCCTTGACCGAAAATGGTACTGATGACATCATTTCAACTCGTTCAAAAATTTTTCAAAAATTGGATATTGATGTAGAGAGTATCTCGGTATCGGAGTTGCTTCAGTTGATTGAGCAATATCCTAGTCTTTTGCGTCGCCCAATTATTACAGATACCAAACGCATGCAAATTGGTTTTAATGAAGATGAGATTCGTGCTTTTCTCCCTCGTAGTTACCGTAAACAAGAATTGAAAGAAGCAACATTGAGAGCTGGTATAGGATAGATGAACAAACAGTATAGTTACCCACTAGATTTGTCGTGGAGCACTGAAGAACTTGCTTCAGTGCTTTCTTTTTTTAATGATGTTGAAGCTGCTTATGAAGATAAGGTAGAAGCAAAAAAACTGCTAGAGTCTTACAAGGAATTCAAATTGGTTGTGCCAAGCAAGAGTGAAGAGAAGCGTTTGGGACGAGAATTTGAAACAGTTAGTGGCTATTCGCTTTACCGAGCAGTTCAGGCTGCCAAGGAAAAAGGGGAAGGGAAGATTTCTCTTGGAAACTAAATTTGAATTTGCCAAACAGATTGTGCAGGAAGCTGCTGACTATATTTTGGCTCACATGAAAGAAGATTTGCAGGTTGAGCGCAAGTCTTCCCCTACTGACTTGGTTACACGTTTGGACAAGGAGGTCCAGGAACTCTTGGTTGATCGGATCAAGTCCATCTATCCTGAGGACTTGATTTGCGCGGAAGAGGGTTGTTTACGTGCTGCAGTCGGTCAAGGTTCCGTTTGGGTGATTGATCCCATTGACGGTACCAATAACTTTGTCGCCCAGCAGGAAGATTTTGCCGTGATGTTGGCTTATTTTGAGGATGGTGTGGGCAAATTTGGCATCATCTATGATGTCATGAAAGGTGATTGTTACCATGGTGGTGGTGCCTTTCCTCCTTGTCGTAATAATGATCCCTTACCGCCTTTTAAAAAGAAACCTCTTCAAGAATTTTTAGTTGCCGGTAACTCAGGTATGTTTGAAACCAATGAGTGGGGCTTGGCGGATTTGGGCCGAGCAGCGTTGGGAGTCCGTGTCTACGGCAGTGCGGCCATTAGTTTTGCTAAGGTTTTATCGGGTCGTCTTCTGACTTATATTACCTACTTGCAGCCATGGGATTACGCTGCGGCCAGTATCCTAGGGGAAAGTCTGGGCTATCGACTTCTTACAGTATCAGGTGAGCCCGCTGATTTTAAAACGCGTCAGCCTGTCATGATGGTGCCAATCGAGATGCAAGAAGAGATTCAGTCTTATATCTACGAAAGGAAAGAGAACTAAATGCAATTTCCAGAAGGATTTGTTGAAAAATATGAAGCGATACTAGAAGATGAGGCAAGAGATTTTCTTGCCTCTTTTAAGCAGGGAGCGGTTTCGGCTTTTCGGGTTAATCCCTTAAAAGAAAGTCAGCTATCGTTTGCTGATGCCATTCCTCGTACACCTTGGGGGCACTATGGAAAAGTTTCTGGGAAATCTCCAGTGCACGTTACGGGTCTCGTTTATTCACAAGAGCCTGCAGCCCAAATGGTGGCCCAGGTAGCTCAACCAAGTCCTGGCATGAAGGTCTTGGACTTGGCGGCAGCACCAGGTGGAAAATCCACTCAACTAGCAGCTTATCTGGCTAATCAAGGAGTCCTTGTTTCCAACGAAATTTCAAGCAAGCGTGCTAAGATTTTAGTGGAAAATATGGAGCGATTTGGAGCGACAAATGTTGTCGTGACCAATGAATCTGCTGACCGCTTAGCCAAGGTTTTTAAAGGTTACTTTGATGTGATTGTCCTTGATGCACCTTGCTCGGGTGAAGGGATGTTTCGTAAGCAGCCAGATGCCATGGATTATTGGAGTACCGATTATCCTTGCCAATGTGCTGGTCTCCAAAGAGAAATTTTAGAAGATGCAGTGACTATGCTTGCTGAAGGTGGCCGTTTAGTCTATTCGACCTGTACTTGGGCACCTGAGGAAAATGAAGAAATCGTCCACTGGTTGCTGGATACTTATGATTTTGAACTGCTTCCAGTTGAGCATTTGAATGGTATGGTAGAAGGAATTGGCCTTCCTGAAACGGCACGGATGTATCCTCATCATTTCAAGGGAGAAGGTCAGTTTGTTGCCCACCTGCAGTTTAAGGGAGAAAATCCAGCACCTAAATTCAAAGCCAGCAAGAGCAATCTCAGTCGTGAACAGCTGGCCTTGTGGCATGATTTTGCCCAAAAACACTTGCGGGTCAATCTAACTGGTATCTTGCAGACTTTTGGAGATCAGCTCTATCTCTTGCCAGAGATGCTACCTGATCTAGGGAAGCTCAAAATTGCCCGAAATGGGCTCCATCTGGGGACGTTTAAGAAGAAACGCTTCGAACCAAGCTTTGCTCTGGGATTAGCCTTGAAACCAAGTCAAGTAAAACAAAGGGTCGAAATCAATGATGAGGATTTTGTAAAATATGTGGCTGGTGAGACTGTTCAATTGTCTGAAGCTCGACCAAATGGCTGGTACCAAGTTGTGGTTCAAGGAAACGGATTAGGCTTTGCCAAGGTAACAGGAAATGTTTTGAAAAATTATTATCCAAAAGGACTCAGATTCAGGTGAAAAAGCTAGTCAAAGAGCCTACTCTATGTTATAGTGGAGTTATGAGTTTTTTCTGATAGTCTTTTATTATTACTTATATTATACGATGGAATTGTCCGCCCCTAAGAATGTTTAAAAAATAAAGCGGGACAATCATTGATGATAATTGGATGATCAGGACAAACGGAAGAAATCAGAACATTCATCATTATGTTCAAGGAGAAAAACAGTGAAAAAAAGAAAAAAGCTCGTCATGTCTCTTGCAGCTCTTTTGATGGCAGGTTCTCTAGCAGGATGTGCTAGCTGGATTGATCGTGGAGAATCCATGACAGCTGTTGGTTCAACAGCTCTTCAACCTCTTGTCGAAGCAGCAGCAGATGAATTTGGTTCTAGAAACATCGGAAAAACAGTCAATGTTCAAGGTGGTGGATCGGGTACAGGACTATCTCAAGTCCAGTCTGGAGCAGTAGACATCGGGAACTCTGACGTCTTTGCAGAGGAAAAAGATGGAATCGATGCTTTATCACTAGTGGACCACAAGGTTGCAGTGGCTGGTCTTGCAGTGATTGTAAATAAGGAAGTGACTGTCGAAAATCTCACAACCGAGCAACTTCGCAAAATCTTTACAGGTGAAGTGACCAACTGGAAAGAAGTTGGAGGCAAGGACCTAGCAATTTCAATCATCAACCGAGCAGCAAGTTCTGGTTCACGAGCGACGTTTGATACGGTGGTTATGAATGGCCAATCGGCAATGCAGAGCCAAGAGCAGGATTCTAACGGGATGGTCAAGTCGATTGTATCCCAAACACCTGGAGCCATTTCTTATCTAGCCTTTGCCTATGTAGATGACTCCGTGAAAAGCATGAAACTGAATGGGTATGAACCTACATCTGAGAATGTAACGACCAACAACTGGCCTTTGTGGTCTTATGAACATATGTACACACTTGGTCAGCCAAATGAGTTAGCTGCTGAATTCCTGAATTTCGTCCTCTCAGATGAAGCCCAAAATGGAATTGTTAAAGGGATGGGCTATATTTCCATCAATGAAATGAAAGTCCAAAAGGATGCTTCAGGTACCGTTACAGCAGTAGAAGGAGGTCAATAATGAATCAAGAAGAATTATCGAAAAAATTACTCTCTCCTTCAAAGAACTCTCGCCTTGAGAAGTTTGGTAAAGGTTTGACCTTCACTTGCCTTTCTTTGATTGTCATCATTGTAGCGATGATTTTGATTTTTGTAGCCCAAAAAGGTTTGTCGACCTTCTTTGTCAATGGGGTTAATATCTTTGATTTCCTCTTTGGCCAAACTTGGAATCCTTCAGGGAAACAATTTGGTGCCCTTCCGATGATTTTGGGTTCCTTTATTGTGACGATTTTATCTGCCCTCATCGCAACTCCCTTTGCTATTGGAGCAGCAGTTTTTATGACAGAAGTATCACCAAAGGGTGCAAAAATCTTGCAACCAGCCATTGAACTTCTCGTCGGTATTCCTTCAGTCGTCTATGGATTTATCGGTTTGCAAGTTGTGGTGCCTTTTGTTCGTAGCATCTTTGGTGGAACTGGTTTTGGAATCTTGTCAGGGATTTTCGTTCTTTTTGTCATGATTCTACCAACTGTAACCTTTATGACAACAGACAGCTTGCGTGCTGTTCCTCGTCATTACCGTGAAGCTAGTTTGGCTATGGGAGCCACTCGTTGGCAAACTATCTGGCGTGTGACCTTGAAAGCAGCACGTTCAGGTATTTTCACTGCAGTGGTCTTTGGGATGGCGCGTGCCTTCGGTGAAGCTCTTGCTATTCAGATGGTTGTCGGAAACTCAGCAGTTATCCCAACCTCGTTAACAACACCAGCTGCGACTTTGACTTCTGTTTTGACTATGGGTATTGGAAATACCGTCATGGGAACGGTTGATAATAACGTTCTCTGGTCACTGGCCTTAGTCTTGCTCTTGATGAGTTTGGCCTTTAACAGTGTGATTAAGTTGATTACGAAAGAAAGAGGAAAGAAAAACTATGCACGCTAAGAAATTAGATAAACTTGCAACAGCTGTCCTCTATACCATCGCTGGTATCATCGTTGCCATCTTGGCATCCTTGATTCTCTATATCTTGGTGAGAGGGTTACCGCACATCTCTTGGTCTTTCTTGATTGGAAAATCATCCTCTTATCAAGCAGGTGGGGGTATCGGGATTCAGCTCTACAATTCCTTCTTCCTTTTAGTCATTACCTTGATTATCTCTGTACCTTTGTCTATGGGGGCTGGGATTTACCTAGCTGAATATGCAAAAAAGGGTCCTGTGACAAATTTTGTCAGAACCTGTATTGAGATTTTGTCTTCTCTACCATCAGTCGTTGTGGGTCTCTTTGGTTACTTGATTTTTGTAGTCCAGTTTGAGTATGGATTTTCAATCATTTCAGGTGCCTTGGCCTTGACGGTCTTTAACCTCCCTCAGATGACTCGAAATGTTGAAGACAGTTTAAAACACGTTCACCATACACAACGTGAGGCTGGCTTAGCTCTTGGAATTTCTCGTTGGGAGACTGTAGTTCATGTCGTCATTCCAGAAGCTCTTCCAGGCATCGTAACGGGTGTTGTCTTGGCCTCTGGCCGTATCTTTGGTGAGGCCGCCGCTCTTATCTATACGGCAGGACAATCCGCTCCAGCCCTTGACTGGTCTAACTGGAATATCCTCAGTGTTACCAGCCCCATCTCAATCTTCCGTCAAGCAGAAACCTTGGCTGTCCACATTTGGAAGGTCAACAGTGAAGGAACCATTCCTGATGCTACCATTGTATCTGCTGGTTCTGCCGCTGTGCTCCTCATCTTTATCTTGATTTTTAACTTTGGAGCACGCAAACTCGGAAGCTATCTACACAAGAAATTAACCGCTGCCTAAAGGAGAAGCCATGTCAAAATATAACTGGGATGAAAAGCATATCATCACCTTCCCTGAAGAAAAAGTGGCCCTCTCTACCAAGGATTTACATGTTTACTACGGTAAAAATGAATCCATCAAGGGCATCGATATGCAATTTGAAAGAAATAAAATAACGGCCTTGATTGGTCCTTCCGGATCTGGGAAATCTACCTACCTTCGCAGTCTCAATCGGATGAATGATACCATTGATATTGCCAAGGTCACAGGTCAAATCCTCTACCAAGGGATTGACGTCAACCGTCCAGAAATCAATGTCTATGAGATGCGCAAGCATATCGGAATGGTCTTCCAACGTCCAAATCCATTTGCCAAGTCTATTTACCGCAACATCACTTTTGCTCATGAACGTGCAGGAGTCAAGGATAAGAAAGTCTTGGATGAAATTGTCGAAACCTCTCTCCGACAGGCTGCCCTTTGGGATCAGGTCAAAGATGACCTCCACAAATCAGCCTTGATGCTCTCTGGTGGACAGCAACAACGTCTCTGTATTGCTCGCGCCATCTCTGTCAAGCCAGACATCCTCTTGATGGATGAGCCAGCGTCAGCCTTGGATCCGATTGCGACAGCCCAGCTGGAAGAAACCATGTTGGAGTTGAAGAAGGACTTTACCATCATTATCGTGACCCACAGTATGCAGCAGGCAGCGCGTGCAAGTGACTACACAGGATTTTTCTACTTGGGCGATTTGATCGAGTATGATAAGACATCCAATATTTTCCAAAATGCAAAGTTACAGTCAACCAATGACTATGTAACGGGACACTTTGGTTAGAAAGGAAGCAGTATGACAGAACCGATTTTGCAGGTTAAAGACCTGTCCGTTTATTACAATAAAAAGAAGGCTTTGAATAGTGTTTCCCTTTCTTTCCAACCTAAGGAAATAACAGCCTTGATTGGTCCTTCTGGATCAGGAAAGTCCACCCTGCTCAAAGCCATCAACCGCATGGGCGATCTAAATCCTGAGGTGACAACAACTGGAACAGTGATTTATAATGGCCACAATATCTACAGTCCACGTACCGATACGGTTGAATTGCGTAAGGAAATCGGTATGGTCTTTCAACAGCCCAATCCTTTCCCTATGTCTATCTATGAAAATGTTGTCTACGGCCTACGTATCAATGGAGTCAGGGATAAACATGTTTTGGATGAAGCGGTGGAAAAGGCCTTGCAACGCGCTTCTATTTGGGATGAGGTCAAAGATCGCTTGCATGATTCAGCCATTGGTCTCTCAGGTGGACAACAACAACGTGTTTGTGTTGCTCGTGTCTTAGCAACCAGTCCCAAGATTATTCTCTTGGATGAACCAACTTCAGCTTTGGATCCTATCTCGGCTGGTAAGATTGAGGAAACCTTGTATGGTCTGAAAGATAAATACACCATGCTCTTGGTAACGCGTTCGATGCAACAGGCCTCTCGTATCTCTGATAAAACAGGATTTTTCCTAGATGGAGATTTGATCGAGTTTAACGATACTAAGAAAATGTTCCTAGACCCACAAAACAAGGAAACAGAAGATTATATTACAGGAAAATTTGGATAAGGAGTTGAATGATGTTACGATCTCAATTTGAAGAAGATTTGGAGAAATTGCACAACCAGTTCTATGCCATGGGACAAGAAGTGCTCTCACAAATCAATCGTACAGTGCGTGCCTTTGTCACACATGACCGTGATTTGGCAAAAGAAGTTATTGAGGAAGATGCAGAAGTAAATGGATATGAAGTGAAACTTGAAAAGAAATCATTTGAAATGATCGCGCTTCAACAACCTGTTTCTCAAGACCTCCGTACTGTATTGACCGTTCTCAAGGCAGTATCGGACCTGGAACGTATGGGAGACCATGCGGTGTCAATCGCAAAAGCAACTATTCGTATGAAGGGGGAACAACGCATCCCTGCCGTTGAGGAAGAAATCAAAAAAATGGGGCGCGATGTGAAAAACTTCGTTGAATCTGCTCTCGAACTTTACCTGAATGGTTCTGTGGATCAAGCCTATGAAGTAGCGGCTATGGACGAAAAAATCAACCATTACTTTGATAGTATTCGTGATCTTACTACAGAGGAGATTAGGAAACATCCTGAAGCCATCGTTACAGGCCGTGATTACTTCCAGGTGATTTCCTTCTTGGAACGTATCGGAGACTACGCTAAAAATATCTGTGAATGGGTTGTTTACTTTGAAACAGGGAAGATTGTCGAACTATAAGAAATGGTTTAAATATACAGAATAAAAGGCTGATTGTGATAAATCAGTCTTCTTTTTATGAAAGGAATTATTTTACATTCAAAATCTCTAAAAGGGTTGACAACTATTTTTAAAAGAGTTATAATTATTCAGAAATAACAGAAAGGTCGTTTATTTATGAAATTTAAGAAATGGATATTAGTTGTGTGTAGCATGCTGACCAGCATGGTTTTGGTAGCTTGCCAGTCAGGAACGGATAATTCCCAGTCAGCTGTGGACGCTATTAAACAAAAAGGGAAGCTAGTTGTTGCGACCAGCCCAGACTATGCACCATTTGAATTCCAATCCTTGGTAGATGGTAAAAACCAAGTGGTTGGGGCAGATATTGATATGGCTCAAGCGATTGCGGATGAGCTTGGAGTTAAACTTGAAATCTCTAGCATGAGTTTTGACAATGTCCTGACCAGCCTTCAAACTGGAAAGGCTGACTTAGCCATTGCAGGAATTAGTGCTACAGATGAGAGAAAGGAAGTCTTTGACTTTTCAATTCCTTACTATGAAAACAAGATGAGTTTCTTGGTTAGAAAAGCCGATTTAGACAAGTACAAGGATCTTTCAAGCCTTGCAAGTGCGAATATCGCAGCTCAAAAGGGAACTGTGCCAGAAACCATGGTCAAGGAACAATTGCCAAATGCTCAACTGACTTCTTTGACCAATATGGGGGAAGCAGTTAATGAATTGCAGGCTGGAAAAGTGGATGCTGTTCATATGGATGAACCAGTTGCTCTTAGCTACGCAGGTAAAAACTCAGATCTTGCCGTTGCAACTGTTAATTTGACAATGAAAGATGGCGAAGCCAATGCCGTTGCTATTAAGAAGAATCAATCAGACTTGAAAGCAGTAGTCGATAAGGTTATCCAAAAACTAAAAGATGACGGAACCTATCAAAGCTATCTTGAAAAAGCAGCGAAACTAACAGAAGTTGAACAATAAGAAAAAGCAGAGTGGGACTTTAATCCAATTCTGCTTTTATGTATTCTAATAACTCTTCTAGATTTTCAAGAGTGACTTTGGCGAACTGATAAGGACAGGCGTCCAAATAAGCCTTCTCAAAAAAGTCTAGTTTGAGTGAGCTGTGTTTTAAACTGGTGATTTTAGGATAGTCTCTCAAATCAAGCAAAAGACCATCATGTAGAGGATAGTGGGGCAAGGGACAGGTGTTTTCTTCAAGCACTTTCTTTATCTGAGTCTGATAGTTCTCTTGAAGGGTCAGTCTGGCCAGTCGATTTTTTTCAAATAGCTGGCTATCGATGTAAAGAGAGAGAGCCTTTTGCATGATGAGATTGCTGTCATAGTCTAGGATATTTTTGTAGGAAACAAAGGCCTTTTTTAGGGCATTTGGGAGAATGAGAGCTGTGATACGAAGGGCTGGAAAGAGGCTGGTTGAGAAGGACTTGATATAAATGACCCGATCCTCAGTGTCCAGATAGTGGAAGGTCTGCCCTTTTTTAGGGTCTAAATCTCCTAGATAGTCATCCTCTACTATGTAAACACCATACTGGTTTACTAGATCTAGAATAGCCCTTTTTTCCTGATCAGAATAGGAATGGCCAAGAGGATAGTGGAAGCGAGGAATAGTGTAGAAAAACTTGATTTTCCCAGATTTGAACTGTTCTTCCAGTTCTTCAAGGTCAATGCCATCGATTCGGCGTTCAATGGTCCTGTAGGTCAATCCCTGAGCGACCAAGAGGCGGTTCATTCGGTGATAGGTCGGTTGTTCGACCAAAATCTCCTCTCCCTCGCTCGGAAAGTCAATCTGAGAAAGGATAAAGAGAGCTTGCTGGGTACCGGATGTTAGAACCAGTTGGTCGGGTTTGCAGTAGAGGGCTTGGTTGAAAAGAAGTTGATGGACAGATTGTCTCAGTTCCTCAAGACCTTCTTGGTTGTCATAGTAGTTGAAGAGGTAGTTTTCTCTTCCAATCAGTGTTTCATTGACGCAGAGTCTGAAATCGTCATAAGCACTGGCATGTTCATCAGTGACTTCGATTTCCAAGTCCTGATGCTGCCCCTGTTCCAGAACATAATAGCCACTTTGGGGTTTGGCATAGAGGTATTGTTCATGGCGTAATTCTAGCAGGGCTCGTTGGACAGTGTCCTTGCTACAGTGGAAGTCTTGGCTCAGTTGACGGATAGAGGGAAGCCGGCTACCTGTTGGGAATTTTCCCGATTCGATACCCTTTTTGAGAAAGGAAACGACTGCTTGGTATTTACTTTCTTTCTTCATTCCAGACCTCCCTTGATTTTGTTACATTGTACCTTTTTTTTGCTTCCTTTGCAATGGGAAAAGTATTTCTCCCTTTCACAACTAGGAGCAAATGTGGTATACTTAGAAAGTATGATGATTCATTGAATAAAAGATAAGAAAGAGAATGGATAGAAAAGTGCAGGAACCGGTTAAATTATTTCAATACAATACTCTAGGTGCCCTAATGGCTGGTCTCTATGGTGGAACCATGACAGTAGGAGAATTGCTGGAACATGGTAACCTCGGTTTGGGAACCCTTGATTCGATTGATGGGGAGTTGATTGTCCTTGATGGCAAGGCTTATCAAGCCAAAGGATCTGGTCAAACGCCTGAAATCGTTGAGGTGGCAACGGATGCTCTTATTCCCTATGCAGCAGTGGTTCCTCATCAGGCAGAAGTCATTTTCCGCCAGCGCTTTGAGATGACAGATAAGGAATTGGAAAAACGAATTGAGTCCTACTATGATGGAGAAAATCTTTTTCGTTCCATCAAGATTCATGGTGAATTTTCACAAATGCATGTGCGGATGATTCCTAAATCCACACCTGATACCAAGTTTGCTGATGTTGCGACTCACCAACCTGAATATAGCCGTGAAAATGTATCGGGAACCATTGTTGGATTTTGGACACCGGAGATGTTCCATGGAGTGAGTGTTGCAGGCTATCATTTGCATTTTATCTCTGATGATTTGACCTTTGGTGGGCATGTGATGGACTTTGTTATCAAAGAAGGAATGATCGAGGTTGGAGCAGTCGACCAGTTGGACCAACGTTTTCCAGTCCAAGATCGCCAGTATTTATTTGCCAAATTTAACGTTGATGAGATGAAGAAAGATATTGATAAGTCAGAATAGGAGAAAAAGATGACAGTACATATTATCCTCACCATGATCGCTTTAGTTCTCATTCTAGTAGGTGGAACTTGGTATGCCAAAAAACGGTTTAAAATCTCTCTTGCAGTGATGGGCTTGGGGGCAATCGCATTTTTCGTTTCTTCTCAAGTGTTAGAGAAGATGGTTCACCTTCTGGTACTCCATCCGCAAAAAGATGGAACCATTCCGCTCATGCAGGAGCAACCTTTCTTATATGTCCTTTATGGAATCGCCATGGCTGCCCTCTTTGAGGAAACGGCTCGTCTTGTCTTTTTTAAATGGTTGGAGAAAAAGAGAAAGTTGGAAGATCGAGATGCTTGGGCTTATGGTTTGGGACATGGGGGCTTGGAGATGCTCTATCTCGGAATGGGAAGTTTGATTAGCCTTTTGATCCTCTTTTCACTAGTACAGTCATCAAATACTGATGCGGCGAATCTTCTTACAAAGAGTACATTAGAAACAGTTCAGTCTCTATCAGCATGGCAGATCTATCTACTAGGAGTTGAGCGTGTCCTTGCTCTGGTTCTCCAAATGAGCCTCACTGTCTGGGTCTATCAAAGTGTCCGTCAAAAGAAATGGATTTATCTCGTTGCTGCCTATGGCTTGCATGCTTTGTTTGACTTAGCTCCAGCTCTATCTCAAGTGGGATGGATTACAAATCCGCTTCTAGTTGAGTTCATTCTTTTCGCAGAACTTATAGCTCTTGTCTGGCTGACAAAATCTACATTTTGGAAAAAATCATAAAAAGAGGGGTGACCTCTTTTTTTACGTGAAGATTGGATACAGAAATTTCCAGTCGTCAAAAATCTTTAAAAATGGTATAATGAAATCACTTTACAAAAGGATGAGAGATATGACATTAGTAACTAGAATACAAGAACAATTAGAAGGAATTGATATTCGTTTTAAGGAACCATTGAAGCTCTATACCTACACTAAGGTAGGGGGACGAGCGGATTATCTGGTTTTGCCGCGGAATCGCTATGAGATGGCGCGTGTCGTTCAATTTGCCAATCAAGAGAGTATTCCTTGGATGGTGCTAGGGAATGCCAGCAATATCATCGTTCGTGACGGTGGAATTCGTGGATTTGTCATCTTGTGTGACAAGCTTAATAACGTTTCAGTTGATGGCTACACCATTGAAGCGGAAGCTGGGGCCAACTTGATTGAAACGACACGTATTGCCCTTCGTCATAGTTTGACTGGTTTCGAGTTTGCCTGTGGCATTCCAGGGAGCGTCGGTGGAGCAGTCTTTATGAATGCGGGTGCCTATGGAGGAGAGATTGCCCATATCTTGCAGTCTTGTCAAATTTTGACCAAGGAAGGGGAAATCGAGACCTTATCTGCCAAGGAATTGGCTTTTGGTTACCGTCATTCAGCTGTTCAAGATTCTGGAGCTATTGTTTTGTCAGCTAAATTTGCCCTAGCTCCAGGAAATCATCAGGTTATCAAGCAGGAAATGGATCGCTTGACTCACCTTCGTAAACTCAAACAGCCTTTAGAGTACCCATCTTGTGGCTCAGTCTTTAAGCGTCCAGTGGGGCATTTTGCAGGTCAGTTGATTTCAGAGGCTGGTTTGAAAGGCTATCGTATCGGTGGTGTTGAAGTATCTGAAAAGCACGCTGGTTTCATGATCAATGTTGCTGACGGAACAGCGAAAGACTACGAGGACTTGATCCAATCTGTTATCGAAAAAGTCAAGGAACACTCAGGTGTCACTCTTGAAAGAGAAGTCCGAATCTTGGGTGAGAAGGAATAAGGTTGGGGTAGAAAAGTTGCTGCTATAACCATTGTAAAGGGGGTGAAAGCCTATCGTGAGTGAAGATGTATGTAGGCAGTTTAATCTCCTACACGAGGTAGTAGCGGCCTGACAGAGCCATGATCTGTTAATTTATGAAAAAGAAGGAATTTATGACAATTGAAAAAACCAATTATTGAATTCAAAAACGTCTCTAAAGTTTTTGAAGACAGCAACACCAAGGTTCTCAAAGATATTAACTTTGAGTTGGAAGAAGGGAAATTTTACACTCTTTTGGGCGCATCTGGTTCAGGAAAGTCAACCATCCTAAACATTATTGCAGGTTTACTGGATGCGACGACAGGGGATATTTTACTGGATGGGGTGCGGATCAACGACATCCCAACCAACAAGCGAGATGTCCATACAGTCTTCCAATCCTATGCCTTGTTTCCACATATGAATGTGTTTGAAAATGTTGCTTTTCCGCTCCGCTTGCGTAAAATCGACAAGAAAGAAATTGAGCAACGTGTAGCAGAAGTTCTCAAGATGGTTCAGTTGGAAGGTTATGAAAAACGTTCCATCCGTAAACTCTCTGGAGGACAACGTCAGCGTGTAGCCATTGCCCGTGCCATCATTAACCAACCCCGTTTGGTCTTGTTGGATGAGCCCTTGTCAGCGCTGGACTTGAAATTGCGAACAGACATGCAGTATGAACTGCGTGAATTGCAACAACGATTGGGGATTACCTTTGTCTTTGTCACTCACGATCAGGAAGAAGCCCTTGCTATGAGTGACTGGATTTTTGTTATGAATGATGGTGAGATTGTTCAGTCTGGAACGCCTGTGGACATCTACGATGAGCCAATCAACCACTTTGTTGCCACCTTTATCGGTGAGTCAAATATCTTGCCAGGAACCATGATTGAGGACTACTTGGTTGAGTTTAACGGCAAACGCTTTGAAGCGGTTGATGGTGGGATGAAGCCAAATGAGCCTGTCGAGGTTGTCATTCGTCCAGAGGACTTGCGCATTACCCTTCCTGAAGAAGGCAAGCTCCAAGTTAAGGTTGATACCCAGCTTTTCCGTGGGGTTCATTACGAGATTATTGCCTATGACGAGCTCGGAAATGAATGGATGATCCACTCGACTCGTAAGGCCATTGTGGGTGAGGAAATCGGTCTGGACTTTGAACCAGAAGACATCCACATCATGCGTCTCAATGAAACTGAAGAAGAGTTCGATGCTCGTATCGAAGAATACGTAGAAATCGAAGAGCAAGAAGCAGGTCTGATTAACGCGATCGAGGAGGAAAGAGATGAAGAAAACAACCTCTAAACTCTTTGTAGTGCCCTACATGCTTTGGATTGCCCTTTTTGTTCTTGCACCCTTGGTCTTGATTTTCGGCCAATCCTTTTTCAACATTGAAGGGCAGTTTAGTTTAGAAAACTATAAATCTTACTTTGCGTCACAAAACTTGACCTACCTTAAAATGAGCTTCAACTCTGTGCTCTATGCAGGGATTGTGACTATGGTGACGCTTCTCATCAGCTACCCAACAGCCCTCTTTTTGACTCGTCTCAAGCACCGTCAACTCTGGCTCATGCTGATTATCCTGCCAACATGGATTAACCTGCTCCTTAAGGCTTATGCCTTTATTGGGATTTTTGGTCAAAATGGCTCTATTAACCAATTCTTGGAATTTATCGGAATCGGTTCGCAGCAGTTGCTCTTTACGGATTTCTCCTTTATTTTTGTCGCAAGCTACATCGAGCTTCCATTTATGATTTTGCCGATTTTCAATGTCTTGGATGATATGGATAACAATCTTATCAATGCCAGCTATGACCTCGGTGCGACCAAGTGGGAAACCTTCCGTCATGTTATCTTCCCTTTATCGATGAACGGTGTGAGAAGTGGTGTCCAATCAGTCTTTATCCCTAGTTTGAGTCTCTTCATGCTGACACGTTTGATTGGTGGGAACCGTGTTATCACGCTGGGAACGGCTATTGAGCAGAACTTCCTTACAAATGACAACTATGGAATGGGTTCTACCATCGGTGTGATCCTCATCCTGACCATGTTTTTCACTATGTGGGTGACCAAGGAAAGGAGAGAACGATGAAAAAATTTGCCAACCTTTATCTGGGACTGGTCTTTCTTGTCCTCTACCTGCCGATTTTTTACCTGATTGGCTATGCCTTTAATGCTGGTGATGATATGAACAGCTTTACTGGTTTTAGCTTGAGCCATTTTCAAACCATGTTTGGTGATGGTCGTCTCATGTTGATCCTCACCCAAACCTTTTTCTTGGCCTTTCTATCTGCCTTGATTGCGACCGTTATTGGAACTTTTGGAGCCATCTACATCTACCAGTCTCGTAAGAAATACCAAGAAGCCTTTCTATCGCTCAATAATATCCTCATGGTTGCGCCAGACGTTATGATTGGTGCCAGCTTCTTGATTCTTTTTACCCAGCTTAAGTTTTCACTTGGATTTTTGACGGTTCTATCTAGTCACGTGGCCTTCTCCATCCCAATCGTGGTCTTGATGGTCTTGCCTCGTCTCAAGGAAATGAATGATGATATGATTCACGCGGCTTATGACCTTGGTGCCAGCCAATTTCAAATGTTCAAAGAAATCATGCTTCCGTACCTGACACCGTCTATCATTGCAGGTTATTTCATGGCCTTTACCTACTCGCTGGATGACTTTGCCGTGACCTTCTTTGTAACGGGAAATGGCTTTTCGACCCTATCAGTCGAGATTTACTCTCGTGCTCGTAAGGGAATTTCGCTAGAAATCAATGCACTCTCTGCCCTTGTCTTTCTCTTTAGTATTATCCTAGTTGTTGGCTATTACTTTATCTCACGTGAGAAGGAGGAGCAAGCATGAAAAAACTCTATTCATTTTTAGCAGGAATTGTAGCGATTATCCTAGTTTTGTGGGGGATTGCCCACCATCTAGACAGTAAAATCAACAGTCGAGATAGTCAAAAACTGGTTATCTACAACTGGGGGGATTATATCGATCCAGAACTTTTGGAGCAATTTACGGAAGAAACAGGTATCCAAGTCCAGTATGAGACCTTTGACTCCAACGAAGCCATGTATACCAAGATTAAGCAAGGGGGAACAACCTATGATATTGCCATCCCAAGTGAATACATGATTAACAAGATGAAGGACGAAGACCTCTTGATACCACTCGATTATTCAAAAATTGAAGGAATCGAAAATATCGGACCTGAGTTCCTCAACCAGTCTTTTGACCCGGGCAATAAATTCTCAATTCCTTACTTCTGGGGAACCTTGGGAATTGTCTATAATGAAAACATGGTAGAGGAGGCGCCTGAACATTGGGACGATCTCTGGAAGCCAGAGTACAAGGATTCCATCATGCTCTTTGATGGAGCGCGTGAGGTGTTGGGACTCGGGCTTAACTCGCTTGGTTACAGTCTTAACTCAAAGGATTCACAGCAGTTGGAAGAGACAGTAGACAAGCTCTACAAACTGACTCCAAATATCAAGGCCATTGTGGCTGACGAGATGAAGGGGTACATGATCCAGAACAATGCTGCCATCGGTGTGACCTTCTCTGGGGAAGCCAGCCAGATGTTGGAGAAAAATCCTAATCTCAAGTATGTCGTTCCGACTGAGGCCAGCAATCTCTGGTTTGATAACATGGTCATTCCAAAAACCGTTAAAAACCAAGATGCCGCCTATGCCTTTATCAACTTTATGCTAAAACCCGAAAATGCTCTGAAAAATGCAGAATATGTCGGCTATGCAACACCAAATAACACAGCCAAGGAATTGCTCCCAGAGGAGACCAAAGAAGACAAGTCCTTCTATCCAGACGCTGATACCATGAAAAACCTAGAAGTTTATGAGAAATTTGACCATAAATGGACAGGCAAATATAGCGATCTCTTCCTACAGTTTAAAATGTACCGGAAGTAGGAGATTATCTACTATCGGAAATAATTTCAATCAGACAAAAATAAAACCTAGCCATAGAAAATTAACCATTTTATGGCTAGGTTATTTATTAAAATAGATCATGAATTAGTAGAAAAATATACTTAATTATGCTATAATTTCGATAGAGTTAAAGGCATTTTAGCTTATGATTGAGGTAGTAGTTATGATTAAAAAAGCTATTTTTAGAGGAATTATTCCTTTTGTCATTATGACCAGTTTAGCAATTTTTATAAGACTTCAAGGGATTGATATTTTTCAGGTTAAAAGTACATTTTTGGTTGGTATTATTGCTACCTCGATAGCATCAGCCTCGGTAATTTATGAAATTGAAAAATGGTCGCTATTTAAACAATCTATTATACATTTTATCATTATGCTTTTTACTGTTCTTCCCTGTCTTCTATTTAGTGGATGGTATAAGTTGGTCTCAATTTTGGATTATCTCATTGTTTTAGGTCAATTCTTATTGGTTGGAAGTTTCTTGTGGGCTATCGCCTATATAATATTTGGGAAACTTCTAAAGAAATGAGTTGGGCATCAACCTTGACGAACTCCTCCAAAAACGATATAATAAGAAAGTTGAGAATTGATTTTCAGTTGTCTTAGTCCAGAGAAATGGCGGTGCTGCGAGCCATCTAAGCTAGAAAATCATGCTACTCAATCAGACAATTGCATAAGAATAAGAGAATGACAAGTTCATTGAATGAAGGTGGTACCGCGGTTTTTCGCCCTTCGTGATATGGACTTGTCTTTTGATTTTTGGAGGTGTTTATGAAGACATTTCTCGTGAAACAAAAGTTTCGTCTTGGGGGCGAACGCTTCGATATCAAGGATGATAGAGGAGTAGTGAACTATCAGGTGGAGGGCTCTTTCTTCCAAATTCCTAAGACCTTTACCATCTATGACGCCTATGGTGAGCAAGTCAGTGAGATTAGTAAAGAATTTTTCACCTTGCTTCCTCGCTTTAACATTCAGCTACGAAACGGTTCAAATTTCGTTATTCGTAAGAAGTTGACCTTCTTTCGAGATAAGTATGAGTTTGATGATCTGGGGCTTCGTATCGAGGGCAATATCTGGGATTTGAATTTCAAATTGCTGGATGACCGAGATCAACTTGTCGCCGAGATTAGGAAAGAGATTTTCCATTTGACCTCAACTTATACTGTAACTGTTCTCGAAGACTCTTATGCAGATCTGGTCATTTCCCTCTGTGTCGCAATTGACTATGTGGAGATGCTAGAAAGCCAATCAAATTAAACAAGTAAATAAGGAGATATTATGAAACAACTATCTAGTGCTCAAGTTCGCCAAATGTGGCTTGATTTCTGGGCAAGCAAAGGCCACTCTGTAGAACCATCAGTCAGCTTGGTTCCAGTAAATGACCCAACACTTTTGTGGATCAACTCTGGGGTAGCAACTCTTAAGAAATACTTTGACGGAACCATCATTCCTGAAAATCCGCGTATTACCAATGCGCAAAAAGCTATCCGTACCAACGACATCGAAAACGTTGGTAAGACTGCGCGTCACCATACCATGTTTGAAATGTTGGGGAACTTCTCTATCGGTGATTATTTCCGTGATGAAGCCATCACTTGGGCTTATGAGCTTTTGACAAGTCCTGAATGGTTTGATTTCCCAGCTGAAAAACTTTATATGACCTATTATCCTGAAGATAAAGATTCTTACAACCGTTGGATTGAAGTAGGAGTGGATCCAAGCCACTTGATTCCAATTGAGGACAACTTCTGGGAAATCGGTGCGGGACCTTCTGGACCTGATACTGAGATCTTCTTTGACCGTGGAGAAGCCTTTGACCCAGAAAATATCGGTATTCGCCTTCTAGCAGAAGATATCGAAAACGACCGTTATATCGAAATCTGGAATATCGTTTTGTCACAATTTAACGCGGATCCTGCTGTTCCTCGTAGCGAATACAAGGAATTGCCACACAAGAACATTGATACGGGCGCTGGTTTGGAGCGTTTGGTGGCGGTTATCCAAGGAGCTAAGACAAACTTTGAAACTGACCTCTTCATGCCGATCATCCGTGAAGTTGAGAAATTGTCTGGTAAGGTCTACGACCAAGATGGCGACAACATGAGCTTTAAGGTTATCGCTGACCACATCCGTTCCCTTTCATTTGCCATCGGGGATGGTGCCCTTCCAGGAAATGAAGGTCGTGGTTATGTCCTTCGTCGTCTTCTCCGTCGTGCGTCTATGCATGGTCAAAAATTGGGCATCAACGAGCCTTTCCTTTACAAACTCGTTCCAACTGTTGGTAAAATCATGGAAAGCTACTACCCAGAAGTGCTTGAAAAACGTGACTTTATCGAAAAAATCATCAAGAGCGAAGAAGAGTCATTTGCCCGTACCCTTCATTCAGGTCAACACTTTGCAGAAACCATTGTAGCTGATTTGAAAGAAAAAGGTCAAAACGTTATCGCTGGGCAAGATGTCTTCAAACTCTACGACACTTACGGCTTCCCAGTAGAATTGACAGAAGAAATTGCTGAAGAAGCTGGTATGACGGTAGACCGTGAAGGTTTTGAAGCAGCCATGAAAGAACAGCAAGAACGTGCGCGTGCCTCAGCTGTTAAAGGCGGCTCAATGGGAATGCAAAATGAAACCCTCCAAAACATTACAGTGGAAAGTGTCTTCAACTACAACGCTAGTCAATTGCCTTCTAAGTTGGTGGCTATCGTAGCGGATAATGCAGAAGTAGAAGCTGTTTCAGAAGGAACTGCCTCTCTTATCTTTGCAGAGACTCCGTTCTACGCTGAAATGGGTGGACAGGTAGCTGACCATGGTCAAATCTTGGATGCTACAGGAAACCTTGTTGCTACTGTAACAGATGTTCAAAAAGCGCCAAACGGACAAGCTCTTCATACAGTTGAAGTTCTTGCACCGCTTGCTTTGAACCAAGAATACACCTTGGCCATCGATACCAATCGTCGTCACCGTGTCATGAAAAACCACACTGCAACTCACTTGCTCCATGCAGCCCTTCACAATATCCTTGGAAACCATGCGACACAAGCAGGATCCCTTAACGAAGTCGAATTCCTTCGCTTTGACTTCACACACTTCCAAGCAGTAACTCCTGAAGAATTGCGCGCCATTGAACAACAGGTCAATGAGAAAATCTGGGAAGCAATTGCAGTAGAAACTGTTGAGACAGATATTGACACTGCTAAAGAAATGGGAGCTATGGCCCTCTTTGGTGAGAAGTATGGTAAGGAAGTTCGTGTTGTTACGATTGGTGACTACTCAGTGGAACTTTGTGGTGGTACCCACGTAGGTAATACTTCTGAAATTGGTCTCTTCAAGATTGTCAAAGAAGAAGGGATTGGATCAGGAACTCGCCGTATCTTGGCAGTGACTGGTAAGGAAGCTTTTGAAGCCTACCGCGAACAAGAAGACGCTCTGAAAGCCGTCGCAGCAAACTTGAAAGCCCCTCAACTCAAGGAAGTACCTCATAAGATTGAAGGACTTCAAGAACAACTTCGTCAGCTCCAAAAAGAAAATGCTGAGTTGAAAGAAAAAGCAGCAGCAGCAGCCGCAGGTGATGTCTTCAAGAATGTTCAAGAAGCAAACGGACACCGTTACATTGCAAGCCAAGTTTCTGTATCAGACGCAGGTGCTCTTCGTACATTTGCGGATAACTGGAAACAAAAAGACTACTCTGACGTCCTTGTTCTAGTTGCAGCTATTGGTGACAAGGTTAACCTTCTCGTAGCCAGCAAGACAAAAGACATCCATGCAGGTAACTTAGTTAAAGAATTGGCTCCAATCGTTGATGGACGTGGTGGTGGTAAACCAGACATGGCCATGGCAGGAGGAAGCAACCAAGCGAAAATCCAAGAACTCTTGGATGCAGTAGCAGGTAAATTGTAAGACGATAAAGATCTATCCATTTGGGTAGGTCTTTTTGTGCATACAAAAAAGCCAAATCCGGTTGGATTTGACTTGTAACTGATAGGTTTATTTTGCCGCCCAGACACTGACTGAACCCGCTGCTACTGGAAAATCTCCATAACCGTCAGCATCAATTGTGACTAGGTCTTGGTGATTTCCAAGTAAATCTACAAAGGTTTGGTTAGCCCATTCTTGACCAACAAACATAGACTTGCTGTTTTCTTGGTCATTTGAGATAAGGACAGCGATTGGGGATTGATGTTCAGCACCTGAACGAACCCACCCGATGCAGTTGGCATCGTCAAAGTAGTCTGTTTGCTCTCCATAGGCCAAGTCTTTTCGGATGGCTAGGAGACGGTCAAGAACTTCTTTGAAATCTTCTTGAGCATATTGCCCTGAAATGCCGTAATAGTCTCCATAAAAGACACATGGAAGGCCTTGCTCACGAAGAAGAATGAGCGCATAGGCTGCTGGCTTGAACCATTCTTGGACGGTTGATTCAAGTGCCTGTCCTCGTTGAGTATCATGGTTGTCAACGAAAGTGACAGCCTTGTCAGCCTTGACTTCAACCAAGCTATCAGTAAAGATAGTACGAAGGTCGTAGCTTGCTCCAGCCTGACTGGCTTCAAAGAAATTTTGGTGGAGACGCACATCGACAAGGTCAAAGCGCTCCTCAATTTTTTCAAGATAGTCCAGATTGGCTTCTTTGTCTGGATTCCAAAATTCACCAAAAACATAGAAATCTTCACCGTATTTTTCCTTCATATCACGGATAAAATTGCCCATAAAGAAGGAGTCAATGTGTTTAACGGCATCCAAGCGGAAACCAGCAACTCCAGTCGTTTCAATGAACCAGTCAGCCCAGTCATAGATGTTTTGGATGACTTCAGGGTGCTTAAAGTCCAGGTCAGCGTACATGAGATAGTCGTAGTTGCCGTTTTCGTTATCGACCAATTCCTCGTTTGCCCAACCTTTATTGTCTCCTTGGATTAGGTAAATACCAGACTTACGGCGCTTGGCATCGTAGTCTGTACCTGTAAAGTGGTACCAGTGCCATTCAAAGTCATTATAGGTTTTCTGACGTCCATCAAAAGTGAAGTGGGTCCATCCGTTGATAGTAAAGGGCTCACTTAGTTGAACTGTACGGTCCTCGGGATCGACTTCGATAACTTGAAAGGCTTCTAATTTATCTGCTGCAGCCTTGTGATTGAGCACCACATCAGCCATTGGTTGGATTCCGTGCTCCTTGAGAGTCTGAATCGTTTGGAGATAATCTTCCTTAAATCCATATTTGGTACGAACAGTCCCTTTTTGGTGAAATTCACCTAGGTCAAATAGGTCATATACCCCGTAACCCACATCTTTTTCATTTGTAGCCTTGAAGGCTGGTGGCATCCATACGTGGCTAATTCCCAAATGGGCTAGGTGCTCTGCATCATTTGTCAGTCGCGTCCAGTGTTGGCCGTCGTGAGGCAGATACCACTCAAAGTATTGCATAAGTGTTTGATTTTGCATGATTTTTCCTCTTACTTGTCAATCTTGTTCTTTATTCTATCATAAAGTTTAACGCCAGGCAAACGTTTGCGCAACTTTCTATACCCATTTCTGAAATTGTCTATTTTTAAAGACGGCTATTTCCTTCCCATTGCTAGAGAAAGAATGTTTAGGAGAAAAAATAAATTGAGTAAACTTATTTTAACAAAAATGGCACTTAGTAAACTAAAGTAAAAATGGATAAGCGGTTTCTTTTTTGAGAATTATCATAAAATTTGCTATAATAGTAGCTATGAATGGAATTAGGGTCAGCAGACGTGTTGAAAAAAAGCTAGCTAAGGGTCTAGTTCTTTTGGAAGCAAGTGATTTAAGAGATATTGAACTGACGGATCAAGAAGTGGAAGTTCTTAGTCAAGGCGGAGAGTTTTTAGGGAGCGCCTATCTTTCCCAGCAGAACAAGGGAATTGGTTGGTTCATCAGCAAGGAAAAGGTTAGCTTTAGCCAAATCTTCTTTGAATCTCTGTTTCGTAAGGCCAAGGAAGCTAGAAAGCCTTATTATCAAGATGACTTGACTACTGCCTTTCGCCTTTTTAACCAAGAGGGGGATGGTTTTGGTGGTCTGACTGTTGATCTCTATGGAGATTATGCTGTCTTTTCTTGGTACAACTCCTATGTTTATCAGATTCGTGAGCTGATCATAAAGGCTTTTAAGGAAGTTTTTCCTGAGGTCTTGGGGGCTTATGAAAAGATTCGTTTTAAAGGTCTAGATTACGAGTCTGCCCATGTTTATGGTGAGGAAGCGCCAGACTATTTTACTGTTCTTGAGAATGGCGTGCTCTATCAAGTCTTTATGAATGATGGCTTGATGACAGGTATTTTTCTGGACCAACATGAGGTTCGTGGGAGTTTGGTGGATGGTCTAGCCATGGGTAAATCCTTGCTCAATATGTTTTCCTACACGGCTGCCTTTTCAGTTGCTGCAGCTATGGGAGGCGCGAATGAGACGACTTCTGTCGACTTGGCCAAACGGTCCAGAGAGTTGTCAGAGGCACATTTTCAGGCAAATGGACTCAGCACGGACAATCATCGTTTTATCGTCATGGATGTCTTTGAGTACTTTAAGTATGCCAAGCGAAAAGGCTTGACCTATGATGTGATTGTTCTTGATCCGCCAAGCTTTGCCCGCAATAAAAAACAAACTTTTTCTGTGGCGAAGGACTATCACAAGTTGATTTCCCAGAGCCTAGAGATTTTAAATCTGGGAGGCATTATCATTGCCAGTATCAATGCTGCCAATGTTTCCCGCCAGAAATTTACAGAACAAATTGATAAAGGTTTTGCAGGAAGAAGGTATCAGATTTTGAACCAATATGGCCTTCCAGCAGACTTTGCCTATAATAAAAAAGATGAAAGCAGTAATTACCTCAAGGTGATTAGCATGAAGGTAACTAAATGAAATTAGTCGTTTCAGTAATGCCAAGAAGTTTAGAAGAAGCGCAAGAACTGGATGCTACACGGTATGAAGATGCCGATATCATCGAGTGGCGTGCAGACTTCCTCGCCAAGGAAGCTATTTTACAGGTAGCACCTGCAATTTTTGAGAAATTCGCAGGTCGCGAACTGCTCTTTACCCTTCGCACGCGAGCTGAGGGAGGAGAAATCGAACTGTCTTCTGAAGAGTATGTTCAAATTATCAAGGAAGTCACTCAACTTTATCAACCAGACTATGTGGATTTTGAGTACTTCAGCTACAAGGATGTTTTTGAGGAAATGTTGGATTTTCCAAATCTCGTTTTGAGTTACCATAATTTCCAAGAGACACCTGAGAACATGATGGAGATCCTGTCTGAGTTGACCAGTCTTTCTCCTAAAGTTGTCAAGGTATCTGTCATGGCCCATACGGAGCAGGATGTTTTAGACCTGATGAACTACACACGTGGTTTTAAAACACTCAATCCTGAACAAGAGTACGTAACCATTTCCATGGGAAAAATGGGTAAGGTATCGCGTATCACTTCAGATGTGACGGGTTCAAGTTGGTCATTTGCTAGTCTAGATGCAGCGAGTGCCCCAGGTCAGATTTCTCTATCAAACATGAAAAAAATCAGGGAGATTTTGGATGAAGCTTGATGGCTACACACGTATGGCGGCTGTCGTTGCAAATCCCATTAAACACTCCATCTCCCCTTTCATCCACAATAGTGCCTTTGAGGCTACAGCTACCAATGGTGTCTATGTAGCTTTGGAAATTGAAGCGGGTGATTTGGCAGAAACAGTCGCTAATATTCGTCGTTACCAGATGTTTGGGATCAATCTCTCTATGCCGTACAAGGAGCAGGTGATTCCTTGTCTAGATGAGTTGAGTGATGAGGCTCGTTTGATTGGGGCGGTCAACACCGTTGTCAATGATAATGGCAATTTAATTGGATATAATACAGATGGCAAGGGATTCTTTAAGAGCTTGCCTTCTTTTACAATTTCAGGTAAAAAGATGACCATACTAGGAGCAGGTGGAGCAGCCAAGGCTATTTTGGCACAGGCTATTCTGGATGACGCCAGTCAGATTTCAGTCTTTGTTCGTTCAGCTTCTATGGAAAAAACAAGACCTTATCTAGACAAGTTACAGGAGCAAACCGGCTTTAAAGTGGACTTGTATGCTTTAGAAGATATTTCTGAACTGCAAGCAAGGATTGCCGAGTCGGACCTGCTCGTCAATGCCACTAGTGTGGGGATGGATGGCCAGTCGTCACCAGTTCCGACAAGTATAGTCTTACCTGAAGAACTCTTGGTGGCCGATATTATTTACCAACCCTTTAAAACGCCTTTTTTGAAATGGGCTAAAAGTCAGGGGAATTCAGCCGTCAATGGATTGGGAATGTTGCTCTATCAAGCCGCTGAAGCTTTTCAACTGTGGACAGGTAAAGAAATGCCGACTGAAGAGATTTGGCAGTCTTTAACAGAAAAATACCAATAATGAAAAGGAGAACCACCTATGAAAATCAGAATCGATATTCCGCATCATCCTTATGATATTCAGATTAAAAAAGGTTGTCTATCGCAAACAGGTCAATGGTTGCGAGAACTCTGGCAACCACAAAAAGTGGTTATCGTAACAGACAACCGCGTGGCCTCGCTCTACGCGGATAAGGTCAAGCTCAGCCTAGAAGATGCTGGTTTTCAGGTAGCTGTTTTTGACTTTTTAGAAGGTGAAGAAAGAAAGAATTTAACTACTGTTCAGAAAGTCTATGAATTTCTAGTCAAGCAAGGTCTGACTCGTAGCGATGGGATTGTGGCCCTTGGTGGTGGTGTCGTTGGGGATCTGGCTGGCTTTGTAGCTTCTACCTATATGCGTGGGATTCACTTTGTTCAGATTCCGACTAGTTTGACAGCCCAGGTAGATTCTTCTATCGGTGGTAAGACGGGTGTTAATACTCCGTTTGCTAAGAATATGGTGGGGACCTTTGCCCAACCAGACGGGGTTCTGATTGACCCGCTTGTCCTAGAAACGCTTGGAAAAAGAGAGCTGATTGAGGGAATGGGTGAGGTCATCAAGTATGGTTTGATTGAGGATCCGGAACTATGGGCTCTCTTGACGGAACTGGATGGTTCTGTAGAAAGCATTTTAGAACATGCAGAGACTTTGATTGAACATTCTTGTCAGGTGAAGCGCAAGATGGTAGTCGAGGATGAATTGGACAATGGTGTCCGCCTTTACCTCAATTTTGGGCACACCATTGGCCATGCCATTGAAGCGACTGCCGGTTATGGCAAGGTCATGCATGGAGAAGCTGTGGCCATGGGCATGGTTCAGATTTCCAAGGTTGCTGAGGAAAAAGGCCTCATGCCAGCTGGCATAACCCAGTCCATCACAGCTATGTGTCAGAAATTTGCTTTGCCTGTTGACTATGAAAACTGGGATGTTGACAAGCTTTATCAAGCTTTGACTCATGACAAGAAAGTGCGTGGCAACACCTTGAAATTAGTCTTGGTACCAGAGCTTGGTTCAGCGACCATTCACCCAGTTTCTCTGGAAGAGATGAAAGACTACTTGGTAAAATAAGGAGAACGTATGAGATATTTAACTGCAGGAGAATCACACGGCCCCCGTCTGACAACTATCATCGAGGGAATTCCAGCTGGACTTCCTTTGACAGCTGAGGATATCAATGACGACCTTAAACGCCGTCAGGGTGGCTATGGTCGTGGTGGTCGTATGAAGATTGAGAGCGACCAAGTTGTCTTTACATCGGGCGTTCGTCACGGGAAGACGACAGGGGCTCCCATTACCATGGATGTCATCAACAAAGACCACCAAAAATGGCTGGATATCATGTCTGCGGAGGACATTGAAGACCGCCTTAAAAGCAAACGAAAAATTACCCATCCTCGCCCAGGTCACGCCGACTTGGTAGGGGGAATCAAGTACCGTTTTGATGATTTACGAAATTCCTTGGAACGTTCATCAGCTCGAGAAACAACCATGCGAGTTGCAGTAGGAGCAGTAGCCAAACGTCTCTTAGCTGAACTGGATATGGAGATTGCAAACCATGTCGTTGTCTTTGGTGGCAAGGAAATCGATGTTCCAGAAAACTTAACAGTCGCAGAGATTAAGGAACGAGCTGCCCAGTCTGAAGTTTCTATTGTCAACCAAGAACGAGAACAAGAAATCAAGGACTATATTGACCAAATCAAGCGTGACGGTGATACCATCGGTGGGGTTGTGGAAACAGTTGTCGGAGGTGTTCCAGTCGGTCTCGGTTCCTATGTCCAATGGGACAGAAAATTAGATGCGCGATTGGCCCAAGCAGTTGTCTCTATCAATGCCTTTAAAGGGGTGGAATTTGGTCTTGGCTTTGAAGCTGGTTACCGCAAAGGTAGCCAAGTTATGGACGAAATTCTCTGGTCTAAAGAAGACGGCTATACTCGTCGTACCAATAATCTGGGCGGTTTTGAAGGTGGTATGACCAATGGGCAACCGATCGTTGTTCGTGGAGTCATGAAACCCATTCCCACTCTTTACAAACCACTTATGAGTGTGGATATCGAAACCCACGAACCTTACAAGGCAACCGTGGAGAGAAGTGATCCGACCGCCCTTCCAGCTGCAGGTGTGGTCATGGAAGCCGTTGTAGCAACGGTTCTGGCACAAGAAATCCTTGAAAAATTCTCATCAGATAATCTTGAAGAATTAAAAGAGGCAGTTGCCAAGCACCGAGACTATACAAAGAACTATTAAGGAGTCCTTATGGCAAAAACCATCTATATCGCAGGTCTCGGTTTGATTGGTGCTTCGATGGCACTCGGTATCAGGCGTGATCATCCGGATTATGAAATTATAGGTTATAATCGCAGTCAGGCTTCGAGAGACATTGCCTTGGAGCGGGGGATGATTGACCGTGCGACGGATGATTTTGCCAGTTTCGCTCCCCTAGCAGATGTCATCATCCTGACCTTGCCAATCAAACAGACCATTGCTTTTATTAAGGAGCTGGCAAACTTAGACTTGAAGGAAGGCGTCATTATCTCGGATGCAGGCTCGACCAAGTCAGCCATCGTGGATGCGGCGGAGGAACATTTAGCTGGTAATCCTGTTCGCTTTGTCGGGGCCCATCCCATGGCCGGTAGCCACAAGACAGGGGCTGCCTCTGCGGATGTTAATCTCTTTGAAAATGCCTACTATATCTTCACACCTTCGAGCCTGACAAGTCCTGACACACTTGAGGAAATGAAGGATCTGCTTTCAGGCCTTCATGCTCGTTTTATCGAGATTGATGCCAAGGAGCATGATCGGGTGACTTCTCAGATTAGCCATTTTCCTCATATTCTGGCTTCCAGCCTTATGGAGCAGACGGCAGTTTATGCTCAAGAACATGAGATGGCAAGGCGCTTTGCGGCAGGTGGTTTTCGAGATATGACTCGCATTGCGGAAAGCGAGCCAGGTATGTGGACTTCCATTCTCTTGTCCAATCGTGAGACTATTCTAGATCGAATTGCGGATTTCAAGGAGCGCCTAGATGAGGTTGGACAAGCCATCAGCAAGGGAGATGAAGAGCAAATCTGGAACTTTTTCAACCAAGCGCGTGCGCAACGTCAGGCCATGGAAATCCATAAGCGTGGTGGTGTGGACAGTTCTTATGACCTCTATGTCGATGTTCCCGATGAAGAAGATGTTATCTTGCGGATTTTGGAATTACTTCGTGGGACTTCTTTGGTTAATATCCACATCAACGAAGAAAACCGTGAAGATGTTCACGGGATTCTACAAATTTCCTTTAAAAATGCTCAAGACTTAGAACGAGCTGAGCGCTTAATTACAGAAAATACGGACTACACAGTCGTCATCAAATAAGGAGAAAATCATGTCAAATATTTACGATAGTGCAAATGAACTTAGTCGCGGATTACGCGAATTACCAGAATACAAGGCGGTCAAGGCAGCAAAAGATGCCATCCAAGCTGATGAACAAGCTAGCAAGATTTTTGCAGACTACCTCGCTTTCCAGCAAGAAATCCAAGTCATGGCGCAAACGGGACAAATGCCAGACGCCTCTTTCCAAGAAAAGATGCAGTCTTTCAGCAAACAAATCCAAGAGAACGCTCTTTTGTCAGATTTCTTTACCAAACAGCAACAATTGTCTATATACCTTTCAGACATTGAAAAAATTGTCTTTGAACCTGTTTCAGAATTATTAAAATAGTATTTTATCTGTATAAAAGCCAGAAATTTCAGGAATTTCTGGCTTTTTTGTGATAAAATAAGAAAAAGTGTTGCAAGTATGAGGTCAACTATGAAACTAAAAACAAACATTCGCCACTTACATGGCAGTATCTGGGTTCCAGGTGACAAGTCTATTAGTCACCGTTCGATTATTTTCGGAAGTTTGGCTGAGGGAGAAACCAAGGTATATGATATTTTGCGTGGAGAGGATGTACTTTCAACCATGCAGATTTTTCGTGACCTTGGTGTTGAAATTGAGGATAAAGATGGGGTTATTACCATTCAAGGTGTTGGAATGGATGGCTTAAAAGCTCCGCAAAATGCTCTTGATATGGGTAATTCTGGTACCTCGATTCGCCTGATCTCAGGTGTCCTTGCTGGTGCAGACTTCGAAGTAGAAATGTTTGGAGATGATAGTCTTTCCAAACGTCCTATGGATCGTGTGACGATTCCATTGAAAAAAATGGGGGTTAGCATTTCAGGGCAAACAGAGCGAGACCTGCCTCCCCTTCATTTAAAAGGGACGAAAAACCTAAGACCTATTCAGTATGAGTTGCCAATCGCCTCTGCCCAAGTCAAGTCTGCCTTGATGTTTGCGGCCTTGCAGGCTCAGGGTCAGTCAGTTATTATCGAGAAAGAATGCACTCGCAACCACACAGAGGACATGTTGCAACAATTTGGTGGTCATTTAAGTGTGAATGGTAAAACGATCACTGTCTCTGGCCCGCAAAAATTGACTGGACAAAAGGTTATCGTTCCAGGAGATATTTCCAGTGCTGCCTTTTGGCTAGTCGCTGGATTGATTGTTCCAAATTCTCGTGTCGTGCTGAAGAATGTGGGCATTAACGAAACGCGTACTGGTATCATTGATGTCATTCGCGCCATGGGTGGAAAACTAGAAATAACTGAAATCGATCCAATCGCTAAATCTGCAACCCTGACTATTGAGTTTTCAGATCTAAAAGGAACAGAGATTGGTGGAGCCTTGATTCCTCGTTTGATTGATGAATTGCCTATTATTGCCCTTCTGGCGACCCAAGCACAAGGTGTCACAGTTATTAAGGATGCTGAAGAACTTAAGGTCAAGGAAACCGACCGCATTCAGGTGGTGGCAGAGGCTTTAAATAGTATGGGGGCGGATATCACTCCTACAGCAGATGGGATGATTATCAAAGGGAAATCACCCCTTCATGGCGCTAGAGTCAATACGTTTGGTGACCATCGTATCGGAATGATGACAGCCATCGCAGCCCTCTTGGTTGTAGATGGAGAGGTGGAGCTTGACCGTGCCGAAGCCATCAATACCAGCTATCCAAGCTTCTTTGATGATTTGGAGACCCTGATACATGGCTAAGGTATTACTCGGATTTATGGGGGCTGGGAAATCCACAATCGCAAGAGGCTTGGATCCAGACTATCTAGATATGGATGCCTTAATTGAGGAAGGCTTGGGCATGTCCATTACCAATTTTTTCACTGAAAAAGGAGAAGCGGCCTTTCGTCAAGTAGAGTCAGAAGTTTTAGCGGATTTACTAAAAACGGACCGAGTTGTGTCAACTGGCGGAGGAGTTGTCATTTCTCAGAGAAATCGTGACTTGCTCAAAACCAATCCTGATAACATCTACCTAAAAGCAGATTTTGAAACCCTTTACCAACGTATTTCAGCTGATAAGGGCAATCAACGGCCACTTTTTCTCAACAACAGTAAGGAAGAGTTGCGAGAGATTTTTCAAGAAAGACAGGCTTGGTATGAGGAAGTAGCCAGTCGGGTTTTGGATGTGACCAAGTTAAGCCCAGAGGAAATTATAGAGGAACTGAGATGAAAATTGCTTATCTAGGTCCCAAGGGATCTTTTTCGCATCATGTTGTGCAGACAGCCTTTCCCAAAGAGGAATTGCAGGCCTTTGCCAATATCACAGATGTTATCAAGGCCTATGAACAGGGCTTGGTGGACTATTCTGTGGTACCAGTTGAAAATTCTATCGAGGGTAGTGTTCATGAAAGCTTGGACTATCTTTTTCATCAGGCGGACATTCAGGCTGTTGCAGAAATAGTACAACCTATTCATCAGCAACTGATGGCAGTTTCTGGTCATACTAAGATTGAAAAGATTTTTTCACACCCACAAGCTTTGGCTCAAGGAAAGAAATTCATAGAGGAGCATTATCCAGAAGCCCAGCTTGAAGTAACTGCAAGCACAGCCTATGCAGCCCGCTTTATCGCTGAACATCCAGACCAGCCTTTTGCAGCTATTGCCCCTAGAAACTCCGCCGCTGAGTATGGTTTGGAATTGATAGCAGAAGATATCCAAGAAATGGAAGCCAATTTCACACGTTTTTGGGTGTTAGGGGCAGAGATACCGATGATTCCTTTGAACTCACAAGCTGAAAAAATGAGTTTGGCCTTGACCTTACCAGACAATCTACCTGGTGCTCTTTACAAGGCACTTTCGACCTTTGCTTGGAGGGGGATTGACTTAACAAAGATTGAAAGTCGCCCCCTTAAAACAGCCTTGGGAGAATACTTTTTCATTATCGATATAGACTATAGTGACAAAGAACTGGTTCATTTTGCCAGACAAGAACTAGAAGCCATTGGAATTCAGCACAAGATACTGGGAACCTACCCGATTTTTACCATAACTGATATAGAAAAGGAGAGTCAATGAGCAAAGAAAATCCTTTAAGTCATCACGAGCAGTTACGTTATGACTATCTCTTCAAAAATATTCATTACCTCAACGACCGTGAACGGAGGGAGTTTGACTATCTCCAGCAAAAAATGACAGGTCCCAAATCTGAAGTTCACCATTTCTACCAAGAAGAAAAAGAAGAAACTTGGGGTAGAGATATTGATCTTCCGACTTATGGCAGTAGAAGCCGATCTAAGAGACGTGAAAAGGTAGCTCCTCTGCCTAAAGTCAAAAAGAAAAAAAGAAGAATTCGCTTCAAACGAATACTGACTTGGTTCTTGCTATTGATAACTTGCCTTGCTGCAGGGATGATTTTCATGTTTCTTCGAGGTTTTCATTCGGCAGCCAATCCAAGCAATAAACCAGCTGATGCCAAGGCAGCCCAAGTAGAAGTCTTTAACGGTCAGGATACCAAAGATGGCGTGAATATCCTAATCATGGGGACAGATGGCCGAATTGGTCAAAATAGTGCGGAGACCCGTACAGACACAATCATGGTTCTCAATGTCAGTGGTTCGGATAAGAAGATTAAGCTAGTCAGCTTTATGCGTGATAACTTAGTTTATATCGATGGGTATAGTAAGATTGTAAATGGCCAGAAACAGACGGATAACAAACTAAATGTTGCCTATGAACTTGGGGAACAAGAAGGTCAAAAAGGGGCAGAAATGGTCCGCAAGGTTCTAAAAGACAACTTTGATTTGGACATCAAGTACTATGCCCTAGTTGACTTCCAGGCCTTTGCAACAGCTATTGACACTCTTTTCCCTGATGGAGTAACAATTGATGCTCAATTTTCAACATTGAATGGTCAACCTCTGACAGAAGCTACAGTCGGAGACGACCTTCATGCAACAGAGACAGAGTCACCAACCCAAACCATTAAAGTTGGAAAACAGCAGATGAATGGATCCACCTTGCTGAACTACGCTCGCTTCCGTGATGATGATGAAGGGGACTATGGTCGTACCAAGAGACAACAACAAGTCATGTCAGCCGTTCTTGAGCAGATCAAAGATCCAACCAAGCTCTTTACAGGATCAGAGGCACTTGGAAAAGTCTTTGGAATGACTTCAACCAATCTACCGTATAGCTTTTTGTTGACCAATGGATTATCTGTCCTAGAAGGTGCTCAAAATGGAATTGAAAGACTCACAGTACCAGAACTTGGTGACTGGGTAGATGCTTATGATGTTTATGGAGGGCAAGGACTTCTTGTCGATCAAAATAAATACCAAACCAAACTCGCTCAAATGGGAATGAGATAAAAGGCGATAAATGAAAATCAAAGTTTGATTCACTAGTGAAATGGTGGTCTGAGCTTTGGTTTTTCTTACTATCTGATAGATTTTTAAGACTTTTTTATGGTATAATAAAATGATATAACTCGTTATTGGATAGAAGAGGAGAGATATGAGTGATTTGAAAGCGATTCAGGCTCGTAGTCTGGAAATGGCTGAATACTTCGTCGCATTTTGTAAAGAACATGATTTGTTATGCTATCTCTGTGGTGGAGGAGCCATTGGCGCCCTTCGTCATAAGGGCTTCATTCCTTGGGATGATGACTTAGATTTTTTCATGCCCCGCAAGGACTATGAAAAATTGGCAGAACTGTGGCCCCGTTATGCAGATGAGCGCTATTTCTTGTCAAAGAGCAAGAAGGATTTTGTAGACCGTAACCTTTTTATCACCATTCGTGACAAGGAAACCACTTGTATCAAGCCTTATCAGAAGGATTTGGATTTGCCACACGGTTTGGCTTTGGATGTTTTACCTTTGGATTATTATCCTAAAAATTCGGCTGAGCGTAAGAAACAGGTTCGTTGGGCTTTGATTTATTCACTCTTTTGCGCCCAAACTATCCCAGAAAAGCATGGTGCTATCATGAAATGGGGAAGTCGCATCTTACTCGGCCTAACTCCAAAATCTCTACGTTATCGCATTTGGAAAAAAGCTGAAAAAGAAATGACCAAGTATGGTCTGGCTGAGAGCGATGGAATCACGGAATTATGCTCAGGTCCCGGCTACATGAGAAACAAATACCCGATCGCATCTTTTGAAGATAATCTTTTCTTGCCATTTGAAGGAACAGAGATGCCCATTCCAGTCGGTTATGATGCCTATCTCAGAACTGCTTTTGGGGACTATATGACACCACCACCAGCGGACAAGCAAGTACCGCATCATGATGCTGTCATAGCTGATATGGATAAGCCTTATACAGAATACAAGGGAGAATATGGAGCATGATGGGAGAAAAAATAAGCGTTATCGTTCCGGTCTACAATGTAGAAGCCTATCTGGAGCGATGTGTGGAGTCGATTCTTCAACAGACTTATGCCCATTTTGAGTTAATCTTAATCAACGATGGTTCTACTGATTCCAGTGGACAGATCTGTGATCGCTTAGCATCTCAGTATGAGAATATCAAGGTTTATCATATCGAAAATGCTGGTGTTTCAAATGCTAGAAATATGGGAATTCAGCTAGCGACGGGTTCTTGGGTTACCTTTATTGATAGCGATGATTTCGTTACCCAGGATTACCTAGCTACTTTAGCAAGTGCAGTTGAAGGGTTGAATGTAGGCTTTGTAATTGCTCCTCTGCACCATATCAAAAACGGCATTGTAACTGATATACCTCCACATTCTGGAAAAACAGAACTCTGGTCAACAGAAGAAACCATGAAGGAACTATTGATGACTACCAGAACGTCATTTTTTCCAGTCGCAAAACTGTTTAAGAGAAACCTGCTTGCGGATGAAAAGTTTAATACAAATTATCATCTAGCTGAAGATGCCCTATTTTTAACTGAATTGCTACTAAAGACAAGATGCAGTAGCGTATTTATTGACAAACCTGTTTATTATTATGATCATCGTGAGGGAAGTGCAACAACATCTGTTAATCAGCATGTGTTTGATACGATAGAAGTTTATCAGCAAATAATCGCTCAAGTTTCGCAAGCCTTTCCTAATTTAAAATACGAATTAATAAACAGAGAATGTTGGTCGTACATCACAGTTTACGATAAAATTATCTTTACTTCACGTGAAGAGTATCAAAAGGAGAAAGCCGAGCTGAGGACTTGGATTGTTCAGCATCGACGCGAAATATGGAAGGATGCTTATTTCACTACTTTTCGCAAGGTAGCGATCCTTTCACTTGTCATTTCTCCATGGCTATATAAGAAAATTGTTGGATTAAAAAACTAATATCATGAGAAGGAGTTGAAAATGAATTTTTCAAAAATGGATGAATACTTTGAAAAATCAAAACTATGGATTGCGTATCTATTTGTTTTCATTTCGATTTTAAGTATGAGTTCACTGGTTTATAAGATAGCAAATCCCCTCTATAAGGGATTGTCAGCGATTGTAGTGCTTTATATTTGCTATACTTTATTGTTTAAGTGGAAAGAAATCACAGTAGATCGTAAATTTCTATCCTTATTTGGACTATTAGCTGGAAGCCATCTGCTATCTGCTATTTTCAATCGCTCGGGACATTTGATTGGAAATGTGATTGAAATTCTCTTCATGGTAACCTATGTTTTACTATTTACCATGTTGCAATCAGGGCAACTTAAAAAATTATTTGACTGGATTGCCTATACGGTTCAAATTGTATCTTTTTCTTCAGCAATTTTTGCGTTTGGTTTATTGGTAAGTAGAGTTCTTATCCTATTTAAGATTGGCGAACAATCTTATTACTATGGTGTCATGAATGGACGTCTGTGGGGAATTGTTAATCCTAATGCTAGTGCGATATTTTCATACATTAGCATTATTTTGGCTATGTATTTGATCCATAAAGGAAGTAAGTATTCTGTTTATCTTAAACTGAACAATGTGATTCAATTAGTTTACTTCGCTACGATGCAAAGTCGAGGAGCCTTACTTTCTTTACTTCTCATGATTGGACTCTATAGTTTCTTTGCTACTAGAGGAAGTATCGTTAAACGATTCCTCACTTTTATAGTTGTTGGTTTGCTGATTACTGCAACTAATATTGGATTAAGCTATGTAACTTCAATCTATATTTCATCTGAAACTACGACTGTCTTAGATTTAAACAAAGGACAATCCTATGCTGAAACAGATTCGTCTGTCGCTAAGAAGAATGGTGAGCTCCATCTGATTGAAACAACACCAAGTGGTAGAACCTATATCTGGAAAAATGCCATCAAGATGGGAAGTACGAAACCAATTTTTGGTTATGGTGTACGAAATGTTCCAGATTACTATACAGAATATTTCAGTAAATTTGAGATTCAAAACTCCCTTATCGGTGGGAATTTCCATAACATTTTTGTGACCATATTTGTCAGTTCGGGAGTTCTAGGCTTAGCATTCTTCTTTCTTATATTGGGATATGTAATCAAGCGCTTTTTAACTTATTTGATTGTTTCCAAGAAAAATACTGATAAATTGATCATGATCCTTTTCTTCGGTATCTTGCTTGGTCAATTATTTGAAAGTCAGATTATGTATTCAACCAACTTTATTAATATCATCTTCTGGCTAGCGATTGGCTATGGACTTGTAGTCTGCAAACAGGATGAAGGAATTCGGTATCAAGAAGTAACAGATGTCAGTGAAATTCAACAGATGGAACTTGGAATCATGGAGTATATTCATGAAGTTTGTCAGAAAATTGGGGTTAAGTATTTCTTAACATATGGAAGTCTAATTGGTGCTGTTCGCCATCAAGGATTTATCCCTTGGGATGATGACATGGATATCTGCATGTTACGAGAAGATTATGAAAAGTTACAAGACTACCTTATCGCTAACCCTGATGAACGTTACGAGGTCATGTCTTATAAAAATAATCTCAACTATGTCTATCCCTTCATGAAAGTGCAGGATAACCATACCTACTTGTTGGAAGAAGATGTTCGCATCGATTCAAATATGGGGATATATGTAGATATTTTCCCTGTAGATGGCTACGAGGATGACGTAGAATTTAAAAACAAGATGACGAAACTGATAAAGAAACGTCAATTGAGTTGCTACACCTTTAAAGGCATTACTAATACGAAAAGTGTACTGAATTCACTGCTACGCTATGTGTCAGTTATTATTTTCTATTTCACCAATACGAACAAATACGTTGCCCAGATTGAAGAGCTTGCAAAATCCCGTAAAGTCTCAGATTATGAGCAAGTGGATTATCTTATCTACAAAGATATGAACAAACCAGTGTGGAGACGTGAATGGCTGGAACAAGCTACTACTGGAACATTTGAAGGTAAGGAATTTACCATTCCGAAAAATTATCATGAAATTTTGACCTCAGACTACGGAGACTATATGCAATTGCCACCGGTTGAACAAAGAGTATCTCATCATGATTTTAAATTGTGGAAGATTATTAAAAGGTCTAAATGACGAGATTGAAATTAAGAAACGTTTAAAAATATAGTCAAATTTAGGAGAATAAAACCTATGTCTGAAAGAACTTTAACTCTTGAAGAAATCAAACAAGTAGAATTGGATATTTTAAAGTATCTACATGAGCTTTGTGAACAACATCAAATCAAATACTTTATTGATTTTGGAACCTTACTAGGAGCTGTACGCCATAAAGGATTCATCCCTTGGGATGATGATACAGATATTTCCTTAGCGCGTGATGAATTTGAAAAACTGTATAAGGTTTTACAAAATGAAAATCATCCCTACTATAAATTGATTTCATTCAGAGAAACAAAGGGATATCCATACAGTTATATGAGAGTCTATGATGTAAGGACACGTCGAGATGCTAACCTCGTAGACCCAACGGTCGTATTGGGAACTTGCGTTGACATTTTTCCATATGATGGTGTCGTAACACAGGAAAGTGACCGTAAGAAAATGAAACTCTACAAATATTTCGTTCGCCTTTCTTCTTTGAATTTTAAAGGGATCAAGTCTGAGAATGGTGGACTTAAAAACCTCCCTCGTTATATGGGATCAGCTATTTTCCGCTTAACTTCTCCACAGCTATGGAATCAAAAATTAGAGAGTCTTGCTTTGAAGTATAGTGTAGATCAAGCAACAGATCTTACTTGTACTATCTATGACCCTTATTATCCAAATGGTATAAAAAAAGAATGGCTCTATGATTTGATTGATATGCCTTATGAAAACATTGTGGTCAAGGTTCCTAAAAAATACCATGAAATACTTGTCTACGAATTTGGAGAAAACTATATGACTCCACCCCCTATTGAGCAGCAAGTCCCAGGAGGGGATAAAAACTACTGGATTGATTAGATTAGTAAAAGTTGCTTATTGTTAAGATAAAGGAGTTTTCAAGATGAAAAATAAATGGTTATTAAAATCAGTTAGATATAGTGTTCTCGCATTCTTTCTATTACTGATTCAGTTATCGCAAGGAGTAGATGCAGATACTATCTCTGCAGGTTCGGGCAATCGTATCCATTTCATAAATACTAAAGCAAAATCTGGAAGTGATGCCATCCTTCTGGAAAGTAATGGTCATTATGCTTTGATTGATATGGGAGAAGACTATGATTTCCCTGATGGGAGTGACCCACGCTATCCAAGCCGCTGGGGAATTTCCATGAGAAATAATCAAGTATTGGAAGATCGCTTGATTCGCCACCTGGATCAAATAGGTGTAAAAAAATTAGATTTTATTCTAGGAACTCATGTCCATAGTGACCATATTGGTGGAGCGGATGAAATACTCAATCGATATCAAGTCGGTAAGTTTTATTTGAAAAAATATTCAGATGATCGGATCACCTCACACTGGGGACTTTGGGATAATCTTTTTAATTATGATAATGCTTTGAGAGCAGCTCAAAGACGCGGAGTTACTCTTATTCAGAATATTTCAGATGAGGATAGCCATCTAAAATTAGGTGATATGGATATCCAACTCTATAACTATAAGAATGAATATGATGCTGATGGGAATCTGAAAAGAGTTCGAGATGATAACTCCAACTCCATTGTTTCAGTGGTGACTGTGGCAGGAAAGAGAATCTATCTTGGTGGAGATTTGGATAATGCTGAGGGAGCAGAAGATAAGTTAGGTCCAGTTATCGGCAAGGTTGATATGATGAAATGGAACCACCATTATGATGCGACAATTTCAAATACGATTAATTTCCTTGAAAACTTATCACCAAAAATGGTTATTCAGACAACTGGTGGAGATATTAATGTTGCTTCAACCAGAGAATACCTTCAGAAGAAAAATATTCAGGTTCTGCATGCCGCTAGCCAAACTCAAGACGCTACCGTTTTTGATATTAGCGATAAAGGATTTGCTAATGTTTCAAATACCTTCCCTGATATCCCTGTAGTTGACGAAAAATGGTATCAAGAAGATGGTTATTGGAAATATCGTTTGACTGACGGAGAAATGGCTATCGGCTGGAGAGAGATTGGCGGAGCCACTTACTTCTTTAACGGAAAGGGACAAATGCAAGCAGGTCGCTGGCTTCATCTTAACGACGACTGGGGAGAAAATGCCAAAGGGAATGATTACTATCTGAACCAAAATGGTAAAATGCAAACTGGTGGTTGGTTCAAACTAGATGACTCTTGGTATTATATCCAATCAAATGGTGCTAGACGATTTAGCGAGCTCTCTGAAATTGGAGGGAAAAAGTATCTCTTTGCGGCAGATGGGAAGATGCTAACAGGACATCAAGTCTATAATGGCAAGAAGATGTTCTTTAGCGAAAGTGGTGCACTCCAAGCAGCAGGTAAGCCTTCAACTTGGCAAAAGATTAATTCAGATTGGTATTTCTATGATGAGGATGGGCTAAAGACTGTCGGTAAAAAGAATATTAATGGAAGCACGTACTACTTTAATCAAGAAGGTGTCATGCAAACAGGCTGGGCCTTTGTTGATGGTCACTGGAACTATTTTGCAAGTTCTGGAGCTATGAAAACCGGCTGGGTCAAGGATCAGGAAACATGGTATTATTTGGATAAAGATGGCATCATGTTAACTGGAAGCCAAGATATTAATGGTGTCCGTTACTATTTGAATGCCAGTGGTGCCATGCAAACAGGCTGGGCCTTTGTTGATGGTCACTGGAACTATTTTGCAAGTTCTGGAGCTATGAAAACTGGTTGGGTCAAGGATCAGGAAACATGGTATTATTTGGATAAAGATGGCATCATGTTAACTGGAAGCCAAGATATCAATGGTGTCCGTTACTATTTGAATGCCAGTGGTGCCATGCAAACAGGCTGGGCCTTTGTTGATGGTCACTGGAACTATTTTGCAAGTTCTGGAGTTATGAAAACTGGTTGGTTGAAAGATGGTGAAGCTTGGTACTATCTTGAAGGAAAAGAAGGCATTATGCTGGTCGGCCTTCATCAAGTAGATGGTAAGCAATATTACTTTAGCAAATCTGGTGCCATGCAAACTGGCTGGAAATGGTCTGATAATCATTACCGTTACTTTGAATCAAATGGAGCCATGAAAACTGGTTGGATAAAAGACAAAGGCGTTTGGTATTATCTAAATCCTGAAGATGGTATCATGTTGGTTGGTCTTCATAAAGTAAATGGTGATCATTATTACTTTGATGAATCAGGAGCTATGCAAACGGGTTGGAAACAGCTTGATGGTAATTGGTACTATTTCCAAGCTGATGGTTCTTTATTGAAGAACGCAACAACACCTGATGGTTATAAAGTAAACGAAGAAGGTATCTGGAAACAGGCTGTTGCTGCTGTAAATAGCGAGGCAGTTAAGCCAGAACAGAAACAAGAATCTAATTCCTCTATTGTTGAACAACCTAAACAAGATTCAAACCTAGAAGCCAACGCTTCTGAAAAGAAGGAAAAAGAATAAAGAAGAAATCCCCTACTGGCAACTAATTTATCAGTAGGGGATTTTTTAATTTCGTTTTAATTTAGCAAGTACAAGGTTCAGTGCATAGTGGAGTGTTTTGTCTTTGGCGATAAAGAGGGCCAAGAGATAATAGATACCACAAGTTGCTACGGTGGAAAGAACCATGAGAATCATATTGAAGTTTACTGTGTAGGAATTGATTTGGAAAATCATTTTGAAAATATAGAAGATTGGGATAAAACCAAGGGATATGAGGCTATAACGTGTTAAGGTTATAAAAATTTCTTTTAAACTAATCAGTTGATGTTTCTTGATAAAATGAATTTCAAGTAAAACTACGATAGTTTCTGCGATAATGGTCGTAGCGATGTAATACTCAGGTGCAAAAATATTATTGAAATACAAGATGCTATTTAATAGTATATTGGCGCCACCACCGAGGAAGTAAAAGGCAGTTAAGCGATTTTCATGGTCGTTGATAAAGATAATCTGTTTACCAAGAATCAATTCAATAGCCCAGATGATGGTACGAAAAGCGAAGACGCTGGTTACGATACCTGCTTCAAGATACTTTTCAGAAGAATAAATAACAGTTGCGTACCGTCCTAATATCATAATCCCAATACTAGTTGGAACCATAAGGAAATAGAATAAGGATGCCGCTTGATTCACGAGATAATTGTAGGACTTGTAATCCTTTTTACCGAGATAGTAGCCAAGGCGCGGAATACTTACGTTGATAGCTCCACTCAAGACACTGGCAATCAGCATGACGATACTATAGGCAATTGTATAATAGGAAATATAGTTTTCATCCGGTCCCTTGGTGATAAACATTCTATCTAGCAAGGTATAAAGCATATTAGCGTTTGCTAAGAGAAGCATAGTGAAGAGCGGTTTAGAAGCTTTAGCTAATTCGACGAATCCAATTTTAACAAAAGAAACTTCCTTCTTAATCCAAAGAAAACTGAGCAGGTAGTTGAGGATAGTGGTCGCTGTCATAACGATAGCATAAGGAACGATATCATCTGCCGTTTTAACGAAGGCGAAGATAGCGACTAGCATGGTAATTCGAATAATTAACGTTTTGTAGAGGATGAAGGCATAGTTTTCATAAGCCTCGTTCATCCATTCGATATTGAGAAATTGGAAGAGTGCTTGGGCCCCTAGGATGTAGTAGAGGACTTTCAGATTCTCAATGCTGGTGTCAAAGAAGATAATGAGGAAGTAGATACCAGTGGTCAGGAGAGAGGTAAAAACCGAGATATAAAACAACTTAGAAAAGACGTAGTTGATTTTATTCTTGTCATCCTTGACCTTACTGATAGCTCGAATCCCGTAGTTGTATATCCCAAAGGCAGCTAGTGGAATAACAAAGCTAGCCCAGGTATTGGCCGTATTGAAATAACCGTAGTTGGATTTGCTGAGAATCCGCGTCAGATAAGGGTTGGTTATCAGTGGAAAAACGATATTGAGAACATTGACCAGCAAGCTGGCCAAGGCATTTACTTTTATATTTTTCATTGAACTTTCTTTCTTAAATCTAAAATCATATCTAGTATTATATCATATTCTCGCTTCATTCTTTTGATAAAATCGTAAAAATCTAGTATAATAGATAGACTGAAAGTATGAGGTTACTAGATATGAAGATGAAACAAATTAGTGATACAACACTGAAAATCACGATGACTTTAGATGATTTGATGGATCGGGGAATGGAGATTGCAGACTTTCTCGTTCCTCAGGAAAAAACAGAAGAGTTTTTCTATGCTATTTTAGATGAATTAGAGATGCCCGACAATTTCTTGGATAGTGGCATGCTGAGTTTCCGTGTGACGCCAAAACCAGATAAGGTCGATGTTTTTGTGACCAAGTCCAAGATTGACCAGAATCTGGATTTTGAAGATTTGGCAGATCTACCCGACATGGAAGAATTAGCCCAAATGTCGCCGGATGAATTTCTCAAAACCTTGGAAAAGAGCATTGCAGAAAAGACCAAGGATGATATTGAGGCCATCCAATCTCTAGAGCAGGTCGAAGCAAAGGAAGAAGAGCAAGAGCAGGCAGACAAGGAGACGGAGAATAAGAAAGAACCTTATATCTACTATATCCTGCGCTTTTCAAGCCTTGCTGACTTAGTTGCTTTTGCAAAGACGGTTAACTACCAGATGGAAACATCTGAACTCTATAAGATGAATGGGTACTACTATTTGACAATCTTAGTTGATGTGGAGAATCATCCTAGTCCATATCCAGCCTGGCTCTTGGCTCGTATGCGTGAATTTGCTGACGACAGTGATATCAGTCGTTCAGTTTTGCAAGAGTATGGGCAAATCTTGATCAATCACGATGCAGTTCTTAATCTGCAAAAGATTCGTTCATAATTTTTAAAATCAATTTTCATTTATTAAGAAAGACGAATCATGGGATTCGTTTTTTCTTTACTAGACTGAGATAGTGATTTACTATAATAGGAATTTTCACAAAATTCTGTTATAATGGCTATATCAGAAAATTTCTAGGAGACAAACATGACAGTTAAAATTGCTTTACTTGGATTTGGTACCGTTGCAAGTGGTGTGCCATTCCTCCTAAAGGAAAATGGAGAAAAAATCGTTCAGTCAGCTCATTCAGAGATTGAAGTGGCTAAGGTATTGGTCAAGGATGAAGATGAAAAGAATCGCTTGCTTGCTGCAGGGAATGACTTTAACTTTGTAACCAATGTAGATGATATTTTATCAGATCAAGACATTACGATTGTAGTAGAATTGATGGGACGTATCGAGCCTGCTAAGACCTTTATCACTCGTGCCTTGGAAGCTGGGAAACACGTTGTTACTGCTAATAAGGATCTTTTGGCTGTCCATGGCGCAGAATTGCTAGAAATCGCTAAAGATCATAATGTAGCACTTTACTACGAAGCAGCAGTAGCTGGTGGGATTCCAATTCTTCGTACCTTAGCAAATTCATTGGCTTCTGATAAAATCACGCGCGTTCTTGGTGTCGTTAACGGAACTTCTAACTTTATGATGACCAAGATGGTCGAAGAAGGCTGGTCTTATGAAGATGCTCTGGCTGAAGCTCAAAGACTTGGATTTGCTGAAAGTGATCCTACAAATGACGTTGATGGGATTGATGCAGCCTACAAGATGGTCATTTTAAGTCAATTTGCCTTTGGGATGAAGGTTGCCTTTGCCGATGTAGCCCACAAGGGAATCCGCAACATCACACCAGAAGATGTAGCTATGGCTCAAGAGCTTGGCTATGTTGTGAAATTGGTTGGTTCTATCGAAGAAACTCCTTCAGGTATTGCCGCAGAAGTTACCCCAACCTTCCTACCTAAAGCACACCCACTTGCTAGTGTGAATGGTGTCATGAACGCCGTCTTTGTAGAGTCTATCGGTATCGGTGAATCTATGTACTACGGACCAGGTGCTGGTCAAAAACCAACTGCAACAAGTGTTGTAGCAGATATTGTCCGTATCGTTCGTCGCTTAAATGATGGTACCATTGGTAAAGACTTCAACGAATATAGCCGTGAACTGGTCTTGGCTAATCCTGAGGATGTCAAAGCCAATTATTACTTCTCAATCTTGGCTCCAGACTCAAAAGGTCAGGTCTTGAAACTTGCTGAAATCTTTAATGCTCAAGATATTTCCTTCAAGCAAATCCTCCAAGATGGCAAAAAGGGTGACAAAGCGCGTGTGGTCATCATTACACATAAGATCAATAAAGCGCAGCTTGAAAAGGTTTCAGCTGACTTGACCAAGGTATCAGAGTTTGACCTCTTGAATACCTTCAAGGTGCTAGGAGAATAAGATGAAGATTATTGTACCTGCAACCAGTGCCAATATCGGGCCAGGTTTTGATTCGGTCGGTGTAGCTGTAACCAAGTATCTTCAAATTGAGGTTTGTGAAGAACGGGATGAGTGGTTGATTGAACACCAGATTGGCAAATGGATTCCCCATGACGAGCGTAATCTCTTGCTCAAGATTGCCTTGCAAATTGCACCTGACTTGAAACCAAGACGCTTGAAAATGACCAGTGATGTTCCCTTGGCGCGTGGTTTGGGTTCTTCTAGCTCTGTTATCGTTGCTGGGATTGAACTGGCCAACCAGCTGGGCAATCTCAACTTATCTAACCACGATAAATTGCAACTGGCGACCAAGATTGAAGGGCATCCTGACAATGTGGCTCCGGCTATCTATGGAAATCTCGTTGTTGCGAGTTCTGTTGAAGGGCACGTTTCAGTGATCGTGGCAGACTTCCCCGAGTGTGATTTTCTAGCTTATATTCCCAACTATGAATTGCGTACTCGAGACAGCCGTGGTGTTTTGCCTAAAAAGTTATCCTACAAGGAAGCTGTTGCAGCTAGTTCGATTGCCAATGTGGCTGTTGCGGCCTTGTTGGCAGGAGATATGGTGACAGCTGGACAAGCAATCGAAGGGGACCTCTTCCATGAGCGTTATCGTCAAAGTCTGGTCCGTGAATTTGCGACGATTAAGCAAGTATCTAAAGAGAATGGTGCCTATGCGACCTACCTCTCTGGTGCCGGGCCGACAGTTATGGTCTTAGCTTCTCATGACAAGATGCCAACGATCAAGGCAGAATTGCAAAAGCAACCTTTCAAAGGGAAATTGCATGACCTAAAAGTTGATACCCAAGGTGTCCGTGTCGAAGCAAAATAAAGAATAGAAGACAGGATGGGGAAACTCTCGACCAGAGGGCTTCCTATCCTTTTTTTGAAAAGAAGTTTATACTCAATGAAAATCAAAGAGCAAACTAGGAAGCTAGCCGCAGGTTGCTCAAAACAGTGTTTTGAGGTTGTGGATAGAACTGACGAAGTCAGCTCAAAATACTGTTTTGAGGTTGCAGATGTAAGCTGACGTGGTTTGAAGAGATTTTCGAAGAGTATTAGTTAAAAACTTGATAAAGGAGAAATAAAGATGGCAGAAATTTATCTAGCGGGTGGTTGTTTTTGGGGCCTAGAGGAATATTTTTCCCGCATTTCTGGAGTGCTAGCTACCAGTGTCGGCTACGCTAATGGCCAAGTTGAAACGACCAATTACCAGTTACTCAAGGAAACAGACCATGCAGAAACTGTTCAAGTGATTTACGATGAGAAAACAGTGTCACTTCGAGAAATTTTGCTCTATTATTTCCGTGTCATCGATCCCTTATCTATCAACCAGCAGGGGAATGACCGTGGTCGCCAATATCGTACTGGTATTTATTACCAAGATGAAGTAGATCTGCCAGCTATCTATACAGTGGTGCGGGAGCAGGAGCGTATGTTGGGTCGAAAGATTGCAGTAGAAGTGGAGAAACTTCGCCACTATATTCTGGCTGAAGACTATCATCAAGACTATCTCAAGAAAAATCCTTCCGGTTACTGTCATATCGATGTGACAGATGCTGAGAAGCCATTGATTGACGCCTCAAATTATGAAAAGCCTAGTCAAGAAGTGTTAAGGGAAAGTTTGTCGGAAGAGTCCTTCCGTGTCACCCAAGAAGCTGCAACAGAGGCTCCCTTTAGCAATGCCTATAACCAAACCTTTGAAGAAGGGATTTATGTAGACATCACGACGAGTGAGCCTCTCTTTTTCGCCAAGGATAAGTTTGCTTCAGGATGTGGTTGGCCAAGTTTTAGTCGTCCGATTTCCAAGGAATTGATTCATTACTACAAGGACTTGAGCCATGGGATGGAGCGAATCGAGGTTCGTTCTCGGTCAGGAAATGCTCACTTGGGTCATGTTTTCACAGATGGTCCTCAGGAATTAGGTGGCCTCCGTTACTGTATCAATTCTGCATCCTTGCGCTTTGTAGCCAAGGATGAGATGGAAAAAGCAGGATATGGCTATCTATTACCTTACTTAAACAAATAAAACTGAGAGGGTGGGGCTTCCCACTTTCTTCATTTCCAGAATAAGAATAGAAGGGATTTATGAAACACTTACTATCTTACTTCAAACCCTACATCAAAGAGTCGATTCTAGCACCCCTGTTCAAGCTGCTAGAAGCTGTTTTTGAACTCTTGGTTCCCATGGTGATTGCTGGGATTGTTGACCAATCCTTGCCTCAGAGAGATCAAGGACACCTTTGGATGCAGATTGGCCTACTCCTTATCTTTGCAGTGATTGGCGTTTTAGTAGCCTTGATTGCTCAATTTTATTCAGCAAAGGCAGCGGTAGGTTTTGCCAAGGAATTGACTAACGACCTCTATCGTCATATTCTTTCTTTACCAAAGGAAAGCAGAGACCGTTTGACAACTTCTAGCTTGGTCACTCGCTTGACCTCGGATACCTACCAGATTCAGACTGGTATTAATCAGTTTCTGCGTCTCTTTTTGAGAGCGCCTATTATCGTTTTTGGGGCAATCTTTATGGCCTATCGCATCTCAGCTGAGCTGACTTTCTGGTTTTTGGTCATGGTTGGTTTTTTGACAATCGTTATTGTTGGGCTCTCTCGTCTGGTCAATCCTCTCTACAGTGGTCTCAGAAAGAAAACGGACCAACTGGTTCAGGAAACGCGCCAGCAATTACAAGGGATGCGGGTGATTCGTGCTTTTGGGCAAGAAAAACGAGAGTTACAGATTTTTCAAACCCTTAACCAAATTTATGCTAGATTGCAAGAAAAGACGGGTTTCTGGTCTAGTTTGTTAACACCTCTGACCTATCTGATTGTTAATGGGACCCTCCTCGTCATCATCTGGCAGGGCTATATTTCAATTCAAGGAGGTTTACTCAGTCAAGGTACTCTCATTGCCCTTATCAACTACCTCTTACAGATTTTGGTGGAATTGGTCAAACTAGCTATGCTGATCAATTCTCTCAACCAGTCCTATATCTCAGCTAAGCGAATCGAGGAAGTCTTTGCTGAGGTTCCAGAAGACATCTATTCAGAGTTAGAACAAAAGCAAGCTACCAGTAATCAGGTTTTACAAGTCCAAGAATTGACCTTTACCTATCCTGATGCGGCCCAGCCTTCTCTGAGAGACATTTCCTTTGATATGACTCAAGGACAAATCCTTGGTATCATTGGAGGAACAGGTTCTGGTAAGTCAAGCTTGGTGCAAGTCTTACTTGGACTTTATCCAGCAGATAAGGGAAGCATTGACCTTTATCGAGATGGACGTAGTCCTCTTAATTTGGAACAGTGGCGGTCTTGGATTGCCTATGTGCCTCAAAAAGTCGAACTTTTTAAAGGAACTATTCGTTCCAACTTGACTCTAGGTTTCAATCGAGAAGTATCTGACCAAGAACTCTGGCAGGCCTTGGAGATTGCGCAAGCAAAGGATTTTGTCAGTGAAAAGGAAGGATTCTTAGACGCCCTAGTTGGGGCAGGAGGTCGAAATTTCTCAGGCGGGCAAAAACAAAGGTTGTCTATCGCCCGAGCAGTCTTGCGCCGAGCACCTTTTCTCATCCTAGATGATGCAACCTCGGCCCTCGACACCATTACCGAGTCTAAGCTCTTGAAAGCTATCCGAGAAAATCTGCCAAATACAAGTTTAATCTTGATCTCTCAACGAACTTCGACTTTACAGATGGCTGACCAGATTCTCCTCTTGGAAAAAGGCGAGCTCCTAGCTATCGGCAAGCACGAGGACTTGATAAAGTCCAGTCAAGTCTATCGTGAAATCAATGCTTCCCAACATGGAAAGGAGGACTAGCATGAAACGACAAACTGCAAACCAGACGCTCACACGTTTGGCTAAAGACCTTGCAAGTCACCCTTTCCTCCTTTTCCTAGCCTTCCTAGGAACTATTGCCCAAGTTGCTTTATCAATCTACCTACCTATCTTGATTGGGCAGGTTATTGACCAGGTCCTAGTAGCTGATTCTTCGCTAGTTTTTTGGCAGATTTTCATTCAGATGATATTGGTGGTCATAGGAAATACTCTGGTTCAATGGGCCAATCCTCTCCTCTATAATCGCCTAATCTTTTCTTATACCAAAGACTTGCGAGAGCGAATCATCCATAAACTCCATCGTTTACCGAATGCCTTTGTAGATAGACAAGGTAGTGGGGAGATGGTTAGTCGTGTAACCACGGATATCGAACAGTTGGCAGCTGGCTTGACCATGATTTTTAACCAATTTTTCATTGGTGTCTTGATGATTTTGGTTAGTATTCTAGCCATGCTCCAAATTCATCTCCTCATGACCCTCTTGGTCTTGCTGTTGACGCCCCTATCCATGGTGATTTCACGCTTTATTGCCAAGAGATCCTATCATCTCTTCCAAAAGCAAACGGAGACAAGAGGGATTCAGACCCAGTTGATTGAAGAATCGCTTAGCCAACAGACTATTATCCAGTCCTTTAATTCTCAAGGAGAGTTTATCCAAAGATTGCATGAGGCTAATGATAACTACGCAGACTATTCTCAGTCAGCCATCTTTTATTCATCAACGGTTAATCCTTCAACTCGCTTTGTTAATGCACTCATCTATGCCCTTCTTGCTGGAGTGGGAGCCTATCGTATCATGATGGGTTCAACCTTGACCATTGGGCGTTTAGTGACTTTTTTGAACTATGTTCAGCAGTACACTAAGCCCTTTAACGATATTTCTTCTGTTCTAGCCGAATTGCAAAGTGCTCTCGCTTGCGCAGAGCGTGTCTATGCTGTCTTAGAGAGCCCTGAGGTGGTTGAAACAGGTAAGGAAGTATTGACCAGCGACCAAGTGAAGGGGGCTATTTCCTTTAAACATGTCTCTTTTGGCTATCATCCTGAGAAGGTTTTGATTAAGGATTTATCCATTGACATTCCTGCTGGTAGCAAGGTGGCCATCGTTGGTCCGACAGGTGCTGGCAAATCAACCCTCATCAATCTCCTCATGCGTTTTTATCCCATTAAATCGGGAGATGTCTTGCTAGATGGTCGTTCCATTTATGATTATACCCGAGCATCATTGAGACAACAAATTGGCATGGTGCTACAGGAAATTTGGCTCAAGCAAGGGACCATTCATGACAATATTGCCTTTGGCAATCCTGAAGCCAGTCGGGAGCAGGTGATTGCTGCTGCCAAAGCAGCCAATGCAGACTTCTTTATCCAACAACTGCCGAAGGGCTATGATACCAAACTGGAAAATGCGGGTGAATCTCTCTCTGTCGGTCAGGCTCAGCTCTTGACTATTGCCCGTGTCTTTCTAGCCATTCCAAAGATTCTTATCTTAGACGAGGCGACTTCCTCCATCGATACGCGGACAGAGGTGCTGGTACAGGATGCCTTTGCCAAACTCATGAAGGGACGAACAAGTTTTATCATTGCCCACCGCTTGTCTACTATTCAGGATGCGGATCTGATTCTAGTCTTGGTGGATGGTGACATCGTGGAGCATGGTAACCATCAGGATCTCATGGCTAGAAAGGGCAAGTATTACCAAATGCAAAAGGCTGCGGCTTTTAGCTCTGAATAAGCCATCCCTGTCCATTTAAAGTCTTAATGACACTAAAAGTTGCCTTCGGGTGACTTTTTTGTTACAATAGCTAGAAAAAATCAGGGTCTTAGAAGGAGAAAACAATGAAAGTCTATCAGCATGTAAATACCGTGACTTGTGACCAAGATTTCCATGTTTATTTGGATGGTATCTTAGCCGTTAAGGACTCTCAAATCGTCTATGTCGGCCAAGAGGAGCCAGAGATTTTAGAGAAAGCTGAGCAGATTATAGACTATCAGGGAGCCTGGATCATGCCGGGATTGGTCAATTGCCATACCCACTCTGCTATGACGGGCTTGCGAGGAATCCGGGATGACAGCAATCTCCATGAATGGCTCAATGACTATATCTGGCCAGCAGAAGCAGGTTTTACTCCCGACATGACTACCAAGGCGGTCAAAGAAGCTCTGACAGAAATGCTCCAGTCAGGGACAACAAGCTTCAACGATATGTATAATCCCAATGGTGTGGATATCCAGCAAATTTATCAGGCAGTCAAGGCTTCAAAGATGCGTTGTTATTTCTCACCGACCCTCTTTTCTTCAGAGACAGAAACAACTGCTGAGACCATAAGCAGAACACGAACTATTATAGAGGAAATTTTAGGATATGAAAATCCAAATTTCAAGGTTATGGTAGCTCCACATTCTCCGTATAGCTGTAGTAGAGACTTGCTGGAAGCGAGCTTAGATATGGCAAAAGAGCTGGACATTCCTATCCATATCCATGTGGCGGAGACCAAGGAGGAATCAGGAATTATCCTCAAACGCTATGGCAAACGTCCCCTTGCCTTTCTAGAAGAACTAGGTTACTTAGATCATCCGTCTGTCTTTGCTCATGGGGTCGAACTAAACGATCGAGAAATTAAGCGCTTGGCATCCTCTCAAGTGGCTATTGCCCACAACCCTATCAGCAATCTCAAACTGGCCTCAGGGATTGCTCCAATCATCCAACTGCAAAAAGCAGGAGTAGCAGTCGGAATTGCGACTGACTCGGTTGCTTCCAATAACAATCTAGATATGTTTGAGGAGGGACGGACTGCAGCCCTTCTTCAAAAGATGAAAAGTGGAGATGCCAGCCAATTTCCCATCGAGACAGCCCTCAAAGCTCTGACGATAGAAGGTGCTAAGGTTCTTGGAATGGAAGAACAGATAGGAAGTCTGGAAGTTGGCAAGCAAGCAGATTTTCTCGTCATCCAACCTCAAGGAAAAATCCATCTCCAACCTCAGGAAAATATGCTCTCTCACCTCGTATACGCAGTCAAATCCAGTGATGTTGACGATGTCTATATTGCAGGAGAACAAGTTGTCAAGCAAGGCAAAGTTTTGACGGTAGAGATTTAAAAAAATTTCAAAAAAGTTTGCAAAAATCTTGCATTCTTTTTTTGTCTATGCTATACTTATATACGGTTTGAAAAAAACTGCCTAAGACAGTAGGGGAGCTCGACTCATAAAGATCCTACCGAGGACAAAACGTATCATGTAAAAAGAAGCGTATTGTACTTTCGTGTCTAGGTTTGGGCGCGTTTTTCTTTTGAAAAAATTCCCCAAGCAAAATAATTACGGAGGTGAACACACTAATGAGTGAAGCAATTATTGCTAAAAAAGCGGAACTAGTTGACGTAGTAGCTGAAAAAATGAAAGCTGCTGCATCTATTGTCGTTGTAGACGCTCGTGGTTTGACAGTTGATCAAGATACAGTTCTTCGTCGTGAGCTTCGTGGAAGCGAAGTTGAGTATAAAGTCATTAAAAACTCAATCTTGCGTCGTGCAGCTGAAAAAGCTGGTCTTGAAGACCTTGCATCTGTTTTTGTTGGACCATCTGCAGTAGCGTTTTCTAACGAAGATGTTATCGCACCAGCGAAAATCTTGAACGACTTTGCTAAAAACGCTGACGCACTTGAAATCAAAGGTGGTGCAATCGAAGGCGCTGTCGCATCTAAAGAAGAAATCGTTGCTCTTGCAACTCTTCCAAACCGCGAAGGACTTCTTTCTATGCTCCTTTCTGTACTTCAAGCGCCAGTGCGCAACGTTGCTCTTGCAGTCAAAGCGGTTGCAGACAACAAAGAAGACGCAGCTTAATCTTAAGCTACGCAGCGTAGCATAGCTACGAAAAAAACTATTATATAATTAAAAACTTATTTGGAGGAAATAACAATGGCATTGAACATTGAAAACATTATTGCTGAAATTAAAGAAGCTTCAATCCTTGAATTGAACGACCTTGTAAAAGCTATCGAAGAAGAATTTGGTGTAACTGCAGCTGCTCCTGTAGCTGTAGCTGCAGCTGGTGCTGCTGACGCTGGTGCTGCTAAAGATTCATTTGACGTTGAATTGACAGCTGCTGGTGACAAAAAAGTTGGCGTTATCAAAGCTGTACGTGAAATCACTGGTCTTGGACTTAAAGAAGCTAAAGAACTTGTTGATGGTGCACCAGCTCTCGTTAAAGAAGGCGTTCCAACTGCAGAAGCTGAAGAAATCAAAGCTAAATTGGAAGAAGCTGGAGCTTCAGTTACTCTTAAATAATAGAGCAACTACTTTAGTAGCTTAAAAATATGATTAAACCGCTATTCTTAGGAGTAGCGGTTTTTCTTTTTGTTCGCGAGGGGGCAAAAAAGGGGCAAACTATTATATAGTTTATCTAGGAGACAAACAACTTTTGAATAATAGGCTTTCCATAAAAAATGATCCAAGTTTTTACTCTTCAGGATTTATTTTCTTTCTAGTATCATCATTCCTATTAACAGTAGAAAAGTAAGTTTTTAATTTGTTTATACTCCGGATATTATAATCTCAGTATTAAAGCACTTTATTGAAGGTAATTCTCGAACGGTTTGAGGTAATTTCAATAAAATTTTAAAAGATATTTAAATTTAGTCTTGACCCTGACCTTGGGTAAGGGATTATACTAATAGTAGATAAGAAAGGAGATTACTATGAAAATCAATATGATTCGTTCAGATAAAGTTTATCAAGAGATGTTAGAGCTACCCTTAGAAAAGAGAGAAGGTTGTTTTCGAGCCAAAATATTAGCACCTTTTGCAACAAAATATCAAACGCAACACATTCCTCTGAAAGCGAAGTATCCTGGAGGATTTGATGCCTTGTTCCTGCTTGGCTTTATGAATCAGTTGCCCGCAACTCTCTCAGAAAAGGATAGACCAGCTATCGACGCTCTGAGCTCTGATCAACTCTGGCAGGACTGCCAGGAAACAATCAAGAGGAGTATCGGTCTTTTTAAGCAAGCTGGCTATGATTTAGAGGTTGAGGATTACCATTTTACTATTTTATTGGGCAACCCTGAAAAGGCCATGTTACAGCTCAATAAGGGTTATAGCGGAGATGGTGGAATTCCAGGTTACCTCATGCTTAGTCTGCTACCGAATGACTATACTTTGCCACGTGTGCAAGCGGCACTGGCCCACGAGTGCAATCATAATGTCCGCTTCCAATTTATCAAATGGAACCAGCAGACGACATTAGCAGACTGGGTAGTCAGTGAAGGCTTGGCAGAGTCTTTTGCAGCTGAGCTCTATGGCAAAGATCTCATTGGGCCTTGGGTTACTTCAATCAGTCCAGAGCAGTTAGAAGAGATTAAGCCCATCATCTCAAGTCGGCTTCAGCTAACAGGGATGGCGGAAATGGCTCCTTATCTTTACGGTGATGAAATAGCTGAGATACAGGGTCAGATACCAGTCGGTATGCCCTATGCTGCAGGCTATGCCTATGGCTATCATCTGATACAAGCTTATCTGAAAAAGACTGGTAAGAGCATTATTGAGGCTACAGTAACACCGACAGAAGAGATTTTAGCAGCGACAAAAGACTTTTGGAAATGACACTTTTGCTTGCAAATCTGCCAAAACTTGATATAATGAAAGTAGTTTTTGGAGGTGGCTATATGCACTATAAAAGAGTTGAATTAAAAGTCACAAATCAAGGTATCCATGAGTGCAAGATTTTTCAAGGTGTTAAGATTTTTAGTCGCAGTAAATTGTCCAAAGATCAGAAAAGCATTCTGACGCAGAAGATTTACCTGACACCGAAGCAAAATATTGTTTACTATCAACGAACAGATATCAATTATGACCAGAATTGGCAACATCATAAGGACTATTACGAATTAGTTTATGGTCAGTTGGACAGAGAGATTGTCTTTAAGGTTTGTCAAGATTTTGACGAACTAAGTCCTTTTCTGGAAAATGAGCTGCTTGAGAAGCTAAAAGAAAAGCAGTCAACAGGCAAATTTTTTGAAAAGTTAGATATATAAAAATCCGGCTGCTTTTATAAGCAGTCGGATTTCTTTGAGTTATAGTTTGATAATCTTTCATGATAAAAATAGATCTATTTTTATCATGAACAGCTCACTTAGTTAGAAGTTTTGGAAACAGTATAGTTGAAATCTATGAAGAATAAGTGTATAATCAAGAAAAATGATTGAGTGCTCACTCAATTTTGTAGATGTGTAAAGGAGTTCATACAATGGTTGTTCAAGCAATACAATATAGTCGTTTCGGTGATGAAGAAGTGTTAGATTTAGTGAACATTAAATCTGACGCTTTGAAAGTGAATCAAGTTAGGATAGAAGTTCATGCTGTTGGTTTAAATCCTATTGATTATAAGACTTTTGAAGGTGCAAAGCCACTCCGATTTCTATCTTTTATGACAAAACTAAGGAAGCCAAGTCGTTGGTTTGAGTCAAAATCATCTCTTTTTCCAAGAGGTGTTGGTCGGGATTTTGCTGGAGTTATCATAGAAATTGGTGAAAGAGTAAATAGATTTGCAGTAGGGGATAAGGTTTTTGGAACAATGATCAGTGACCCTGGATTGGGAACCAAGAGGGGAGCTTTGGCAACAGAAATTTGTGTCAATGAATCGGAAATCGTATCGAAACCAGATATGATTGATATGAACCATGCAGCTACTATGGGTGTAGCCTCTCTAACAGTGGGAGGTGCTTTTAGAAAGATTGAGCTAAACTCTAAAGATATTGTAGTGATTTCAGCAGCGGCAGGTGGTATTGGAAGTATTGCAGTACAGTATGCAGTTGCTAAGGGTGCAACAGTTATCGGAATTGCAAATAAGAAGAATTCAGATTATCTGAAGTCTTTAGGTGCTATACCGGTAGCCTACGAAGAGAACATCCAGAATGCTCTTCTATCAGCAAGTGCAAAGCCAATTACAAAATTCTTGGATTGCTATGGAAGTGATTATGTTAAATTGGCTTTCAGTTTGGGATTGAAGGGCACGGCTATTGGAACGCTAGTACCTTCACCATATGTTATTATAAGAGGAGCTCAGTTCACGGGTCCGAGACATTCCACATATGATGATTTTAGAGTTCTAGCGGAAATGGTCTCAGATGGGAAGGTTCGGCTGAATATTGATCAGGTTTATGATTTTTCTCTAAAGTCTGTTAGAGAGGCATATCGTAGTCTGAAGTCGGGACACACTCGAGGTAAGAAGGTTGTAAAAGTAAGAGAGTAGCAGATAGGTGTCAGCAATGGATAGTTTAGAACAAAAGTATGCTCAGACATTAGAAAATAGCAACTTGAGTTTAAAACAACGTCAAGTATTATTATCAAGTCTAAAGCTATTTTCAGAAATTGGCTTTGAAAATACAACAGCCAGCCTTATTGCTAAGGAGGCTGGAGTTTCAGAAGGGACCGTTTTTAGTTACTTTAAGACCAAGGAAGGCATCTTAGAGGCTATTCTGTCAACTTTTCTCGAACAGGTTATTCCAGATGTAATTGCTGATTTTTCTGAGAAGAAATTTACAGCAAACCAAGAGTCTTTTCCACTATTTTTAAGAAGTATTGTTCGAGATAGACTAGTTTTCATTCAGGAGAATCAAATGCAAGTTAAAATTCTCTTGAGTCGTTCTTTTATTGATAAAACTATTTCTGACCAGTTAGGGAATGTTATTGTTCGCTCTATCATTAAGCCAATTAGTCCAGTTCTGAATCAGTTTAAAGAAAATGGTGTTATCCGAGATTGGTCAAATGAAAGAATCGTTCGTTATATTCTAGCTTTGAGTCTTTCTTATGCTCTTCCAATGATGTTGAATGATAATGAGGACCTAGACATAGATGAAGCAGTAAATGAAATAGTTGAATGCCTGTCTTTTGCCTTAGTAGAGGTAAAATAAATCTTGATTTTAAGTTTACTATTTTAAATGGTGAGCTTTTTTGAAGCCAACATAAAAATCCCCAATCATAACGATTGAGGATTGAGCAAATGAATTTTAAACAATACCTTGTGCAATCATAGCGTTTGCTACGTTTTCGAAGGCAGCGATATTTGCTCCTGCAAGGTAGTCAGTACCAAGACCGTATGTTTCAGAAGTTGTTTTAGCTGTGTTGAAGATGTTGGTCATGATGTCTTTGAGGCGTCCATCAACTTCTTCACGTGTCCATGAGAGGCGAAGGCTGTTTTGGCTCATTTCAAGCGCTGATACAGCTACACCACCAGCGTTAGCAGCTTTGGCAGGTCCGTAAAGGATTCCGTTTTCTTTGTAGACTTTAATCGCATCAAGGTCACTAGGCATGTTAGCACCTTCAGATACACAGATAACGCCTTGAGCAACCAAACGTTTAGCTGCGTCACCATTGATTTCGTTTTGAGTCGCACATGGAAGAGCGATGTCGTAGTTACCAGCGTAAGTCCATACAGAACCTTCATGGTAAGTAGCAGTGGCTTTTTCAGCAGCGTACTCAGTCAAACGTGCACGACGGTTATTCTTCACATCTGCTAGAAGATCGAAGTCGATACCATTTTCATCGATGACATAACCATTTGAGTCAGATACAGAGATAACAGTTGCACCAAGTTCAGTCGCTTTTTGAAGAGCGTATTGAGCCACGTTACCAGAACCTGAAATTACCACTTTCTTACCAGCAAAACTGTTACCATTAGCTTTGAGCATTTCTTCAGTGTAGTAAACCAAACCATAACCAGTTGCTTCTGGACGAATCAAGCTACCACCAAATCCAAGAGGTTTACCAGTCAAGACACCCGCATCAAATTGGTTAAGACGTTTGTACTGTCCGTAAAGGTAACCAATTTCACGTCCACCAACACCGATATCACCAGCAGGTACGTCAAGAGATGGTCCGATGTATTTTTGTAATTCTGTCATAAAGCTTTGGCAGAAGCGCATCACTTCAGCATCAGTCTTCCCTTTAGGATCGAAGTCTGATCCACCTTTACCTCCACCTATTGGAAGTCCAGTCAAAACGTTTTTAAAGATTTGTTCGAAGCCGAGGAATTTCAAAATCCCTTGGTTTACAGTTGGGTGGAAACGAAGTCCACCTTTATATGGTCCAACAGCTGAGTTGAATTGAACACGGTAACCACGGTTCACTTGGACTTTTCCATCACGGTCAACCCAAGGAACTCGGAAAGAAATTACGCGCTCAGGCTCAGTGATACGTGCCAAGATGTTTTCTTCGATATACTCGGGATGTTTTTCAAATACAGGTTCCAAAGTGCTGAAGAATTCTTCAACCGCCTGGAGAAATTCAGCCTCATGCCCATTACGAGCTTTCACAGTTGCAAACACGCTTTGGATATAGTCTTTAGCAGATGTCATATCGTTCTCCTTTTGTTGTTATATTTTATTACATGAGCCATTATAGCAGAATTTTTTTTGAGTGTAAAGAAAAAAACAGAAATTTTCTAAAAATTCTTTCAATTTACAAAACCAAACATTTTATATAGAAATTAGTTTCTCAAAGAGAAAATCTTAAAGTATGGTATAATATTAGAAATAAAAGGAATCTGGAGGATCAGAATCATGGTATCAACGAAAACACAAATAGCTGGCTTTGAGTTTGACAATTGCTTGATGAATGCGGCGGGTGTTGCTTGTATGACGATAGAAGAGCTTGAAGGGGTCAAAAACTCAGCGGCGGGTACTTTTGTCACGAAGACAGCGACCTTGGACTTTCGTCAGGGCAATCCTGAGCCACGCTACCAGGATGTTCCACTTGGTTCTATCAACTCCATGGGCTTACCAAATAATGGCTTAGACTATTATCTGGACTATCTTTTGGACTTGCAGGAAAAAGAGCCAAACCGAACTTTCTTTCTATCTTTAGTTGGCATGTCTCCAGAAGAAACACATGCCATCTTGAAAAAAGTTCAAGAGAGTGAATTCAAAGGACTGACAGAGCTCAATCTCTCTTGTCCAAATGTTCCAGGAAAACCTCAAATTGCCTATGATTTTGAGACAACAGACCGGATTTTGTCAGAGGTATTTGCCTACTTTACAAAACCTCTTGGGATCAAATTGCCACCATATTTTGATATTGTTCACTTTGATCAAGCGGCAGCTATTTTCAACAAATATCCGCTCAAGTTTGTCAACTGTGTGAACTCTATCGGAAACGGTCTTTATATAGAAGATGAATCGGTTGTCATTCGTCCTAAAAATGGTTTCGGTGGCATTGGTGGAGAGTATATCAAGCCAACCGCTCTAGCGAATGTCCATGCCTTCTACCAACGTCTCAATCCGCAAATCCAAATCATCGGAACGGGTGGCGTTCTAACGGGTCGTGATGCCTTTGAACATATCCTCTGTGGTGCTAGCATGGTGCAAGTAGGAACTACCCTTCACAAGGAAGGCGTCGGTGCTTTTGAGCGCATTACCAAGGAACTCAAAGCAATCATGGTGGAAAAAGGGTACGAGAGCCTAGAAGATTTCCGTGGGAAATTGCGCTATATTGATTAAAGTTAGAAAAAAATCAGAAGAAAGGAGAGAAGATGCTTGCCATTGAAGACAGTCAGAAGTTGACTTTATCAAGTCTATCTAGCTTGAACTTATTTACAGGGACAGACCTGGGCCAGTTTGAAGTGATGAAGAGTCAAGTGCTGAAGCAGATTGGTTATGATCCAGCTGATCTCAACTTTGCATACTTTGATATGAAAGAAGTGGTCTACAAGGATGTGGAACTGGAGTTGGTCAGCCTTCCCTTCTTTGCGGATGAGAAAATCGTGATATTAGACCATTTTGTCGATATCACAACAACCAAGAAACGTTTTTTAACAGATGATGAGCTCAAGTCATTTGAGGCATACCTTGATAACCCTTCGCCAACAACCAAGTTATTGATATTTGCGGAAGGAAAGCTAGATAGTAAAAGACGGCTGGTCAAATTGCTCAAACGAGATGCGACTGTCTTTGATGCTATTGAACCCAAGGAACAAGAACTCCGCCAGTATTTCCAAAAATGGAGCCAAAAACAAGGTTTGCAGTTTGTGGGGCAATCCTTTGAAAATCTACTCATCAAGTCTGGTTTTCAATTTAGTGAAATCCAGAAAAATCTCCTTTTTTTGCAGTCTTATAAGTCCGACGGAGTGATTGAGGAGAAGGATATTGTCGAGGCTATTCCCAAGACCCTGCAGGACAACATTTTTGATTTGACTCAGCTTATTTTAGATAAAAAGATTGATCAGGCCCGTGACTTGGTTAGAGATTTGACCTTGCAAGGGGAGGACGAAATCAAGCTCATAGCGGTCATGTTAGGACAGTTTCGAACTTTTACCCAGGTGAAAATTTTATCAGAGACTGGTCAGACGGAATCACAGATTGCAAGCAGTCTGGGAACTTACTTGGGACGCAATCCTAATCCTTATCAAATCAAGTTCGCATTCAGAGATTCGAGAGGGATTTCCTTGGCTTTTCTCAAGCGAGCGATTTCTTATTTGATTGAAACAGACTACCAGATTAAGACAGGGGTCTATGAAAAAGGCTACCTTTTTGAGAGAGCGCTGTTACAGATATCTAGCCAAGCGTAATGAGCAAAAAACTTGAAAAAAGAGGATGATTGCGTTATCATCTTCATATAGAAAGAAAAAGAGGTATTACAGATGGCTATTATCTTACCAGACCTTCCATACGCATATGACGCCTTGGAACCATATATCGATGCAGAAACAATGCACTTGCACCATGACAAGCACCATCAAACCTACGTCAACAATGCGAATACTGCTCTTGAAAAACACCCTGAAATCGGTGAAGACCTTGAAGCCTTGCTTGCTGATGTAGACTCTATCCCAGCTGATATCCGTCAGGCGCTTATCAACAATGGTGGTGGACACTTGAACCACGCTCTTTTCTGGGAATTGATGACTCCTGAAAAAACAGCTCCTTCAGTAGAACTTGCAGCAGCAATCGATGCAACATTTGGTTCATTTGAAGAGTTCCAAGCAGCCTTTACAGCAGCAGCTACAACTCGCTTTGGTTCTGGCTGGGCATGGTTGGTTGTCAACAAAGAAGGGAAGCTTGAAGTGACTTCTACAGCCAACCAAGACACACCAATCTCAGAAGGTAAAAAACCAATCTTGGGCTTGGACGTTTGGGAACATGCTTACTATGTCAAATACCGCAACGTGCGTCCTGACTATATCAAAGCTTTCTTCTCAGTCATTAACTGGAACAAGGTAGATGAGCTTTACGCAGCAGCTAAATAATAAAATATGGAGGGAAGAATTGTTCTTCTCTTTTTAAGGTTATAAAGCAGAAGTCTGACAGAATCGTCAGACTTTTTTCATTTTCAGGATATTCGTGCCAACTGCTAGAAAATATGGTAGAATAGAGTGTTAAGTAATCGTGGAAAAGGAAAACTATGCGTAAAGAAATTGCACCTGAATTATACAACTATAACAAGTTTCCTGGCCCAGAATTTCAGGTAAATGGGGATAAGGTTGAGACTGAAGGGATTGCTTTTACCTTGGTTGAAAATATCAAGGATGCTTTCGATGTGACAGTCTTTAATCAGCGCTTTTCAGAAGTGTTGACCAAGTTTGATTATGTCGTGGGGGACTGGAGCAATGAACAGCTCCGTCTACGTGGCTTTTATAAAGACGACCGAACAGAGGAAAAAAATGAAAAGATCAGCCGGTTACAGGACTATCTTTTAGAGTACTGTAGTTATGGCTGTGCCTATTTTGTCCTTGAAAATCAAGCACCGAAACGGGCTTCATTTGACAAGAAAATGCGTAAAAAAGAGGAGGAGAACCTTCCTAGAAGAGGCAAGAAACCTTCGCAAAACAAGAGAAAACCAAATGCGGATAAGCGAAATAGACGTCGTCATAAGGACCAAAAGTCTCAGAAAGAGGACAAGGGACAGCGCCATTTTGTCATTCGTCAGAAATAGATAGAGAATAAGGAGAAGAGATGAAACCGTCTATTTATAGTTTAACACGTCAAACCATGCAAGAATGGGTATTAGAACAAGGAGAAAAGAAATTCCGTGCAGATCAAATCTGGGAATGGCTCTACCGTAAACGTGTCCAGTCATTTGAAGAAATGACCAATCTTTCCAAGGATTTGATTGCTAAGCTCAATGAGCAGTTTGTCGTAAATCCTTTGAAACAACGAATTGTGCAAGAGTCAGCTGACGGTACCGTTAAGTATCTTTTTGAGTTGCCAGATGGCATGTTGATTGAGACAGTACTGATGCGTCAACACTACGGTTTGTCAGTCTGTGTGACCACTCAGGTCGGTTGTAATATCGGTTGTACCTTCTGTGCCTCTGGTTTGATTAAGAAGCAACGTGACCTTAATAACGGGGAAATTGTAGCGCAGATTATGCTGGTTCAGAAATACTTTGATGAGCGTGGCCAGGACGAACGTGTCAGCCATATCGTTGTCATGGGAATTGGTGAACCGTTTGATAACTACAACAATGTTTTGAATTTTGTCCGTACCATCAATGATGACAAGGGGATGGCTATCGGTGCTCGTCACATCACAGTTTCAACTTCAGGTTTGGCCCATAAAATTCGTGACTTTGCTAATGAAGGCGTACAGGTTAATCTCGCTGTTTCCCTTCACGCACCAAACAATGATCTTCGTTCAAGCATCATGAAAATTAACCGTGCCTTTCCGATTGAAAAACTCTTTGCTGCTATTGAGTACTATATCGAAACAACCAATCGCCGTGTGACCTTTGAATACATCATGCTCAATGAAGTCAACGACGGTGTTGAACAAGCCTTGGAGCTGGCGGAATTGCTCAAAAATATCAAGAAATTGTCTTATGTAAACTTGATTCCCTATAACCCAGTTAGTGAACATGACCAATATAGCCGTAGTCCTAAAGAGCGCGTGATGGCCTTCTACGATACCCTCAAGAAAAAAGGGGTCAACTGTGTTGTTCGTCAAGAACATGGTACAGACATTGATGCAGCTTGTGGACAATTGCGCTCCAATACAATGAAACGTGACCGCCAGAAGGCAGTCGCAGCGGTAAAGCCATAAAATGACTAAAAAAAGAGAATTAATCTTGAGATTGGGAGTGGCTACTTACAGTCTTTGCATTGTCTGTTTTTGTTTTACACCCCAGCCTCAACTTCCTACAGGAGTGGAAACTCCAGGTATTCAAACTTTTGGACGCCTGGTTTTTCTTTTAACTCCCTTAAACTCCCTGTGGAATCTGGGTGAAGTGACTAGTTTGGGACAAGTCATTTGGATCTTTTTGCAGAACCTCTTGAATGTTTTCTTGCTTTTCCCTCTGGTCTTTCAACTGATTTATCTCTGTCCAAACTTGCAGCAAACGAAAAAAATCCTCCTTCTCAGTTTTTTACTGAGTCTGGGAATTGAGTGTACGCAACTGATCTTAGACTTTTTCTTTGATTTTAATCGCGTCTTTGAGATTGATGATTTGTGGACCAACACCTTGGGAGGCTATCTGGCTTGGCTCCTCTATAAAGGATTGCATAAAAACAAGATAAGGAATTAGAATGAGTATTTTAGAAGTTAAAAATCTGAGTCACGGTTTTGGTGACCGTGCAATTTTTGAAGATGTGTCTTTCCGTCTCCTCAAGGGTGAACACATCGGTTTAGTCGGTGCCAATGGTGAGGGAAAATCAACCTTTATGAGCATCGTGACTGGTAAGATGTTGCCAGATGAAGGGAAGGTGGAGTGGTCCAAATATGTGACTGCTGGCTATCTGGACCAGCACGCTGTGCTAAAGGAAGGTCAAACTGTTCGTGATGTGCTCCGTACGGCCTTTGATGAGCTATTTAAAGCAGAAGCACGTATCAATGACCTCTATATGGAGATGGCAGAAGAGGGTGCAGATATCGACGCGCTGATGGAAGAAGTTGGCGAACTCCAAGACCGTTTGGAGAGTCGTGACTTCTATACTTTGGATGCTAAGATTGATGAAGTAGCGCGTGCTCTCGGTGTCATGGACTATGGCATGGATACGGATGTAACAGCATTATCAGGTGGACAAAGAACCAAGGTCCTTTTGGCTAAACTTCTCCTTGAAAAACCAGATATTTTGTTGCTTGACGAGCCAACCAACTACTTGGATGCTGAACACATTGACTGGCTCAAGCGTTATCTCCAAAACTATGAGAATGCCTTTGTTCTTATTTCGCACGATATTCCTTTCCTCAACGACGTGATTAATATCGTCTACCATGTGGAAAATCAACAATTGACTCGCTATTCTGGTGACTACTACCAGTTCCAAGAAGTCTATGCTATGAAGAAATCTCAGCTAGAAGCGGCCTATGAACGTCAACAGAAAGAGATTGCAGACCTCAAGGATTTCGTGGCTCGAAACAAAGCGCGTGTTGCAACGCGTAATATGGCCATGTCCCGTCAAAAGAAACTCGACAAGATGGATATTATCGAACTGCAAAGTGAGAAGCCAAAACCGTCCTTTGATTTCAAACCAGCTCGTACCCCTGGGCGCTTTATCTTCCAAGCCAAGGACTTGCAGATTGGTTATGACCGTCCTCTGACCAAACCTTTAAATCTTACCTTTGAACGCAATCAAAAGGTTGCCATTATTGGGGCAAATGGTATCGGGAAAACAACTCTCTTGAAGTCTCTCTTGGGTATTATTCCACCAATCGCTGGAGAAGTCGAACGCGGTGACTACCTAGAACTTGGTTACTTTGAACAGGAAGTAGAAGGTGGGAATCGCCAAACTCCTCTTGAGGCTGTATGGAATGCCTTTCCTGCACTTAACCAAGCAGAAGTTCGTGCAGCCCTTGCTCGTTGTGGTTTGACGACCAAGCATATCGAAAGTCAGATTCAGGTCTTGTCAGGTGGGGAACAGGCCAAGGTGCGTTTCTGTCTCTTGATGAACCGTGAAAACAACGTTTTAGTGCTGGATGAGCCGACTAATCACTTGGATGTAGATGCTAAGGAAGAACTCAAACGGGCGCTTAAAGAATACAAAGGAAGCATTCTTATGGTTTGTCACGAACCAGACTTTTATGAAGGCTGGATGGACCAAATCTGGGACTTTAACAAGCTAACTTAAAAGCACTAAAAAGGCCAAGTCGAAATGACTTGGCTTTTTTGACTAGTAATTTAAAAAGCTTTCAACTTCAGATTTCTCAATTTCTTTACCGTAGTGGCAAATCGGACAAGAAACGAAGTAACTCTTACCATAAGGGAAAAGTGGAATCCAGTAGAGTGTGAACTTGCGTCCAGTTTCTACAATTTCCCAAGTATCTGTATTGTTGCAGTGACCACATTCGATTGCAGTTTGCGTATGTCCCAAATCTTTCTGATAACCTTTAGAACCCCAAAATAGAATCATATCATCGTCTCCTTATCTGTTGATGGCTTATTTTTTGCTGAAGTCGTAGTCTTTCACCACTTCGATACTATCAATGGTGATAGCAGAAGTCGGTTTATCTTTTTCATCTTTTTCAGCCTTGGCAATCTTATCGACAACATCCATGCCCTCAATCACTTGACCAAAGACAGGATGTTTGCCATCTAGGCTAGGATTTCCGCCCTCTTTATAAGCTTCGATGATTTTCTTTGGATACTTGCTAGTAGGGAGTTTAGCAGAAATATCTGTTGAGTTTTGGTTGATGAAGAACTGGCTACCGTTGGTGTTTGGTTGACCAGTGTTAGCCATAGCAAGGGCTCCTCGGATATTGTATAGGTAAGGAGAGATTTCATTTTTAAAACCAGTTCCCTTGTCCTTCGTTTTATCCTTATCATGCCAGATAGATTGGCCGCCTGTACCATCTCCCTTAGGATCTCCAGTTTGGACCATAAAGCCATCGATGACACGGTGGAAGGTGATGCCGTTATAGTAGCCTTCTTTAGCGTGAGTAAGGAAGTTTTCAACCGCAAGAGGTGCTATTTTTGGAAAGAGTTTGATACGGATATCGCCTTGATTTGTGTGTAAAATGACCTCAGCTTCATCTTCAGCAACTTCCTTAGAAAGTTGAGGGAAGTTAGCATTATCATTGGTCAAAGCGTCATTCAAATCTTTGGCAGCCTGAGCAGCTGCTTTTGAGCTTTCTTCAGCAGAGATACTGGAGTCGACATAGTCATCACCACGCAGACCACGTTGGATACTAGTGCACCCAGCAAGGGCAACAGTTGATAGTAAAAGAAGGGTTGCTAGTTTTTTCATTGTTTTCCTCTCAAAAATTCATTTCTACCATTGTACCCTAAAAGAGAGGTGATTTCAAATGTTAATGATTTTACTAAAAATTTCTAGTAGTAAAAAATTAAAACTCTGTCAAGTTTTTTTCTTGACACCTGTTAAAAATCTGCTATAATAGAACATGTGCTAAATAGCTCAGCTATTTCACCGAAATAAAAAATAAGAAAAGAGACATTAAAAAATGGCAGTTAAAATCCGTTTGACTCGTATGGGTTCTAAGAAAAAACCTTTCTACCGTATCAACGTAGCAGACTCACGTTCACCACGTGATGGACGTTTCATCGAAACAGTTGGTACTTACAACCCACTTGTTGCTGAAAACCAAGTAACTTTGAAAGAAGACCGCGTTCTTGCATGGTTGGCTGATGGAGCTCAACCTTCAGATACAGTTCGCAACATCCTTTCAAAAGAAGGCGTATTGAAAAAATTCCACGATTCTAAATTCTCAAAATAAGTTTAAAGTAGGTTGACAGATGGATACGATTGAAAATCTCATTATTGCGATTGTGAAACCTTTGATTTCACAACCTGATGCCTTAACTATCAAGATTGAAGACACACCAGAGTTTTTGGAGTATCACTTGGATCTTGACCAAAGCGATGTCGGTCGTGTTATCGGTCGTAAGGGTCGCACTATCTCAGCGATAAGAACGATTGTCTACTCTGTCCCAACTGAAGACAAGAAAGTAAGAATCGTTATCGATGAAAAATAAAAAAGCGGGACAGATGTCTCGCTTTTTTGTGAGGAGGAGAAGATGAAGGATTTAACGATAAGACAATTACAAGCCTACTTACTCGAACATTATCAGCAGTCTCGAACTGAGGAAGGCCTCTTTATCAAGTTAGTGGAGGAAGTCGGAGCAGTAGCTGAGGTCTTGAATGGGCGCTCTGGTCGAAAATAGGGCGTTCAGGACTCAAATGAGGAACTAGCCAAAGAACTGGCAGATATCATTCACTACACTGTCGCAATTGCGGCCATCAATCATATTGACCTAACCAAAAGCATCTTTGACAAAGATAAGAAGGCTGCCATTAAGTACCAACATGAACGAGATTTGGAAAGTTTTTTGGAGGGAGATTTGAGAAATATTGGACACTGATTATTTTTTAAAAATAGACTGGGCGATGTATATTGATTGGTTATTACGAATCATACAGATTTCGACTTTTATAGGTGTAATTTTAAAAATTAGTTTCCAGAATAAGGCCTATATTAATAATATCGAAATTCAGGCAATTAAACCAATCGAATTTGATTCCTTACATACGAGATTTCATCATATTTATGAGTTTAAACATAATAAAAATGATAAACATTATAACCATTTGATTTTTTATCCAAAAGAAGTTGATATTGAAATTGTAGAATTTTATTCTTTAATCTATGATTCAAAAAGTAATCGTTTAGTCGTTCAAGATAAAATACATACAGTTAAAAATTTAAAAAATTATACATGCTTATTGATTCATACAAATTTACCTGAGACTATACCTAGTTTAAGAATGAAATGGAAGACAAGTCAAGGTCAAATTGGGGAGTATACATTTTATAGTAATATGTATAACGGGAATATAAATATTTCTTCTTTCAAATATAAATTAACATTAAAGAGGAAACTACTAGCTATTTTGGGGTTATAGCTGATTTTCTTCAACTTGTGAAAATCTTTGGAACGTGATAAAATAAAGGATAGAAATAGATATAGGAGACAAGATGAACTACTTTAATGTTGGAAAAATCGTTAATACGCAAGGTTTGCGGGGTGAGATGCGTGTCTTGTCTGTGACGGATTTTGCCGAGGAACGTTTTAAAAAAGGGGCAGAGCTGGCTTTATTTGATGAAAAAGATCAGTTTATCCAAACAGTGACCATCGCTAGCCACCGTAAGCATAAGAATTTTGACATTATCAAATTCAAAGATATGTACCATATCAATGCGATTGAAAAGTACAAGGGTTATAGTCTCAAGGTCGCTGAGGAAGATTTGAACGATTTAGATGATGGTGAATTCTATTATCACGAGATTATCGGTTTGGATGTTTACGAGGGGGAAAACTTGATTGGAACCGTCAAGGAAATCCTGCAACCAGGTGCCAATGATGTCTGGGTGGTCAAGCGAAAAGGCAAGCGAGATTTGCTTTTACCTTACATTCCGCCAGTAGTTCTCAATGTTGATATTCCAAACAAGCGGGTTGATGTGGACATCTTAGAAGGGTTAGATGATGAAGATTGATATTTTAACCCTCTTTCCAGAGATGTTTTCTCCGTTGGAACACTCGATTGTTGGAAAGGCTCGAGAAAAAGGGCTCTTGGATATCCAGTATCATAATTTCAGAGAATATGCTGAAAAGGCCCGTCATGTTGACGATGAGCCATACGGAGGCGGTCAGGGGATGTTGCTCCGAGCCCAACCTATTTTTGATGCCTTTGATGCTATTGAAAAGAAACATCCCCGCGTCATTCTTCTTGATCCTGCTGGGAAACAGTTCGATCAAGCTTACGCTGAGGATTTGGCTCAGGAAGATGAACTGATCTTTATTTGTGGTCACTATGAAGGGTATGACGAGCGCATCAAGACCCTGGTAACCGATGAGATTTCCCTAGGAGACTATGTCTTGACTGGAGGAGAATTGGCGGCCATGACCATGATCGATGCGACCGTTCGCCTGATTCCTGAAGTGATTGGCAAGGAGTCTAGCCACCAAGATGACAGTTTTTCTTCGGGACTCCTCGAATATCCTCAGTACACACGTCCTTATGACTATCGTGGCATGGTGGTTCCAGATGTGCTCATGAGTGGACACCATGAAAAGATTCGTCAGTGGCGACTGTATGAGAGCCTAAAGAAAACCTACGAGCGCAGACCTGACTTGCTAGAAAACTATCAACTAACAGCCGAAGAAGAAAAAATGCTGGCTGAAATCAAAGAAAACAAAGAATAAAGGAGAACCTTATGCAAGTAATCAAACGTAATGGAGAAATTGCTGAATTTGATCCAGATAAAATTTACCAAGCTGTCCTAAAAGCAGCTCAAACCGTTTATGTTTTGACAGATGATTTGCGTCAAAACCTTGCACAAGTTACTAAAAAAGTCGTTTTGGACTTGGAGGAAGCAAAAGTGGAACGTGCGACTATCAGCATGATCCAGTCAATGGTTGAGCACCGCTTACTTGGAGCTGGCTACATTACCATTGCAGAGCACTATATCTCTTATCGCTTGCAACGCGATTTGGAGAGAAGTGGTTATGGCGACCATATCTCCGTTCATCTTCATTTTGAACAAATCCGTTAAGAAAAAGAGTGGGATGCAATGAACATCTCACTCTTTCTTAAATAGACTTTTCTGAGCTTGTTGTACGGTTGAGGGAACAAAACGAAGCCGTTTAATATCACTGATACGAATGATTCGAGTCACGTTTTTTGAAAAATTCTTGACGATAATTTGTTGGCGATTGGCGTCGTGTTTGATAATATCACCCGTAAAACTTGTTTCTGCAAGTATCACATGAACAGCCGTCTTTTTCTGGATGGCTTGTTCAATCATAGCAGTGAGGGAGTTGTCCTCGATTTGAGGATGATCATCATTCCCATTGAGAAAACTATGTAGTTTATCTAGAACTAGTTGGAATGCCTGTCTCATAGAATCCTCCCTCCTTACATATCCACATTATATAAAATTTTTCTAAAAACTACAAGATTTTTCGAATAATCTAATGAAAACTTAAAAGGAGAACAAAATGGCAGAATTTACATTTGAAATCGAAGAACACTTACTGACCCTGTCTGAAAATGAAAAAGGATGGACCAAGGAAATCAATCGCGTCAGCTTTAATGGAGCCCCTGCAAAGTTTGACATTCGCGCTTGGAGCCCAGATCATACTAAAATGGGCAAGGGAATTACTCTTACAAATGAAGAATTTCAGGTAATGGTGGATGCCTTTAAAGGTGGGAAATGAGAGAAGGATAGTGAATTTTACTCACTATCCTTTTCTTGTAAAATCATATAGTCTCGAAGAGATATTGTTGTTAATAGGAGAAACGTTTTTTTAAACTTTTCTGGTGGAGTAGGGTTCTCTTTTCGTATCCAAGCTTCAATAAAAGTGATAATCATGTTTGTGACGACATAGGTCATGTCATCTTCACTAAAGTCAAATTCCTTGTTGTAGTGGACATTCTTTAGAATCCATTTTGAATAAGTATCTCTTAGGAACTCCTTCCAACCAGGATCTGCTTGAGTTATAAAAAGTGTTCGAATGATATTCCTATTTTCATAGATCAAAGGAATCGCAAAATTTGCAAAACACTCAATCGGATTTCCATCCCTTCTTGAACAATAATTATTAAATATCTGGAAAATTTGTTGATCTGCTTGTTCGTGAATATATTTGATAATATCATCATAGTTATGAAAATGTTTTTGATAAATCGCTTGTCTTGAAATACCCGCTTTTTTAGCAATTTCACTCATTGTGAAGGAACTACTTTGAGGATTTTGTTTAGCTAGTGATATAAAAGCAGAAATGATAGAATTTCGAGTATCTTTAGTCATAAGCGCCCTTTCTATGAAATAAATTGTGAATAGGTATCGATTAAAATATTAGATAAAATTGACAACTTAAAAGAAACTGTTGGTAAAGAATTACAGCGATAAAATATTTTAATATTGTTTATATTACTAGATAAATTATAACATAGAATCAACAATTCTCCTAATGAATGATATAAAAAGTGTCTATTTTGCTAAACTATAATAGGAAAAATAATGTAATAAAAACTTTAAAATGATGTATAAAGAACAAAGTGTGCATTGCATAATATATAATTTAAAACTATCCATCTTCCATGAGCTTATTCTAGATTATATTTTAGAAAATGTTTTTGTTGATAATATACCTTGAAATTTATAATATTTGAGAACTTTTATAATCCAAATACCTTAAACACCAATATGAACTCACTATGTATGTCATGATGGAAGTAGACAAACTGTAAATTTTTTCTTTAAGGAATATTCATGAAAAATTAATATAATACTTGAGGTTATGGTATAATAAGATGAATGATATTTTGCGAGTTTTCATTCATAAGTGAGTAAGAAATCCTATTAAAGATTAAATTAAATCATTACTTTGAGCAGTATTACTAGCCATAGCAAGTAACCGTCGCAGCTACCATAGGAAGAGTCTTATGGTAAATCTAGCAATTGAAAGGGGTGTTGCCTACTGAACAGATGTGACATACTTCTCAATTAAATTTAATCAAATAGAAAGGATTTTTTATGGATAAACTAAAGAAAGTACTAGGTTTTCTAGTATTCCCTCTTTTGCTATTGCTGATGTTCTTCCCGACAGGTGAAGCACATGCTGCAACTGATGTTACCGATAAGGCCCATGTCGAGAAGTTGGAGATTACTATAGCATCTACAGGAAGCAAGACTGAAGGAATTCATGGTTCAAATGATACTTCGATGAAATTGAAATATTCAGGTGAATTCTCATTCCCTGGTGTACAGGCGAACGTGATTAAGCCTGGAGATTACTTTATCGTAAAGGCTCCAGATAACTTGAGTTTGACGGATGGTAGTCTGGATTTGATTGATTCGACGTCAAATATCAAAATGGGGACTGTCCAGGTGGATAATGCTAACCATCGGCTGGTATTTACCTTCAATGACAAGGTGAAGGACAAGCAGAATATCCGTGGGGACTTTGTTGCAGAAGCAACTGAAACACTCCAAAAAGAGGGGAAAACGGTTACTTATGTTTTGCCAGATGGTAAAACACAGACCATCACGTATAAAGTGGATAAATATGAACAGACTGACGTGATTGGAGAAACTATTACAAAGTACGGTTATAACGATAACAATAAGGCGAGAGCACATTTTCAGATGAAGATTAATCGCGCTAAGAAAGATATGACTGGACATGTGGTGAAGATTACAGATGACGTTTCAAAGGGAGCCTTTGCTAACTATGTGGAAGGTACTTTCTCTCTGCATGAAGCGGAATTCAAAACGACGAATACGAATTCATCTGCTCTTAAACATTTAGGTGATGAATACGAAATCACAACCGATCCGGAGGTATACAAGGCTAACTCAGATAAAAAAGCTTTGTTGACCTTTGTCAACGGGAAACGAGGATTTGAGTTGCTCATGCCGACTAATATGGGAACAAAGAGCTTTTTCTTAACGTATGATACGTCCTCACCAGCAGATACTTCAACGATAAGTAACTCAGCGCAGTACTTGATTGATAACCAACCACAACTTATTTGGGAAAAATACGGAGGTAGTACCGGAACCAGAACAGAGGCAACGTTTAATTTAAAGTCGGTTAAATCTGTAGGTGCAACTGTTACTGCTGATATTGCTGGAAAGATCAAAATCACAAAATACGATGAAGCGGATGCAGATGTTAAGTTGGCAGGCGTTGTCTTTGAAATCCGTGAGAAAACCACTAATAATTTGGTTGATACCGTTACAACAGATAAAGACGGAATTGCTCTTTCAGAGGCTCTCAGTGATGGTAAGTATATTGTTAAAGAAAAAACTCCTAAATCAGGCTATCAGGTAAATAGTCAAGAGTTTGAAGTGGAGATGAAAGATGGAAAAGGTGTTCCCCTCAATATCTCTAACAAACGTGTGACAGTTGACTTTGAAGCAACCAAGACTTGGAAAAACGGAAAAGCAACTGACTACAAAGAAGTCAAACTCGGTTTGTATGTGCACAAAGAAGGACAAACTGTTGCAGATGCAAAACCTGTTACTGGGAACTACACCCCTGAAGTGACAGAGTCTAATGGTGTTTACACTTATAAATGGAAAAATCAACTTCCTGAACGTGATGTTGATGGAAGCAAGCTAGTTTATTCTGTTCGAGAACTTGAAAATCAGACGGGTCTTCCTCTGAAAGAAGGAGAGAAAGTCAAAGTAGGCGACAACAGCTATGTTGTATCCTATAACGGAAACAACAAAGTCACCAACACTTACGAAGTTCCAAAGACAAACGTGACGGCTAAGAAAATCTGGGTTGGCGGTCAGGAACATATTCGTCCAACTGTCTACTTCAAACTCTATCGTACGCCAGAAGGTGGAGCGATTGAAGAAGTAGTTGGTGTTAGTCAAAAAGAAGTTCCCAAAACAGATGGAACTATAGAATGGACAGACCTTCCTGCGACAGATGAGCACGGTGTGAAGTACACTTATAGTGTGATGGAAGTCGATGAAGATGGCAATCTTGTCACTGCTGTAGATGGTTATACAGCCAATCAAACAGCTGATTTAACTGTCACAAACACCTATGGTACTTCACCAACTAAGGCTGATATTGAAGTCAAAAAAGAATTGGTGGGTGGTCGTCCAACACCTCTTCAAAACGAAGAATTTGAATTTATCTTGAAAGACAAAAATGGCCAAGAAGTTCAAAGAGCTAAGAACGATGCAGCTGGTCGCGTAGTCTTCAAAGATATTCCTTTCGATAAAGCGAGTGAACACGAATTTACTGTTGTTGAAGTGAATGCTGGTCAAACCATCGATGGTGTGACTTACGATGTTAGAACAGTACCAGTCACAGTAAGTGTAACAGATGATGGAAAAGGTAAACTGGTTGCGACAGTATTGTATCATCCTATTACTGCTGTGGCACTTCCGTCAGCTAATTTGGTCTCTTCAGCACCTAGTTCTAATCTTGTACCATCACTTACTGATGCAGTGAATAGAGCTACTGATGGTGGAATTCAGACATTCAAAAATACTTATAAAGCAACTAATGCTAAGGTCATTCTTGAAGTAACTAAGCAGTTGACTGGTCGTACGACAGGAGCTCAAGAAAATGAGTTCGAATTTACGTTGACAGACCAGGCTGGTAATGTTGAAACAGCGAAGAATGATGCAGATGGAAAAGTTAAGTTTCATGAATTGACCTTCGATGAAGCAGGTACTTATACTTACACTATCAAGGAAGTAAAAGCTGGGACAACTGAAAATGGTATCACCTACGATGCCAAGACCGTCACAGCTACAGTAACTGTAACCGATGATGGTCAAGGTAAATTGCATAAAACGGTTGAATACCGCAGTGATGCAAGTGATGGTAGCACAAGTTTCACTAATGTTTACACACCAGCTAAAACACAGGTTCCAGTGAAGAAAGTTTGGAATGATGGCGAGAACCAAGATGGCAAACGTCCGGGCTCTATTACTGTTAAACTTCTAGCAGATGGTGTTGAAACTGGTCAAACACGTGAATTGAATGCTGCGAACAACTGGCAAGCTATTTTCACCGATCTGGATGCAGATAAAGGTGGCACTCCAATCGCCTATACAATCGAAGAAGTTTCAGTCGCAGAATATGAGTCTAAAGTAACAGGAGATGCCTCAACTGGCTTCACCATTACTAATAGCTACACACCAGGTAAGACTCAAGTACCAGTGAAGAAAGTTTGGAATGATGCCGAGAACCAAGACGGCAAACGTCCAGATTCTATCACCGTTAAACTCCTTGCCGATGGTCAAGACACAGGTAAGACCCTCGAACTCAATAAAGACAATAACTGGTCAGGAAGCTTCACAGATCTTGATGTGAACAAAGCTGGTAAAGCGATCAAGTACACTATCGAAGAAGTTTCAGTCGCAGAATATGAGTCTAAGGTAACAGGAGATTCCACAACTGGTTTCACTATTACCAATAGCTACACACCAGGTAAGACTCAAGTTCCAGTGAAGAAAGTTTGGAATGATGCCGAGAACCAAGACGGCAAACGTCCAGATTCTATCACCGTTAAACTCCTTGCCGATGGTCAAGACACAGGTAAGACCCTTAAACTCAATAAAGACAATAACTGGTCAGGAAGCTTCACAGATCTTGATGTGAACAAAGCTGGTAAAGCGATTGCCTACACAGTAGCAGAAGTAACTGTTACTGGATATACTCCTGACGTTACTGGAGATGCAACCTCAGGATTCACCATCACAAATAGCTATTCTCCAGAAAAAGTTGTTGTAAAAGCAACCAAGAACTGGGATGATGCGAATAACCAAGATGGCAAACGTCCAACTAAGATTACAATCAATCTTTTAGCAGACGGTGAGAAAGTTGATTCAAAAGAGATTCAAGCTGCACCAGACGGCACTTGGTCTGTTGAATTTACAAATCTTGCAAAATATAAGAATGGTAAAGAGATTAAATACACTGTAACAGAAGAAAAAGTTTCAGAGTATGAATCTTCTATTACTGACTTTAATATTACCAACAAGTATACTCCAAAAGCAATCGACTACAAGGTAACAAAAGTATGGAACGACGCGAACAACCAAGACGGCAAACGTCCTGAGTCCGTAACGGTTCAACTTTATAAAAAAGTAGGAGATGCAGATCCAGTAGCTGTTGAAGGTAAGAAATTAACCTTGACAGCTAAGGATAAGACAGACGCTAACACTTGGGTAGCATCCTTCACAAATCTTCCACAATACGAAGCTGGTAAAGAAATCACTTACTCAATCAAGGAAGTAGATGTACCAGCTGGTTACAAAGAGTCTGTGACTGGTCAAGTGGTGACAAACACTCATGACATAGAAACAGTCGTTCTTTCAGGAACTAAGGTGTGGAAAGATAACAACAACCAAAGCGGCAAACGTGCAGATAAAGTGAAAGTTCAAATCTTTAAGGGTGAAGGCGAAAAAGCTGAACTCGTTCAAGAAATTGAAGTTTCAGAAGCAACTGGTTGGAAGTTCGAATCAAAAGCACTTCCTAAGTATGAAAATGGTACAGAAATCAAGTACACTGTCAAAGAAGTGGCTGTAAAAGAATATACCTCAACAGTTACTACGGACAAAGATGGTAAGTACACAGTTACCAATGAATACACACCAGAGAAAACATCTGTAAAAGGTAAGAAGATCTGGAAAGATGAAGAGAACAAAGACGGTATCCGTCCAGCATCTATCACAGTGAAACTTCTTGCCGATGGTCAAGACACTGGTAAGACTGCGGTAGCTTCAGAAGCAACTGGTTGGACTTATGAGTTTACAGGTCTTGAGCGTTATAAAGATACTAAAGGTACAGAATTCAAGTACTCTGTAGAAGAAGTGCCGGTTGAAGGTTATTCATCTAAAGTAGAAGGCTTCAATATCACAAATACACACACTCCAGAAAAACCAACACCAGGTAAACCAAATGAACCAGGAAAACCAAATGAACCAGGAAAACCAGGTCCAAAACCTCAACTTCCTAACACTGGTGAAAAAGCATCTAGCGCAGCAGTAGTTGCAGGACTTGCTTTGATGGCAGTGACTAGTGGATTGTACTTTGTAAGCCGTAAAAATAAATAATCTCTAAAAGAGAGTTAATTTTCAGTTAGTTCTTAGGAAGTAATTTGAAAGGAAATAGTCCAGAACGCTTGTTCTGGACTATTTTTTATCTTGAAAAATAAGTAAGGCTTTTCAATCGTTTGAGTAGTGGACGGCTAATGAAACTAATGGCAATAATCTTACCAAGATCAGGGAGGATAAAGGGAAGGACACCAACTGCTAGCGCCTTATCAGATGGCATCCCAGCAAGGAAGTGGAGGCTGAAGATACCTCCGACAAAGACCAGGGAGTCACCCAAGAGGTTGGCTAGGAAAATGCGAATGTAGCCACTATTTTGATGGATAAGATAAGATGTAATTCCCGCATAGACAAGGTCGAACCACAGATAGCCTGCGCTTGGACCGACTAAAACGTGAAATCCCGCACCACCCCCTGCAAAGACAGGTAAACCAATGGCTCCCAGCAGGAGATAGAGAGCTACAGATAGAACGGATTCCCTGGGTCTAAAAACAGTAGCAATCAGACCAATTGCAAAGTTTTGCAAAGTAAAGGGTACAGGACCGATAGGGAGACTGATTTGTGCCAATACGGCGATGAGAGCAGCACCGATAGCAGGGATAGCATAGATATGAGCTTTTTTCAAAACTGTTAACCTCTTTTCAAAATTATAGTAACTATTATACTAATTCAGAAAGAAAAGTCAACCTATTCTTCCGATCAAGGTAACAATTTTGTAACAGCCGATTTTGCAAGTAAAAAGAGACCTCTCGAGGTCTCTTTTAGTATTTAGCGCATAGTCACAAATTCTTCTGAAGCGGTTGGGTGGATAGCTACTGTAGCGTCAAAGTCTGCCTTGGTTGCTCCCATCTTGATGGCAACAGCGAATCCTTGAATCATCTCATCCACTCCGTAACCGAGTCCGTGAAGGCCAACAACTTTTTCGTCAGCACCGGCGGTGATGAGTTTGAAGCGAGATTCCTGACGATGGCTTGTAACAGCAGAGTACATAGATGCAAAACTTGACTTGTAGACTTTGATGTTATCTTGGCCGTATTCTTTGATAGCTTGATCCTCGGTTAAACCAACCGTTCCGATTGCTGGGTGGGAGAAGACAACAGTAGGGATAGTTGAGTAGTCCATCTTGGCATTTGTTTTTCCGTTGAAAAGACGTTCAGATAGGGTGCGTCCTGCCTTGATGGCTACTGGGGTCAGTTCTTTCTCTCCAGTAACGTCTCCAAGGGCGTAGATGCCATCTACAACTGTATTTTGATACTCATCCACTTGGATAAATCCACGTTGGTTGAGTGTAACGCCGGCCTTTTCTAAATTCAGACCATCTACATTTGGACGACGACCGGTAGCCCAGATAACTTGGCTTGCAATGTGACTAGAACCGTCTTCAAAATGAATCGTAATGCCTTGCTCCGTTTCTTCGAGCTTGACGGGTACCTTGTGTGTGTGTAAAGGTAGACCTGTTTTTTCCATTTCATTGACAAGACCTTCAACGATGTAGCTGTCAAAAGTGCGCAAGGGACGATCGCGACGGACAAACAAATCAGTTTTTACTCCTAGTGCGTGGAGAACACCTGCTAATTCAACGGCGATATAGCCAGCTCCAAGAATCGCAACGGATTCAGGAAGTTGCTCCCAAGCAAAGACATCGTCTGAGCTACCACCGAGTTCAGCTCCAGGGATAGTTGGGATGCTTGGGCGAGCACCAGTCGCAATCACGATATGTTTGGCACGAATCAATTCACCATTAACGCTGACTGTGTGGGAATCAACGAAATGAGCACGACCTTCAATCAGATCAACACCGTTGCGCTTGAAACTTCCATCATAAGACGAGCGGGCACGATCGATGTAGGCTTCACGATTTTGACGAAGTTTTGCGAAATCAAATTGAACATCTGAACTTGTAAAACCATAGTCAGGACCGTAGTGGTGGAAGCTTTCAGCGATTTGCGCTCCATACCACATGATTTTCTTAGGAACACAGCCAACGTTGACACAAGTTCCACCTAATTTTTTCTCCTCGATAACAGCTGCTTTAGCACCGTGTTCGCCAGCTCGGTTCATGGTGGCAATGCCACCGCTCCCTCCACCGATGGCAATGATATCATATTCTCTCATAGAAAACTCCTTATAGCTTTGATAGTCATATTCTATCGTTTTTACTTTTTGAATGCAAAAATCTGCTACGATAAAAAAATTATAAAAACGCTTGCCAAATTCCAAAAGATATTGTATTATATATCTAGCACAATAATCCAAAAAACGAATACCGAACGAAATAATGATCCTGAATTGTCATTGTTTCCATCTGAACTGTCATTGTTTGGGTTTGGTGTTTCTGATATAATGGTTTTTGTAAGGCAAAAGAATAAAGGAGCTTAAAAATGAAAAGAAATAAGAAGGCAAAAAAATGGCAATTATACACAGCGATTGGTGTTGCCAGTGCTATTGTTATCGGTGCTGCGGGGATTTTGATTTTTAGACAACCTTCCCAGTCAGCAGTCAAGGATGAAACCTCTCATATCGTTACTGCTAAGGAAGGTTCCGTTGCTTCATCGGTTCTCTTGTCAGGTACGGTTACAGCAAAAAATGAACAATACGTTTATTTTGATGCTAGTAAGGGAGATTTAGATGAAATTCTTGTTTCGGTTGGGGACAAGGTCGAAGAAGGGCAAGCTTTGGTCAAATACAGCAGTGCGGATGCTCAAGCTGCCTATGATGCAGCAGATCGTGCAGTTGCAAAGGCAGACCGTCATATCGAGGAGTTAAACAAAGCTCGTGAAAATGCATCAGCTGCACCAGCTTCTCCACAGGTTCCAACAGAAGCTGGACTCCCAGAACAAGCGCAAGCAGCGACTTCTTCAGTATCTTCTATTGATTCTCAAATCAGTGATGCCAAGGATAACCGTGCAGATGCTGTGGCTCAGCTCAACAAGGCTCAAGCTCAGCTAGATGCTGCAACTGTCCTCAGTACACTAGAAGGGACTGTAGTTGAAGTTAATCGTAATGTTTCCAAAACGCCAACAGGTAATAGCCAAGTGGTAGTACATGTCGTAAGTAATGAAAACTTGCAGGTCAAAGGGGAGTTGTCTGAATACAACCTTGCCAACCTTTCTGTAGGCCAAGAAGTTACCTTTACTTCGAAGGTTTACCAAGATAAGAGCTGGACAGGAAAAATAAGCTATATTTCTGATTATCCTAAAAACAATGGAGAAGCAGCAAATGCAGCCCTTGGAGGGAATACTGGATCTAAGTACCCTTATACTGTTGATGTGACCAGCGATATCGGTGAGTTGAAACAAGGCTTCTCTGTCAGTGTGGAAGTCAAAAACAAGAGTAAAGCCCTCCTTGTTCCTTTGACAAGTGTCGTTACCGAAAATGACAAAAACTATGTCTGGATCGTTGACGACCAGAAAAAAGCGAAGAAGGTAGAAGTTGCTTTGGGGAATGCGGATGCAGACAACCAAGAAATTACTTCAGGTTTGACAGACGGAGCCAAGGTCATCAGTAATCCAACATCTTCCTTGGAAGAAGGAAAAGAGGTGAAGGCTGATGAAGAAACTAATTAGTCTCAAAAATATCTGTAGAAGTTATCGAAATGGTGACCAAGAATTGCAGGTCCTTAAAAATATCAATCTAGAAGTTCATGAAGGTGAGTTTGTTGCCATTATGGGACCATCTGGTTCTGGTAAGTCTACGTTGATGAATACCATCGGAATGTTGGATACACCAACTAGTGGAGAGTACTACCTTGAAGGTCAAGAAGTGGCAGGTCTTGGAGAGAAACAACTGGCCAAGGTCCGCAACCAGCAAATCGGCTTTGTCTTTCAGCAGTTCTTTCTCTTGTCCAAGCTCAATGCGCTTCAAAATGTCGAATTGCCCTTGATTTACGCTGGTGTTTCGGCTTCAAAGCGTCGGAAATTGGCGGAGGAATTTCTGGAAAAGGTTGAGCTAACGGAGCGCAGTCAGCATTTGCCTTCCGAGTTATCAGGTGGTCAAAAGCAACGTGTAGCGATTGCGCGTGCTTTGGTAAATAATCCCTCTATCATCCTAGCAGACGAACCCACAGGAGCCTTGGATACCAAGACAGGAAATCAAATCATGCAACTGTTGGTGGAGTTAAACAAGGAAGGGAAGACCATTATCATGGTCACGCATGAGCCTGAGATTGCCGCCTATGCCAAACGCCAAATTGTCATTCGTGATGGTGTCATCTCGTCTGACAGTGCTCAGGTAGAAAAGGAGGAAAACTAAGATGCAGAATCTGAAATTTGCCTTTTCATCCATCATGGCCCACAAGATGCGTTCCTTCCTCACCATGATCGGGATTATCATCGGAGTTTCGTCTGTCGTTGTCATCATGGCTCTGGGAGACTCCATGTCTCGTCAGGTCAATAAAAACATGACCAAATCACAGAAGGATATCCATGTCTTTTTCTCTCCTATCAAAAGCAAGGACGGTTCCTTTACGCAGAAACAATCCGCTTTGACAGTCAGTGGGAAAGAAGAGGATGTTCATGTTGAACCACCAAAACCACTAGAATCCTGGGTCAAGGAGGCTGCTAAACTCAAAGGAGTAGACAGTTACTATGTCACTAACTCGACTAACGTCACCCTGTCTTATAAGGATAAGAAGGTTGAACGAGCGACTCTGACAGGCGGAAATAGCACCTACATGAACGCAGTTGAAAATGAAATCGTTGCGGGTAGAAGTCTAAGACCGCAAGACTACAAGGAGTTTGCCAGTGTGATTTTGCTGGACGAAGAACTAGCCAAGAGTTTGTTCGATAGTCCAGAAGCTGCGGTTAATCAAGTCATCTCTGTCAATGAATTTAGTTACCGTGTGATTGGCGTTTATTCGAGCAATGAAGCCAAAACTGCTAAAGCCTTTGGGATTGGTGGTCTTCCAATTACGACCAATATCTCTCTTGCAGCCAATTTTAATACTGATGAAATCTCGAACATCGTCTTTCGTGTCAATGATACTAGTCTAACGCAGACCTTAGGTCCGGAGTTGGCTCGAAAACTGACTGAGATTGCAGGTCTTCAGCAAGGGGAGTACCAAGTTGCGGATGCCACTGCCGCCTTCCAAGAAGTGCAACAAATCTTTGGCTTTATGACCACTGTTATCAGTGCCATTGCAGGGATCTCTCTTTTTGTGGGAGGAACAGGTGTCATGAATATCATGCTAGTCTCGGTGACAGAACGTACGCGTGAGATTGGTCTGCGGAAGGCTCTCGGAGCTACACGGGCTAATATCTTAGTACAGTTTTTGATTGAGTCCATGATCTTGACCTTACTAGGTGGTATCATTGGCCTAGTAAGTGCAGCAGGCTTGACAATGTTAGCAGGTATCTTGTTGCAAAATATGATTGCAGGTATCGAAGTTGGGGTTTCCCTCCCAATTGCTCTCTTTAGCTTGGCTGTATCAGCCAGCGTTGGTATGATTTTCGGAGTCTTGCCGGCCAATAAAGCCTCTAAGCTCGATCCGATTGAAGCCCTTCGTTATGAATAAGATATAGAGCAGAAAAAACAAGATGGACATTTGTCTGTCTTGTTTTTGTATGGATTTTCCTATCGAAAATCACTAAAAATATGATATAATGAAGTGTTAGAAAAACAGGTTTCATTTGCCTGGAAAGGAAAAATTATGTCTGAAAAGAATTTTTATATTACAACACCGATTTACTATCCATCTGGTAAACTTCATATCGGTTCTGCCTATACTACCATCGCTTGTGATGTCCTAGCTCGCTACAAACGCCTTATGGGCTACGATGTCTTTTATTTGACAGGTCTTGACGAGCATGGTCAGAAAATCCAGCAAAAAGCGGAAGAAGCTGGTATCACACCTCAAGCTTATGTTGATGGGATGGCGGTTGGAGTCAAAGAACTCTGGAAATTACTCGATATCTCATACGATAAATTCATCCGTACAACTGATGATTACCATGAAAAAGTAGTGGCTCAGGTCTTTGAACGTTTGCTTGCTCAAGATGATATCTACTTGGGTGAATACTCTGGCTGGTATTCAGTCTCAGATGAGGAATTCTTTACAGAAAGCCAGCTTGCGGAAGTTTTCCGTGACGAAGCTGGAAATGTGACGGGTGGTATCGCTCCATCAGGACATGAAGTGGAGTGGGTTTCAGAAGAGTCTTATTTCCTTCGCCTCAGCAAATACCAAGACCGTTTAGTTAAATTTTTCAAATCGCACCCTGATTTCATCACTCCAGATGGTCGTCTTAATGAAATGTTACGTAACTTCATCGAGCCTGGTTTGGAAGATTTGGCAGTATCTCGTACAACCTTTACCTGGGGTGTGCCAGTGCCATCTAATCCAAAACACGTTGTCTACGTATGGATTGATGCCCTGCTAAACTATGCGACAGCTCTTGGCTACGGTCAAGATGAACATGGTAACTTTGACAAGTTCTGGAATGGAACAGTATTCCACATGGTTGGAAAAGACATTCTTCGTTTCCACTCTATCTACTGGCCAATCCTTCTGATGATGTTGGATGTAAAATTGCCAGATCGTTTGATTGCCCACGGTTGGTTTGTCATGAAAGACGGCAAGATGTCTAAGTCAAAAGGGAATGTCGTTTACCCTGAAATGCTGGTAGAGCGTTATGGACTGGATCCACTTCGTTACTATCTCATGCGTAGCCTTCCAGTTGGTTCAGACGGAACCTTCACTCCTGAAGACTATGTAGGTCGAATCAACTATGAATTGGCAAATGACCTTGGAAACCTTCTTAACCGTACGCTTTCTATGATTAACAAGTACTTTGATGGTCAAATCCCTGCCTATGTAGAAGGAGTGACAGAGTTTGACAATGCTCTTGCTGACGTTGCAGAGCAATCTATCGCTGACTACCATACACACATGGAAGCAGTCGACTATCCACGTGCTTTGGAAGCAGTCTGGACTCTTATCTCTCGTACTAATAAATACATTGATGAGTCTGCTCCATGGGTCTTGGCTAAGGACGAAGCTCTTCGTGATCAGTTGGCAAGCGTTATGAGCCACTTGGCAGCTAGCCTTCGTGTTGTCGCTCACTTGATTGAGCCATTTATGATGGAAACCAGTCGTGCGGTCATGACTCAGCTTGGATTGGCAGAAGTTTCTAGCCTTGAAAACTTGAGCTTGGCTGATTTGCCATCAGGTGTAACTGTAGTAGCTAAAGGAACACCAATCTTCCCACGTCTGGATATGGAAGAAGAAATCGCCTATATCAAGGAACAAATGGAAGGTAATAAACCAGCAGTCGAAAAAGAATGGAATCCAGATGAAGTCGAACTCAAACTAAACAAAGAAGAAATCAAGTTTGAAGACTTCGATAAGGTTGAAATCCGTGTCGCAGAAGTTAAGGAAGTTTCTAAAGTAGAAGGTTCTGACAAGTTGCTTCAATTCCGCCTAGATGCTGGCGATGGTGAAGATCGTCAAATCCTCTCAGGAATTGCGAAATACTATCCAAATGAACAAGAATTGGTCGGCAAGAAAGTCCAAATCGTTGCCAACCTCAAACCCCGTAAGATGATGAAAAAATATGTCAGCCAAGGGATGATCCTCTCAGCTGAACATGATGGCAAATTAACCCTTCTCACAGTTGATCCAGCTGTACCAAACGGAAGTGTGATTGGCTAAAAGCAAAAAACCAACGTTAGGCACGTTGGTTTTTCTTGTTACGTGTGAGATTTTCTAAAAAGTAATCTATCTTCTTTTGCGACCTGAGAACAATTATTTTCTCTGGATAGGTTTCTTGAACCCCCTTATAGCATTCCTTAGCGGATTTGCTCCGCCCATCCCAGAGAATCCATCGGATAAACTCCCAGTCAAAGCGTTCAGGACAGCCTGCTGCCATGCTTTCTCGAACTTGACCTCTGTATTTGAGATAACGCTTAAAGGCCCTCAGTAAGCAAGTCCATGGTGAAAAATTGAGAAAGATGATTTGGTCAGCTTTTAGCATTCTTTCCTCGTAATAACACCAAGAGTAGTTGCCATCGATGACCCAGTCTGAGTGATTGTTTAGAAAGCTTTTCATCTCGGATTTCATCCAATCACGGTCACTGTCTTGCCAATCTGGTTGAAATTGGAGGGTGTCCATATGCAGTTTGGGAATGGAGTAGTAGTTAGATAACTTTTCTGCTAGAGTTGACTTACCAGCACCAGAATAACCGATGATTGCGATTTTCATTTTCTACCTTTTCTGATTAGAGGTCAAAAAAACAGCCTCTATGGACTGTTTCTTATTTAGCAAGTTTAGCTGAAAGACGAGCTTTATCGCGACTTGCTTTGTTTTTATGAATCAAACCTTTAGTTTCTGCTTTGTCGATAGCTGAACTAGCAGCACGGAAAAGTTCTTCAGAAGGGTTTGCTTCGAAAGCTTTGATAGCAGTACGCATAGCTGATTTTTGAGCTGAGTTTTTTTCGTTTTGTTTAACGTTCAATTCAGCGCGTTTGATAGCTGATTTAATGTTTGCCAATGTTCTTACCTCCATATTTACTAACTATACTATTATATCTGAAAACTTATGTTTTGACAAGGGGAAATTATTTTTTTAGGTAAATTTCATCGATTTCATGGTTTTTAGCCTTGTGGAGAATAACCTCGGCCCGATTCCTTGTTGGTTCAATATAGTTTTGTAGATTTGTAAGGTTGATATCACTCCATACTTGGTGGGCAAAAGACTCTACTTCCTCTATTGGCATTTGCGTAAAGTGGTGATAGTAGCTGTCTGGATCGTTTTGTGCAAAGCTAAGGAGTTTTAAAAATCGGTCTAAATACCAACTCTCAATGTCCTCAACAGCAGCGTCTACATAGATGGAAAAATCAAAAAAGTCGGTGATGTAAAGGCGCTCATTTTGAGGATTTTGAAAGACATTGATGCCTTCAACAATCACAAAATCTGCAGCCTTAACACGTTGTTTCTCCCCAGGAACAATATCATAAACCTCGTGAGAATAGACGGGGATATCAACATCCTGTCCATTTTTTAAGCGATCAAGAAAATTCAGTAAGGCTTCCATGTCATAACTCTCTGGAAAGCCTTTGCGATTTAAGATTCCTTGGTCTATTAACGTTTGATTGGGATAGAGAAAACCATCGGTCGTCACTAACTCCACAGTAGCGTCAGTCACTGTACGAGACAGAAGGATTTGCAGAAGTCGGCTAGTTGTTGATTTTCCTACAGCAACACTTCCTGAAACACCGATGATGAAGGGCTGAGATTTACTCTCTCTTTGGAGAAAAATTCCCTTAGAAAAGGCTAAATCCTCTTTGGTGCGTTTGTAAATTTGGATGAGATGAGCTAATGGTAAATAAATATCTGTCACATCTTGCAGGCTGATTTGGTCATTAAAGCTCTTGATGGATTCTAACTCTTCCTCTGTCAAGGGAGGGGTTGTCTTGCGATGCAAGGACTGCCAGGTTTCACGGCTGATTTTTTCAAAATGTAAAAATTCGTTGGTCATATTTTTTCCTCGTTCGATATTTTAGTATATCATATTTCTCATCTAAAGAGAGAATGAAATTCGATATTTCTCATTCTGATTCTTGAAAGTTGCTATAAGTTGCTCTAAAAGATCAAAAATAGAGGAAGTAATACAAAAATCTTTTAATTATTGTCATAACAGATTTAGTTTGTTTGTTGAATTTTAGCTTTGTAAACGGTGTTAAAAAACCTTAAAATATGCTAAAATAGTTTTATGAGTAAAATGTATTATGCAGAAAATCCAGATGCTGCTCACGACATTCATGAGTTGCGAGTAGAATTGTTGGGACATAAAATGACCTTTTTAACGGACGCAGGTGTCTTTAGTAAAAAGATGGTTGACTTTGGTAGTCAGCTTTTACTGAAGTGTCTCGAGGTTGAAAAAGGCGAGCGGGTGCTAGATGTCGGCTGTGGGTACGGTCCCCTAGGGATTTCTTTGGTCAAGGCTTACGGAGTTCAAGCAACCATGATCGATATCAATAATCGTGCTTTGGACTTGGCGCGAAAAAATGCTGAGAGAAACCAAGTTTCAGCAACTATTTTCCAATCCAATATCTATGAACAAGTTGAAGGGAAGTTTGACCATGTTATTTCCAATCCGCCGATTCGAGCGGGCAAACAGGTTGTTCATGAGATTATCGAAAAGAGCAGAGATTTCTTGAATGACGGAGGAGATTTAACCATTGTCATTCAGAAAAAACAAGGAGCTCCAAGTGCTAAAAGTAAGATGGAAGACGTTTTTGGCAATTGTGATATCGTAAAGAAAGATAAGGGATACTATATCCTTAGAAGTGTGAAAGAATGAGAGCAGTTGATTTAATCCAAAAGAAACGAGATGGTCAAGAACTGACTACGGCTGAAATAAAATGGTTGGTAGAAGGCTATGTGGCTGGAACTGTCCCAGACTATCAAATGTCTGCTTTTGCTATGGCTATTTATTTTAAAGGAATGACCACACGTGAGATCTCTGACCTGACCATGAATATGGTTAAGACGGGGCAAGAGTTTGATTTGTCAGCCATAGAAGGTATCAAAGTAGATAAACACTCGACAGGTGGTGTTGGTGATAAAGTGACCTTGATTTTAGCACCTTTAGTAGCCAGTTTTGGTGTGCCAGTAGCCAAGATGAGTGGTCGGGGACTAGGACACACTGGCGGGACCTTAGATAAGTTGGAAGCAATCAAGGGCTACCAAGTGGAGCGCAGTCAAGAAGATTTCATTCGTCAGGTACAGGACATTGGTGTATCTGTCATTGGGCAGTCAGATCAGCTGGTTAAAGCAGACAAACTTCTCTATGCTCTTCGTGATGTGACAGCAACTGTCGATACCATTCCTTTGATTGCTAGTTCTGTCATGAGTAAGAAAATTGCTGCTGGAGCAGATGCCATTTTGCTAGACGTGACTGTTGGTGAGGGTGCCTTCATGAAGACTGTCGATGAGGCGCGTGAATTGGCTCAAACCATGGTCGATTTGGGTAAGGCTGTTGGAAGAAAGACAGTAGCAGTCATTACTGATATGAGTCAACCCTTGGGACGAGCCATTGGCAATCGTCTTGAAATTCTTGAGGCAATCGAGATTCTCCAAGGAAAAGGTCGAGAAGATATCAGTCACTTTATTTGTGAACTAGCTCAGATTATGCTTGGTTTGGCAAATGTTGAGAAGACAGTTGAAGAAGTACGTCAACACCTTGAAAACGGCCAAGCGCTGGCTAAGTTTGAAGAAATGGTGGCGGCTCAAGGCGGTGATTTAGAAGATCTCTATCGCCCGGTAAATGTTGAACATGTAGTGGATATCCCGGCCCAAGAGTCAGGTGTTATTTCAGCCCTTCCAGCGATGGAATTTGGTCTCTATGCCATGAGATTGGGAGCTGGTCGCGCAGTCAAGTCTGATGATTTAGACTATGAAACTGGAATCGTTTTTGAGAAGAAGGTTGGGGACTCCGTTCAAAAGGGAGAAATTGTCGCAAAAGTTTATACAAATGGAAAAATTTCCCCACAACTAGTTACAGAATTCCAAAAATATGTTAAAATAAATGACAGAGTGAAACGTTTGCAGGAAATTATTGAAATCATCTCGTAAAAAAAGAGAGGAGTCTGAAAATAAATGAAGTTAAATAAATACATAGATCATACGCTCTTAAAGCAAGATGCAACTCAAGAACAAATCGATCGTTTGCTATCTGAAGCGCGTGAGTATGACTTTGCCAGCGTTTGTGTTAATCCCACATGGGTAAAACATGCGAAAACAGGACTTGAAGGCTCAGATGTAAAGGTTTGTACAGTAGTTGGTTTCCCCTTGGGAGCGACAACTTCAGCTGTAAAAGCTTTTGAAACCAAGGAAGCTATCCAAAATGGTGCAGATGAGATTGATATGGTTATCAATGTCGGTGCCCTCAAATCAGGCAATCTTGATTTAGTTGAATCGGACATCCGTGCTGTTGTAGAAGCAAGTGGTGACAAGTTGGTTAAGGTCATTATTGAAGCTTGCTTGTTGACAGACGATGAAAAGGTTGTGGCTTGCCAATTATCCCAGAAAGCAGGTGCTGACTTTGTCAAAACATCAACTGGATTTTCAACTGGTGGTGCCACTATAGAGGATGTTCAGTTGATGCGTAAAACAGTCGGACCAGATATGGGAGTTAAGGCTGCTGGTGGAGCTCGCTCATATGCAGACGCTCTTGCCTTTGTGGAAGCAGGCGCTACTCGTATTGGAACATCAGCTGGTGTGGCAATTTTAAAAGGAGAATTAGCAGATGGCGACTACTGAGTTGATTGACTTAGCAATTGAAACCAGCAAGCAAGCCTATGTACCCTATTCTCATTTTCCTGTTAGCGCTGTTCTAGTGGCGAAAGATGGTAACGTTTATACAGGTGTTAATATTGAGAATGCTAGCTATTCTTTGACAAACTGTGGAGAGCGTACAGCGATTTTCAAAGCAGTTTCCGAAGGCCAAAGAGAGTTTTCAGAGTTGATTGTCTATGGACAGACTGAAAAACCCATCTCGCCATGTGGTGCTTGCCGCCAGGTCATGGTTGAATTTTTTGAAAAAGATCTAAAAGTGACCTTAGTCGCTAAAGATAAATCGACGGTCGAGATGACGGTCGGGGAGTTACTTCCATACTCTTTTACAGACTTAAACTAGTCTGAGTCACTCTTTGAGTGACGCGGTCCTTGTGGCCAACCAATCCATACTTGCAACATCGTTGCACATCTTATTTAGGAGGTTCAGTAATGAACAAGAAACAATGGCTAGGCCTTGGTCTAGTTGCAGTGGCAGCAGTTGGACTTGCTGCATGTGGTAACCGCTCTTCTCGTAACGCAGCTTCATCTTCATCAGAAATGAAGACCAAAGCAGCGATCGTAACAGATACTGGTGGTGTTGATGATAAATCATTTAACCAATCAGCTTGGGAAGGTTTGCAAGACTGGGGTAAAGAACACAATCTTTCTAAAGATAAAGGTTATACTTACTTCCAATCAACAAGCGAAGCAGACTATGCTAACAACTTGCAACAAGCGGCTGGAAGTTACAACCTGATCTTCGGTGTTGGTTTTGCACTTCACAATGCAGTTGAAGAGGCAGCAAAAGACCACTCTGACTTAAACTATGTCTTGATTGATGATGTGATCAAAGATCAAAAGAATGTTGCGAGCGTAACATTTGCTGATAACGAAGCAGCTTACCTTGCTGGTGTTGCAGCAGCTAAAACAACTAAAACAAAACAAGTTGGTTTTGTAGGTGGTATCGAATCTGAAGTTATTTCACGTTTCGCTGCTGGATTTAAGGCTGGTGTTGAGTCAGTAGACCCATCTATCAAAGTACAAGTTGACTATGCTGGTTCATTTGGTGATGCTGCCAAAGGTAAAACAATTGCAGCTGCTCAATACGCTGCAGGTGCAGACGTTGTCTACCAAGCAGCTGGTGGTACAGGTGCTGGTGTCTTTGCTGAAGCAAAATCTTTGAACGAAAGTAAAAATGAAGACGAAAAAGTTTGGGTTATTGGTGTAGACCGTGACCAAGCAGCAGAAGGTAAATACACTTCTAAAGATGGTAAAGAATCAAACTTTGTTCTTGTATCTACATTGAAACAAGTTGGTACAACTGTAAAAGATATTGCCAACAAAACAGAAAAAGGTGAATTCCCTGGCGGACAAGTTATTGTCTACTCATTGAAGGATAAAGGGGTTGACTTGGCAGTAACAAACCTTTCAGAAGAAGGTAAAAAAGCTGTTGAAGACGCAAAAGCTAAAATCCTTGACGGAAGCGTAAAAGTTCCTGAAAAATAATGGATAAAAGTCATTTCTTAGGAAGCGACCATCGGTCGCTTCTTTAAGAATTGAGGCAATTTTTTGTCTCAATAGAACTTGTTAACACGATTAGCAGGTTTTATTGAAACAAAATAAACCTCGGAAAGGAAAAGCATATGGCACACGAAAATGTCATTGAGATGCGGGATATTACCAAGGTGTTTGGTGAATTTGTAGCGAACGACAAGATCAACTTGCAACTGCGAAAAGGTGAAATCCATGCACTTTTAGGAGAAAATGGAGCGGGTAAATCCACTCTGATGAATATGCTGGCAGGACTTCTCGAGCCAACTAGTGGTGAAATTGCCGTGAATGGTCAAGTTGTCAAACTAGATTCACCTTCTAAAGCCGCTAGTCTTGGAATTGGGATGGTTCACCAACATTTTATGTTGGTTGAGGCTTTTACAGTAGCTGAAAATATCATTTTGGGGAGTGAAATCACTAAAAATGGTGTGCTAGATATAGCTGAAGCTACTAAAGAAATCAAGGCTCTTTCTGAACGTTATGGTTTGGCAGTGGATCCTGCTGCCAAGGTGGCAGATATTTCCGTTGGTGCTCAACAACGTGTAGAAATCTTGAAGACACTTTACCGTGGTGCTGATATCCTCATCTTTGACGAACCTACGGCAGTATTGACTCCTTCAGAGATTGATGAGTTGATGGCTATCATGAAAAACCTTGTTAAAGAAGGAAAATCCATTATTTTGATTACCCATAAACTGGATGAAATTCGTGCGGTATCCAATCGAGTGACGGTTATTCGTCGTGGGAAATCAATCCAGACGGTGGAGATTGCAGGGGCAACCAATGCGGACTTGGCAGAGATGATGGTGGGACGTTCTGTCTCCTTCAAAACGGAGAAACAGGCACCACAACCAAAAGAAGTAGTCTTGTCTATCAAAGACTTGGTTGTTAATGAAAACCGAGGTATACCAGCTGTGAAGAATCTTTCTTTGGATGTTCGTGCTGGTGAAATTGTCGGTATTGCAGGTATTGATGGCAATGGCCAATCTGAACTCATTCAAGCCATCACGGGTCTTCGTAAGGTTGAGTCTGGTAGTATTGAATTAAAAGGCAAATCAATCGTAGGGATGCACCCTCGACAAATTACGGAACTCAGTGTAGGGCATGTTCCTGAAGACCGCCACCGTGATGGTTTGATTTTGGATATGATGATTTCAGAAAATATCGCTCTTCAAACCTACTACAAAGAACCACTTAGCAAGAATGGTATCTTAAACTATGCGAATATCACTTCACATGCCAAAAAATTAATGGAAGAATTTGACGTCCGTGCGGCGAGCGAATTTGTCCCAGCAGCAGCTCTTTCAGGGGGAAATCAACAAAAAGCGATTATCGCTCGTGAGATTGATCGTGATCCTGATCTCCTTATCGTCAGCCAACCAACTCGTGGTTTGGATGTCGGTGCCATTGAATATATCCACAAACGCTTGATTGAAGAACGTGATAACGGAAAAGCTGTGCTTGTTGTCAGCTTTGAATTGGATGAGATTTTAAATGTTTCAGACCGAATTGCTGTTATTCATGATGGGAAGATTCAAGGTATTGTGTCGCCAGAAACGACTAACAAACAAGAACTTGGTATCTTGATGGCAGGTGGAAACTTGGGAAAGGAGAAGGATGATGTCTAAAAAGTTACAACAAATTTCGGTTCCCTTGATTTCCGTATTCTTAGGAATCTTGCTCGGAGCCATTGTCATGTGGATTTTCGGCTACGATGCTATCTGGGGTTATGAGGAGTTGTTCTATACAGCTTTTGGTAGTCTCCGTGGGATTGGTGAAATTTTCCGTGCCATGGGTCCTCTTATCTTGATTGGTCTGGGGTTTGCAGTTGCTAGTCGTGCAGGTTTCTTTAACGTTGGACTTCCTGGTCAGGCACTAGCGGGTTGGATTCTTAGTGGTTGGTTTGCTTTGTCGCATCCGGACATGCCACGCCCAATGTTGATTTTAGCGACCGTAGTAATTGCTTTGATTGCAGGTGGGATTGTAGGTGCTATTCCAGGTATTCTCAGAGCTTATTTAGGTACATCAGAGGTTATCGTAACCATTATGATGAACTATATTGTTTTGTACGTAGGGAATGCCTTTATTCATTCTTTCCCGAAAGACTTTATGCAAAGTACAGACTCAACGATTCGTGTGAGTGCCAATGCCACTTATCAAACACCATGGTTATCTGAGTTAACTGGCAATTCTCGTATGAATATCGGAATCTTTTTTGCCATCATTGCTGTTGGTGTGATTTGGTTCTTGCTCAAGAAAACGACTCTCGGTTTTGAAATTCGTGCAGTTGGTCTCAATCCCCATGCCTCAGAGTACGCTGGTATTTCAGCAAAACGTACAATCATCCTATCAATGATCATCTCTGGTGCATTAGCTGGTCTTGGTGGAGCGGTCGAAGGTCTTGGAACCTTCCAAAACGTTTACGTTCAAGGTTCATCATTAGCTATCGGATTTAACGGGATGGCGGTTAGTTTGCTTGCTGGGAATTCACCAATTGGGATTCTCTTTGCAGCCTTCTTATTTGGCGTTCTACAAGTTGGTGCGCCGGGTATGAACGCTGCGCAAGTTCCGTCTGAACTTGTCAGCATTGTAACAGCGTCCATTATCTTCTTTGTCAGTGTTCACTATATTATCGAACATTTTGTCAAACCAAAAAAACAAGTTAAAGGAGGTAAGTAAGGATGTCTATTACAACATTACTCACCCTCTTGGTCTCTTCTATGCTGATTTACTCAGCACCACTTATTTTTACGAGTATTGGAGGAGTCTTCTCTGAACGTGGTGGTGTCGTTAACGTCGGTCTTGAAGGAATTATGGTTATGGGAGCCTTTTCTGGGGTTGTCTTTAACCTTGAGTTTGCAGAACAACTTGGAGCAGCGACTCCTTGGATTTCCTTGTTAGTTGCTGGTGTCGTGGGAGCTATTTTCTCCCTCATTCATGCAGTCGCTACAGTTCATTTCCGTGCGGACCATGTTGTCAGTGGTACAGTATTGAACTTGATGGCTCCTGCCCTAGCAGTTTTCTTGGTTAAGGTTCTTTATAATAAAGGACAAACGGATAACTTAAGCCAGACCTTTGGACGTTTTGATTTTCCAGTTTTGGCTAATATCCCAGTGATTGGAGATATCTTCTTCAAGTCAACAAGTTTGCTAGGTTATATCGCGATTACCTTCTCATTCTTTGCTTGGTTTATCCTCTTCAAGACACGCTTTGGTCTTCGCCTTCGCTCTGTCGGTGAACACCCTCAGGCAGCAGATACCTTGGGGATCAATGTCTACAAGATGCGGTATCTTGGGGTTATCATATCAGGTTTCCTAGGGGGAATTGGTGGAGCGATTTATGCTCAATCCATTTCAGTTAACTTCTCAGTGACAACTATTGTTGGTCCTGGATTTATCGCTCTTGCTGCGATGATCTTTGGTAAATGGAACCCAATCGGTGCTATGCTTTCTAGTCTCTTCTTTGGACTTTCACAAAGTTTGGCAGTTATCGGTTCTCAATTGCCTTTCCTACAAGGAGTACCAGCGGTTTACCTTCAAATCGCCCCTTATGTCTTGACCATCCTTGTCTTGGCAGCCTTCTTTGGAAAAGCAGTCGCACCAAAGGCAGACGGTATTAACTACATCAAATCAAAATAAGCATACAAAAAAACGCCAGTTTAAACTGGCGTTTTATTTTTTAGGATTTTGATGTGTCAAGTTTAGTCCCCAAGGGACAAGATTTTCAGTTTTATTTTTGATACGTGTGATATTATCCTTGTGACGAATGATAATCAAGCTAGCAAGTGCTAGGATAATCAAAATGAAGAGAGGGTCATAGCTGTTTAGGATAAAACCAAATAGTGGAAATAGGAGAACTCCGATGACGGCTGCGATAGAAGCGACAACGCTAGACAAGGAAATCATACTACTAAGATAGAGGGTTCCAAAGAATACGACTGCTAGGTAGAGACAGAAGATAGGCGCAAATCCGAAAACGACTCCAGCGCTAGTTGCGACAGCCTTGCCCCCTTTAAATCCTGCAAAGATAGGAAAGGTATGTCCAATTACAGCTAAAAGTCCAAAGACAAGAGGCGATACACCTTGTAGGTGGAAAAGGATTGGAAGGAGAGTGGCCAAGGTTCCTTTGAAAAAGTCAATCACAAAGGTTGCCATACCCGCTTTCTTACCTAAAATACGGAAAGTATTGGTCGTTCCAGTATTTCCAGAACCATGTTCACGCAGATTTGTTTGAAAGAAGATTTGTCCAATCCAAAGACCAGACGGAATCGAACCTAGCAAATAAGCTAGAATTAATAATACAAATGTCATCATAGACCTATTATACCATGAAATGCTGTGGAAAGTCAGAGAATATCCTGTGAAATTGTGACGGCTGAATGGGAAAAGCTTTGCAAAATCGCTAGAAAACCTGTAAAATAGAAAAGATGAACAAATAGGAGGTTCCTTGTGTCAAAAAAGGAAATCAATATTAATAACTACAATGATGACGCCATTCAGGTGCTAGAAGGGTTGGATGCGGTCCGTAAACGTCCGGGGATGTATATCGGTTCGACCGACGGTGCAGGTCTCCATCACCTAGTCTGGGAAATTGTGGACAATGCAGTCGATGAGGCCTTGTCTGGCTTCGGTGATCGCATTGATGTGACTATCAATAAAGACGGAAGTTTAACAGTAGAAGACCATGGTCGTGGGATGCCGACTGGTATGCACGCCATGGGAATTCCAACTGTCGAGGTTATCTTTACCATTCTTCACGCCGGAGGGAAATTCGGTCAAGGAGGCTATAAGACGTCTGGAGGTCTCCACGGGGTGGGGTCTTCTGTTGTTAATGCCCTATCAAGTTGGCTAGAAGTAGAAATCACTCGTGATGGCGCAGTCTACAAGCAACGTTTTGAAAATGGCGGGAAACCCGTCACAACCTTGAAGAAAATTGGTACAGCACCCAAATCTAAGACAGGTACTAAGGTTACCTTCATGCCTGATGCGACTATCTTTTCTACGACTGATTTTAAGTACAATACCATTTCAGAACGACTCAATGAGTCAGCCTTTCTCTTGAAAAATGTGACCCTGTCTTTGACAGATAAGCGAACAGATGAAGCGATTGAATTTCACTATGAAAATGGAGTTCAGGACTTTGTTTCTTACCTCAATGAAGACAAGGAAACCTTGACGCCGGTTCTGTACTTTGAAGGGGAAGATAATGGTTTCCAAGTGGAAGTTGCCCTCCAGTACAATGATGGATTTTCAGATAACATTCTATCCTTTGTCAATAACGTTCGTACCAAGGACGGTGGGACGCATGAGACGGGACTCAAGTCTGCCATTACAAAGGTCATGAACGACTATGCGCGTAAGACGGGACTTCTCAAGGAAAAAGATAAAAACCTAGAAGGTTCAGATTATCGTGAGGGACTAGCAGCCGTTCTTTCTATTCTAGTTCCGGAAGAACACCTCCAGTTTGAAGGTCAGACCAAGGATAAACTGGGGAGTCCACTGGCTCGTCCTGTTGTGGATGGCATAGTATCTGATAAGTTGACTTTCTTCCTAATGGAGAATGGAGAACTAGCTTCAAATCTCATCAGAAAGGCTATCAAGGCTCGTGATGCCCGTGAAGCGGCCCGTAAGGCGCGTGATGAGAGCCGAAATGGCAAGAAAAATAAAAAAGACAAAGGCTTGCTGTCTGGAAAATTGACCCCAGCCCAGTCTAAAAATCCAGCAAAGAACGAGCTCTACCTAGTCGAAGGAGATTCTGCCGGTGGTTCTGCCAAACAAGGTCGTGACCGTAAGTTCCAGGCTATCTTGCCCCTTCGTGGTAAGGTTATCAATACGGCCAAGGCTAAGATGGCGGATATTCTCAAAAATGAAGAAATCAATACCATGATTTATACCATCGGAGCGGGTGTGGGAGCAGACTTTTCCATTGAGGATGCCAACTATGACAAGATTATTATCATGACCGATGCGGATACAGATGGTGCCCATATTCAGACCTTGCTCTTAACCTTTTTCTACCGTTACATGCGTCCACTAGTCGAGGCAGGACATGTCTATATCGCCCTTCCGCCTCTTTACAAGATGTCCAAAGGGAAAGGAAAGAAAGAAGAAGTGGCCTATGCTTGGACGGACGGCGAGTTAGAAGAACTCCGCAAACAGTTCGGCAAAGGTGCCACACTCCAACGCTATAAAGGACTTGGTGAGATGAATGCGGACCAGCTCTGGGAAACAACCATGAACCCAGAAACGCGTACCCTCATCCGTGTCACGATTGAAGACTTGGCACGCGCTGAACGCCGCGTCAATGTCCTCATGGGAGATAAGGTTGAACCACGCCGTAAATGGATTGAAGATAATGTCAAGTTTACGCTGGAAGAAGCGACAGTGTTTTAATAAATTTTGAAATTACAAAGGAGTTATGATGAAAAAAATATATGTAGTTGTATTAGTTGCTTTTATGGCTGTTATTTTATCTGCTTGTTCCTCTAAGGAAGCATGGCTAAAAGGTACATGGACTAGTGATCAAACAAATTCTAAGTATGAATTTAAAGAAGAAAGTGGGAAATGGACTATTTTAAGTGGTGAAAGAAAAATAGCTGAGAATCTAGAAGTAAAGGATCGTAAAGATTCGGTCGTAAACTTAGTTGATGATAATGGAATTCGATATCAGGTTGAAAAGAAAGATAAAGATACAATTAATCTTGAAATATTTAATTTAGATGGACTTTCTGCTACTAATGGGCAAATCTTCGAATTTAAAAAAGATTAGTAGAATGACAAATGGTTAATCTTTAGTTTTAACTAAATATTAGGTTATTTCAACTAATAAGCGAGGCAAGATTTAGTTTTATAGAAACTGTGACAGGATTGTTGGATTATACATTACATTGCAGGTATCAAAAATTATACAGGTAAAGCTTGCTAATCTATTTCCAAGTTGACTACTTTCAATCATCCTGGAGGTGCGGTATTGATTACGTTATTAATGTTGCCTTTTTTCCTTGTTCTCCTAGCCATTTTTGGAATTATATATGATTTAACGACCAATAAAGGTAGAAAAGAGTGTGCTCGCACAGTATCCTTGTTTATATTGAACATCCTCACTATTGCTATCTGTCTATTAGATCTACCAATGGAAAGTAAACCATACTCAGGAATAGGGTTTATCTTATTTTATGCACTTGCTTTCACCCCTTTGATGATTGTGTTCTCACTATATACCCTCTATAGAATTGGAAAACATTATAGGTATTTTAAGAGTAAGTTTGCTATAACACTCCTATTCAATGCTATTTTGCTTTTCCTTCTTTCATTAGTAAATACTTTTGTATTATGGAGAAGTTTTAAAATATATCATAGAAACGATATTAAATTGTTTTATTTTGTTTTAATCGTTATGGGAATTGGTTCGACTATCCAATTGATAGTAGGCGAACTTGAGAAGAAAAGAATACGAGACATCCAAAAACAAGAGGAGCAAGACAGCTATGAAAAATAACTCTATAAAAGATATGTGTGGACAACATAGAAGTGAAGCGAAAATGCTGAGATTGATTTTAGAGACTGCCGAAACTTTACAAGTCAATGCTGTCGCTATGTCTGGTTCACGAACGGATACAAAAGCACCAAAAGATGAGTTTCAAGACTATGATGTTGTTTATGTCGTGGACGACTTAGATAATCTGACGAGTGACCTTTCTTGGTTGGATCGGTTTGGCAAACGCTTGATTGAGCAGCATAATATCCTTGGCAACCGTCGTCTCTACCTCATGCTCTTTGAAGATGGCAATCGGATTGATTTGACTCTATGTCCTAAAGAGTATATCAAGGAGTGGGTAGAAAGCGAAGCGGATTTCACGGTGCTAGAGGACACTAAGGGTTTGTTTGCCCCTTATTCACCAAGTCCTCAACGTTACTGGACAAGTCCAGCTAGTCAGACAGATTTTGAAAAAGCCTGCAATGAATTTTGGTGGGTGTCAGCCTACGTAGTCAAAGGAATCTGTCGCAAGCAACTACTCTACGCTACTGACCATCTCTATGGGATTTGTCACCAAGAACTCCTGAAGGTCTTAGCCTGGCAGGTAGCAAGTGATAAGGGGACTGTCGATATTGGCAAGAACTATAAATATCTCTTTAACTATTTACCTACTGAGAAAGAGAAGGAATTCTTAAATCTGCTTGATTTCTCCAGTTTAGAAAAAATCACTCAGTCTTTATTTGCAACAATGAAACATTTCCACCAAGAAGCTCAATACCTTGCTAACAAGATGGGCCTTGACTATGATAAGGAAGTGGCAGAGAGGATGATTAAGTATGCTGAGGAGAGACTTTCAAATCACTAACTAAATAAATTATATAATTTAAAAGATTAAACTACAGAAAGGGTCGTTTGGTTATTTATCGTAACTGAACACGGTACTAATTTCCGTAAAATATCCTTTATTCTACAAAACCTACTCTATATTCTTTGAAAGGAGTTGAACACGCCCTAAATGCTGTGTGAAAAAGATAAATTTCCTTTGTATTTTACGGGCTCTGTATCCTATATGAGTAACATTCAAAACATGTCCCTGGAGGACATCATGGGAGAGCGCTTTGGTCGCTACTCCAAGTACATCATTCAAGACCGGGCTTTGCCAGACATTCGGGATGGATTGAAGCCGGTTCAGCGCCGTATTCTTTATTCTATGAATAAGGATGGCAACACCTTTGACAAGAGCCATCGTAAGTCTGCCAAGTCTGTCGGTAACATCATGGGGAATTTCCACCCACATGGGGATTCTTCTATCTATAATGCCATGGTTCGTATGTCACAAGACTGGAAAAATCGTGAGATTCTCGTTGAAATGCACGGTAATAACGGTTCTATGGACGGTGATCCGCCTGCGGCTATGCGTTATACTGAGGCTCGTTTATCTGAGATTGCTGGCTATCTCCTTCAGGATATCGAGAAAAAGACTGTCCCCTTTGCTTGGAACTTTGACGATACGGAGAAAGAGCCGACGGTTTTGCCAGCAGCATTTCCAAACCTCTTGGTCAATGGTTCGACTGGTATTTCGGCTGGTTATGCCACAGATATTCCTCCGCATAATTTGGCTGAAGTCATTGATGCGACTGTTTACATGATTGACCACCCAACAGCCAAGGTGGACAAACTCATGGAATTCTTGCCTGGACCAGACTTCCCTACAGGAGCTATCATCCAGGGGCGTGACGAGATCCAAAAGGCTTATGAAACTGGGAAAGGGCGCGTGGTCGTTCGTTCTAAAACTGAGATTGAAAAGTTAAAAGGTGGCAAGGAGCAAATCGTTATTACTGAGATTCCTTATGAAATCAACAAGGCTAATCTAGTCAAGAAAATTGATGATGTCCGTGTCAATAACAAGGTGGCAGGTATTGCTGAGATTCGTGATGAGTCTGACCGTGACGGTCTTCGTATCGCTATTGAGCTCAAGAAAGATGCTAATACAGAGCTCGTTCTTAACTATCTCTTCAAATACACCGACCTACAAATCAATTACAACTTCAACATGGTGGCGATTGACAATTTCACGCCTCGTCAGGTCGGGATTGTCCCCATTTTGTCTAGCTACATCGCCCACCGTCGTGAAGTGATTTTGGCACGTTCCCGTTTTGACAAGGAAAAGGCTGAAAGACGTCTCCATATCGTTGAAGGTTTGATTCGCGTGATTTCGATTTTGGACGAAGTCATTGCCCTTATTCGTGCTTCTGAGAATAAGGCTGACGCCAAGGAAAACCTCAAGGTCAGCTATGATTTTACAGAAGAGCAGGCTGAGGCCATCGTTACTTTACAACTTTATCGATTGACCAATACAGACGTGGTTGTCTTGCAGGAAGAAGAAGCAGAACTTCGTGAGAAGATTGCCATGCTTGCGGCGATCATCGGTGATGAACGGACTATGTACAATCTCATGAAGAAAGAACTCCGTGAGGTCAAGAAGAAATTTGCGACACCACGTTTGAGTACTTTGGAAGATACAGCAAAAGTAATCGAGATTGATACAGCTAGTTTGATTGCCGAGGAAGATACCTATGTCAGCGTGACTAAGGCAGGTTATATCAAGCGTACTAGCCCGCGTTCCTTTGCAGCATCCACTCTGGAAGAAATTGGCAAACGTGATGATGATCGTCTGATCTTTGTACAAACTGCCAAGACAACCCAGCATCTCTTGATGTTCACGACTCTTGGGAATGTCATCTATCGACCAATCCACGAATTGGCAGATATTCGCTGGAAAGATATCGGAGAGCATCTGAGCCAGACCATTACAAACTTTGAAACTAACGAAGAAATCCTTTATGTAGAAGTCGTGGATCAGTTTGATGATGCGACAACCTACTTTGCAGCTACTCGTCTCGGTCAAATCAAGCGTGTAGAACGCAAAGAATTCTCTCCATGGCGGACCTACAAGTCTAAGTCTGTCAAGTATGCTAAGTTCAAAGACGAGACAGACCAGATTATAGCGGTGGCTCCAATTAAACTGGATGATGTACTCTTGATTAGCCAAAACGGTTATGCCCTTCGTTTCAATATCGAAGAGGTTCCGGTTGTTGGTGCCAAAGCTGCGGGTGTCAAGGCTATGAACCTGAAAGCAGATGATGAACTTCAGGCTGCCTTCATCTGTAACACCTCATCCTTCTACCTCTTGACCCAACGTGGAAGTTTGAAACGCGTTTCCATTGAGGAAATTCCAGCGACCAGCCGTGCCAAACGAGGTCTACAAGTCTTGCGTGAGTTGAAAAACAAACCGCACCGTGTCTTTTTAGCAGGAGCAGTTGCAGAACAAGGCTTCGTTGGTGATCTCTTTAGTACAGAAGTAGAAGAAAACGACCAAACGCTGCTTGTCCAATCTAATAAGGGAACAATCTATGAGAGTCGCTTGCAAGACTTGAACCTGTCAGAACGTACTAGCAATGGAAGCTTTATCTCAGATACCATTTCAGATGAAGAAGTTTTCGATGCTTACCTCAAAGAAGTCTTTAAAGAGGACAAAACAAATTCGTAAAAAGAATCAGTCCAGAGGGCTGATTTTTTTTATGTTGAAAAAATTTTCAGAAAATTACAAATAATACTTGAAATTTCACTAGAAAAGTGTAGAATAGAACACATAGTTTGAATAGTATAAAGGAGAAACACATGACAGTTGCAATTGATTGGGAAAATCTTGGCTTTGCTTATATGAAACTACCTTACCGTTATATCGCTCACTACAAAAATGGTCAATGGAATCAAGGAGAATTGACAGAGGATGCGACCTTGCATATTTCAGAGTCTTCTCCAAGTCTTCACTATGGACAGCAAGCATTTGAAGGTTTGAAGGCCTATCGTACGAAGGATGGTAGTATTCAACTTTTCCGTCCTGATGAAAATGCTAAGCGTCTGCAACGTACCTGTGACCGTCTCTTGATGCCACAAGTTCCGACAGAAATGTTTGTAGAAGCTTGTAAAGCAGTTGTGCGTGCAAATGAAGCATACGTACCACCATATGGAACAGGTGGAACACTTTATCTTCGTCCACTTTTGATTGGTGTCGGAGATATCATCGGGGTAAAACCAGCAGAAGAGTATATTTTCACCATCTTTGCTATGCCGGTTGGCAACTACTTCAAAGGCGGCTTAGTCCCAACTAACTTCTTGATTCAGGATGAATACGACCGGGCAGCTCCAAATGGTACGGGTGCGGCCAAGGTAGGTGGTAACTACGCTGCCAGTCTCCTCCCAGGTAAAATGGCCAAGTCACGCCAATTTTCAGATGTTATCTACCTAGACCCATCTACACATACAAAGATTGAAGAAGTCGGATCAGCCAACTTCTTTGGAATCACGGCAGACAATGAATTTGTTACGCCATTGAGTCCATCCATCTTGCCATCTATTACCAAGTACTCTTTGCTTTACTTGGCAGAGCACCGCTTGGGCTTGACACCGATTGAAGGCGATGTCCCAATCGATAATTTGGATCGTTTTGTAGAGGCAGGAGCTTGTGGTACAGCAGCAGTTATTTCTCCAATTGGGGGGATTCAACATGGCGATGATTTCCATGTTTTCTATAGTGAAACGGAAGTAGGTCCTGTTACACGTAAACTCTACGATGAATTGACTGGTATCCAATTTGGTGATGTGGAAGCACCAGAGGGATGGATTGTCAAAGTGGACTAAAAGACACGAAGTAAAGAAGAACTCCATAGCAGTTGTAAGGACTGAAATGGAGTTTTTTCTTGCTAGTTTGAGTATTTTCTTGTACAATAGAAAAAGTGAAAAGAGGTACAGTATGAGTAAAAAAGATAAGAAAATTGAAATTCAATTAACAGATGCTAAAGTGACTGTTGGAAAAGACAATTATGAAGGCTACGTTTTGACAATCGGGAAAAAGGTCATTGGCGAAATTGCCGAATTAGATAGCCAATTTGCCATCATAAAGAATGGAAATGTCGATAGTTTTTATAAAAAACTTGAAAAAGCTGTGGAAATTTTGATTGAAAACTATAATTTGACAAAATAATACTTGTTTTATTGAAATTTTCATGATATAATAGTTCTCGTTAAACATTGGAGAGATAGCGAAGAGGCTAAACGCGGCGGACTGTAAATCCGCTCCTTCGGGTTCGGGGGTTCGAATCCCTCTCTCTCCATTTATCAATGGGGTATAGCCAAGCGGTAAGGCAAGGGACTTTGACTCCCTCATGCGTTGGTTCGAATCCAGCTACCCCAGTTCTTAGGTAATAAGTTCAAGATAAAAAGAAAAATATCTTAGGGTATTTTATTTTTATAATTGATAGACGTGAACGATATGAACATGTCCTTGCGGGTGCTTAGGAAAAAAATTATAAGTATGTCAAGTTTGGAAAGACTTGATTGTTGGAGGATTTTTTAGATGAACGAATTTGAAGATTTGCTAAATAGCGTTAGCCAAGTTGAGCCTGGTGATGTTGTTAGTGCTGAAGTATTGACAGTTGATGCGACTCAAGCTAACGTTGCAATCTCTGGGACTGGTGTTGAAGGTGTCTTGACTCTTCGCGAATTGACAAACGATCGCGATGCAGATATCAATGACTTTGTGAAAGTAGGAGAAGTATTGGATGTTCTTGTACTTCGTCAAGTAGTTGGTAAAGATACTGATACAGTTACATACCTTGTATCTAAAAAACGCCTTGAAGCTCGCAAAGCATGGGACAAACTTGTAGGACGCGAAGAAGAAGTTGTTACTGTTAAAGGAACTCGTGCCGTTAAAGGTGGACTTTCAGTAGAATTTGAAGGTGTTCGTGGATTCATCCCAGCTTCAATGTTGGATACTCGTTTCGTACGTAACACTGAGCGTTTCGTAGGTCAAGAATTTGATGCTAAGATCAAAGAAGTTGATCCTAAAGAAAACCGCTTCATCCTTTCACGTCGTGAAGTTGTTGAAGCAGCTACTGCAGCAGCTCGTGCTGAAGTATTCAGTAAATTGGCTGTTGGTGATGTCGTAACTGGTAAAGTTGCTCGTATCACTAGCTTCGGTGCTTTCATCGATCTCGGTGGTGTTGACGGATTGGTTCACTTGACTGAATTGTCACACGAACGTAACGTATCACCTAAATCAGTTGTAACTGTTGGTGAAGAAATCGAAGTTAAAGTCCTTGATCTTAATGAAGAAGAAGGACGCGTATCCCTTTCACTTAAAGCAACAACACCTGGACCATGGGATGGCGTTGAGCAAAAATTGGCTAAAGGTGATGTAGTAGAAGGAACAGTTAAACGTTTGACTGACTTCGGTGCATTTGTTGAAGTATTGCCAGGTATCGATGGACTTGTTCACGTATCACAAATTTCACACAAACGTATCGAAAATCCAAAAGAAGCTCTTACTGTTGGTCAAGAAGTTACTGTTAAAGTCCTTGATGTTAACGCTGACGCAGAACGTGTATCACTTTCTATCAAAGCTCTTGAAGAACGTCCAGCTCAAGAAGAAGGACAAAAAGAAGAAAAACGTGCTGCTCGTCCACGTCGTCCAAAACGTCAAGAAAAACGTGATTTCGAACTTCCAGAAACACAAACAGGATTCTCAATGGCTGACTTGTTCGGTGATATCGAACTTTAATCAAATTGATAATCGCAAAATCCTTTGTTTAAAACAAGGGATTTTTCTTTTGTCTCTTTCCCATTTTTGATATAATAGTTCTATGTTAGATTCAGAAAAACAATCACAATATCAATTGTTAAATGAGGAACTCTCTTATTTACTTGAAGGTGAGAGCAATGTTCTTGCCAATCTTTCGAATGCTAGTGCCCTCCTAAAATCTCGCTTTCCGAATACTGTATTTGCAGGTTTTTATCTGTTTGATGGTAGCGAGTTGGTTTTAGGTCCTTTTCAGGGTGGTGTTTCTTGTATTCGCATTCCGCTTGGAAAAGGCGTATGTGGAGAAGCTGCTGAGTTTCAAGAGACTGTTTTAGTTGGCGATGTGAGCACCTATCCAAACTACATTTCTTGTGATAGTATGGCCAAGAGTGAAATCGTAGTTCCCATGCTCAAGAATGGTCGATTGCTGGGTGTCTTAGACCTGGATTCTTCACTTATTGATGATTACAATGCCATTGACCGTGATTACTTGGAACAATTTGTCGCTATTTTGCTTGAGAAGACAGAATGGGACTTTACGATGTTTGAGGAGAAAGCCTAATGTATCAAGCACTTTATCGAAAATATAGAAGCCAAACTTTTTCACAACTGGTAGGTCAAGAGGTTGTGGCTAAAACCCTAAAACAAGCGGTCGAGCAGGAAAAGATTAGTCATGCCTATCTCTTCTCAGGCCCTCGTGGAACTGGGAAAACTAGCGTAGCCAAGATTTTTGCCAAGGCCATGAACTGCCCAAATCAAGTGGATGGAGAACCATGTAATCACTGCTATATCTGTCAGGCAGTGACAGAAGGTAGCCTAGAAGATGTTATCGAAATGGATGCAGCTTCGAATAACGGAGTCGATGAAATCCGTGAAATTCGTGACAAATCTACCTATGCACCTAGCTTAGCACGTTACAAGGTCTATATTATTGACGAGGTCCATATGCTGTCTACGGGAGCCTTCAATGCGCTTTTGAAGACTCTTGAGGAGCCAACTCAGAATGTTGTCTTTATCTTGGCGACCACTGAATTGCATAAGATTCCTGCAACCATTTTATCGCGTGTTCAACGTTTTGAGTTCAAATCGATTAAAACTCAAGATATCAAGGAGCATATTTATCATATTCTAGAAAAAGAAAATATCAGTTCTGAACCGGAGGCTGTGGAAATCATTGCCAGACGAGCTGAAGGTGGAATGCGGGATGCCTTGTCCATTCTGGATCAAGCTTTGAGTTTAACACAGGGAAACGAGCTCACGACTGCTATCTCTGAGGAGATTACAGGCACCATTAGTTTATCAGCACTAGATGACTATGTAGCTGCCTTGTCTCAACAGGATGTTCCAAAAGCACTTGATTCTTTGAATCTTTTATTTGAGAATGGCAAGAGCATGACTCGTTTTGTGACGGATCTCTTGCAGTATTTGCGTGATTTACTGGTCGTCCAGACGGGTGGCGAAAATACTCATCATAGTCCAGTTTTTAAGGACAATCTAGCTTTATCTCAGGGAGGCCTCTTTGAAATGATTCGAATAGCGACTGTGAGCTTGGCAGATATGAAAGCAAGCCTGCAACCTAAGATTTATGCTGAGATGATGACCATTCGTTTAGCTGAGATTAAGCCTGAACCAGTGCTTTCAGAAGCTGTCGAAGGCGAAATAGCTGCACTGAGACAGGAAGTCGCTCGTCTCAAACAAGAACTTGCCAATGTTGAAACAGCTCCTAAACAAGTGGTGCCAGTTCCTAGCCGTCCAGTCACTTCCAAGACAGTCTATCGAGTGGATCGCAACAAAGTTCAGACTATCCTGCAAGAAGCTGTCGAAAATCCTGATTTGGCACGGCAAAACTTGATTCGCCTCCAAAATGCATGGGGAGAAGTGATTGAAAGCTTAGCTGGTCCGGATAAGGCTCTGCTCGTTGGTTCTCAGCCAGTTGCGGCCAATGAACACCATGCTATTTTAGCCTTTGAGTCTAATTTCAATGCTGGGCAAACCATGAAAAGGGATAACCTCAATACCATATTTGGCAATATTCTCAGCCAGGCAGCAGGATTTTCACCTGAAATATTAGCCATTTCCTTAGAGGAATGGAAAGAGGTTCGAGCAGCATTTTCAGCTAAAAATAAGTCTTCTCAAGCTGACCAAGAGGTGGAAGAAGAGAGTCTGATTCCAGAAGGATTTGAATTTCTAGCTGATAAAGTCATGGTTGAAGAAGACTAAAAGTGGATTTCATGATACAATAATCTTATGAATAGACAACAATTTATCATAATAGCGTTATTCACGGCAGCTGAGACTTATTTCTTCAATGAATCCTTGATGACTGGTCGCTACGTTATGGCAGCTTTTTGGGCGATTTTACTCTTTCGAAACTTTAGGTTAAGCTACCTGATGGGAAAAATTGTAGACGCTATTGATCAGCACCTAAACCGCAAGGATTAGCCCCCAGCTTCTAAACAAAATAAAAGCCTTTTAGGCTTTTTTTTGTTATACTAGTAGAGTATATTTATTGACCTTTTGTCCTATTTTTTAGGGATTGTAAGCAATTTCCTAAGGTATTGAGCAAAATGTTTGAAAAAGAAAGGAACTATCATGTCAGTATTAGAGATCAAAGATCTTCACGTTGAGATTGAAGGAAAAGAAATTTTGAAAGGAGTCAATCTGACTCTGAAAACTGGAGAAATCGCAGCCATTATGGGACCAAATGGTACTGGTAAATCGACTCTTTCTGCTGCTATCATGGGAAACCCCAACTATGAAGTCACAAAAGGTGAGGTCTTGTTTGATGGTGTAAATATCCTTGAGTTGGAAGTGGACGAGCGTGCGCGTATGGGACTTTTCCTGGCTATGCAGTACCCATCAGAAATCCCTGGAATTACTAACGCAGAGTTTCTGCGTGCAGCCATGAATGCTGGAAAAGAAGATGATGAAAAGATTTCAGTTCGTGAGTTCATCACTAAACTAGACGAGAAAATGGAATTGCTCAACATGAAAGAAGAAATGGCAGAACGTTACCTCAACGAAGGCTTCTCTGGTGGTGAGAAAAAACGCAATGAAATTCTTCAACTCTTGATGTTGGAACCAACTTTTGCCCTTTTGGATGAGATTGACTCAGGTCTTGATATTGATGCCCTTAAAGTTGTATCGAAAGGTGTGAATGCTATGCGTGGTGAAGGCTTTGGTGCTATGATCATCACTCACTACCAACGTCTTTTGAACTACATCACACCTGATGTGGTACATGTGATGATGGAAGGTCGTGTGGTCCTTTCTGGAGGTCCAGAATTAGCAGCCCGTTTGGAACGTGAAGGATACGCAAAACTAGCTGAAGAACTTGGCTACGACTACAAGGAAGAATTGTAATTCCCTCGTATCTTTTAGGAGAAGTAAATGACTAAAGAAACTATTAAACTTTTTTCAGAAACGCACGCTGAACCAAGCTGGTTGTCAGACCTCCGTCAAAAAGCTTTTGATAAGATTGAGAGTTTGGAGTTACCAGTCATCGAGCGTGTGAAATTTCACCGTTGGAATCTTGGAGATGGAACCATTACAGAAAGCGAACCATCAGCAAATGTTCCTGACTTCACAGCTCTAGATAATCACTTGAAATTGGTTCAAGTAGGGACTCAAACTGTTTTTGAACAAATTCCACTTGAATTGGCTGAACAAGGGGTTGTCTTTACAGACTTCCACTCAGCTTTAGAAGAAATTCCAGAGCTTATTGAGGAATTCTTCATGTCGTCTGTTAAATATGACGATGATAAATTAGCAGCTTATCACACAGCCTACTTTAACAGTGGTGCTGTTCTCTACATTCCTGATAATGTTGAGATTGCAGAGCCCATTGAAGGAATTTTCTACCAAGACAGTGATAGCGATGTACCATTTAACAAGCATATCCTCATTATCGCTGGTAAAAACTCTAAAATTAGCTATCTTGAACGTTTAGAATCACGTGGCGAAGGTAGTGCAAAAGCAACTGCCAATATCACAGTTGAAGTGATTGCTCGTTCTGGTGCGCAAGTCAAGTTTGCTGCGATTGACCGCTTAGGTGAAAATGTCACTGCCTACATTAGCCGTCGTGGTAAACTAGGCAACGATGCAAGCATTGACTGGGCAATTGGTGTCATGAACGAAGGAAATGTCGTTGCGGACTTTGATAGTGACTTGATTGGAAATGGTAGCCATGCTGACCTTAAAGTCGTAGCTCTTTCAAGTGGTCGTCAGGTGCAAGGGATTGACACTCGTGTAACTAACTACGGGTGCAACTCTATCGGAAATATCCTCCAACATGGGGTTATCCTTGAAAAAGCAACTTTGACCTTCAATGGTATTGGCCACATTATTAAGGGTGCTAAGGGAGCAGATGCCCAACAAGAAAGTCGAGTTCTGATGCTTTCAGACCAAGCGCGTTCTGATGCCAACCCAATTCTTTTGATTGATGAAAATGATGTTACTGCAGGCCACGCGGCTTCTATCGGTCAGGTGGATCCTGAAGACATGTACTACCTCATGAGCCGTGGCTTGGACAAGGCAACTGCAGAACGCTTGGTTGTTCGTGGGTTCCTTGGATCCGTTATCGTTGAGATCCCTGTCAAGGAAGTTCGTGATGAAATGATAGCAACCATCGAAGAAAAATTGTCAAAACGCTAAGGGGAAGCCTATGTTAGATGTAGAAGCGATTCGCAAGGATTTTCCGATTTTAGACCAGATCGTTAACGATGAACCACTGGTCTATCTGGACAATGCTGCGACGACACAAAAACCACTAGCAGTTCTGGAAGCGATCAACCGCTACTATGAGGAGGACAATGCCAATGTTCACCGTGGTGTTCATACATTGGCTGAGAGAGCGACTGCTTCTTATGAAGCTGCGCGTGAGACTATTCGTAAGTTTATCAATGCTGGTTCTACAAAGGAGGTTCTCTTTACCAGAGGAACGACGACCAGTCTTAACTGGGTAGCACGTTATGCTGAAGAAATCTTGACTGAGGGAGACCAGGTCTTGATTTCTGTCATGGAACACCACTCCAATATCATTCCTTGGCAGGAGGCCTGCCGCAAGACTGGAGCGGAGCTTGTCTATGTCTATCTCAAGGATGGAGCTCTGGATATGGATGACTTGCGTTCTAAATTGACTGACAAAGTTAAGTTTGTTTCACTAGCTCACGCATCAAACGTTCTTGGAGTGGTTAATCCGATCAAGGAAATCACTCAAATGGCACATAAAGTTGGTGCTATTATGGTGGTGGATGGTGCTCAATCTACGCCTCATATGAAGATTGACGTCCAGGACTTGGATGTAGACTTCTTTGCCTTTTCAGGTCACAAGATGGCTGGTCCGACTGGTATTGGTGTTCTTTACGGCAAAGAAAAGTATCTTGAGCAAATGTCTCCAGTAGAATTTGGCGGCGAAATGATTGATTTCGTCTATGAGCAATCTGCTAGTTGGAAGGAATTGCCTTGGAAATTTGAGGCTGGAACTCCTAATATGGCTGGTGCAATTGGGCTTGCTGCTGCAGTGGATTATCTAGAAAAAATTGGCATGGATGTCATTGAAGTCCATGAACAAGAATTGATAGCCTACGTCTATCCAAAACTTCAGGCAATTGAAGGACTGACCATTTATGGTTCTCAGGACCTGGCTCAACGTTCGGGTGTTATTGCCTTTAACCTAGGTGATCTCCATCCTCACGACCTTGCGACCGCTTTGGATTATGAAGGAGTAGCAGTTCGTGCGGGTCATCATTGCGCTCAACCTTTGCTCCAATATTTGGAAGTCCCAGCAACAGCTCGTGCAAGTTTTTATATCTACAATACTAAGGCAGATTGTGACAAACTAGTCGATGCCCTACAAAAGACAAAGGAGTTTTTCAATGGCACTTTCTAAACTAGATAGCCTTTATATGGCAGTGGTAGCGGACCATTCGAAAAACCCCCATCACCAAGGGAAGTTAGAAGACGCTGAGCAAATCAGTCTCAACAATCCAACCTGTGGGGATGTCATCAATCTCTCTGTCAAGTTTGATGCAGAGAATCGTTTGGAAGATATCGCTTTTCTAAACTCAGGATGCACGATTTCAACTGCCTCTGCTAGCATGATGACAGATGCAGTTTTAGGTAAAACAAAGCAAGAGATTTTAGAATTAGCAACTATTTTTTCTGAAATGGTACAAGGGCAAAAAGATGAGCGTCAAGACCAACTTGGAGACGCTGCCTTCTTATCAGGTGTTGCTAAATTCCCTCAGCGAATCAAGTGTGCAACCCTAGCTTGGAACGCTCTTAAGAAGACAATTGAAAATCAAGAAGATAAATAAGAAACATAGAAATATATAATGAAAGAAAGGATATTATGGCTGAAGAAAGAGTAGAACCAAAACCAATTGACCTTGGTGAATATAAATTTGGTTTCCATGACGATGTAGAGCCTGTCCTATCGACAGGAAAAGGACTCAACGAAGGTGTTATTCGTGAATTATCTGCTGCCAAGGGTGAGCCTGAGTGGATGTTGGAGTTCCGTTTGAAGTCTTATGAAACCTTCAAGAAAATGCCCATGCAAACTTGGGGAGCAGACTTGTCAGAGATTGACTTTGATGATTTGATCTACTACCAAAAACCATCTGATAAACCTGCTCGTTCTTGGGATGAAGTTCCTGAAAAAATCAAAGAAACCTTTGAACGTATCGGGATTCCAGAAGCTGAGCGTGCCTATCTAGCTGGAGCTTCTGCCCAGTATGAGTCAGAAGTAGTTTACCATAACATGAAGGAAGAATTTGAGAAGTTAGGTATCATCTTTACAGATACAGATTCTGCCCTCAAGGAATACCCAGACTTGTTCAAACAATATTTTGCGAAGTTGGTACCGCCGACTGATAACAAGTTGGCAGCCCTCAATTCGGCAGTGTGGTCTGGTGGAACCTTTATCTACGTACCAAAAGGGGTCAAGGTAGATATTCCGCTTCAAACTTACTTCCGTATCAACAACGAAAATACAGGTCAGTTCGAGCGTACCTTGATTATCGTTGATGAGGGAGCAAGCGTCCACTACGTAGAAGGATGTACAGCACCAACATATTCAAGCAATAGCTTGCACGCTGCCATTGTAGAAATCTTTGCTTTGGATGGAGCTTACATGCGCTATACAACCATCCAAAACTGGTCTGATAATGTCTATAACTTGGTAACAAAACGTGCCAAAGCCTTGAAAGATGCGACTGTTGAGTGGATTGATGGTAACTTGGGTGCCAAAACAACCATGAAATACCCATCTGTTTACCTAGATGGAGAAGGTGCGCGTGGAACCATGCTCTCCATCGCCTTTGCTAATGCAGGGCAACACCAAGATACGGGTGCCAAGATGATTCACAATGCTCCACATACAAGCTCGTCTATCGTGTCTAAATCCATCGCTAAAGGTGGAGGAAAGGTGGACTACCGTGGACAAGTAACCTTCAACAAGAACTCGAAGAAATCTGTTTCTCATATCGAGTGTGATACCATTATCATGGATGACTTATCAGCGTCAGATACCATTCCATTTAATGAAATCCACAACTCGCAAGTTGCATTGGAGCACGAAGCCAAGGTATCTAAGATTTCAGAGGAACAACTCTATTACCTCATGAGCCGTGGATTGTCAGAATCTGAGGCGACCGAGATGATTGTCATGGGATTTGTAGAGCCCTTCACAAAAGAACTTCCAATGGAATACGCGGTTGAGCTGAACCGCTTGATTAGCTATGAAATGGAAGGTTCAGTCGGATAAGAATATGCAAAATCTGAACAGGAATCCTTTCTGTTCAGAATTTTTTTCAAAAAAGAACCTAATAAATATTCACAAAAATGCTTTTATATGGTAAAATAAAACAATTACATTTAGTGGAGATGAAGTATGAATATTTTTAGAACCAAGGATGTTAGTCTGAGACAGACAGAGATGCGTCGCCATTTGAAATTGTGGGATTTGATTCTATTGGGAATCGGTGCTATGGTAGGGACGGGGATTTTCACCATTACAGGAACAGCGGCGGCTACTCTAGCTGGTCCCTCACTAGTGATTTCCATTGTGATTTCTGCCTTATGTGTTTCTTTATCAGCTCTCTTTTTTGCAGAATTTGCCTCTCGTGTACTTGCAACTGGAGGTGCTTATAGTTATCTCTATGCGATTTTAGGAGAATTGCCAGCCTGGATTGCTGGCTGGTTGACCATCATGGAATTCATGACAGCTGTTTCAGGTGTGGCGTCTGGCTGGGCAGCTTACTTTAAGGGATTACTCAGTGATTATGGTATTTCCATGCCCCAAGCCTTAAATGGCACCTTCAACCCTGAACAAGGAACCTATATCGACCTTCTACCTATTTTGGTGCTGACCTTGGTAACAGGATTGGTTTTATTAAATTCCAAGGCAGCCTTACGCTTTAATTCGCTTCTAGTAATCTTGAAATTCTCTGCTCTAGCCTTATTTATCCTAGTTGGTATTTGGTACATCAAACCTGAAAATTGGTCGAATTTTGCTCCTTTTGGCTTTGGCCAGATTTATGGAGGAAGCACTGGGATTATGGCAGGTGCATCTTTGATGTTCTTTGGATTTCTCGGATTTGAGTCTATTTCCATGGCAGTTGATGAAATCCAAAGCCCGCAAAAAAATATTCCTCGTGGAATTGTCCTTTCTCTAACAATCGTCACCATTCTCTATGCCTTGGTAACTTTAGTATTGACAGGGATTGTTCACTACAGTAAGCTCAATGTGGACGATGCAGTAGCATTTTCATTACGGAGTATTGGTATCGGCTGGGCAGCAAATTATGTTTCGCTTGTAGCCATTCTAACCCTGATAACGGTATGTATTTCCATGACTTATGCTTTGTCTCGAATGATATATAGCTTAGCACGTGATGGACTTTTACCTCAAAGTTTCAAACAACTAAGCAAGACCAGTCGCGTTCCTAAAAATGCGACCCTCTTAACAGGAGTTGTTTCAGCCCTTGCTGCAGGAGTATTTCCTCTAGCCAGTATTGCAGCCTTCTTAAATATTTGTACCTTAGCTTATCTCATTTTGCTAGCCTACGGAATAATAAAACTCAGAAAAGATAAGGGAATGCCCCAAAAAGGAGAGTTTAAAACTCCTTTGGTGCCACTTTTGCCAATCCTTTCCATCCTTATCTGTGTTTCCTTTATGCTTCAATATAGTCTAGATACCTGGATTGCCTTTGGCATTGCTCTTGTGGTTGGGTTAGTCATTTACTTTACTTACGGTTACCATCATTCAACTCTTACAGAAGAAAAATAAAAGCTGGGAATTCCCAGCTTTTTTAATCTTTCACATAAGTAAATCCTTCACCCAGAATTTCATGAGCCTCAGTGATGGTGATAAAGGCTTGAGGATCGACTTGGTGAATCATATCTTTCATTTTTACGATTTCGTTTCGACCGACGATACAGTAGATAATTTTTAAATCCTTTTTGCTGTAGTATCCTTGACCAGATATAAAGGTAACGCCACGGCCAAGTTCCTCATTAATCTTATCAGCCAGTTGGTCAGGATATTGAGTAATGATGATAAATCCTTTGCCAGCGTAACCCCCTTCGCCAATAAGGTCAATAACGCGAGCGATGATAAAGTCAAACAAGAGGGTATAGGTAACTAGACGAAGATCCTGGAAGATAATCAAAATCAACATTAGGATAAAAAAGTCAATCCCAAAGAGCAATTTCCCAATCGAAATATTGGTGTATTTGTTGAGGATACGGGCAACGATATCAGAACCACCAGTGGTTCCACCAGCATTAAAGATAATTCCTAAACCAACCCCCAGTAAGACTCCTGAGACCAAAGCGACAATGATGAGATCCCCTTGCAAGTCGATGTGCAAAGGAATACGCTCAAAAATTGCTAGCCAAATAGAGAGAGAAATAGAACCCAGAAGGCTGGAGTAGAGGGTCTTAGGTCCAAATATTTTCCAAGCTAGGATAAATAAAGGGATATTAATCAAGAGATTCATCAATGAGACAGGGATTTTAAAAAGATAGTAGGTAATCAAGGTAATACCTGTCGCCCCTCCCTCAAATAGATGATAAGGAACAACAAAGTAGGTGAGACCAAAGGCATAGATAGCTGCTCCAAATATAATCGTAATAATCGGTTGAACTTTTCGAATCATAGCTGTTCCTCGCTTTTCTATAGATAGATTATACCAAAAATTCAGTTTTTTTAATTGGATCACTTATGATTTTTTATCATTTTTTTGATATAATAAGAGTGAAAAATCCCAATCCTATTGAGAAGAATAGAAAGATTGAACTTATGACACAAGTAAAAATTGTAACGGACTCTTCTGTTACTATCGAACCAGAAGTAGTTAAAGAATTAAATATCACTATTGTCCCCTTATCAGTTATGATTGATGGCGTACTCTACTCAGATGCTGATCTAAAAGAGGGGGAATTCCTTCATCTTATGCAACAAAGCAAGAATCTCCCTAAAACGAGTCAACCACCTGTGGGAGTGTTTGCTGAAGTCTTTGAAGAGCTGGGAAAAGATGGCAGTCAGGTTGTTGCTATTCATATGTCTCATGCCTTGTCTGGAACGGTTGAAGCTGCTCGCCAAGGCGCAAGCCTCTCAAGTTCTAATGTGACTGTTATTGATAGTTCCTTTACAGATCAGGCTATGAAGTTTCAAGTTGTTGAAGCTGCAAAACTTGCTAAAGAGGGTAAAGATTTAGAAACTATTCTGGCACATATAGAAGAAGTGAAGAATCACACAGAGCTTTATATCGGTGTTTCGACTCTAGAAAACCTAGTGAAAGGTGGGCGTATTGGACGTGTAACGGGACTATTGAGCTCACTATTAAATATTCGTGTAGTGATGCAGATGAAAAACCACGAACTTCAACCAATCGTCAAAGGGCGTGGTGCGAAAACTTTCAAAAAATGGCTTGAAGAGTTAACGGTGGCCCTTACTCATAAATCAGTTGCAGAAATTGGAATTTCCTATGCTGGAACGAATGAATGGGCAAATGAGATGAAGAGTTTATTGCAAGCCTATGTTGAGAAACCAATCTCTGTACTGGAAACTGGCTCTATTATTCAAACTCATACTGGAGAGAATGCTTGGGCAATTCTAATCCGCTATAATTCCTAAAAAAATAGAGAAAAATGTTTGAAATGGCGCTTTTGACTTGACCTATGGGCAATTTTAGGATATGATTATATTTGTTAATCAGAAATTATTTGGAGGATTTGTTAACATGGCAAACAAACAAGATTTGATCGCTAAAGTGGCAGAAGCTACAGACTTGACTAAGAAAGATTCAGCAGCAGCAGTTGACGCTGTATTTGCAGCAGTAACTGAATACCTTGCAGCTGGTGAAAAAGTTCAATTAATTGGTTTTGGTAACTTTGAAGTTCGTGAACGCGCTGCACGTAAAGGTCGCAACCCACAAACTGGTAAAGAAATCGAAATCGCAGCTTCTAAAGTTCCAGCATTCAAAGCTGGTAAAGCTCTTAAAGACGCTGTTAAATAATGAATTTAGAAAAAGCCTATTGTATCAAGCTTTCTAGCTTGGTCAATAGGCTTTTTTTGTTGCTTTGGGGCATTTTGGGGCAAAGACGAATACTTTTTCATGGCACATACCACTGTTGATTTCATTTTTTTAGTTATATATGTATAAATTTAGGTATTTTTCAACTGAGTCTTTGATATGATATATAACTTCTGAGATAAGTAGTCTTTTGAAAAATAGGGCTTAAGCCTTTACAGTAAAAGAAAAAAGGTTCCCATGTTTGGGAACCTTCTTTTAATTAGTTTTTAGAAGCTGCTTGGAATTCAGGGTTTTTCCATGCTTCATCAATGATAGCTTGCAATTCTTTAGCAGATGCTTGCATTTTTTGAGTTTCAGCGTCGTTCAATGGGATGTTTACTGGACGAACGATACCGTGTGCACCAACAACAGCTGGTTGACCGATAAAGACGTTTTTAACACCGTATTGACCTTCTTGGAAGACTGAAAGTGGAAGTACTGCATTTTCGTCATCAAGGATTGCTTTTGTGATACGAGCAAGTGCTACTGCGATACCGTAGTAGGTAGCTCCTTTTTTGTTGATGATTGTGTAGGCAGCGTCACGAACACCTTCGAACAATTCAATCAATTCAGCTTCTTGAACGTGTTGAGTGTCTTTAAGGAATTCTTCAAGGTTTACACCAGCGATGTTGGCATGTGACCAAACCGCAAATTCAGAATCTCCGTGTTCACCCATAATGTAGGCGTGAACTGAACGAGCATCAACATCCAATTTTTCAGCAAGTGCTTGACGGAAACGAGCTGAGTCAAGTGAAGTACCTGAACCGATAACACGTTCTTTAGGGAATCCAGAGAATTTCCAAGTTGAGTAAGTCAAAACGTCAACTGGGTTAGCCGCAACAAGGAAGATACCATCAAAACCTGATTCAACAACTTGTGTTACGATTGATTTGTTGATAGCCAAGTTTTTACCTACAAGGTCAAGGCGAGTTTCGCCTGGTTTTTGAGGAGCACCTGCAGTGATAACAACAAGGTCGGCGTCTGCACAGTCAGAGTATTGAGCAGCGTAGATTTTTTTAGGTGAAGTGAAGGCAAGGGCGTGACTAAGGTCAAGCGCATCACCAACAGCTTTTTCGTGTAATTGTGGAATTTCGATAATTCCAAGCTCTTGTGCAATTCCTTGGTTAACAAGTGCAAAAGCGTAAGAAGAACCTACGGCACCGTCACCAACAAGGATCACTTTTTTGTGTTGTTTAGTTGAAGTCATTTTTCTAAACGTCTCCTTCATTTTTTTTTGGGATTTCCCATACACCTCCATTTTATCACTTTTAAAAAACTTTGTCACGGATATTATATTCACTTCCAAATGTAAACGTTTTAGTGGTTTTCAAAGACTGAAATGAAGGACATTTTATGGTATAATATACCTAATTACTAATAGTGAAATGAGGCATTTATTAATGCAGGATAAAAATTTAGTGAATGTCAATCTGACAAAGGAGATGAAGACTAGCTTTATCGACTACGCCATGAGTGTTATCGTAGCGCGTGCTCTTCCTGATGTTCGAGATGGCTTAAAACCTGTTCACCGCCGTATTCTTTACGGAATGAATGAACTAGGTGTTACACCAGACAAACCTCATAAAAAATCAGCCCGTATTACAGGGGATGTTATGGGTAAATACCACCCACACGGGGATTCATCTATTTATGAAGCCATGGTTCGTATGGCTCAGTGGTGGAGCTACCGTTACATGCTTGTAGATGGACATGGAAACTTTGGTTCCATGGACGGGGATGGTGCCGCCGCACAGCGTTACACTGAGGCTCGTATGAGCAAGATTGCTCTTGAAATGCTTCGTGACATCAGTAAAAACACAGTTGATTTCGTAGACAACTACGATGCTAACGAACGTGAACCCTTGGTTTTGCCAGCTCGTTTTCCAAATCTTTTGGTCAATGGGGCAACTGGTATCGCTGTTGGGATGGCAACTAATATCCCACCCCACAACCTAGGTGAAACCATTGATGCGGTGAAGTTGTTTATGGACAATCCTGAAGTGACGACTAAGGACTTGATGGAAGTCTTACCTGGTCCAGATTTTCCAACTGGTGCCCTTGTCATGGGGAAATCAGGTATCCATAAGGCTTATGAGACTGGTAAAGGTTCCATTGTCCTCCGTTCTCGAACAGAGATTGAGACGACTAAGACAGGGCGTGAGCGCATCGTGGTAACAGAATTTCCTTATATGGTCAATAAAACCAAGGTACATGAGCATATTGTTCGCTTGGTTCAGGAAAAACGAATTGAGGGCATTACAGCTGTACGTGATGAGTCCAACCGCGAAGGGGTTCGCTTCATTATCGAAGTGAAGCGTGATGCTTCTGCAAATGTCATCCTCAATAACCTCTTCAAGATGACCCAGATGCAAACCAACTTTGGTTTCAATATGCTTGCTATTCAAAATGGCGTACCAAAGATTTTGTCCCTTCGTCAAATTTTGGATGCTTATATCGAGCACCAAAAAGAAGTGGTTGTTCGCCGTACTCGTTTTGACAAGGAAAAGGCAGAAGCGCGTGCGCACATCTTAGAAGGCCTTTTAATCGCGCTAGACCATATAGACGAAGTGATCCGTATCATCCGTGCTAGTGAAACGGATGCGGAAGCACAAGCTGAGTTGATGAGCAAGTTTAAGCTTTCTGAACGTCAAAGTCAGGCTATCCTTGATATGCGTCTTCGTCGTTTGACAGGATTGGAACGCGATAAGATTCAGTCTGAATATGATGAATTGATTGCCTTGATTGCAGACCTAACCGATATTCTTGCTAAACCAGAACGCGTAGTGCAAATCATAAAAGATGAATTAGATGAAGTAAAACGTAAATTTGGTGACAAACGTCGTACCGAGTTGATGGTTGGAGAAGCCTTAACTCTTGAAGATGAAGACTTGATTGAGGAGTCAGATGTCTTAATCACTCTTTCTAACAAGGGCTATATCAAACGTTTGGACCAAGGTGAATTTACTGCTCAAAAACGTGGTGGTCGTGGAGTCCAAGGTACAGGAGTTAAGGATGATGACTTTGTGCGTGAGTTGGTTTCAACCAGCACCCATGATCACTTGCTCTTCTTTACTAATAAAGGACGCGTATACCGACTAAAAGGTTATGAAATCCCTGAATATGGTCGTACCGCTAAGGGATTGCCGGTTGTCAATCTTTTGAAGCTGGATGAAGGGGAGAGCATACAAACCATCATTAATGTTAAATCTGAACGTAGTGATGACGCCTATCTCTTCTTCACAACCCGTCACGGTATCGTGAAACGAACCAGTGTTAAAGAATTTGCTAATATCCGTCAAAATGGACTTAAAGCTTTGAATCTCAAGGATGAAGATGAACTGATTAATGTCTTGCTGACAGAAGAAGATACAGATATCATCATTGGTACTAAGTTTGGTTATGCCGTTCGCTTTAATCAATCAGCCGTTCGTGGTATGAGCCGTATCGCGACAGGTGTCCGAGGTGTTAACCTCCGTGATGGAGACACTGTAGTTGGTGCTAGTGTCATCACTGACCAGGACGAGGTCCTTATCATCACTGAAAAAGGTTATGGTAAACGTACTCTTGCAACTGAATATCCAACAAAAGGTCGTGGTGGTAAAGGGATGAAGACAGCCAATGTTGCTGAGAAGAATGGTCCTCTGGCAGGTCTCCTCACTGTTAAAGGTGATGAAGACCTGATGATTATCACGGATACAGGGGTCATGATTCGAACAAACGTTGCCAATATTTCACAAACAGGACGCTCAACTATGGGAGTTAAGGTGATGCGTCTAGACCAGGATGCCAAGATTGTGACCTTTACAACGGTGGATGCGGTAGAAAAAGAAGAAGTTGGGACTGAAAACGAAACAGAAGGTAAAGCATAATGTCTCATAAAAAAACGAAAAGTAAGAAGAATAAGCGTAGGAATCTATTTCTCAATATTTTAGCGGTTTTCTTAATTCTTTTATCCTTAGCTTTGATTTTTAATTCAAAGATTCGAGATCTCTTTATGGTGTGGAACACCAATAAATACCAAGTCAGTCAGGTGACTAAGGAAAAGATTGAAGAGAATAAAGAAACAGAGGGAAATTTTGATTTTGATTCTGTCAAATCCATCTCATCAGAAGCGGTGTTAGCTGCCCAGTGGGATGCTCAACAACTTCCAGTTATAGGAGGGATTGCCATTCCTGAAGTAGAGATCAACCTGCCTATTTTTAAAGGTTTGGATAATGTAAACTTGTTCTACGGGGCAGGGACCATGAAAGCAAATCAGAAAATGGGGGAAGGCAATTATTCACTAGCCAGCCACCACATCTTTACTGCTGAAAATGCAAGTCAGATGCTCTTTTCGCCTTTGGTCAATGCCAAAGCGGGCATGAAAATTTACCTGACCGATAAGGATAAGGTTTATACTTATGAGATTACGGAAGTTAAACACGTTACTCCGGACCGAGTAGATGAAATCGAAGATCGTGAAGGAGTTAAGGAGATTACGCTGGTAACTTGTGTGGACTATAATGCGACTGAGCGTATAATTGTTAAGGGGATTTTTAAAGAATCAAAAGCTTATTCAGAGACTTCTGAGGATATTTTGAAGGCCTTTAATCAACCGTATAGACAACGTTATTAACCTCAAAAACCAGTGAATTGTATTTTTCACTGGTTTTTGTCAAATAGAACCGTCGGTCAAAGGAGAATAATACATGTTCGAATATTTTTGGATTGGAATGAAAACGATGTGGGAAAGTCCTGTCTTTAGTTTTGCCTTTTACTTATTAGCCTCTATTCTTTTACTAATCTTTTGGCGACGTTTTATAATTGTCCGTCGTAGTGGTGGTAATTTTTTTGCCCCATTTCACATTGCCAATGGGAGACTTTATATTCACAATGCTTTCGTATTTGTGAAGCGAATCATTCCGCTGAATAACATCAGAAGGATTGAAGTCAAATATATTCGAAGTGTCAAATTGAATGGGGCAAGGTATCATGTGTTTATTGAACAGAAAAACAGAAAGACTCTATCATTTTTCTGTGGCAAATCAAAACAGAATGATCTCCTTGTGAAGAATCTAAAGAATGAAACTAAAAACTACCATATTAGAATTGTAATAGATGGATAAGTGTTTAGTTTAAGAAAGGAATGATCATGGATAAGCTACAAGAAGTCAGAGAAAATGAACAGTTAAGGACCTTACTGATGACTGAATGTGATATTTATTTTTATGACAAGATAAGTGAAGTCCAGTTTTCAGGGAACAATGAGGAATACTCTCTTGCCTGTAAGGCATTTGCCCAGGATGGCAGTGGGGGCGAATATGTTTTTCTTGAAGATAACAGCATAGGCTTTATCGGAAGTGAGGGCCAAGTGGGAAGAGTAGCAGAAAGTCTGGATGACTTACTGACATTCCTACTTCACGCAGGTTGTATTTCGGATTTTAGCTGTCAGTATCTTTATCAGAATACAGACTTATTGAAAGCATTTTGTAGGGGCTATGTGTCTAAAATACGAGAAAGCTATCAGGTTAAGCAGGAAAATTGGGATCTGGTACGAGGAAATATGGCTCAAAAACTATCACTTGATTTCAATCCCCAAAAACTAGAAAAAGTAGCCATGGCATTTTATCAAGCAGCGACAAGGAAACCTGTCTTTTCCTGTAAGTATATAGACGGTGAAGAAGAGTATACCTGCGATTCAGTCTTGTCGGACATTGTAGGATTGTGGACGACAGAACTTGTAGGCATGAGTAGAGAAGAAATTGAAAACTATAAAATTTGATAATGTATGATACTCGCAAGATGATCATTCAACTTTAATGGTATCTTTTCAATATGAAAGGAAACTGGTCAATAGGTTGAAAGATTTATCGTAAGAAACCGAAGGATGTCTAGTATAAGAGAGGATAGATAATGAGTCAGTTAAGAGAAAAGTCTTTAGCTACGCTCAAAGAGGATACAACAAGTAGTTTTCCATTTGACAAGGACCTTCCTATGATATACTTGGGAGAAATTGCCAATATGGCTGGACACTGAATCTTCATAGGAAAATCGGGGGAAGTGTTATTTTGGATATCATATTTCACATTTTAGAGAACTAAGTGAAGATGAAATATAGGACTTTCGCAGTAGGAAAAATAGATGAAGAGTTGACAATGAATAATCAGATTGACTTGGTACTTCCAAACCTATACGCAGAATTCTTGAGCAAAATCGACAAAGCAGGAGAGTTGGTAATAGAGAATACAGGTATCACCTTATACTCGAGGCTAGATTTGCTAGAGAGAAACTCCACCTACCAAATAGAAGAGTGGGAACCAGATTTTTTCCTGATTGGGCAAGATGGGGATGTCGCTTTTTTTATAAAGAAAGATTCTGACGACACTATTTATATGAATGATTTGGGGGCATTAGGTTCACTGGAAATGAAACCCATATCTTCGAATATTTTCGAGTTTGTGCAACAAGCAAGTGAACATTCTGATGATATCTTCTAATCATTGCAAGCGTTGTTATTTTATCGTATGTGCGTGTAGAAGACATTTTTATGAAAACATTTGAACATTTTGATTAATGTTAATAAATTTTTAGTAAATGATAATGATTTGGAGAGTGAACAATGAATTTTGATGAGAGTTTACAGCAATACACTTATGAGCATGAGGGAGTGACCTTTGTTTGGGACGAAGAGCCTGATTGTGACTTTATAGATAAAGTTGAACTGTTATCAAAAAATTATCAGGAAAATCTCAATAGAATTATCAACTTCATGCTAGCTGATCTTAAGGAAATGTATGGAGAAGTCAGCGAGGAAGATGTGAAGAACAAGCTGGGGAAACCTATCATTGACTACAATCAAGGAACAGTTAGTTATTGTGAGCAAACATTCGATGACTGGCACCTATTTGAGTTTGAATTTTTGGATGATCAATTTGAAACATTGGAATGTTTTTCTGTTAATGGGTAAAGGAGAGATTTATGGAATTCCCCAATGCATTGATTTTCTTTGTAGAAAACGTATACAAGAAAGGCTTTTCAAAATGCGTGCTTTATGTTATAATATTCACAAATAAAAGTTTTAGGAGTTTTTTTATGGTCTCTTCAGAATTTATCTCAAAGATTGAATTTGCTTGTAAGAAGAAAGAAAGTCTTTATAGCCAAAGTAAGTTTAAGTATGCGATTCGTTCCATGTTTGCAGGTGCTTTTCTGACATTTAGTACGGCTGCAGGTGCAGTTGGTGCTGACTTGATAAATAAAATCGCACCAGGCAGTGGTCGCTTCCTCTTCCCATTCGTTTTTGCTTGGGGATTGGCCTACATTGTTTTCTTGAATGCCGAGTTGGTAACTTCAAATATGATGTTTTTAACAGCTGGTAGTTTCTTGAAAAAAATCTCTTGGAGAAAAACAGCTGAGATTTTGCTTTACTGTACCTTGTTCAACCTTATCGGAGCTTTGATAGCAGGTTGGGGCTTTGCCCACTCAGCAGCCTATGCAAATCTAACACATGATAGCTTCATTTCAGGGGTTGTAGAGATGAAGTTAGGTCGTTCCAATGAGTTAGTCTTACTTGAAGGTATTTTAGCCAATATCTTTGTAAACATTGCCATTCTTTCATTTGTTTTGGTGAAAGACGGTGGGGCTAAACTTTGGCTTGTTTTGTCAGCAATTTACATGTTTGTATTCTTAACAAACGAACACATTGCTGCGAACTTTGCTTCTTTTGCGATTGTTAAGTTTAGTGTTGCAGCAGATTCAATTGCTAATTTTGACATACCTAATATTCTTCGTCACTGGGGTGTAACCTTTGTCGGAAACTTTATTGGTGGGGGTCTCTTGATGGGCTTACCATACGCCTTCCTCAACAAAAATGAAGATACTTATGTCGATTAAAGAAATGAGCACGAGTGAATCGTGCTTTTTTGTTTGATATGTAAGACTAGTCATAGTTGTTCCTTATATCAAAATATAGAAAAACGGTATTGGAAAAGACTAGCCCAAGATGATACAATATCCCTAATGAAGCTATTTGGAGGTCGTCTTATGACTCGTGATTTTAAATTTGAAACCCTACAATTACATGCTGGGCAAGTAGTTGATCCAGCAACTAAGTCTCGTGCAGTACCGATTTATCAAACAACATCCTTCGTTTTTGATGACACGCAGGAAGGTGCAGATCTGTTTGCCTTGAGAAAACCAGGGAATATCTATACTCGTATTACCAACCCTACAACAGCAGCTTTTGAAGAAAGAATTGCTGCTCTTGAAGGTGGTGTTGGAGCGCTAGCGACAGCATCAGGTATGGCTGCTGTAACCTACACTATTTTGGCGCTTGCTCACGCAGGTGACCATGTAGTGGCTGCATCAACTATTTACGGTGGGACCTTCAACCTCTTGAAAGAAACCCTTCCTCGTTATGGGATTACAACAACCTTTGTGGATGTGGATAATTTGGAGGAAGTAGAAGCAGCTATCAATGACAATACCAAGCTTGTCTTGATTGAAACCTTGGGGAATCCCTTGATTAACATTCCTGACTTGGAAAAATTGGCTGAGATTGCGCATAAACACCAGATTCCTCTCGTTTCGGACAACACCTTTGCCACACCATATTTGATTAACGTCTTCTCTCACGGTGTAGATATTTCCATTCACTCAGCAACTAAGTTTATCGGTGGGCATGGTACGACTATTGGTGGAGTGATTGTCGATAGTGGTCGTTTTGACTGGGAGGCTTCAGGGAAGTTCCCTCAATTTGTTGAGGAAGACCCAAGTTACCACAACTTGAGCTATACTCGTGATGTAGGTGCAGCAGCCTTTATTATCGCTGTTCGTGTTCAATTGCTCCGTGATACAGGTGCTGCCTTGTCACCATTTAATGCCTTTCTCTTGCTCCAAGGGCTTGAAACTCTCTCTCTTCGTGTGGAACGCCATGTGCAAAATGCAGAGAAAATTGTTGATTTCCTTTTCAACCATCCTAAGGTAGAGAAGGTAAATTATCCAAAACTAGCTGACAGTCCATATCATGCCTTGGCTGAGAAATATTTGCCAAAAGGTGTTGGTTCAATCTTTACCTTCCATGTCAAAGGTGGAGAGGCAGAAGCTCGCAAGGTAATTGATAATTTGGAAATCTTCTCTGACCTGGCAAACGTAGCAGATGCTAAATCGCTTGTTGTCCATCCAGCCACAACTACTCACGGTCAATTGTCAGAAAAAGACCTAGAAGCAGCAGGTGTCACACCAAACCAAATCCGCTTGTCTATCGGACTTGAAAATGTAGAGGATTTGATTGAAGATTTGCGTTTGGCCTTGGAAAAAATTTAAAGTAACAGATATAAACAGTGGGTTTCGACTCGCTGTTTTTGATTTTTCCTCAGGCATGATATAATGGTTACAGAAGTCTAGAAAGAGGAAGGTTATGAACGAAATCAAATGTCCCAACTGTGGGGAAGTCTTTACAGTAAATGAGAGTCAGTATGCCGAACTTTTATCCCAAGTGAGAACAGCTGAGTTTGATAAGGAACTGCACGATCGAATGAAGCAGGAGCTGGCCTTAGCTGAGCAAAAGGCCATGAATGAGCAACAGACTAAACTGGCTCAGAAGGACCAAGAAATTGCGCAATTGCAGAGTCAAATCCAAAACTTTGATACAGAGAAAGAGTTGGCCAAGAAAGAAGTTGAACAGACAAGTCATCAGGCTTTATTGGCAAAGGATAAGGAAGTACAGGCCTTGGAAAACCAATTGGCGACCTTGCGTTTAGAGCATGAAAACCAACTGCAAAAGACTCTCTCTGATTTAGAAAAAGAACGGGATCAGGTCAAAAATCAGCTCCTCTTGCAAGAAAAAGAAAATGAGCTGTCTTTGGCTTCTGTTAAGCAAAATTACGAAGCTCAGCTCAAGGCAGCCAGTGAACAAGTTGAGTTTTATAAGAATTTCAAGGCTCAACAATCTACAAAAGCTATCGGGGAGAGTTTGGAACAGTATGCAGAGAGTGAGTTCAATAAGGTTCGTAGTTTTGCCTTTCCGAATGCCTACTTTGAGAAGGATAACAAGGTCTCTGCGCGTGGGTCTAAGGGGGACTTTATCTTCCGTGATTTTGATGAAAATGGTCTAGAATTCATTTCCATTATGTTTGAAATGAAAAATGAAGCGGATGGAACAGAGAAGAAGCACAAGAATGCCGATTTTTACAAAGAATTGGACAAGGACCGTCGGGAGAAGAACTGTGAGTATGCCGTTTTGGTGACCATGCTTGAGGCCAATAACGATTACTTTAATACAGGAATTGTTGACGTCAGCCACGAGTATGAAAAGATGTATGTGGTTCGTCCTCAGTTCTTTATCCAGTTGATTGGTCTCCTACGAAATGCAGCGCTTAATTCGCTAAAATACAAGCAAGAGTTAGCGCTTGTCCGTGAGCAAAACATTGATATCACTAACTTTGAGGAAGACTTGGATGCCTTTAAAGTAGCTTTTGCAAAAAACTACAACTCAGCTTCAACCAACTTTGGTAAAGCTATCGATGAAATCGACAAGGCCATCAAACGCATGGAAGAGGTCAAAAAGTTCCTAACCACATCTGAAAACCAACTCCGTCTAGCTAACAACAAGTTGGAAGATGTTTCGGTTAAAAAACTGACACGAAAAAATCCAACCATGAAAGCGAAATTTGAAGCGCTGAAGGGGGAGTGAGGAAGCAGTGGAAAATGAATTATTAGTATTGGGTACTGAAGAAGTAGATGAGTCTAAAAATATAAACTATGACGAATTAGAAGAACTATTGGAACAGCAATTTACAATGGAGTTTTCTAATCTCGAAAAATTAGAACTAGAATGTAAAGAGATTAGTTCACCAGATAAATTAGGAGATGTTATTTTAGATGAAATCTGGGATCAATTTGCGAATCAAATTGGTTTAGATATGACAAGTGACACGCTTCTTAAGCAGTATAACGATAAACATCCTAATGGTTATACAAAAGAAGAGGGTGCTAAAATAATGAAAGATAAAAGGTATACTGATGCAAATAATGCTATGAAAGAAAAGCAAAAATCTGGAAATTTAAAGGATGAATATACTGGAAAAACTTTAAAATTAAATGAAAACGCAAATTTGGATCACGTTGTAGCACGTAAACAAATTTTTGAAAATTCTTGGAGAAAGATTGCTGATATAGATACTGCAGATTTAGCAAACAAAAAGGAAAATTTAGCAGCAACTAATGAATCACTTAATAAAAGTAAAGGTGCAAAATCTAATAGCGAGTATATAAAGGATAGAGAAGTAAGAGAAAAAAATCTAAAAGAACAAGTTGAAAGAGCTAATAAAAAAATTGACAAGAAGGATATTTCAGATTCCGAAAAACGAAATCTTAAAGCTATAAACGAAAAAAGATTAAATGATAAATACATTTTGCATGATTCTGCAAAAGAAACATTAAAAAAATATTTAGAATTACATAGTAACAATCCTGAAAATAAAAATGCAAATGGGCGATTTGTAAGAAATGTATTTGATAGGATAGCACGTTCTAGCGCACGTGTAAAAAAATGCTACAAAGTCAAATTGAGCAATTGCGCGATGATTTTTAGCGTGAACGTACTCAACTAGTGGATCAAATCGATCAAAAAGACAAGCAGATTGCTGACATGATCGGAATCTATCATTTAGAGGTAAAAGTAATGGAGGGAATTTAAATGGGATTTAGGATATTCATGCTAATCGTAGTTTTACTTATTCCGTTAACTATGCTTTTATTTGGCTGGCTATTTTTCAGGAGAACACCGAAAGAAATCAATTATTTCTTCGGATACCGAACAAAAAGGTCCATGAGAAATGAAGAAACATGGAAGTTTGCGAATCAATATTTGGGGAAAGTATGGTATCTTTGCGGACTACTTTCAGCACCTCTCTCCGTGATTGCCATGGCCATTGTTTTTGAAAAGGGAACGGAGACAATGAGTACTGTTGGCTTTATTATCACGATGATTCAGACAATCCCTTTAGTTGGCGCGATGATTTCAACAGAGATTGCATTGAAGAAAAACTTTGATGAAAACGGGAGAAGGAAATAAACGAGGTATATCCAACACTAGAAGAAAAGCAGCAAATCTTTTGTTACAAAAGATAATTACATTACAATTCTTGAAGAAGATATTTCATGAATGAAACTAGAAAGCAACACATGAACGGTATTATTAACTTAAAAAAAGAAGCGGGGATGACCTCGCACGATGCGGTCTTTAAACTGCGTAAGATTTTGGGAACTAAGAAAATTGGTCATGGTGGAACCTTGGATCCGGATGTGGTGGGTGTTTTGCCCATTGCGGTTGGCAAGGCGACCCGCATGGTCGAGTTTATGCAGGATGAGGGCAAGGTCTATGAGGGGGAGATTACTCTCGGTTATTCAACGACGACCGAGGATGCTAGTGGGGAAGTGGTCGCAGAGACTCCTGTTTTGTCGCCCTTGGATGAAACCATTGTCGATGAAGCGATTGCCAGTCTGACTGGGCCTATTACTCAGATTCCGCCTATGTACTCGGCTGTCAAGGTCAATGGTCGCAAGCTCTATGAGTATGCGCGTGCTGGTCAGGAAGTGGAGCGTCCAGAACGTCAGGTAACTATTTATAGCTTTGAACGGACAAGTCCCATCTCTTATGATGGGCATCTTGCACGTTTTGCTTTTCGTGTGAAATGTAGTAAAGGGACATACATCCGTACCTTGTCAGTTGACTTGGGAGGAAAGCTTGGTTATGCGGCTCATATGTCGCATCTGACTCGAACCAGTGCTGCAGGTTTACAACTGGAAGATGCTCTTACCTTGGACGAAATTGCTGCAAAAGTGGAGGCTGGTCAGTTGGACTTTCTCCATCCTCTAGAGATTGGAACGGGGGATCTTGTTAAAGTTACCCTAACTCCAGAACAAGCTACAGAAATTCGCTTTGGTCGTTTTATCGAGTTAGACCAAACAGACCAAGAATTGGCTGCCTTTGAAGGAGATACATTGCTAGCTATTCTAGAAAAAAAGGACAATTTCTACAAACCAAGAAAGGTTTTTGGCTAGTCTAACTGGGGTGTAGGGATGGATTTGTTTCCCCTAGACTATCCAAATCTGACTATAAATTTTGCAAAAAATGTGATAGAATAGACCACGGATAAAAAAACGGAGGATAGCATGCAAAATAGACCAATCATTATCGGAGTGACAGGTGGTTCTGGTGGAGGGAAAACCAGTGTTTCAAGAGCCATTTTATCGCACTTTCCTGATGAAAAGATTTCCATGATTGAGCATGATTCATACTACAAGGATCAGTCTCACTTGACCTTTGAAGAGCGTGTCAAAACTAACTACGACCATCCATTTGCCTTTGATACAGACTTGATGATCGAGCAGATTAAGGAATTGTTGGCGGGACGTCCGGTGGACATCCCGACTTATGACTATACAGAGCATACACGAAGTAGCAAGACCTATCGTCAGGAGCCTCAGGATGTCTTTATCGTTGAGGGGATTCTGGTCTTGGAGGACAAGCGTCTGCGCGATTTGATGGATATCAAGATTTTTGTGGATACAGATGATGATGTGCGCATTATTCGTCGTATCAAGCGTGATATGGAGGAGCGTGGCCGTAGTCTAGACAGCGTTATTGAGCAGTATTTGGGCGTGGTCAAACCCATGTACCACCAGTTTATCGAGCCGACCAAGCGTTATGCCGATATCGTCATTCCTGAGGGAGTCAGCAATACCGTTGCTATCGACCTTTTGACCACCAAGATTGCAAAGATTTTGGAAGAAGCACGAAACAGCAAATAATTAGATGAGGAGGCCATGCCTCCTTTTTCTATTTTTCCTTTAGTTTCAGTAGGAAAAAGGTGATTTTTAGGCATGTTTTTGGTATAATAATACCCATGGAAAAGCAAGAAAATGAATAGTAGGTGGAGATGGAAAAGTATTTATCGGTAACAAGTTTGACCAAGTACCTGAAAATGAAATTCGATAAAGACCCTTACTTGGAACGGGTCTATTTAACTGGTCAAGTTTCCAACTTTCGTAAACGACCTACTCACCAATATTTCTCCCTAAAAGATGACCATGCAGTCATTCAAGCGACCATCTGGTCAGGGATCTATCAGAAATTAGGCTTCGACCTCGAAGAAGGAATGAAAATCAATGTGATTGGTCGTGTACAGGTCTATGAACCCAGTGGGAGCTACTCCATCATCATTGAAAAGGCAGAGCCTGATGGAGTTGGGGCGCTTGCGATTCAGTTTGAACAACTCAAGAAAAAATTGACAGAAGAAGGCCTGTTTCGAGAACGCTTCAAGCAACCTCTGCCCCAATTTTCTAAGAGAATTGGTGTAGTAACCAGTCGCAGTGGAGCCGTTATTCGAGATATTATCACGACCATCAGCAGGCGATTTCCAGGTGTCGATATTCTTCTCTATCCGACCAAGGTTCAAGGAGATGGAGCTGCGGAGGAAATAGCACGGAATATCGCTCGTGCCAATCAGCGTGAGGATCTAGATGTCCTCATCATTGGTCGTGGTGGAGGTTCCATCGAGGATCTCTGGGCCTTTAACGAAGAAATTGTGGTACGAGCTATTTTTGAATCTCGTTTGCCAATCATTTCTAGTGTGGGGCATGAGACGGATGTTACCTTGGCAGACTTTGTGGCGGATCGCAGAGCGGCAACGCCAACGGCTGCTGCTGAACTTGCAACGCCTGTAACTAAGTTGGATCTCTTGACCCATCTGCAAAATCAGGAAAAACGGATGGCGACAGCTGTACAAAATGTCCTGTCAAGAAAAAAAGAAGCTCTGAAAAAATGCAGTCAGTCTGTTATCTTTAGACAGCCAGAGCGCTTGTATGATGGTTATTTGCAACGCTTGGATCAATTGCAACTGCGATTAAAACAAAGTTTGCGAACACGGATTTCTGACAATAAACAGCTAGTCCAAGCAAGGACTCATCAACTGGTACAACTATCACCTGTTACCAAAATTCAACGCTTTCAGGACCGGCTTACTCAGTTGGACAAGCTCCTCCGTAGCCAGATGGCTCTGGTTTATGATGCTAAGGTTGCTGAAGTCAAGCGACTTTCGGAAGCACTTCTGATGTTGGATACGAGCCGAATTGTCGCGCGTGGCTATGCTATTGTCAAAAAAGAAGAGACCGTTGTAGATTCGGTTGAGAGTTTGAAGAAAAAAGACCAAGTGACGCTTTTGATGCGGGATGGTCAAGTAGAATTAGAGGTTAAAGATGTCAAAACAAAAGAAATTTGAGGAAAATCTAGCAGAACTGGAGACCATTGTCCAAAGTTTAGAAAATGGTGAAATTGCTCTGGAAGATGCGATTACTGCCTTTCAAAAGGGCATGGTCTTGTCAAAAGAACTCCAAGCGACGCTGGACAAGGCTGAAAAGACCTTGGTCAAGGTCATGCAAGAAGACGGAACAGAAAGTGATTTCGAATGAAGAAGCAAGAAAAATTAGCTCTTGTCGAGTCTGCCTTGGAAGATTTTTATGGAGACCAGCAGTTTGCTTCTAGTCTACGAGAGTCCGTTCTCTATTCCATTCATGCTGGTGGCAAGCGTATTCGGCCTTTTCTCTTGTTAGAAGTTTTGGAAGCCTTGCAAGTCGCTATTAAACCTGCTCACGCGCAGGTGGCTGCGGCCTTGGAAATGATTCATACAGGGAGCTTGATTCACGATGACCTTCCTGCCATGGATGATGATGATTACCGACGAGGGCGTTTGACCAATCACAAGAAATTTGGCGAAGCGATGGCAATTTTGGCAGGAGATGCCTTGTTCCTAGATCCCTATGCTTTGATAGTGCAGGCAGATTTGCCAAGTCAGATCAAGGTGGACTTGATTGCCAACTTATCCCTTGCTTCAGGAAGTCTGGGAATGGTTGCAGGGCAGGTTTTAGATATGGAAGGTGAACACCAACATTTGTCTTTGGAAGAACTCCAGATCATTCATGCTAATAAAACAGGTAAGTTACTAGCCTATCCTTTCCAAGCAGCTGCTATCATAGCTGAATTAGCACCAGAAATCCAAGCAAAATTGAAAACGGTTGGTGAATTGATTGGGCTGGCCTTTCAAGTTCGAGATGATGTGCTGGATGTGACAGCTAGTTTTGAGGAAATCGGGAAGACTCCACAAAAGGATTTGCAGGCAGAAAAGTCAACCTACCCAGCCTTGTTGGGCTTGGAGGAGGCTATTGCCTTTTGTAACCAAACTCTTGATCAAGCCGAGGCTAAATTAGAAGAAATCGCCCAGGAAGTCAGCTTTGAAAAAGAGCCGATTGTGAAAGTAGTAGAAAGTTTGAGAATCAATGGCTAAGGAAAGAGTGGATGTACTAGCTTATAAACAGGGCTTGTTTGAAACGCGAGAACAGGCCAAGCGGGGTGTTATGGCAGGTCTGGTTGTAGCTGTCCTCAATGGGGAGCGTTTTGACAAACCAGGTGAGAAAATCCCAGATGACACTGAGCTAAAACTCAAAGGTGAAAAACTCAAGTATGTCAGCCGTGGTGGCTTAAAATTAGAAAAAGCCTTGCAGGCCTTTGATTTATCAGTGGATGGCGCAACCACGATTGATATTGGGGCTTCCACTGGAGGATTTACTGACGTCATGTTGCAAAATGGTGCTGAGTTAGTCTTTGCAGTTGATGTCGGTACCAATCAGTTGGCTTGGAAATTACGCCAAGACCCACGGGTTGTCAGCATGGAGCAGTTTAATTTTCGTTATGCTGAAAAGACTGACTTTGAGCAGGAACCAAGTTTTGCCAGTATTGATGTGAGTTTCATTTCCCTCAGTCTGATTTTACCCGCCTTGCACCGTGTCTTAGCAGATCAAGGGCAGGTGGTAGCACTTGTCAAACCTCAGTTTGAAGCAGGTCGTGAGCAAATCGGGAAAAATGGAATCATTCGCGATGCCAAGGTTCATCAAACTGTCCTTGAATCTGTCACTGCTATGGCAGTTGAACAAGGTTTTTCAGTGCTTGGATTAGACTATTCACCAATCCAAGGAGGACATGGAAACATCGAATTTTTGGCATATTTAAAAAAGGAAGAGGGAGCAAGCAATCAAGTTGCCCCCGAAATAGAAAAAGTTGTAGAGAGAGCACATAGAGAATTTAAAGATGAATAAAAAAGAGAGACTTGAAAAAATTAGAAGATTTGTTACGGATTATCAGATCGGTACTCAGGAAGAAATTGTTGAGTACTTGAGGGAAGCAGGTATTTCTGCTACTCAGGCCACTGTCTCAAGGGACATCAAAGAGCTTGGTATTGTTAAAATTCCTTTGAAAAACAACACTTATATCTATGAATTGCCAAAATCAATTGTTAAGAGTTTGCAGTTGGCTGAGGACAATATTGTGAGTTCTGAGTTAATGGGAAATATGATCAACCTTTCTGTCATTCCTGGAAATACTATTTTTGTGAAGAGTCAGTTGGTCGAAGCATTTCCTGAACAGATTTTTAGCTGTCTAGCTGATGATGATTCTATCTTAATTGTAGCTAGAACAGCAGAGGCAGCTGAAGAAATTGTTGAACAAGTTAAAAAATGGTAGGTCAGTATGTTACTTGAAATTTCGATAAAAAACTTTGCCATTATTGAGGCGATTTCGCTCAATTTTGAAAAGGGTATGACTGTTTTGACTGGGGAAACGGGTGCCGGAAAGTCTATCATTATCGACGCTATGAATCTCATGTTGGGGGCTCGTGCAACGACAGACGTTATTCGTCACGGTGCTCCTAAGGCAGAGATAGAGGGGCTTTTCTCGGTTGAAAATAGTCGCCTTTTACAGGAACTTTTTGATGAGCAAGGTTTGGAAATGGGTGATGAAATCATCATCCGCCGTGAAATTCTTCAAAATGGGCGAAGTGTTAGTCGCGTCAATGGCCAGATGGTCAATCTTTCTGTCTTGCGTGCTATTGGGCAACACCTTGTGGATATCCATGGGCAACATGACCAAGAAGAGTTGATGCGTCCTCAACTGCACATCCAGATGTTGGATGAGTTTGGTGATGCTGCTTTCTTGGAGTTGAAGGAGACCTATCAGACGAGTTTTGATGCCTATCGCAAAATGCGTAAACAAGTTCTTGAAGTCAAGAAAAATCAGCAGGAACATAAGGCTCGTATTGAGATGTTGGAATTTCAAATGGCAGAGATTGAGGCAGCGAACTTGCAGGCTGGTGAAGACTTGGCTCTCAACCAAGAACGAGATAAACTCCTCAATCATAAAAATATTGCGGATACGCTAACCAATGCCTATAGCATGTTGGACAATGAGGAGTTTTCTAGCCTAGCTAATGTTCGTTCAGCCATGAATGACATGGAAAGTGTTGAAGAATACGATCCTGAATACCGTGAAATTTCAAGTTCTCTATCAGAAATCTACTATGTTTTAGAAGATATTAGCAAGCGTTTGGAAGATATTATTGAAGACTTGGATTTTGATGGCAATCGCCTCATGCAGGTCGAAAATCGTTTAGACCTTCTGAATACTATTACCCGCAAGTATGGTGGGACTGTAGACGATGTCTTGCTTTATTTTGCTAAGATTACAGATGAGTATAATCTCTTGACGGGTAATAATCTTTCTTCCGAAGACATGGAAGCAGAGCTCAAGAAATTGGAAATTAATCTTGTTGGTTTGGCAGGTCAGCTTGCATCTGCTCGCCATGACTTGGCCCAGCAGCTTGAAGCAGAGATTAAACAAGAACTGCAAGACCTCTATATGGAGAAGGCGCAGTTCCAGGTTCGCTTTAACAAGGGGAAATTCAGTCGTGAGGGAAATGAAACGGTCGAGTTTTACATTTCCACCAACCCAGGTGAAGACTTTAAACCTTTGGTTAAAGTTGCGTCCGGTGGGGAATTATCCCGCCTCATGCTAGCTATTAAATCCGCCTTTTCTCGTAAGGAAGGTAAGACTAGTATTGTCTTTGATGAGGTGGATACAGGTGTTTCAGGTCGTGTGGCCCAAGCCATCGCTCAAAAGATTCATAAGATTGGTCAGCATGGTCAGGTTCTTGCTATTTCTCATCTACCACAAGTAATTGCGATTGCAGATTACCAATTCTTTATTGAAAAGATTAGCGACGAACATTCAACTGTTTCGACAGTTCGTCTCTTGACTTTAGAAGAGCGAGTAGAGGAAGTGGCTAAAATGTTGGCTGGGGAGAATGTAACAGAGGCGGCCCTTACCCAAGCTAGAGAATTATTGCAAACGAGGGAGAAATAAATGACAGACTATTACGTAATTGGAGATGTTCACGGGAAAGCAGGTATGCTAGAAGATCTGCTCAAAACCTGGGATGGTCAAACTCAGTTGCTCTTTCTAGGGGATTTGATTGACCGAGGTGAAGATAGTCGCCGTGTTCTAGAAATGGTCAAAGACTTGGTCGACAATCAAGGGGCTATCTGTCTATCAGGAAACCACGAGTATATGTTTTTGACTTGGTTGGACAATCCTGAGGAAAGCTATGACCACTATCGTCGCAATGGTGGAGATACAACCATTAACTCTATCCTAGGTCGCCCCTTGGATGCACCAGTTGATGGCGTAGAGGATGCCAAACGGGTTGCGACAGAAGCGGCAGACTTGGTCGAATTTATTCGTCAAATGCCATTTGTGGTAGAGACAGACAAGTATATCTTTGTTCATGCGGGTATTGACTTGACCTTGGATGATTGGCATGAAACCACAGATTACAAGAAAGTCTGGCTCAGAAAACCATTCCACGAAGCTGAAAATCATACCGGGAAAACCATTGTCTTTGGGCATACACCGGTTTATGGTTTGCTCAAGCAAGACCGAGGTACTGCTGAACTTTGGATAACAGAAGATGGCAAGATTGGCATGGATGGAGGAGCTGTCTATGGTGGTGTCCTTCATGGAATCGTCTTTACAGACCAAGGAATGGCCGAACACTACTTTATCGAAAATGACGGCTTTATCGCCGAAGATTAGTACTCCTAGCAGGGTATGGTCTTGTCAAAATGTTAAAAACAATTTATAATAAATAGATACCCTGAAAGGAAGAGCATCATGAATTTAGAAGAATTAAAGAAACGACAGGAGAAGATTCGAAACTTCTCTATTATCGCCCATATTGACCACGGGAAGTCAACGCTGGCGGACCGTATTTTGGAAAAGACCGAGACGGTTTCTAGTCGTGAAATGCAAGCCCAGCTTCTGGATAGTATGGACCTAGAACGAGAGCGCGGGATTACCATTAAACTTAATGCCATCGAGCTCAATTACACTGCTAAAGATGGGGAGACCTATATTTTCCACTTGATTGATACGCCTGGGCACGTGGACTTTACCTATGAAGTGTCGCGTTCTCTAGCTGCCTGTGAAGGGGCGATTTTGGTGGTCGATGCCGCCCAAGGGATTGAGGCGCAAACTCTTGCCAACGTTTATCTAGCCTTGGACAATGATTTGGAAATTCTGCCAGTCATTAACAAGATTGACCTACCAGCAGCTGATCCAGAGCGTGTTCGTACAGAGATTGAGGATGTCATTGGACTGGATGCCAGTGAAGCGGTCTTAGCTTCTGCTAAGGCTGGTATTGGGATCGAAGAAATCCTCGAGCAAATCGTGGAAAAAGTTCCTGCTCCTACTGGTGATGTAACTGCTCCTCTCAAGGCCTTGATTTTCGACTCTGTCTACGATGCTTACCGTGGTGTTATTCTTCAAGTCCGTGTCATGGACGGAGTTGTCAAACCTGGCGATAAGATTCAACTCATGAGCAATGGCAAGACCTTTGATGTGACGGAAGTTGGTATTTTCACGCCGAAAGCAGTAGGGCGTGATTTCCTAGCGACAGGTGACGTTGGTTATATTGCGGCTTCTATCAAGACAGTTCAAGACACTCGTGTGGGTGATACAGTTACCTTGGCAACCAATCCTGCGGCAGAGCCATTACATGGCTACAAGCAAATGAACCCTATGGTCTTTGCAGGACTTTACCCAATCGAGTCAAATAAATACAATGACCTTCGTGAATCCCTAGAAAAATTGCAGCTCAACGATGCCAGTTTGCAGTTTGAACCAGAAACATCTCAGGCGCTGGGATTTGGTTTCCGTTGTGGATTCCTTGGACTTCTCCATATGGATGTTATCCAAGAACGTTTGGAACGTGAGTTCAATATTGACCTCATCATGACAGCTCCATCTGTTATCTATAAGGTTAACTTGACCGACGGGGAGTCTATGGATGTGTCTAACCCATCAGAGTTTCCAGACCCAACCAAGATTGCTACCATTGAAGAGCCTTATGTTAAGGCGCAAATCATGGTACCACAGGAGTTTGTTGGGGCAGTAATGGAATTAGCTCAACGCAAACGTGGGGACTTTGTGACCATGGACTATATTGATGACAATCGTGTCAATGTCATCTATCAAATTCCGCTTGCAGAAATCGTCTTTGACTTCTTTGATAAGCTCAAGTCTTCAACGCGCGGTTATGCAAGCTTTGACTATGAATTGTCAGAGTACCGTCCATCTAAGCTGGTCAAAATGGATATCCTTCTCAATGGTGATAAGGTCGATGCCCTCAGCTTTATCGTTCACAAGGATTTTGCCTACGAACGTGGGAAACTCATCGTTGATAAGCTCAAAAAAATCATCCCTCGTCAACAATTTGAGGTTCCAATTCAAGCAGCAATTGGGCACAAGATTGTGGCCCGTACTGATATCAAGGCCCTTCGTAAGAACGTACTTGCCAAGTGTTACGGTGGTGACGTTTCTCGTAAACGCAAACTCCTTGAAAAACAAAAGGCAGGTAAGAAACGGATGAAAGCTATCGGATCAGTAGAAGTCCCACAAGAAGCCTTCCTTAGCGTCTTAAGTATGGATGAAGAATAGAAATAAAAAAACAAAACTCTTGAAGATTTTTCAAGAGTTTTTGCTTTAAATGAGAGCTATAAAATCGGAAACTAACAGAATAGATTAGGTTAGAATTTGACAGGAGTCCTTATTTTTCTTATAATGCAGATGGAAAGGTGGTAGGATGAAAAAATTATTAATTTTAGGTACTGTAGTTACTGCTAGTGTTTTTCTAGCTTCATGCTCTAATAAATCACAAACAGCAACCGAAGAAAGTTCGTCTGCAGTTGTTAGTTCTTCTAGCAGTCAGGAAACGAGTAGCTCTAGCTCTACTGTTTCCGAAGCGAAGAAGGAAGAGACTCAAATCATCGGTTCGAATGAATATGGTTTTGTCAAGGTACCCAAATCATGGGTTCGATTCCATGAAGTAGAAGGTGGAAATGATATACAGTATTGCGATGGAACAGATATCAACATTGTTACGCTGAATACCTTCAAGGCTGAGCAGTTTAATATCATCGAAGAAGAATATGCTAAACTGGATGTTGTGACTGTCTCATCTAGTATTTTAACTTCCAAAGAACAAAGCTCTGATTTCAGTAAGGTTTGGGGCTCCAAATCGACCATTGGAGGTTATGAAGCCTATGTTGTCAATGCAATTGCTAAGTCAGGGAAATACCTCGTTACCTGGGTTTTCCGATCAAATGATGGTAAAATACGCTATGTTTCACTTGAAGGGGATGGGGAAACTTTAAAAACTATCTTACCGATGGTTGAAAGTAGTTGGTCAACTACTAAAGCGGAATAAATGAAAAAAAGAAGATCAACTGGTCTTCTTTTTATTTTTTTTTACGAATAGATAAGTGACTAGGAAAAGAAATGGAGTTGTTTATGAAGATTACAAACTATGAGATTTACAAATTGAGAAAAGCTGGCTTGACCAATCAACAAATTTTAACTGTTCTTGAATACGACGAGACTGTAGATCAGGAGCTCTTGCTAGGTGATATTGCAGAAATTTCAGGATGTCGTAATCCTGCTGTCTTTATGGAACGCTATTTCCAGATAGATGATGCACAGTTGGAGAAGGAGTTCCAAAAATTCCCATCCTTCTCGATTCTAGACGACTGTTATCCTTGGAATCTGAGTGAGATTTATGATGCTCCAGTGCTCTTGTTTTATAAAGGAAATCTGGACTTATTAAAGTTTCCGAAAGTTGCTGTTGTGGGGAGTCGTTCTTGTTCGAGCCAAGGTGCTAAGTCGGTCCAGAAAATTATCCAAGGTTTGGAAAATGAGTTAATCGTGGTCAGTGGTTTAGCCAAAGGGATTGATACGGCTGCCCACATGGCTGCACTCCAGAATGGAGGAAGAACGATTGCTGTGATTGGAACAGGATTGGATGTGTTTTATCCTAAAACCAATAAACGCTTGCAGGAGTACATTGGCAATGACCATCTGGTTCTCAGTGAATATGGACCTGGCGAGCAACCTCTGAAATTTCATTTTCCAGCTCGAAATCGTATCATAGCAGGACTGTGTCGTGGGGTTATTGTAGCAGAGGCAAGGATGCGTTCGGGCAGTCTCATCACCTGTGAGCGTGCTATGGAGGAAGGGCGCGATGTCTTTGCCATTCCAGGAAACATTTTAGATGGCCATTCAGATGGCTGTCACCACCTGATCCAAGAGGGAGCAAAACTGATTGCCAGTGGTCAGGATGTGCTGGCTGAGTTTGAATTTTAAGGAGAAATTTGTTCACTCAGATAAACTTTTCTTCTTATATATAAGACTTAGGTCTTGACAGCTATAGAAAAATGGTTTACACTTTATAAAGTTTATTACTTTGAAAAGGTGTGATAGTGTGGCTACGGCAACAAAGAAGAAAAAATCAACAGTTAAAAAAAATCTAGTCATCGTGGAGTCGCCTGCTAAGGCGAAAACGATTGAGAAATATCTAGGCAGAAACTACAAGGTTCTAGCCAGTGTCGGGCATATCCGTGATTTGAAAAAATCCAGTATGTCGGTCGACATTGAAAATAACTATGAACCGCAGTATATCAATATCCGAGGCAAAGGTCCTCTCATCAATGACTTGAAAAAAGAAGCCAAAAAGGCCAATAAAGTCTTTCTGGCGAGTGACCCGGACCGTGAAGGAGAAGCAATTTCCTGGCACTTGGCTCACATTCTCAACTTGGACGAGAATGATGCCAACCGTGTAGTCTTTAATGAAATTACTAAGGACGCTGTAAAAAATGCCTTTAAAGAACCTCGCAAGATTGATATGGACTTGGTCGACGCCCAACAAGCTCGTCGAGTCTTAGACCGCTTGGTAGGCTATTCGATTTCGCCTATTTTGTGGAAAAAGGTCAAGAAGGGCTTATCAGCAGGACGCGTGCAGTCGGTTGCACTTAAGCTTATCATTGACCGTGAAAATGAAATCAATGCCTTCCAACCAGAAGAATACTGGACAATTGATGGTGTCTTTAAGAAGGGAACCAAGCAATTTCAAGCTTCTTTCTATGGTATGAATGGCAAAAAGATGAAATTGACTACCAACGAAGAAGTCAAAGAAGTCTTATCCCATTTGACTAGCAAAGATTTCACAGTAGACCAGGTAGATAAGAAAGAGCGCAAACGCAATGCGCCCCTACCTTATACGACTTCAACCATGCAGATGGATGCGGCTAACAAAATCAATTTCCGTACTCGAAAGACCATGATGGTGGCTCAACAGCTCTATGAAGGGATCAATATCGGATCAGGCGTGCAAGGTTTGATTACCTATATGCGTACAGACTCGACTCGTATCAGTCCTGTGGCTCAGAATGAAGCGGCAAGCTACATTAACGACCGTTTTGGTAGCAAGTATTCCAAGCATGGTAGCAAGGTCAAGAATGCCTCAGGTGCTCAGGATGCCCACGAAGCCATTCGTCCATCTAGTGTCTTTAACACACCTGAAAGCATCGCTAAGTACTTGGACAAAGACCAGCTCAAACTTTATACCCTTATCTGGAACCGTTTTGTAGCGAGCCAGATGACGGGAGCTATCTTTGATACCATGGCTGTCAAGCTCTCTCAAAATGGAGTTCAGTTTGCAGCGAATGGAAGCCAAGTTAAGTTTGATGGTTATCTTGCTATCTACAATGACTCTGACAAGAACAAAATGTTGCCAGATATGGCTGTTGGAGATGTGGTCAAGCAGGTCAATAGCAAGCCAGAGCAACATTTTACCCAACCACCTGCTCGCTATTCAGAAGCGACTCTTATCAAGACCTTGGAAGAAAATGGGGTTGGACGTCCGTCAACCTATGCTCCGACTATTGAAACTATCCAAAAACGCTACTACGTTCGTCTGGCAGCTAAACGTTTTGAACCAACAGAGTTGGGGGAAATTGTTAATAAACTCATCGTTGAATACTTCCCAGATATCGTCAATGTGACCTTCACAGCTGAGATGGAAGGAAAACTGGATGATGTCGAAGTTGGTAAGGAGCAGTGGCAACGTGTCATTGATGAATTTTATAAACCATTCTCCAAAGAAGTAGCCAAGGCTGAATCCGAAATGGAAAAAATCCAGATCAAGGATGAGCCAGCTGGATTTGACTGTGAAGTTTGTGGCAGTCCGATGGTGATTAAGCTCGGTCGTTTTGGTAAATTCTATGCTTGTAGTAATTTCCCAGACTGCCGTCACACACAAGCGATTGTTAAGGAGATTGGTGTTGAGTGTCCAAGCTGCCATCAAGGACAAATCATTGAACGCAAAACCAAGCGCAATCGTATCTTCTATGGTTGCAATCGCTATCCTGAATGTGAGTTTACTTCTTGGGACAAACCAATTGGCCGTGATTGTCCAAAATGCGGACACTTCCTTGTGGAGAAAAAAGTCCGTGGTGGTGGCAAGCAGGTTGTATGTAGTAATGGCGACTACGAAGAAGAGAAAATTAAATAAAATGAAGAGTCCTGAAAATGAATTTCAGGCTCTTTTTTGTTGATGCTTGACAAATTTCCCCCTTGTATGCGAAACTAGAGGAAGAGTAATTTATCTAGGAGAAATCATGCGTATTATTTATCTCTGTATTGGCTTTATTTCACTGGCTTTAGCTGTTATTGGAGTTGTCCTACCACTTTTGCCAACAACACCCTTTCTTTTGTTAGCTATCGCTTGCTTTTCAAAATCTTCTAAGCGTTTTGAAGACTGGCTTTATCATACAAAGCTTTATCAGACTTATGTAGCTGATTTTCGGGAAACCAAGTCAATCGCGCGAGAACGCAAGAAAAAAATCATCGTATCTATCTATATCTTGATGGGAATTTCTATTTATTTTGCCCCTCTTTTGCCTGTTAAAATCGGTTTGGGAGCCCTGACCATCTTTATCACCTACTATCTCTTTAAAGTCATTCCTGACAAAGAATAGATAAAAATAGTAGTTATTTGCCTTGATAAAAATGAAAGCATATTTAAAATAATATGATATAATAAATTCAAAGAAAACATCGAGGAGAATCAAATGATTTACGAATTTTGTGCTGAAAATGTGACCTTACTTGAAAAAGCGATGCAGGCTGGAGCTCGTCGAATCGAACTTTGTGATAATCTAGCAGTTGGTGGGACAACACCAAGCTATGGAGTGACTAAGGCAGCTGTTGAACTGGCAGCTAACTATGATAGCACCATTATGACCATGATTCGTCCCCGTGGTGGCGACTTTGTCTATACTGATCTTGAAATAGCAATTATGCTGGAAGACATTCGTTTGACTGCTCAGGCTGGAAGTCAAGGAGTAGTTTTTGGGGCATTGACTGCCGATAAGAAGTTGGATAAGGCTAATCTTGAGAAGCTGATTGCCGCATCTAAAGGGATGGAAATTGTCTTTCACATGGCCTTTGATGAATTGAGTGATGAAGAGCAATTGGAGGCTATTGACTGGCTAAGCCAAACTGGTGTTACTCGTATCTTAACTCGCGCTGGTGTGTCTGGGGACTCACTAGAGAAACGTTTTGCTCACTACCACAGAATTTTGGAACATGCAGCTGGTAAAATTGAAATTCTACCAGGTGGGGGGATTGACCTTGACAACCGTCAAACCTTTATCGACCAGCTGGGCGTGACACAATTGCATGGAACCAAGGTTGTCTTTTAAAAAATAGAAAGGAACTGCTAGCTTTTGGTAGCAGTTTTAACTTATGTTTGAAATTTTTAAATCCTATCAGTTTAATAAAGAAAAAGCCCATGCCTATGGTTTTGTAGAAAATGAGGAAGTCTGGACTTACAGTTGCCAGATTTTGCAGGGTGACTTTTTCATGACAGTCTCCATTACTACTGATAATGTGAGTTTTCAGGTCTTTGACCAGGAAACGGGTGACCTCTATCCTCAAGTACATATGGAAAGTATGCGGGGAAGTTTTGTAGGAAGTGTCCGCGAGGCTTGTTTGGAGATTCTCTACCAGATTCGGAAGGATTGCTTTGATGTGCAGGATTTTATCTGTCCTCAGACTAAGCGAATCATGTCTAAAGTTCAGGAAAAGTATGGTAATCAGTTGGAGTATCTGTGGGAAAAGTCGCCTGATACAGCAGTGTTAAGACATGAAGGAAATAAGAAGTGGTATGCTGTTATGATGAGAATCCCATGGGATAAGCTGGAAAAGGGCAGAGAAGGGCTAGTCGAAGCAGTCAATATCAAACACGATCAAGTGGCTGACTTGCTTTCAAAAAAAGGCATTTATCCAGCCTTTCATATGAACAAACGCTACTGGATTAGTCTGGCGCTTGATGATAGTTTGCTAGATGAAGAAGTGTTAGAACTCATCGAAAGAAGTTGGAATTTGACTGTGAAAAAATAAGGAAAGTTACTTGAGTTTTCAAATACTTTCAATTAGCAAAATATTCTTTACTGAAGAAATTTTCAGAAAATAATGGATTTTTTCTTGACAAGTGTTTTTAGCTATGCTAAAATACTAAACAAGATATCAAACGGAGGAGAAAGTCAAACATGAAAACAGCTAAGTTTAATCAATTTGCTTTGTTGTTGAGGTACTCGGGCTAGTGCAGAAGCATTAGTCCTGTTTGGCTTACCAAGCGGGAGTAAATCAACATCTCGCTTGGGTTCCCGAGCGAGATGTTTTTTCTATACTGAAATTTTGAAGGGGGAATTCTTATGCGTAGAGTTGAGTTTCTAGACACCAGTCTCCGTGATGGTGAGCAGACACCAGGTGTTAATTTTTCAATCAAGGAAAAGGTTGCTATCGCAAGACAGCTGGAGAAATGGGGTATTTCAGCCATCGAAGCTGGTTTTCCGGCAGCGAGTCCAGATTCATTTTTGGCAGTTCAGGAAATTGCCAAGGTCTTAAAGAAAACTGCTGTAACTGGTTTGGCACGTTCGGTCAAGTCTGATATAGATGCTTGTTACGAGGCGCTTAAGGATGCCAAGTATCCACAGGTTCATGTCTTTATCGCTACCAGTCCGATTCACCGCAAGTATAAGCTAAATAAGAGCAAGGAAGAGATTTTAGAAGCTATTAAGGAGCATGTTTCTTACGCACGTTCTAAGTTTGAAATTGTCGAATTTTCTCCAGAGGATGCGACCAGGACAGAGTTGGATTTCCTCTTGCAAGTCGTTCAAACAGCAGTTGATGCAGGTGCGTCTTATATCAATATCCCTGACACGGTTGGATTTACCACGCCAGAAGAGTACGGAGCTATTTTCAAACACTTGATTGAGAATGTCAAGACGAATCGTCAGATTATCTATTCACCTCACTGTCATGATGACCTCGGAATGGCAGTGGCTAACAGCCTTTCTGCTGTCAAGAATGGTGCAGGACGAGTCGAAGGGACCATCAATGGTATCGGGGAGCGAGCCGGTAATGCAGCCCTTGAAGAAATAGCAGTGGCCCTCAATATTCGCCAAGATTACTACCAAGCAGAAACAAGTATTGTCCTAAATGAAACCATTAATACGTCAGAAATGGTTTCTCGCTTCTCTGGTATTCCAGTTCCTAAAAACAAAGCGGTGGTTGGTGGAAATGCCTTCTCTCACGAGTCTGGTATTCACCAAGATGGAGTTCTTAAAAATCCTCTTACCTATGAAATCATCACACCTGAATTGGTTGGTGTTAAGAGTAATAGTCTTCCGCTTGGAAAATTGTCAGGTCGCCATGCTTTTGTTGAGAAACTAAGAGAATTGGCTCTAGACTTTACAGAAGAGGATATCAAACCACTCTTTGCTAAGTTCAAGGCGTTAGCGAACAAGAAACAAGAAATCACAGATGCAGATATTCGAGCTCTGGTAGCTGGAACCATGGTTGAAAATCCAGAAGGCTTCCACTTTGATGATTTGCAACTCCAAACTCATGCGGATAATGATATTGAAGCGCTCGTTAGCCTAGCTAATATGGATGGTGAGAAGGTCGAATTTAATGCGACAGGACAAGGTTCTGTTGAAGCAATCTTTAACGCCATTGACAAGTTCTTCAATCAATCTGTTCGCTTGGTATCCTACACTATTGATGCGGTGACAGATGGGATTGATGCCCAGGCTCGGGTATTGGTGACTGTTGAAAACAGAGATACAGAGACCATCTTTAATGCAGCAGGGATTGATTTCGATGTACTGAAGGCTTCAGCTATTGCCTACATCAATGCTAATACCTTTGTTCAAAAGGAGAATGCTGGTGAGATGGGACGCAGCGTTTCCTATCGCGATATGCCTAATGTGTAAAGGAGTATGCTATGACAAAGAAAATCGTAGCTCTAGCAGGTGATGGAATCGGTCCAGAAATTATGGAAGCTGGTTTAGCGGTTCTGGAAGCTCTAGCTTCAAAAACTGGCTTTGACTATGAGATAGATAGATGCCCCTTTGGAGGTGCAGGTATTGATGCTGCGGGGCATCCCTTACCTGATGAAACCCTCAAGGCATGTAGAGATGCAGATGCTATTCTCCTTGCGGCTATCGGTAGTCCCCAGTATGATGGGGCAGCGATTCGCCCTGAACAAGGCTTGCTGGCTCTTCGTAAGGAACTCAATCTCTATGCCAATATTAGACCTGTTAAGATTTTTGACAGTCTCAAGCATTTGTCACCTCTCAAACCGGAACGAATTGCTGGTGTAGACTTTGTCGTGGTACGTGAGTTGACAGGTGGTATCTACTTTGGGGATCATATCCTTGAAGAGCGCAAAGCGCGTGATATCAATGACTATAGCTATGAAGAAGTAGAGCGGATTCTTCGCAAGGCATTTGAAATCGCAAGCAATCGCAGAAAAATCGTTACTAGTATCGATAAGCAAAACGTTCTAGCAACATCAAAACTCTGGCGAATAGTGGCTGAGGAAGTTGCGCAGGATTTCCCAGATGTAACCTTGGAACACCAGTTAGTGGACTCAGCTGCCATGCTTATGATTACAAATCCTGCTAAATTTGATGTCATCGTGACAGAAAATCTTTTCGGAGATATTCTATCAGATGAATCAAGCGTTCTATCTGGCACGCTTGGAGTCATGCCATCAGCTAGTCATTCTGAAAAAGGTCCAAGTCTTTATGAACCTATTCATGGTTCGGCACCTGATATTGCAGGTCAAGGAATTGCCAATCCTATTTCCATGATTTTATCAGTTGCCATGATGCTGAGAGATAGTTTTGGGCGTTCTGAGGATGCAGGGCGTATCGAACAAGCTATAGAAGCCAGTTTGGCAGCAGGCATTTTAACAAGAGATATAGGAGGTCAGGCTTCGACCAAGGAAATGACGGAAGCTATTATTGCAAGGTTATGAAGTTAGATGAAAAAATTACTCTAGTTCTTTTGATTTGGAATGTCATGGTTTTCTTGATTTATGGCATTGACAAATCCAAGGCAAGGAGAGGTGCTTGGCGCATCCCAGAGAAAATTCTCTTGACTATAGCACTTGTCTGTGGTGGATTTGGCGCTTGGTTAGCAGGAATGACCTTTCACCACAAGACTAGAAAATGGTATTTTAAAACGGTTTGGTTCCTTGGGATGGTAACCACACTTGTAGCCTTATATTTCATTTGGAGGTAATAGATGGCAGGAAAATCGATTTTTGATAAATTATGGGACCGTCATGTCATCACAGGAGAAGAGGGGCAGCCCCAACTCATGTATGTAGATCAACACTATATTCACGAGGTGACCAGTCCCCAAGCCTTTCAAGGATTACGAGATGCGGGGCGCAGATTGAGACGGCCAGACTTGACATTTGGAACTTTTGATCATAATGTACCAACGGTCAATATCTACGATATTCGAGATGTGATTTCTAAGGCTCAAATTGATAAGCTTGCTGAAAATGTTGAGGAGTTTGGGATTGAACATGCAGCCCACGGTTCTGAGAAGCAAGGGATTGTTCACATGGTTGGTCCAGAAACAGGACGGACCCAACCAGGAAAATTCATCGTCTGTGGAGACAGCCATACAGCCACCCACGGGGCTTTCGGAGCTATCGCCTTTGGGATTGGGACTAGTGAGGTCGAGCATGTCTTTGCCACCCAGACCCTCTGGCAGGTCAAACCCAAGAAAATGCTGGTAGAATTCACTGGTGTTCCTCAAAAAGGAGTTTATTCTAAGGATTACATTCTCGCCTTGATTGCCAAGTATGGCGTTGCCTGCGGTGTTGGCTATGTGGTGGAATATCGTGGGGAAGCGATTGATGCTCTGACCATGGAAGAGCGAATGACCATCTGCAATATGTCCATCGAGTTTGGCTCTAAGATGGGCATCATGAATCCAGATCAAACTACCTATGATTATCTCAAGGGACGAGAATGTGTTCCAGAGGATTTCGAAGAGGCTGTGGCGGATTGGAAAACAATTGTCAGTGATGATGATGCTGTCTATGATAAGGTTATCCAGATGGATGTCTCTGACTTGGCACCCATGGTGACCTGGGGAACTAATCCTGCTATGGGCGTTGACTTTGACAGTAGCTTCCCAGAAATTAAGGATATGAACGATGAACGTGCTTATCATTACATGGACTTGGAGCCAGGTCAAAAGCCGGCAGATATTGAACTGGGCTATATCTTTATTGGTTCGTGCACCAATGCTCGTCTCAGCGATTTACAACTGGCTGCGCGATTTGTCAAAGGAAAGAAAATAGCTCCCAATCTAACAGCAATCGTAGTACCAGGCTCTCGTCCTGTGAAACGAGCTGCTGAGAAGTTGGGCTTGGACAAGGTTTTCCTTGATGCTGGCTTTGAGTGGAGAGATCCAGGTTGCTCTATGTGTCTAGGGATGAATCCCGACAAGGTTCCTGATGGCGTCCACTGTGCCTCAACCAGCAACCGTAACTTTGAAGACAGACAGGGATTTGGTGCTAAGACCCATCTCTGCAGTCCAGCCATGGCAGCTGCAGCGGCTATCGCAGGGCGCTTCGTAGATGTTCGGCAAATGCCAGAGGCCCAGTAAGGAGAGGATATGGAGAAATTTACAGTTTATACGGGAACGACCGTTCCTCTCATGAATGATAATATCGACACAGACCAAATCCTCCCCAAGCAGTTTCTCAAGTTGATTGATAAGAAAGGCTTTGGTAAGTACCTCATGTATGCTTGGCGTTATCTGGACGATAACTACACTGAGGATCCAGACTTTGTCTTTAACCGACCTGAATACCGAAAAGCCAGTATCCTCATCTCAGGTGATAACTTTGGGGCAGGTTCTTCGAGAGAACACGCAGCTTGGGCTCTAGCCGACTATGGTTTTAAGGTCGTGATTGCAGGATCTTTCGGGGACATTCATTATAATAATGAACTCAATAATGGCATGTTGCCCATTGTTCAGCCTAGGGGGGTTAGAGAAAAGTTAGCCCAACTCAAACCGACCGATCAGGTAACTGTGGACTTGGAACAACAGAAAATCATCTCACCAGTTGGAGAATTCACTTTTGAAATCGATAGTGAATGGAAACACAAGCTCTTAAATGGTTTGGATGATATCGGTATTACCTTGCAGTACGAAGATTTGATTGCTGCTTATGAAAAACAACGCCCAGCCTATTGGCAGGATTAGAATAAAAATAGAAAAGGAAATAGAACTATGACAAAACACATTCAATGGAACGGAACACTTTCACAGGAAGGCTATGACATTTTAAAAGGTGAGGGCGGATGTATCGTTTGCCCTACAAAAGTTGGTTACATCATCATGACTAGTGATAAGGAAGGACTTGAGCGTAAGTTTGAAGCTAAAGAGCGTAACCGTAACAAACCAGGTGTTGTACTTTGTGGAAGCATGGATGAGCTTCGCGCTTTAGCCCAACTCAATCCAGAAATTGAAGCCTTCTACCAAAAACATTGGGACGAAGACATTCTTCTAGGTTGTATCCTTCCATGGAAACCAGAAGCCTTTGAGAAATTGAAAGCATACGGTGATGGTCGTGAAGAACTCATGACAGACGTTCGTGGTACTAGCTGTTTTGTCATCAAGTTTGGTAAAGCTGGTGAACAGTTGGCTGCTAAACTTTGGGAAGAAGGTAAAATGGTTTATGCCTCATCTGCAAACCCTTCTGGAAAAGGAAATCGTGGTAAGGTTGAAGGAATTGGGGAACGTATCGAAGGAGCAGTGGATCTTGTTATCGAAGCAGACGACTACGTTGCCTCAATCCAACCTGACAAAACCATTGAAACCCGCTACGAGCAAGGTGTGATGGTTTCTATGGTCGATAAGGACGGAAAACTCATCCCAGAACAAGGAGGAGACCGTTCAATCTCACCAGCACCAGTTGTGATTCGTAAAGGGCTTGACATTGATAAAATCATGATGCACCTGTCAGATACCTTTAACTCATGGGATTACCGTCAGGGTGAGTATTATTAATATTGAAAAGAAGTCTAGTGTTAAGAGATATTGAAGCTCCTAACACTGGGCTTTTTCTTTAGAAATTCTTTTCTTTTTCTATAGGATATGATATTCTATATGTGAAATAGGATTTTGAAATATTAAATACTAACTAGCCTATAATATGAAAATGGAGCTACAAAATGGAAGAAAAATTAAATTATTGGATGATAGTTGCAGGAGGAGGTGGAAAAGTTTGGTCTTTATTCAAAGAAGAGAATATAGCTTGTATAGATTTCGATTCTAGTTTATCTAATATTTTAGATTACAATAATCCTGAAGAATTGAAGCAAGGAAAGCGGAGCAATTTATTTATTTGGAAGTTTGCACATGACATAAAAATAAATGATTATATAATAGCTACCTCAGGATTTAACAAAATTTTAGGTATTGGACAATGTGTGAAAACATATTACTTTGATGAAACAAAAACAGAGTTTAAACATTGTATTGGTGTTAATTGGTTGAAAGTAGATGGTGGATGGGAATACCAAGGTAAAAAAGGTACAAGACAAACCATCAACTGGGATAGAAATTCAGAACGTATCAATTTATATAAATCTATTATAAATGGTACATACAGAAAAAATATAGAGAAAGTTGTTATGGATAAAAATATTAACGATTATTTAGATAAATTAAAAAAATCCAAAAACCTCATCCTCCGTGGTGCACCTGGCACAGGAAAAACTTATCTTGCTAAAGAAATTGCTATGGAGTTAACGGGTGACAACGAAGACCAAATCGGCTTTGTACAATTTCACCCTTCCTATGATTATACAGATTTTGTAGAGGGTTTAAGACCGGATTCAAATGAGGATGGCAGTATATTTTTTAAATTAAAAGAAGGTATTTTTAAGAAGTTTTGTCAGAATGCTATAGATGCTCAGAAAACTGGAGGACAAGATAATTTTGAGGAAGCGTGGAGGAAGCTAACGGATGCTATCAATGAAAAGCAAGGACAATACTTCTTTCCTCGTAGTTCTGTTCCAGCCAGTTTAAATAGTCAAGGGAATGTGAAGTTTGATTCTCCTGTTGCTACCAAAGAAAAAGTGTATCTTTTGTACAAGGGTGAAGATACTAATTTAAAGTACGAAACTTATCAAAAAATTGTTTTGGAGCACATGAAAGAAAGTTATGGTTTATGTGATTATGTATCCCCAATGATTAACACAGACAAGAAATTCGTTTTCATCATAGATGAGATCAATCGTGGGGAGATTTCTAAGATTTTCGGTGAACTCTTTTTCTCTATTGACCCTGGCTACCGTGGTGAAAAGGGAAGTGTTTCTACCCAATATGCAAATCTACACGAAACTGATGAAAAGTTTTATATCCCCGAAAATGTTTACATCATCGGAACAATGAATGATATTGATCGTTCAGTGGATACCTTTGATTTTGCTATGCGTCGTCGTTTCCGCTTTGTTGAAGTTACTGCCGAGAGTCAAGTTGGTATGCTTGATGAGGTGCTTGGTGATAAAGCCGAAGAAGCTAAAATTCGTCTTAGAAATTTGAACGCTGCTATCGAAAACGTTCAGGAGCTAAATAGCCATTATCATATCGGACCAAGTTATTTCCTTAAGTTGAAGGATGTTGATTTTGACTATGAATTACTCTGGTCTGATTATATTAAACCGCTACTAGAAGACTACTTGCGTGGTTCTTATGAAGAAGATGAAACTCTGCAAACATTGAAAAAAGCATTTGATCTGACAAATAAAGAGCAAGAACCCCAAGATATTGGTGATAATGATGCGGATAACTGATAATCAGCATAGAATTGCTAAAGAAGACTTTGTCGCAGAATATCCCAAACTAAGTCAAGCTCTTCTTGATAGAACACTGGATAACCTTTCTAGAGAGGACAATATCTTTATTTTTCCAAATGATTTGACTCATACTCCCGATTTAGACAAGGACCAAAAGATTTTTGAAACAGTTAATCAGGAAATCAAGACAGGAAATGTAATTGGTTTTCTTGGATATGGTCAGGAAAGATTAACGATTTCCTCTCGTTTTTCTGATGAAAGTAACGACTATTTTTTGCATTATCTTTTACAAAAGGTTCTCAATATCAATCTGACTAGTTTGGATGTCGGTCTATCTCCAGAGGATAAACTCTATCAGCTTTTGATTTACCTCTTTCCCAAATATCTGCAAGCTGCTCTCAGAAAGGGTCTTTATAAGGAGTACCAGCGATTTTTTCATAACGATAGTCATGTAAAGGGTGTACTAGATGTTGGAAATCATCTGAAAAAAAATCTCCCTTTTATGGGAAATATTGCCTATATAACTAGAGAGTTTACTTATGATAATCCACTCATGCAGTTGATTCGATATACGATTGAGTACATAAAGAATCAGAAAAGTTTCGGAGTTCTGCTCGATAGTAATCGTGAAAATATGACAGAAATTACTCGTGTAACCTCAGCTTATAAACTAGCTGATCGTGCCAAGATTATTAGAATGAATAAAATCAAACCTGTCCGACACGCCTATTTCAGAGAGTACAGAAAGTTACAAGAACTTTGTCTGATGATCCTAAGCCAAGAAAAACACGGTCTAGGGGATCAGGAACAAAAAATCCATGGTATTCTTTTTGATGTTGCCTGGCTTTGGGAAGAGTATGTTTACACCTTGTTGCCAAAAGGTTTTGTACATCCCAGAAATAAGGATAAGACGGATGGAATTTCAGTATTTTCTGTTGGGAAACGAAAAGTATATCCAGATTTTTATGATAGAGAACGAAAGATTGTTCTAGATGCTAAATATAAAAAACTGGAGTTCACTGAAAAAGGAATTAACCGCGAGGACTTGTTCCAGCTGATTTCCTATTCTTATATTTTAAAAGCTGAGAAAGCTGGACTGATTTTTCCTAGTATGGAGCAGTCAGTAAATAGTGAAATAGGAAAAGTAGCTGGTTATGGAGCTCAATTGAAGAAGTGGTCTATTCGAATACCTCAGAATGCCTCATCCTATAGTGCATTTTGTGAAATGATGGAAAATTCAGAAGAAAATTTTAAAGCGATTATTGATGAAGAAGTGGGGAGAAGGTAATCTCTTCACTTTTTTGCTATTTATATAAGTAATTTCCGAACGATATAATGTGATTATTACAAATATTTGACAAAAACTGTACTTTGGTTTATAATAAATCAAGGAAACGTCGGGAAAAGGCGTAGAGATGCGTAAGCATAGGTAGGTCATTATAAAAGAAATGAGACATCGATATGTTAAATGAATTTCCAATTTTTGATTACGAAGATATTCAGTTGATCCCTAATAAATGTGTGATTAAAAGCCGTTCAGAAGCGGATACAAGTATTACGTTTGGAAAACACACTTTTAAACTACCTGTTGTGCCAGCAAATATGCAGACGATTTTGGATGAGAACGTAGCAGAGCAACTTGCTAAAGGCGGTTACTTCTACATTATGCACCGTTTTGATGAAGCGGGACGCATTCCTTTTATCAAACGTATGCACGATCAAGGGCTCATTGCTTCCATTTCTGTAGGTGTCAAGGATTACGAGTATGGCTTTGTTAGCCAGCTCAAGGCTGATGCTCCTGAGTATATCACGATTGATATTGCTCATGGACATGCGGATAGTGTGATCTCAATGATTCAGCACATCAAGAAAGAATTACCTGATACTTTTGTAATCGCTGGTAACGTCGGAACTCCAGAAGCTGTGCGTGAATTGGAAAATGCCGGTGCGGATGCTACTAAGGTTGGAATCGGTCCTGGTAAGGTTTGTATCACCAAGGTGAAAACAGGTTTTGGCACTGGCGGTTGGCAATTGGCTGCCCTTCGCTGGTGTGCCAAGGCTGCTCGCAAACCAATCATCGCTGATGGTGGGATTCGTACCCATGGTGACATTGCCAAGTCTATCCGTTTCGGTGCTAGCATGGTCATGATTGGTTCCCTCTTTGCAGGACACATCGAAAGTCCAGGGAAGACAATCGAAGTTGATGGGGAACAGTTCAAAGAATACTATGGTTCAGCTTCACAGTATCAAAAAGGAGCATATAAAAATGTGGAAGGCAAACGCATTTTGCTTCCTGCCAAAGGGCATTTGCAAGACACCCTTACTGAGATGGAGCAGGACTTACAAAGTGCTATTTCCTACGCAGGTGGACGCAGGCTTGCTGACCTTAAACATGTTGATTATGTTATCGTGAAAAACTCTATCTGGAACGGGGATGCATCCCACTAATGGACGCTTAGTCTACCCATAAAAAAACTTGTTATTAGAGCAAATTTCTGTTATAATAAGACAAGTTTCCACCCTTAGTGTAATGGATATCACGTAAGATTCCGGTTCTTGAGATGGGGGTTCGATTCCCTCAGGGTGGATGTAAATAGCCCAAGAAAGCCTTAAATAAGGCTTTTTCTTTATCTCGCCCCAAATTTGCCCCTAAAATTAAAAATTTTATTCTAAAAAATGCTCAAATCCCCTCTAGTCCCGTTTTAAAGTGACTCAGGGGGCTTTTTTTGATATAATAAAAAAGACTGTTATCAGTTAGAAAGAGGTTGGTATGAAAGAATTACAAACTGTACTAAAGAAGCGTTTTGCAATCGAATTTGCAGACAAAAACTTACTGGAAACTGCCTTTACTCATACGAGTTATGCCAATGAGCACCGCCTCTTAAAAATTTCACACAATGAGCGCTTGGAATTTTTAGGAGACGCTGTTCTGCAATTATTGATTTCAGAATATCTGTATAAAAAATATCCTAAGAAACCAGAGGGAGATTTGTCTAAACTCCGTGCCATGATTGTCCGTGAGGAGAGTTTGGCTGGTTTTGCGCGTGATTGCCAGTTTGATCAGTTTATCAAGCTGGGGAAAGGGGAAGAAAAGTCTGGTGGGCGCAATCGTGACACCATTCTTGGAGATGCCTTTGAAGCCTTTTTGGGAGCATTGCTTTTAGACAAGGATGTTGCTAGGGTAAAAGAGTTCATCTATCAGGTCATGATTCCCAAGGTTGAAGCAGGTGACTTTGAAATGATTAAGGATTACAAGACACACCTTCAAGAGTTTCTCCAGGTTAATGGAGATGTGGATATTCGCTACCAGGTGACCTCTGAAACGGGACCTGCCCATGATAAGGTTTTTGATGTAGAAGTTCTGGTTGAGGGCAAGAGTATAGGAAAAGGCCAAGGCCGTTCTAAAAAATTGGCAGAGCAAGAGGCAGCAAAAAATGCCGTTGAGAAAGGGCTTGATTCATGTATTTAAAGGAAATTGAGATCCAGGGATTCAAGTCCTTTGCTGACAAGACCAGGGTTGTCTTTGACCAAGGTGTGACAGCTGTCGTTGGGCCCAATGGTTCTGGGAAGTCAAATATCACAGAAAGTCTACGATGGGCCTTGGGGGAATCCAGTATCAAGAGCCTTCGTGGTGGTAAGATGCCTGACGTTATCTTTGCTGGAACAGAAAGTCGTAAGCCGCTCAATTATGCCTCTGTTATCGTGACCTTGGACAATGAAGATGGCTTTATCAAGGATGCAGGGCAAGTCATTAAGGTAGAACGCCATATCTACCGTAGTGGAGATAGCGAGTATCGAATTGATGGCAAGAAAGTGCGCTTGCGTGATATTCATGACCTTTTCTTGGATACCGGTTTGGGACGGGATTCCTTCTCCATCATTTCCCAAGGGAAGGTTGAGGAGATTTTTAATTCTAAGCCAGAGGAACGCCGAGCTATTTTTGAAGAAGCTGCTGGGGTTTTAAAATACAAGACTCGTCGAAAAGAAACAGAAAGCAAACTGCAACAAACTCAAGACAATCTCGACCGCTTAGAGGACATTATCTACGAGTTGGACAATCAAATCAAGCCCCTTGCAAAACAAGCTGAGAATGCGCGCAAGTTTCTCGACTTGGATAGTCAACGCAAGGCGATTTACTTGGATGTACTGGTTGCCCAAATCAAGGAAAACAAGACTGAACTAGAGCTAACAGAAGAAGAGCTAACGCAGGTTCAGGAACTCTTGACCAGTTATTACCAAAAGCGTGAAGAGTTAGAAGAGGAAAATCAAAGCCTTAAAAAGAAACGCCAGGATCTCCAAGCTCAAATGGCTAAAGACCAAGGGAGCTTAATGGATTTGACTAGTTTGATCAGTGACTTAGAGCGAAAACTAGCCTTGTCTAAACTGGAATCTGAGCAGGTAGCCCTCAATCAACAAGAAGCACAAACCCGTTTGGCGACTTTGGAAGATAAGAGAAAGGCTCTGAGTAAAGAAAAATCTGAAAAAGAAGCGAACTTGGAACAGTTAGAGGAAAGTCTAGCTGAAAACAACAAGGAACTCAATCGTTTAGAAGCGGAGTTGTTGGCATTTTCAGATGATCCTGACCAAATGATCGAGCTCCTGCGTGAACGTTTTGTTGCGCTTTTACAAGAAGAAGCGGATGTCTCAAACCAACTGACCCGCATCGAGAATGAGTTGGAAAACAGCCGTCAGCTGTCTCAAAAACAAGCTGATCAACTTGAGAAACTGAAAGAACAACTGGCTACAGCTAAAGAAAAGGCCAGTCAACAGCAGGCTGAGCTTGAAACTGCCAAGGAGCAGGTTCAGAAATTATTGGCTGACTACCAAGCTAGTGCCAAGGAGCAAGAGGAGCAGAAAGTTTCTTTCCAAGCCCAGCAGAGCCAACTCTTTGACCGTCTGGACAGTCTCAAAAATAAGCAGGCTCGAGCCCAGAGTTTGGAAAACATCCTAAGAAATCATAGTAACTTTTACGCGGGTGTTAAGAGTGTTCTTCAAGAAAAAGATCGTCTTGGTGGGATCGTTGGTGCAGTCAGTGAACATTTGACCTTTGATGTACATTATCAAACTGCTTTGGAGATTGCACTTGGAGCTAGCAGTCAGCATATCATCGTAGAAGATGAGAACGCGGCAACTAAGGCAATTGATTTCCTCAAACGTAACAGAGCTGGTCGTGCGACCTTCCTTCCTTTGACAACGATCAAAGCGCGTACGATTTCTAGTCAGAATCAAGATGCTATCGCTGCAAGCCCAGGATTTCTGGGCATGGCAGATGAGTTGGTGTCGTTTGATAAGAGACTAGAAGCCATTTTCAAAAACTTGCTTGCTACGACGGCTATCTTTGATACTGTAGAACATGCGCGTGCCGCAGCCCGCCAAGTTCGTTATCAGGTTCGTATGGTGACACTGGATGGGACAGAGTTGCGTACAGGTGGTTCCTACGCGGGGGGTGCCAATCGTCAAAATAACAGTATTTTCATCAAGCCAGAGCTGGAGCAATTGCAAAAAGAAATTGCTGAAGAAGAATCCAGTCTGCGTTCAGAAGAGGCGACTTTGAAGACCTTGCAAGACGAGATGGCGGTATTGGCAGAAAAATTAGAAGCTATCAAATCTCAGGGTGAGCAAGCTCGTATTCAGGAGCAAGGTTTGTACCTTGCTTATCAGCAAACCAATCAGCAAGTGGAAGAGTTAGAAACTCTTTGGAAACTTCAAAAAGAAGAATTAAATCGCCTTACTGAAGGAGATTGGCAAGCGGATAAGGAAAAATGCCAAGAGCGCCTTGCTACTATTGCCAGAGAAAAGCAAAATCTGGAAACTGAGATTGAAGAAATTAAGTCTAACAAAAACGCAATTCAAGAACGTTATCAAAACTTGCAGGAACAGATCTCTCAAGCGCGCTTGCTTAAGTCAGAACTGCAAGGACAAAAACGTTACGAAGTGACTGATATTGAACGCCTAGGTAAGGAACTGGATAATCTAGATATCGAACAAGAGGAAATCCAGCGCCTCCTCCAAGAAAAGGTTGATAATCTTGAGAAGGTTGATACGGATTTGCTAAGTCAGCAGGCGGAAGAGGCCAAAACTCAGAAAACAAACCTCCAACAAGATTTGATTCGCAAGCAATTTGAGTTGGATGATATCGAAGGTCAGCTGGATGATATTGCCAGCCATTTGGATCAAGCTCGTCAGCAAAATGAAGAGTGGATTCGCAAACAAACGCGTGCTGAAGCCAAGAAAGAAAAGATCAGCGAACGCTTGCGCTATCTACAAGCTCAATTAACTGACCAGTACCAGATCAGCTATACCGAGGCTCTAGAAAAAGCGCATGAGTTGGAAGATCTCAATCTAGCAGAGCAAGAGGTTAAAGATCTTGAGAAGGCTATTCGCTCACTCGGTCCAGTCAATTTGGATGCTATTGAACAGTACGAAGAAGTCCACAACCGTTTGGATTTCCTAAATAACCAACGAGATGATATTTTGTCTGCGAAAAACCTGCTCCTTGAGACCATCACAGAGATGAATGATGAGGTTAAGGAACGCTTCAAATCCACTTTTGAAGCTATTCGTGAGTCCTTTAAAGTGACCTTTAGACAGATGTTTGGCGGTGGTCAGGCAGATTTGATATTGACTGAGGGCGATCTTTTAACAGCTGGTGTGGAGATTTCTGTCCAACCACCAGGTAAGAAAATCCAATCTCTCAACCTCATGAGTGGTGGTGAGAAAGCCCTTTCTGCTCTTGCCTTGTTGTTCTCTATCATTCGAGTCAAGACCATTCCTTTCGTTATCTTGGACGAGGTAGAGGCGGCGCTGGATGAAGCTAATGTTAAACGTTTTGGGGATTACCTCAATCGCTTTGACAAGGATAGTCAGTTCATCGTCGTAACCCACCGTAAGGGGACGATGGCGGCAGCGGATTCTATCTATGGAGTTACCATGCAAGAATCAGGTGTTTCTAAGATTGTTTCGGTTAAGTTAAAAGATTTGGAAGAAACAGTAGACTAGTTAACAAACGATAGCATCTCTTAGGAGGTGCTATTTTTTAAAACTAAAGCCCTAAATTTTCTCTTACGGTCAGTTCAGGCGCAAAAAACGACATTTGGGATTTCTTCTTAGCGAAAAGACTTTCTCTATGATATAATAGTTTCATGATTACAACAGTACCTATTAAGAACGAAAAAGATATTGCAGTACCAGGTAATACAGTCCTTGTACTAGGTTATTTTGATGGCATCCACAAGGGGCATCAGAAACTCTTTGAAGTAGCCAGTAAGGCTTCGATGAAGGATTATCTGCCAGTTGTCGTGATGACCTTTACAGAATCGCCAAAACTTGCCTTACAACCTTACCAACCTGAACTCATGCTTCACATCGTCAATCATGAGGAACGAGAGCACAAGATGAAGTGGCACGGAGTAGAGGCTCTTTTCCTACTTGACTTTAGTAGCAAATTTGCTAGTCTAACGGGTCAAGAATTCTTTGATACCTATGTTCGAGCTTTAAAACCAGCGATTATTGTAGCAGGATTTGACTATACCTTTGGCTCAGATAAGAAAACTGCGGATGACCTGATGGACTATTTTGATGGAGAGATCATCATTGTTCCTCCAGTTGAGGATGAAAAGGGCAAGATTAGTTCTACACGGATTCGTCAGGCAATTCTTGATGGAGATGTAAAGGAAGTCAAGCATCTGCTCGGCACTCCGCTCCCATCTCGTGGAATGGTCGTTCATGGAAATGCTCGTGGGCGGACTATTGGTTATCCAACAGCCAATCTGGTCCTAAGAGACCGAACTTACATGCCAGCGGACGGTGTTTACGTAGTCGATATCGAAGTGCAACGTCAGAGATATCGTGGCATGGCAAGTGTTGGGAAAAATGTTACTTTCGATGGAGAAGAACCACGTTTTGAAGTCAATATTTTCGACTTTTCAGACGATATTTACGGTGAGACAGTCATGGTCTACTGGCTGGACCGTGTTCGCGATATGGTCAAATTTGACTCCGTAGAGGAATTGGTAGACCAACTCCAGAAAGACGAAGAGATTGCTCGGAACTGGAAGGATGGAGAGTAGAAAAGTTTAAAAAAGTGAACCATATTTTGTGTTTGCTTTTTTATTTTTGAAAGAAATTTTTATAGCGAGAAACATAATTGAAGGTTGATTGAAAATCTGTTAAAATAGTGATATTCATAACTTTAAAACCAAAGAAAAGAGACTAGTATGATTACAGGCGAATTAAAAAATAAAATTGATCAGCTGTGGGAAATGCTGTGGACTGAAGGAAATGCAAATCCTCTAACAAATATTGAATATATGATAGAAAGAGCAAAATCACAATTGGCAATTCAAAAATCTCTGGAAGAATTGGAAACCTTGAAAAAATCACTTATGCTGAGTATTCCGGTTAAGCTCTGATATGAAATAGTAGTTTTACACTATCATTGTAATTACCGTAATTATTTGTTATAATACTTCAAAGGAGGAAATAAGATGGTCGTAAAAACAAGAAAACAAGGAAATTCAATCACCATTACAATTCCAAGCGAATTCAATATTCCAAGTGGTGTTAAATATGAAGCAAAATTGTTACCAAGTGGCGAAATTATCTTTACTCCTGAAGAATTGGATCATCAGGTCTCTTATGTTTCTGATGATGCCTTTAACTTAAAATTGGATACAATTTTTGAAGAATACGACGATGTTTTCAAAGCTTTGGTGGAAAAATGACAGTCTATCTAACAGAAAAGCAAATTGAAAAAATCAATGCTTTAGTAATTCAACGGTATTCTCCAAATGAGCAAATTCAAACAGTTAGCTCTTCATCGTTAAATATGATTGTGAATTTACCAGAACAATTTGTTTTTGGCAAGCCTCTTTATCCAACAATTTTTGATAAAGCAACAATATTATTTGTCCAATTGATAAAGAAGCATGTCTTTGCAAACGCCAATAAACGAACAGCTTTCTTTGTTTTGGTGAAGTTTTTACAATTAAATGGTTATCACTTTACTGTTTCCGTGGAAGAAGCGGTTGATATGTGCGTGACTATAGCGGTAGAAGCTTTAACTGATGAAAGAATGATAAGCTACTCTAAATGGGTTTCTGAACATTCTATCAGAGAAATGATCAAAAAATAAGATAGTACGCTGGATTGAAATGAGCATAAGAAAAAATGAAAAGACAATATTAGAATTCTGTAATGCAGAAACTCTGATATTGCCTCTTTTTATTAAAACACGCGATATACATAAGGATTTTCTGGTTTATCTACTTTTGTGAAACTCTCAACCTCTAGTGTTGGGAGTTTTTGTTTGAGTTCTTTATGGTAGTGGAGGGTCAGGGTTCCTCTAGCGGTAATCCAGGTATTGTCAGGATACTGGCGTGAGTTTCCCTTGGTCAGGAGTCCATATACTCCAGAGTCTGCGATACAGTGGATGATGCCAAAGCGAAAGAGGAACTGGCTATCTGGATGGCTAGGATCGTTATAGACGAAGCCTGTAAACTCGATTTTCTTTCCTTCAAACTCTTGAGGATAGTCATAGAGAACTTCCATGACCTCCATATAGTTTTCATCTGTAACCTGAATGGTTGGCAGGGATAGGTATTTATCAGCTGTTGTCCTCATTTCCTTTTCATAAGCAGACTTGGAAAAATAGGTACTGGTATCGGGTTTGAGGTATTGACTAGATGTACCTTCGCTTGCCTGAATAGCTGTGTCGATTCCCTCAGAGAGTGGGAAATGATAGCCTTTGGCAGATACGGTTCTCGAATCTAAACTTACTGTCGGAAAGGCAATTCCAATTAAGAGAGGTAGAGACAGTAAAAGGATGCTGATTTGTCTAGCGTGACGACTTTCCATATGGCTGTGAGAGTTGATTTTTTTAATCCAGATGTAGAATTGGACCAGAGCCAACAGAAGAGAAAGGACCATTGAGATATAGACTAGATAGGAATAGTGGAGATTGATGTAGTGGCTAAGCTTGCCAGATAGCTGCAGATAAAGAGTTAAGACAAAATAGCCCAGTAAAATGATAAATCGAATCATAGCATCACTCCTATCATGTAAGAATAAAGCAAGACAAGAACTGTCACGATGCCCATGAATTGCCAGATGAAGCGCGCTTTGAGATAGTGTTTCATCATGAGGAGATTTTTGATATCAAGCATGGGGCCAATGACCAGAAAAGCAAGGACTGGCGCTAGGCCGAAGCTCGAGAGGAGAGAAGCACCGATAAAGGCGTCTGCCTCGCTACAAAGAGAGAGGAGAAAGGCTAGAAACATGAGCAAGAGAATAGCAAGGACTGGACTAGCACTGATAGAGGTCAAGATCCGAGTCGGGACATAGACCTGCACGATAGCCGCAAAGAGACAGCCAAAGACCAAGTAACGGCCCATATCGAAAAACTCATCAATAGCTTGTATAAAGACCTGAAAGACCTTTCTAGCAGGAGTCAAGTGTGAAAAGTCATGTTCATGACAAGCGATAGGATTCTCTTTTTGAATGGGTTCCTTCCAGAAAAATCCTAGGAAAATCCCCAGAACCAAAGCAATCACAATAGCTCCCAGAGCTCGCAAGAAGGCAAGTTTTATTGAATTGCCAAAGGCAGAATATGTAGCGAAAAGAACGATAGGATTGATGATGGGAGCAGTCACCAGAAAAGGAACCGTTGTGTAGCTGGGCACTTTCTTTTCCAGAAAACGATTGATAATCGGAACGATTCCACATTCGCAAGAAGGAAAGAGAAAGCCAATGAAGGTACCAAAAAAGATCCTCCCCCAACGATTTCGAGGAAGAAACTCATAAACTTTATCAGGCGTGATATAGACCTCAATCAATCCCGAAATAAGACTCCCAATCAGGACAAAGGGAAGGGCTTCAATCATGATGGAGAGAAAAATAGCCCCGGCTTGTAAGATGCTAGGAGGAAGAGATTGGAAAACAGTCATCTATTTTTTCTTCTCAACTTTTTCTTTTTTGTCTTTGTCATCTGGGAAAGTGACCTGTGTTAAGTCAGGAAGTTTGGCAAATTCCTCAAACATCTTGTCCAAGTCATCGGTTTTTGTAAATTTAACAGCCATGGGCCTACCTCTTTTCTAAATTCTACCTCTATTATACTATTATTTTGTGGAAAAGGGATTATTTTGATAATCAAAGAGGTAAAAAAGGGTAGGACGAAACAAGGGCTGTTCCTTATGGTATAATAGATTCATGGATAAAAAATATGAAAAAATTTCCCAAGATTTGGGTGTAACCTTAAAGCAAATCGATACCGTTCTAAGTTTGACGGCTGAGGGGGCGACAATTCCCTTCATCGCGCGTTACCGTAAGGACATGACTGGTAGTCTGGATGAGGTGGCAATTAAGGCTATTATTGACCTGGATAAAAGTCTGACAAATCTCAACGACCGTAAAGAAGCTGTCTTAGCTAAGATTCGAGAACAAGGCAAACTGACCAAGGAATTGGAAGAAGCTATTTTGGCAGCTGAAAAATTAGCAGACGTTGAAGAACTCTATCTTCCTTATAAGGAAAAGCGTCGGACCAAGGCAACCATTGCCCGAGAAGCTGGACTCTTTCCTCTTGCTCGCTTGATCTTGCAGAATGTAGCTGATTTAGAGAAAGAAGCTGAGAAGTTTATCTGTGAAGGATTTGCGACTGGTCAAGAAGCCTTGGCTGGTGCGGTTGATATCTTGGTCGAAGCCTTATCGGAAGATGTTACACTGCGCGCCATGACTTATCAGGAGGTGCTGAGACACTCTAAACTTACTTCTCAAATTAAGGATGAAAGTCTCGATGAAAAGCAGGTTTTTCAGATTTACTATGATTTTTCTGAGACAGTTGGAAATATGCAGGGTTATCGTACCTTGGCCCTCAATCGTGGAGAGAAGATAGGTGTCTTGAAGGTCGGTTTTGAACATGCGACGGACCGTATTCTTACCTTCTTTGCAGCTCGTTTCAAGGTGAAAAATGCCTACATAGATGAAGTAGTTCAGCAATCTGTTAAGAAAAAGGTCTTGCCATCTATCGAGAGACGCATTCGGACAGAATTAACTGAGAAGGCAGAAGAGGGAGCTATTCAACTCTTTTCTGACAATCTGCGCAATCTGCTCTTGGTTGCTCCGCTGAAAGGGCGCGTGGTTCTTGGGTTTGACCCAGCCTTTCGTACAGGTGCCAAGCTAGCTGTCGTGGATTCAACAGGAAAAATGCTGACAACTCAGGTCATTTATCCTGTCAAACCAGCCTCTGCTCGTCAAATCGAAGAAGCCAAGAAAGATTTGGCAGATTTGATTGGTCAATACGGTGTAGAGATTGTAGCCATCGGAAATGGTACTGCTAGTCGTGAAAGTGAAGCCTTTGTGGCGGAAGTTCTGAAAGATTTCCCTGAAGTCAGCTATGTTATCGTCAATGAAAGTGGCGCTTCTGTCTACTCTGCTAGCGACCTTGCTCGTCAGGAATTTCCAGAATTAACCGTTGAAAAACGATCGGCTATCTCTATCGCCCGTCGTTTGCAAGATCCCCTTGCTGAATTGGTAAAAATCGATCCCAAGTCAATCGGTGTTGGTCAATACCAACACGATGTTAGTCAGAAGAAACTGTCTGAAAGTCTAGACTTTGTCGTGGATACCGTGGTAAACCAAGTCGGTGTCAATGTCAATACGGCAAGCCCAGCTCTTCTTTCACACGTAGCTGGACTCAATAAAACCATCTCTGAAAATATTGTCAAATACCGTGAAGAAGAAGGAAAAATCACTTCACGCGCTCAAATTAAGAAGGTTCCTCGTTTGGGAGCTAAAGTCTTTGAGCAGGCTGCAGGTTTCCTCCGTATTCCTGAAAGTAGCAATATCCTAGATAATACTGGAGTTCACCCAGAGAACTATGCTGCGGTCAAGGAACTCTTCAAACGCTTGGATATCAAGGACTTGAATGAAGAAGCTCAAAGCAAACTCAAGTCCCTTTCAGTCAAAGAAATGGCGAAAGAACTAGACCTCGGTCCAGAAACCCTTAAAGATATCATTGCTGATCTTCTCAAACCGGGTCGAGATTTCCGTGATTCTTTTGATACACCTGTGCTTCGTCAAGATGTTCTGGATATCAAGGATCTTGTTGTCGGACAGAAGCTGGAGGGTGTGGTGCGTAATGTCGTTGACTTCGGTGCCTTCGTTGATATCGGGATTCACGAGGACGGCTTGATTCATATTTCCCATATGAGTCGCAAATTTATCAAACATCCCAGCCAAGTGGTGTCCGTCGGAGATTTGGTAACGGTTTGGGTTAAAAAAATCGATACTGAACGTGAAAAAGTTAATCTGTCGCTCCTAGCTCCAGATGAATCTAACTGAGTACGTTCAGTCTGTTTCCCTCGAAGACTTTGGTAGACCTTTTACCCACCAAGCCCAGTGGAATTCTCGTCTGCGAACGACAGGTGGACGATTTTTCCCAAAGGATGGGCATTTGGATTTTAATCCCAAGGTTTATCAGGAACTAGGTTTGGAAGTCTTTCGCAAAATCGTGCGCCATGAACTCTGTCACTACCACCTTTATTTTCAGAAAAAAGGTTATCGCCATAGGGATCGAGATTTTAAGGAACTTTTGAAAGAAGTGGATGGACTGCGCTATGTACCAACCTTGAAAACACAAACTCAAAGTGCCTACCTAGTCTATCAGTACCAATCCTGCCAGCAAAGTTATCAGCGTAAGAGAAGGATTGATACCAAACGCTATCGCTGTGGAGTTTGTCGAGGTAAACTCGTCATCATAAATCGGCCTACGGACTGATGTTCTTGGTTGCGTTTCATGCTATACTATTTGTAAGAATACCGAAAGAGGAAACAATCATGAATACAAAATTTTATAAAATGAGACGAAATCGTATGGTGTCAGGAGTTTTAGCTGGTCTATCAGACAAGTGGAATTTTGATGTAACCCTAGTCCGCTTTCTCTTCGCAATTTTTACCGTAGCAAATTTTGGAATTGGTGTGATAATCTACATCATCCTTGCCTCTATCCTGCCAACTAAAGAAGAAATCGAAGCCGAAATGTACGGAACAGGACCACGCAAGCGTAAGGAAGCCCAAGCCATTGAAGATAATGATGGATGGTTTTGGTGATAATAGTAGAAGCATGAACTTCGTCCAAGAGGACGAAGTTTTTTTAAACTTGTCAAATCAAATCCTGAAATGGTATAATAAATCAGTGAATACAATAATTTAGAGAGATTAATATGGCTAACGAAAATAAAACGTTTGAATTACAAAGTTCTGAAATTGACTTTGACTATGAAAAGTTACTTGAAATAGAAAATTCTTTAGAAAATAACCTTAAGGATGTTGTTGAACACATAGAGCAACTTGATATAGATAGAGAAAAATTACAAAATAATGAATACCTTCAAGAATCTATTGAAAATATAGTTTGGGAACAAGTACAACTTCAACTTGCTGCTCAAATTGGTAATGAGTTTATTAAAGATAACAATGGTCAAACTCTAGATTTGCGAAAAGAAGCACATATACAAACTGCTGAAAATTTTGAAAAAGGAAAATTTATTACTCATAACTCGGATAGAAGTATATATGAGGACAGATATACAAAATGGCAAAAAAAGTTTGAAAGAGATGAATTAGGAAATATTAAAACACACTCAACTCGTTCAGGTAAAATGGTGAATACCATAAAAAAAGATGCGAGAAAATTTTTAGATGAAAATAGACCAAGAGGTTCAAAAGAAAAAGGAACTCAAATGGATCACACAGTCTCTGCTGGAGAGATTATACGTGATCCAAAAGCCAATGCCTTTATGGATGAAGATCAACAATATGCTTTCGCAAATAGCAAAGCTAATCTTAACGAAATAAGGAGTGAAATTAATCAAGCGAAGGGTGATCAATCTACAACTGAATTATTAGATAATCCAAATTCTAAAGGGCAATATGCTAGAGAAGTCCATAATATTAGTTCAAAAGAAGAGAAACAGTTAAGAGAGAAAGATAAAGAGGCACGCGCTGAATACGACCGAGTAAGAGACGAAGCTGAGAAGCGAGCTATAAAATCTGGTAAAAAATCACGCCGCAATGAGGCGTTAAAAGTTTCCGGAAAAGCTTTGAAAGCAGCGCTTTTACAGTTACTATCAGAATTTTTGCGAGAGTTAATTTCAAAATTTATCTCTTGGCTTAAAGATACAGAAAGAAACTTATCAACTTTTATTGAAAAGGTAAAAGAGGCCATCATTTCATTTGTAAACAACTTATCAAATCACTTATTAAACGTTGGGAAATCAGTGGTTACGATGATTGCTTCTGCGATAGTTGGACCTGTAATTAACACTTTTCTAAAAGCATGGACATTTATACACCAAGGTTGGAAGTCATTAAAAGAAGCGATTGATTATCTAAATAATCCAGAGAACAAAGAAAAAAGTGTTCAGATAATGATGCTAGAGATCGGTAAAATTGTTGTTGCAGGTTTAACAGCTACAGGTGCTATTGTAGTGGGAGAAGCATTAGGAGCATCTCTAACAGCAAGTTTTCCAGTTTTGGCTATCTCTATACCACTTTTGGGTACAATTGGTAGTGTTATTGGAACATTTATGGGAGCGACCTTATCTGGAATTATTGGCGCTTTTGTATTAAAAATGATTGATCAGCAAATTGTCAATAAACAGATTACTGAATTAAGTTCTAAGAAAATTGATCAAAATAATGAAATGCTAGTCATTCAAGATCAATTGTTAGATGTCAAAAATATTAAGCTACAAGTTGAAAAAAATTCAATCGTTAGTACCATTAAAGAAAGACATGATCTGGCTGCATCTTTGATGAAAGAAAAATTATCAGATATTTTTTCTGAGTCTAGGACAGACGATAAAAGTGACTTTGATGAGATTGATGCATTATTACAAGAATTATTAGATTAGGGAGATAAATATGGAACAAGAAGTAGTTGAGCAAGAACAAGAAAAATTTGAAATAAATCTTAGCCATCATGATTTTGATGAAGCGAAAGAACATCTGAAAGAGTTTGCTGAACAAAGTCAAGAGGAATTGTATTTTGACAAAGTTAGAACCCACGATGATTTCTTTGGTTTTGAATTTGCTGAACATGGAGTAAACGGGCGAGAGTTTAATACTTTAGTTGAACAAATTCAAAATTACATTTCAAAATTTTATGATAATCAACAAACACTTATTGAAGAATTTGGTCAAGTTTATAAAGCTTTGGAGGCGTTAGATAAGGATTATATTCAAGCAATTCTTTCTTCTGTAGCAGCAATTGATCATACAAATAAAAAAATATTAAAAGAACAAGCTCGTATTGATAAAACAATCGAGAAACAGGCATCTACACTCCAAGTACTAAAGCAATTTAAAGAAAAATTCAATGAAAACAATCACAAAGAAGCCATTGAGGAACATAAAAGAATTCTATCTTCGTTAGATGAAAGAATTGATAAATTAGAACAATTTTCAGCTAAAATCCCTTTAGAACCTATTTCACATACTGCTGAACTCGAGGAGCTTAGAAGAGAGTTAGAAGAAAGTAAACAACAAATTCAATTTATTTCAAATTGTCTTCTTACACTCTTTATTGTATCAGGAGTATCTATTGGAATGTTGATAATCACTTTAGTATTTATATTTTTGAGGTAAATTATGACTGTATCTCGTGACAAGCTAATTGAGAGCACCAAAAAATTGGATCGACAACTGGGTAACGAGTCGACTTTTCACACAAAAGTGAATGAGATTATAATTGATCATTCTGACACAAATAAAGTAGCTGATCTATATAAATCTATATATTTATTTCAAAAAGAGAATAAAATAAGCAAGATAAGTCAAACGCTAAAAGAATTATCTGATAATTTAGCTTGTTATTTAGGTTACTCTTATATTTTTGAAATATTAGGGAAGGAGTTAGGAAAACGTAACAACTCTTCTCTGGATGAATTGATGAAGGAATTAAATCAATTAGTTGGTTTACAAAAAGTTAAAGAGGAAGTTTCGAGGTTAGTTATATATCAAAAAGTTCAGTCCAAAAGAAAAGATTCTGGGCTAAAAGTACCAAAGAGAACTTTACATATGGCGTTTATGGGGAATCCTGGTACTGGAAAGACGACAGTGGCCAGAATTGTAGGTCGGATGTATTATAAATTAGGCCTTCTTTCAAAGGGGCATTTTACCGAAGTCTCCAGAACGGATTTAATCGCTGGTTATCAAGGTCAAACAGCTTTAAAGGTAAAAAGTGTCATTGAAAAAGCAAAAGGTGGCGTTTTATTCATTGATGAAGCTTATAGTATTACAGAAAATGACAATACTGATTCATATGGACGAGAATGTTTAACAGAATTGACAAAGGCTTTAGAGGATTCAAGAGATGATCTAATTGTTATTGTTGCAGGATATACTGATCCAATGAATCATTTTTTTGAATCGAATCCTGGTTTGAAGTCTCGCTTTAATTATTTTATTAATTTTGAAAATTATTCTTCTACAGAATTGTTAGATATTCTTGAAACTCTAGCAAGAAAAGATGACTACCAGATAGACGACAAGCTAAAAGAAATATTATTAAATTATTTTAATGATAAGTTAGAAAGTAATCCCACCAATTTTTCTAACGGTCGTTTCGTTCGAAATCTTTATGAAGACTTAATAATGAATCAAGCTGTTCGAATTGATCAAAGAGAAAATTTGACTTCAAAAGATTTAACTATGTTGATAAAAGACGATTTTTCTTTAGAAGAAAACTGTTCTACTTATATAGAAATATAATTAAATGAAAGAATATATTATCAAATCGTAGCTACATTTCTTACTGATTGACGCAGACTGAATAGTGAATCTTAACCCTTGTATTTTCAAGGGTTTTCTTCTTGCCTTTCTTTTATGGTAAAATATTGATAGCGAAATTGCTTGATATTCTTCTATCTTACAAAAATGTAAGATTAAAGTCCCTTTTGTAAGGTTAGGTTATGGCAAGACCTCTTTTTTTGAGATAAACTAGACTCATAAAGAACAAAGGAGCAAAACCATGAAAAGAATCTTACAAAAGAAAAGAAGAAAACCAAGTCAAAAAGATATCGAGCGTGTTCAACTGGGATGCGCTATGATGCAAGCACAGTTTCAATTGATGGGATATTAAGAAGGAGAAGATCATGACACTTTTAGATGTAAAACACGTTCAAAAAATCTACAAAACACGTTTCCAAGGCAACCAAGTAGAAGCTCTCAAAGATATTCACTTTACCGTAGAAAAGGGTGACTACGTTGCTATCATGGGAGAGTCTGGCTCAGGGAAATCAACCCTACTCAATATCTTAGCTATGCTTGACAAACCAACTCGTGGTCAGGTTTACTTAAACGGAACAGACACAGCCACTATTAAGAATTCCCAGGCTTCGAGTTTTCGTCGTGAGAAGTTGGGATTTGTCTTCCAAGACTTTAACTTGCTAGATACCTTGTCTGTTAAGGACAATATCTTACTTCCATTAGTTCTATCTCGAAAACCTATCACGGAGATGATGAAGAAATTGGTAGTGACCGCTGAAAATTTGGGTATCAACCAATTACAAGAGAAGTACCCTTACGAGATCTCTGGTGGTCAAAAACAGCGGGTAGCAGTAGCACGCGCCATCATCACTGAACCTGAAATTCTTCTTGCCGATGAGCCAACTGGAGCCCTTGATTCCAAGTCATCTACAGCTCTTCTAGATGTTTTTGATGAAATCAATGAACGTGGCCAAACCATTCTCATGGTAACTCACTCAACGGCAGCAGCCAGCAGGGCCAAGCGCGTTCTCTTTATCAAGGACGGCATTCTTTACAACCAAATCTACCGTGGAGACAAGACAGAGCGTCAGATGTTCCAAGAAATCTCTGATACTTTGACTGTTATGGCAAGCGAGGTGAATTAGTATGTTCCGATTAACCAATAAGTTAGCGGTATCCAACTTGATTAAAAACCGCAAACTCTACTATCCCTTTGCTTTAGCTGTTCTCTTAGCTGTGACCATTACTTATCTCTTTTACTCATTGACCCTTAACCCTAATATTGGCAAGATTAGGGGTGGAGAAACTATCTCTATGACACTCGGTCTTGGTATGGTGATTGTCACTATAGCCTCTGCCATCATCGTCTTTTATGCCAATAGTTTTGTCATGAAGAACCGTTCCAAAGAGCTGGGTATATATGGTATGCTTGGATTAGAAAAGCGCCATTTGATCAGTATGGTTTTTAAGGAGCTTATTATTTTTGGTTCCTTAACGCTGACAGCTGGTCTCGGCCTAGGAGCTCTCTTTGATAAGCTAATCTTTGCCCTTCTTCTGAAGTTGATGAAAATGAAGGTGGAGCTCGTTTCAACCTTCCAACCAATAGTCTTTATCCTAGTTCTTATCGTTTTTGGCGCTATTTTCCTAGGCTTGATTTTTATCAATGCCTTTCGCATCGCCCGCATGAATGCCCTTCAGCTCTCTCGTGAAAAAGCCAGTGGTGAGAAAAAAGGACGTTTCTTAGGCCTTCAAACCATTCTAGGTCTAATCAGTTTGGGAGCTGGTTATTACCTAGCAGTTACAGTTGAAAATCCACTTTCTGCTGTTCTGATTTTCTTCGTAGCAGTCTTGTTGGTAATTTTGGGAACTTATCTTCTCTTCAATGCAGGAATCACAGTTTTCCTACAAATCTTGAAGAAAAACAAGCGTTACTATTACCAACCTAACAACATGATTTCCGTATCCAATCTCATTTTTCGTATGAAGAAAAATGCGGTTGGTCTAGCGACGATTGCTATTCTCTCAACTATGGTCTTGGTGACTATGTCTGCTGCAACGAGTATCTTTAAAGGCTCTGAAACTTTCAAGAAAGTCATGAATCCACATGATTTTGGGATTACAGGGCAGAATGTTGAAAAAGAAGACATAAATAAACTCCTAGACCAGTATGCTAGTGATAAGGGATTGACTGTTACAAAGAAAGAAGTCCTTACATACAGTAACTTTGGTGTAGCAAATCAAGAAGGTACGAAATTAACCATTTTTGAGAAAGGTCAAAATCGTGTTCAACCGAAAACTATTTTTATGGTCTTTGATCAAAAAGACTACGAGAATATGACGGGTCAGAAACTTGCACTTTCAGGAAAGGAAGTTGGATTGTTTACTAAAAACAAAGAACTTCAAGGACAGAAAGAACTGACTCTAAATAACCAGACCTACACGATCAAAGAAGAAATCAAAAAAGATTTTATTCTTGAACATGTCCCAAATCAGTACAATATTCTAACTTCGGACTATAACTATCTGGTTGTTCCTGACCTACAAGTCTTTCTTGACCAGCATCCTAATTCTTCCATCTTTAATCAATACTACGGTGGTATGAATGTAACAGCTAGTGAGGAAGAGCAACTCAAACTTGCCAACGACTATTCAAAATTCCTTGGTGATTTTAATAGAGAATTAAGCAAAGAAGGAAGCTATGTTTACGGAAGCAATCTAGCTGATAGCAGTGCGCAGATGAGTGCTCTCTTTGGTGGGGTCTTCTTTATCGGTATCTTCCTCTCCATCATCTTTATGGTGGGAACAGTCCTGGTTATTTACTACAAACAAATCTCTGAGGGCTATGAAGACCGTGAACGCTTTATCATTTTGCAAAAAGTCGGTCTCGATCAAAAGCAAATCAAGCAAACCATTAATAAACAGGTCCTAACTGTTTTCTTCCTCCCATTGCTCTTTGCTTTCCTACACCTTGCCTTTGCCTATCATATGCTTAGCCTCATCCTAAAAGTCATTGGGGTACTAGATGCGATCATGATGTTGACTGTTACATTGTCCATTTGTGCCATCTTCCTCATCGTCTATGTTTTAATCTTTATGATTACCTCAAGAAGCTATCGCAAGATTGTGCAAATGTAAAAAAAGATACCTCGATATTTATCGAGGTATTTCTTTTATCTTAGATACTAAAGAGTTGTCCTAAGAGGAAGGTTACTCCCATGGTGAGAAGTCCGATACAGAGGTTACGGATCATAGCAGTTTTCGTAGGTGCTTTTCCTAATTTAGCACTGGTATAGCCAGTGACGAGAAGGGAAAGGGCCACGATAAAAACAGTAGCAGGAATGCGATAGTCACTTGGAAAGACAGTGATCGAAAGCATAGGAGGAAGACTTCCCAGTACAAAGGCGATAAAGCTAGAAATGGCAGCATGCCAAGGGTTGGTAAACTCTTCGTATTCGATTCCATACTTTTCTTCGACCAAGGCTTTGAGAGGATTTTTCAAAAAGGCCTTGTTGGTCAAGAGTTGGGCTGACGTTTCACACTCACCATTTTGTAGGTAAGCAGCATAGAGGGATTGTTTTGCAGATTCGATATCCTTATCCAAGAGCAATTGTTCTCTAGCGACAGCGGCTTCTTCCGTGTCTTTCTGAGTGGATACAGAGACATATTCGCCACCTGCCATAGAAAAAGCACCAGCGAGAATAGCAGCCAAACCTGATAAAAAGATAATCCAGATATTGCTTGTCGCACTGGCAACACCGATAACGACTCCAGCGATGGAAATAATCCCATCATTGGCACCGAGAACACCCGCGCGCAGGATATTGAGTCGGCCTGCAAAGTTTGCATCAATTTCATGTTTTATTTCTGTCATAGTCATCTCCTTTCTCTCCATTATAGAGAAAAGAGAAGGGGAATACAAACTTTTTAAACTATCTGAAAAAAGTTCTACGATTCTAATTTTTAGGCCTTTTGAAGTTTCTTCGAAAAAGTAGTGCTATCCTACTGTACTGGATCTTTTTAAACTTATCTATGGTATAATAGAAGATAGATTTATCAATTGGAGAATGAAGGATTTTATGATTAAACTTGTAGCAACCGATATGGATGGAACCTTTCTAGATGGAGAGGGTCGGTTTGATATGGAACGCCTTAAAAACGTACTTGTTTCCTACAAGGAAAAGGGGATTTATTTTGCAGTGGCTTCAGGTCGCGGTATCTTGTCCCTGAAAAAGTTGTTTGCGGATGTGCGTAATGAAGTGATTTTTATAGCTGAAAATGGGAGCTATGTTGAGTTTCATGGCGAGGATATGTATGAGGCTACTATGTCTCGGGATTTTTACTTGAGGACTTTTGAAGCTTTAAAGAAATCGCCCTATTTTGATGAAAGAAAAATGCTCTTGACTGGGAAAAAAGCTTGTTATGTATTGGATACAGTGGATGAGACCTATCTCATGTTTAGCCGTCACTACAATGAAAACATTCAAAAAGTAGCGAGTTTGGAAGATATCACGGATGAGATTTTTAAATTTACCACGAACTTTACTGAAGAAACGATAGAGGCTGGAGAGTCCTGGGTCAACGAAAATGTTCCTGGTGTGAAAGCCATGACAACTGGTTTTGAATCCATTGATATTGTCTTGGACTATGTTGATAAGGGTGTGGCTATTGTTGAGCTGGCAAAAAAACTTGGTCTAACCATGGATCAGGTCATGGCTTTTGGCGATAATCTCAATGACCTTCATATGATGCAGGTTGTTGGACACCCAATCGCTCCTGAAAATGCGCGACCAGAGATTTTAGAATTAGCAGAGACAGTGATTGGCCACCATAAGGACCAGTCAGTGATGGCTTATATGGAGGGCTTATAATGGCAGATATTAAATTGATTGCATTGGACTTGGATGGTACCTTGCTGACAACGGATAAAAAGCTTACAGATCGTACCAAGGAGGTCCTCAAAGCTGCGCGTGATCGTGGCATCAAGGTCGTTCTGACAACAGGTCGTCCTTTGAAGGCTATGGATTTCTTTCTCCATGAGCTAGGGACTGATGGTCAGGAGGACGAGTACACCATCACCTTTAATGGTGGTCTGGTACAGAAAAATACAGGAGAGATTCTCGATAAAACGGTTTTTTCAATCGACGATGTGGCACGCTTGTACGAGGAAACTGAAAAACTCGGATTACCGTTAGATGCCATTTCAGAAGGTACAGTTTATCAAATCCAGTCAGACCATGAAAGTCTATATGCTAAGTTCAACCCAGCCTTGACTTTCGTACCTGTCGCTTTTGAAGATCTATCTAGTCAGATGACGTATAATAAATGTGTGACTGCCTTTGCCCAAGAACCTTTGGATGCAGCTATTCAACAGATTTCTCCAGAATTGTTTGACCAATATGAAATCTTCAAATCGCGTGAACTCTTATTGGAATGGTCACCGAAAAACGTCCACAAGGCAATAGGCTTATCGAAATTAATTAAACACTTAGGAATCAATCAAAGTCAAGTCATGGCTTGTGGGGACGAGGCCAATGACCTTTCCATGATTGAGTGGGCAGGTTTGGGAGTTGCTATGCAAAATGCAGTTCCAGCAGTTAAGGCAGTTGCAAATGTGATTACCCCGATGACCAACGACGAGGAAGCCGTTGCTTGGGCTATCGAAGAATACGTGTTAAAGGAGAACTAGAATATGGGATTATTTGACCGTCTATTCGGAAAAAAAGAAGAGCCGAAAATTGAAGATGTTGTAAAAGAAGCTCTGGAAAATCTTGATTTGTCAGAAGAGGTTGAAGAAAACCAGACGGCAGTCGAGGAAACAAGCCAAGAAGAGACAGAAACGGACAAAGTGGAAGAAACTCTTGCTCGAGAAGAACTCCCTCAGGTCACGACAGATGAGGTCATTGAACCAGAACTGGTTGAGGAAACAAACCAAGAGGAGCCTGAGCTAGAAGCTGATGAATTGGAGCAAATCCAAGAGACAGAAGAAGCTCCAGAAGAAGAGAACCAAGAGACAGAAGAAAAGCTAGCGTCTGAAGTCGTAGAAGAACTTCCTCAGGTTGAAGAAACCGTTCAGGAAAAATATGACCGCAGTCTCAAGAAAACGCGTACGGGATTTGGTGCTCGTTTGAATGCCTTCTTTGCCAACTTCCGTTCTGTCGATGAAGAATTCTTCGAGGAATTGGAAGAACTGCTCATCATGAGCGATGTCGGTGTGCAAGTCGCTTCAAACTTAACAGAAGAACTACGCTATGAAGCCAAATTAGAAAACGCTAAAAAGCCTGACGCACTCCGCCGTGTCATTATCGAGAAATTAGTTGAGCTCTATGAGAAAGATGGCAACTACGATGAACAAATCCATTTCCAAGATGGCTTGACCGTCATGCTCTTTGTCGGAGTCAATGGTGTTGGGAAAACAACTTCTATCGGAAAATTGGCTCATCGCTACAAACAAGCTGGCAAGAAGGTCATGCTGGTTGCGGCAGATACATTCCGTGCTGGAGCTGTTGCCCAGCTAGCTGAATGGGGCCGTCGTGTGGATGTTCCCGTTGTGACAGGACCTGAAAAGGCTGATCCTGCTAGTGTGGTCTTTGATGGAATGGAACGCGCCGTAGCCGAAGGGATTGATATTCTCATGATTGATACAGCAGGTCGTCTGCAAAACAAGGACAACCTTATGGCCGAGTTGGAAAAGATTGGTCGTATTATCAAACGTGTCGTTCCTGAAGCACCTCATGAAACCTTCCTGGCTCTTGATGCATCAACTGGGCAGAATGCCTTAGTACAGGCTAAGGAATTTTCGAAAATTACCCCTGTTACCGGTATTGTATTGACTAAGATTGATGGAACTGCCCGTGGTGGTGTCGTTCTGGCTATCCGTGAAGAACTCAATATCCCAGTAAAATTGATTGGTTTCGGTGAAAAAATCGATGATATCGGGGAATTTAACTCAGAAAACTTTATGAAGGGTCTCTTAGAAGGCTTGATTTAATACAAAATAAATATCCTGCAAGTCATCTTGCAGGATATTTTTGCTATTCTAAACGGCCATCTTCACGATAGGCGATATCTGGTTGCCAGGTCCATTTAGCTCCATACTTTTCAAGTAAGTCAAAGCTAGCTTGTGGCCCCATGCTTCCAGCTTTATAATCGTAGAGTGGAGCTCCGTTTTCAGCCCAGAGCTTTTCGATACGGTCAATCAATTTCCACGAAGCACTTACCTCATCCCAGTGGCTAAAATTGGTTGAGTTGTTGTTCAAGACATCGTAGATTAATTTCTCGTATGGATCTGGTGAGGCTCCAGTAGCAGTAGCATCTGTACGGTAATCCAGAGAACTTGGTGCCAGGTTAAATTCTTCACCGACTTGCTTCCCATTGAGGCTGAGAGAGAATCCTTCAGTTGGTTGGATATAGATTGTCAAAATGTTTGGAGCAAGTGGTTCTCCAAAGATAGAGTCCATTTGCTTAAAGACGATATTGACATGAGTCCCTTTTTCAGTCAGACGTTTCCCTGTACGGAAGAAGAAAGGGACACCACGGAAGCGATCACTATCTACAAAGAAGGCACCAGACGCAAAGGTTTCTGTTGTAGACTCAGGGTTAACGTTTGGCTCGCTACGGTAGGAAATGTATTTCTTACCATCAATCTTTCCAGAGCGATATTGACCACGGATAAACTGTTCTTTCAATTCTTCCTCAGTTGGATGATAGAGGTTTTTAAAGACCTTTATCTTTTCAGCACGAATCTCATTCTTTGTAAAGCTAGCTGGTTTGTCCATGGCTAGAAGAGAGAGGAGTTGGAGAGTATGGTTTTGCACCATATCACGAAGAGCACCAGATTGATCATAGTAGCCACCGCGTTCTTCAACACCCAAGCGTTCTGCAAAGGTAATCTGCACATTATCAATGTGTTCGCGATTCCAAACATTCTCAAAGATCATGTTGGCAAAACGAACAGCAAAGATACTTTGGATCATCTCTTTACCTAGGTAATGGTCAATACGGTAGATTTGCTCCTCATCAAAGGCCGCAAGGAGATCTTCATTGAGTTTGCTAGCTGTTTCGTAGTCTGTACCAAATGGTTTCTCAACGATCAAGCGCTCAAAACCTTTGCCATCAACAATGTTTTCAGATTTGAGGTGCTTGGCAATGGTTCCAAAGAACTGGGGTGCCATAGACAAGAAGAAGAGCTTGTTGTGTTCAGCTTGGTATTTTTCGTTAAGTTCGGCTTGTAATTGACGCAAAGCAATGTAATGTTCCGTATCATTCACATCATGGCTTTGATAGTAGAAGTGGCTAGCAAATTCTTGGGCTTGCTCGGTACTATCTGCCAAATCAAGGATGGACTCGACAACTACAGATTCAAAATATTCCTTACTCCATGGTCTACGAGCTGTTCCGATAACTGCAAAATGTTCAGAGAGATTGCCTGATTTATAGAGTCTGAAAAGGGAAGGGTAGAGTTTGCGTTTGGCTAAATCTCCACTCGCACCGAAAATTGTAACAATAACCTTTGATGACATCTAGCTACCTAATTTCTATATTTTTTCCTAGTTGGACTAGGGATGAGATTTTCTCATTATCATAGCTTTTATTTTATCATAATTTTCAAAAAAATCAAAAATCCAATACGCAATTAAAAAAGTGTAAGGAGAACCTCACACTTTCGTTTTATACGTTTAAGACCTTGTCCAAAAATTCTTTTAGACGAGGGTGTTGCGGGTTATCAAAGATTTGATCTGGTGTCCCATCTTCCAGGAATTCACCATCAGCCGTAAAGATCACACGGTTAGCCACCTGACGAGCAAATCCCATCTCATGGGTTACGATGATCATGGTCATACCTTGCTCAGCCAATTCCTTCATAACGTTTAGTACATCTCCGACCATCTCAGGGTCAAGAGCGGAAGTTGGCTCATCGAAGAGCATGATATCAGGATTCATGGCAAGTCCACGAGCGATAGCTACACGCTGTTTCTGACCACCTGAAAGGCTATCTGGATTTGCCTTAGCTTTGTCTGCAAGACCGACTTTCTCCAGCAACTCCATCCCCAATTTTTCAGCTTGTTCTTTGGTCATCCGTTTGTGTTCAATAGGAGCAAAAGTGATATTCTCTAGAACGGACATGTGAGGGAAGAGATTGAAATGTTGGAAGACCATTCCAACGTTTTCGCGAACATGGTCGACATTGGTTGATTTGTCAGTCAAATCATAACCATTCACAGTGATGTGACCACTCGTTACCTCCTCGAGAAGGTTAAGGCTACGGAGGAAAGTGGATTTACCAGAACCAGAAGGACCGATGATACAGACAACATCCCCTTCATAGAATTTAGTAGTAATGCCTTTTAAAACTTCATTTTTTCCATAATACTTATGCAAATCATTTACATCAATTTTTAGTTTTGCCATTAACGAATCCTCTTTTCTAAGCGTTTCGCTAGTCTAGTCAAAAGCGTGATAATTACAAGATAGAAGATAGCAAGGATTGCATACATCTTGAAACTTTGGTAGTTACGGGCGATGATGATCTTACCAGTTTGGAAGAGTTCCACCAAACCAATAGCAGATACGATGGTTGTATCTTTAAGAGCGATAACGAATTGGTTGACGAAGTTTGGCAACATCAATTTAGTTGCTTGTGGCAAGATAATCTTTCGCATGGTTTTTCCATAAGAGATACCAAGACTGCGACTGGCCTCCATTTGCCCAACTGGAACAGCTTGAATCCCACCACGAACAATTTCAGCGATATAAGCAGCAGCATTGAGTGAGAGGGCTATGGTACCAGCTACAAAGTCGTTAATTGGACTTTGATGGCCTGTAATGGACTCGATGAAGTTTGGAATCCCCCAGAAGATGAAGGCTGCAAGAATCATCAACGGAATTCCTCGAATAACGTCAACGAAAATCTCAGAGATCAGACGAAGAGATTTGTATGGGCTAACGCTAAACATACCGAAGATAATACCGATGACAATGGCAATTGCAAATGAGATAAGAGCTAGAGCAAGAGTGATTCCGAGTCCACTAAGAAGTTGTTTATAGTTGTTTTGAAGCAAACCCCAGATAGTTGTTTCGTCAACCGTACTTGTAGAGTCAGATGATGTTTCGCTAGCTAGATACTTGTCAAGAATTTTTTGGAATTCTCCGTTAGCTTTGAGGTTCGCAAGTCCGTTATTGAACATCTGGATCAATTCAGGATTTGTGCCTTTTTTAACCGCAAAGGCTGTTTCTCCGATTGGAGTTCCAGCGATTGGAGTTTTCAATTTTTGTCCTTGGCTGATAGAATATTTGAGAACTGGCTCATCATCCATCACGGCATCGATAGAGCCAGTGTTCAGACTGTCATACATAGATGCGCCATCTGCAAAGGTTTTAATCTTATAGCCGTATTTGCTTTGATTTTCAGTAAGGAACGTTTGAGAAGCAGTTCCGTTTTTAACACCGACAGTTTTATCCTTGAGGTCTTCATAAGAAGCAATGGTGCTTGATTCTTTCACACCGAGAATCGTATTTGCTGTGTAGTATGATTCTGAGAAGTCGAAGGTTTCCTTACGAGCATCTGTTACAGACATACCAGCAATGATACCATCTGCTTGTCCTGCTTGAACAGCACTAATGGCTGCGTCAAATCCTGGGTTGGTAATTTCAATTTCAAAACCTTGGTCTTTGGCAATGGCCTTGATGAGGTCCATATCAATACCGGTGTATTGATTGCTTGAATTTTGAAAGACGAATGGGGCGAAAGATGAGTCGCTGGCAATAATGTACTTGCTTTTCACGGGAGTAGCTTTTTGTCCAGCAGCAGTAGTTGTCGTTGGGCTTGTCGTAGTTGTAGAAGCGGTCCATTTTCGGATGATTTGCTCCAAGCTACCATTCTTCTTCATTTGTGCTAGGGCTTCATTAAACTCGGTAACCAAGTGTTCATACTTGCTCCCTTTCTTGACGCCAAAAGCAAAGCTTCCAACAGCCTCACCATCCATATTGATGCTGAGATCTTGTCCTTGGTTAATCGCATACTCAATAACAGGTTTGTCATCCATGGTGGCATTTACAGCACCAGCACTTAGACTGTTATTCATCAAATCACCTGTATCAAAGGTTTTAATAGAAAAACCGTATTTATCTTTGATACTTTCGAGGAAACGTTGAGCGGCAGTTCCATTCTTAACTCCAACTGTTTTCCCGCTAAGTTCCTCATATTTGGTGATTTTATTCGCCTTTGTGGTAGCAATGACAACTTTTGTATCATAATAGGTATCAGACATGGTAAAGACATTTTCACGTTCTTTTGTTTTTGTCATACCTGCCATAATGGCATCTGCCTGACCTGACTGCACTGCATTTACAGCTGCATCAAAGCCAGGATAAGACATTTGGATGTTCCATCCTTTGATTTCTGCGACTTTATTGATAATATCAACATCAATCCCCTTATAGGTTTGATCTGAATCTTTAAACTCAAAAGGTGCGTAAGCTGTATCAGACACAATCTTAACAGTATCAGCTTTTGCCATACCTAGTGAGAAAATGGGAAATAAAATGAGCAAACATGCTAGTATTTTTTTCTTCATTTTTAGTCTCCTTTTCCGAATATTTTCCCATTATATCAGAAAATGAATGAAAAGGCAAATTTTTATATTTTCGTGTCAGAAAATATAACATCTATATTTTCTTTTCCTTCTTGAATTGCTACTATAAAATGATATAATAATAGTATGTAATAGAAGAAATGAGGGCAGGAACATGAAGAATAAAAGAATATTTAAAGACTTCCAATCTTCCCAAATGAGTTTAAATTTTTACACAAGTCCTTTGTTAGCCTTTGTTTTTGTCTTTATAGGAGAGTTTGTTGCATATACTTTGTATGGTATTAGCTTGTTAGCTCTCATCGGACTTGCTAGAAATTTTGGAGAGTCTGGTCAAAATCTTGCAACTTACTTGCAAACCTTGCAGCAGAGCTTGACGGATAAAACAAGTGACTTTCGTTTAATTTTAGCATTGCTGTCCTTTGGTTTTATTCTCAACACTGTGTTCAGATGGACTAAAAAAGTTGAGAAAAGATCTATTAGAACCTTGGGATTTTATAGAGAAAATTTCCTTAGCAGTCTTCTGAAAGGATTTGGCCTAGGTTTGGCACTTTTTCTTCTGACCTTGTTAGGTTTGATGGTCTTGGGGCAATATCGTTTGGAATCCATTCGCTTGAATCCTTATTCGCTTACTTTTGTCGTCTTTACTATCCCATTTTGGATTTTACAGGGGACAGCAGAAGAAGTGGTGTCCCGTGCTTGGCTTCTTCCACAATTGGCCTCAAGAACCAATCTAAAACTTGCTGTTGTCATATCTAGCATATTCTTTACCCTGCTTCATGTGGGAAATTCTGGTCTAACACCTCTATCTCTAGTGAATCTCTTCTTATTCGGAGTTGCCATGGCTCTTTACCTTCTCAAAACCGATACAGTTTGGGGTATTGCAGGTATTCATGGGGCTTGGAATTTTGCTCAGGGCAATCTTTTTGGCATTTTAGTTAGTGGTCAACCATCAGGAACGTCTCTGATGACCTTTTTACCACAAGGCAATCAAGGATGGTTATCAGGTGGTTCTTTTGGCATAGAAGGTTCTATCATGGCAAGTCTGGTATTGCTACTGCTGATTGTCTATCTCGCTTATCAATTAAAGAAAGAAAATGAAAGGATGTGACTTCGGTCCGTCCTTTTCTTCGTGAAAATGCTACAAGTATGCTAAAATAGGAATAGTACATCAAGAGAGGATTCTTATGATCAATCGGATTACAGACAATCAATTTAAACTAGTATCAAAATACGAACCTTCAGGAGATCAACCCCAAGCCATAGAGCAATTGGTTGACAATATCGAGGGTGGAGAAAAAGCCCAAATTCTGATGGGGGCGACGGGTACAGGGAAGACCTATACCATGAGTCAGGTCATTTCCAAAGTCAATAAACCAACTTTGGTCATTGCCCATAACAAAACCCTAGCTGGTCAGCTCTATGGAGAGTTTAAGGAATTTTTCCCTGAGAATGCTGTTGAGTATTTTGTATCTTACTATGATTATTACCAACCCGAGGCCTATGTCCCTTCTAGCGATACCTACATTGAGAAGGACAGTTCTGTTAATGACGAGATTGACAAGCTTCGCCACTCAGCGACTTCGGCTCTTCTGGAGCGTAACGATGTCATCGTCGTGGCTTCAGTCTCTTGTATCTATGGTTTGGGTTCGCCCAAGGAATATGCTGATAGTGTTGTTAGTCTTCGTCCAGGCCTTGAGATTTCTCGTGATAAACTCTTGAATGACTTGGTAGATATTCAGTTTGAGCGTAATGACATCGACTTTCAACGGGGGAGATTTCGTGTGCGTGGGGATGTGGTAGAGATTTTCCCAGCTTCCCGTGATGAACACGCTTTTCGAGTAGAGTTCTTCGGAGATGAAATTGACCGTATCCGAGAAGTTGAGGCTCTGACTGGTCAGGTATTGGGAGAAGTGGATCATCTGGCGATTTTCCCCGCCACTCACTTTGTGACCAATGATGACCACATGGAGGTTGCCATTGCTAAGATTCAGGCTGAGTTAGAAGAGCAGTTAGCTGTCTTTGAGAAGGAAGGCAAGCTGCTAGAAGCCCAGCGTTTGAAACAGCGGACAGAGTATGATATTGAGATGCTACGTGAGATGGGTTATACAAATGGGGTTGAGAACTACTCTCGTCACATGGATGGTCGTAGTGAAGGAGAACCTCCTTATACGCTTCTCGACTTCTTCCCAGATGATTTCTTGATCATGATTGATGAGAGTCACATGACCATGGGGCAGATCAAGGGCATGTACAATGGAGACCGTTCGCGTAAAGAAATGCTGGTAAATTATGGTTTCCGTTTACCGTCAGCCTTGGACAATCGTCCTTTACGTCGGGAGGAGTTTGAGAGTCATATTCATCAGATTGTTTACGTTTCAGCGACACCTGGTGACTATGAAAATGAACAGACCGAGACAGTGATTGAGCAAATCATTCGTCCAACAGGACTTCTAGACCCAGAGGTTGAAGTCCGTCCGACTATGGGACAGATTGATGACCTCTTAGGTGAAATCAATGCCCGTGTTGAAAAAAATGAGCGAACCTTTATCACAACCTTGACCAAGAAAATGGCAGAAGACTTAACCGACTACTTTAAAGAAATGGGCATCAAGGTCAAGTACATGCACTCGGACATCAAGACCTTGGAGCGAACGGAGATTATCCGTGACCTGCGCTTGGGTGTCTTTGATGTCTTGGTCGGAATCAATCTACTCCGTGAAGGGATTGACGTTCCTGAGGTGAGTTTAGTTGCTATTCTAGATGCTGATAAGGAAGGTTTCCTTCGTAACGAACGTGGCCTCATTCAGACCATTGGTCGTGCTGCTCGTAACAGCGAAGGGCATGTCATCATGTATGCGGACACTGTGACTCAGTCTATGCAACGCGCTATCGATGAAACGGCTCGTCGTCGGAAAATCCAGATGGCTTATAATGAAGAGCATGGTATCGTCCCACAAACCATTAAGAAAGAAATCCGTGACCTGATCGCCGTAACCAAGGCAGTTGCCAAGGAAGAGGACAAGGAAGTCGATATCAATAGCCTCAACAAACAAGAGCGCAAGGAACTCGTCAAAAAACTCGAAAAACAAATGCAAGAAGCCGTCGAAGTGCTTGACTTTGAGTTAGCTGCTCAGATACGCGATATGATGTTGGAAGTGAAGGCGTTGGGGTAGATAGGAGAAAACGAATGACAAATACAGAAAATAATAAATTTCCACGCTGGGGTAAATATCCAAAAAATAATCCTAAATTTAATTATGTTAGGGCCAAACTCGATGATACAATTATTCCTAAGATTTCTGATGAAGATTTTAGAGCACTATCTGACTTTCCTTTGATTTATATTTATATATCCCCTATTCAAAGTGATGGAAGAAGGTATTATATAGGTCAGACTATTGATGCGAGTAGGAGAACTAAAGAGCATAGTGAAAAGTTAAAAAAAGAAAATTATGAACGTTTTAAAGAATTTATAAATGGTGAGTATATAGCTTTTTATGGAGAGAATATATCCCAAAATTTAAATTATATTGAAAAAATTTTGATTTTAACTTTTATAGAAGAATTTAATTTTTTAAATTTTGTAAACATGAATAAAGATGGTGATTACGTTGGTAAATTACTTGCAAACAAAGATATAGGTAATGAATCGGGAAAATATCAAGCATTAAGAGAAATTGTTGAAAAAGATGTGATCAATAATATTCTTAAATTTTTACAGGAAAATAAATTAATTGATGATAAACCAAATTTAAAGCGAGTAACTTCAAGTTTGTTTGCAGAAAGTCCATTCTTTGAACTTACAGAAAATCAAAATTCTATTTTAAAAATGATTTTAGAACAAAGTGATAAACGTGTTCATTTTATTAAAGGAGGAGCTGGAACAGGGAAAACTGTACTATTATTACATCTTATTGCTCGTTTAAAATTAGAAAAACCTAATTCTCAAATTGCTATATTTGTAAGGAATACACATAGAGATAGATTTAAAAAAATTTTAACTAGTTACGGATTGAAACCAAATAAAAACAATATAGATATTGTTACTTTTAATAAATTAAAAAATACTAACAAAAAGTTTGATTATATTTTTATTGATGAGGCTCAACGAACAACAAGATTAACTGAGAATTTAATCTATCCTACAGGTGCCAAACATGATACAGATATTTTAAAAAATATTAATGGAATTTCAAATAATATAGAAGATTTTTCGAAGGAAGAGTTTGATAAACTACCTTATCCAGCTGTTTTAGACTATATCAAAAAGAAATTCGATGATTCACAATTAATAATTTCTTATGATAATACTCAATGTTTAAGAAAAGGTGATAATAAATATGTTGAAGAAACTTTTAAAGATTTACAGAATGTTGTTAATAATACGCCTGAATTAGAACCTCAGCTCAGAATTTTAAAAGGTAGTGATAGTAAATTTGCAAATAAGTTTATAACATTTATAAAAGATCTGTTAGGAATAGAATCTCAAAAAGATTTGGATAATCGCTTTATTTCTAAATATAAAGACTTGGGAGAAAAAGGGTATTTTAAAATAGCAAGAAATATAGAGGAGTGGGTAGACTATTTATCAAATCAGCAATCTAAATTTCCTGAAAAGAAATCACTTCGTTTGGCTGGGTACTGTAAACCAGCAAAAAAAGCAAATGATTATGAATTCATAAAAATTCATACTAAAGAATATTCATTGAAATGGAGTAGGGATGGAGATAAGTTTAGAAATTATGCGAATAAATCAACAGAAGTTGGAAATGTTTATGATATTCATGGGTTTGATATAGATTTTGCATCTATTTAGATGAGAAAGAAAAATGTATTAAAGTGGATAAAGATAATTCTTTCGATACTGCTACTAAAAAAGGTGTTGATCAAATTGATGAATTTGTAAAAAATGCTTATTATATTTTATTGACGAGAGCTGTGTACGGTCAAATGGTTTATATAGAGGATGATAAACTAAGGGAGTTTTTGCTAAAAATATTTCCGGCTGATAAAAATTAATAGTTTGTGAAAGAATATATTGATTCTTAATAAATTCAAATAACCGTCGAAGTGCTTGATTTTGAACTTGCCACCCAGATTCGGGATATGATGTTGGAAGTCAAGGCGTTGGGATAGGGAAGGATAAAAATAAATGGATCTTACTATCAAACAGATGGAAACTCCTGAAGAGATAGAAGGAAAATCCCTCGTTCACTGGCAAACGTGGAGAGAGGCTTATGATGACCTTTTACCTGCAGAATTTCAGGAGACGATGACATTAGAAAGATGTCGATTCTTTAGTCAAAAATATCCAGAAAATACATTGATTGCGATGGACGGCATGAAGGTAGTTGGTTTTATCAGTTATGGAAACTTTCGTAATGAGACTATTCAAGCTGGTGAAATTATCGCCTTATATGTTTTAAAAGACTATTATGGAAAAGGTATTGCTCAGAAGTTAATGACGGAAGCTCTGACTACTCTTGAACATTTCTCTGAAATATTCTTATGGGTATTAAAAGAAAATAAGCGAGCCATTGCTTTTTATCAAAAAATGGGTTTTACTGTTGATGGCCAAGAAAAAATACTTGAACTTGGAAAGCCTATCATTGAAATTAGAATGGTATTTAAGAGTTCAACAAAATCAGAGAGTTAAATGCAAGGACAGTTGTGATTTGTTTTCAGATTGCACAATGAACAAATGATTACGTTTTAGAATATATTTTTAAATAGAGAGAAGTTATTGTGAAAGTAAAAGAGACGAAGTATAAGAAGTCATCGGGGCTAGATTCTCATAAATTAGTAGGATTCTGTCTTATATTTAGTTTGGTATTAGTGATAGGATTTGGTGTTAATCAAATTTTTAATATCTTACCAATTCCATTGCCCTACAAGGAAATCAATTATAGTTTTCTCTTGTATCTGAATCTTTTTTGTCTAGTTTATAGGGTATTTGACTATTTTTTTCTAGACTCGTCTAGAAAAAAGATGACCCTAAAAAGATTTACTGAATTATTTATCTATCTTAATAGTATCGGTTTAATTGTACATCTTTTTATAGGGATTGGTGGGAAAAACAGTAAGGGTATTCTGCCTTCCCTCTTATCCTTAGATCACCGCTACATCTGGTTTCCAATTTCAACTTACCTGTTCTTTTTCTCCCTTGCTGGCTTAACCGTTCTATTGCAGAACCATATCGAAAGAATAAGGAATAAACCATTTTGAAACATCTAACTTTTTTAGAATAGTCTATCTGATTTTACTAGTATTTGTCTTTATCGATTTTTACCTTTGTTCCAAAGTTTCCTGTTCCAATAACACTTGATTTTGAAGTTCAGGAACAAGAAATCGTCATTCAAAAAGGATATTTGCTTCATGATGTATACTATTATCATGAACTGATTAATCCCTTCATCATGAAATCTGACATCAAGTCTGAAAAAATTATATAACAAATTAGAAAGCGAGCGAATTTATGTCCCGTTCCCAATTAACGATTTTAACAAACATTTGTCTGATTGAAGACCTCGAAACTCAGCGCGTGGTTATGCAGTACCGCGCTCCTGAAAACAATCGCTGGTCTGGTTATGCCTTTCCTGGAGGTCATGTAGAAAATGGCGAGGCTTTCGCAGAGTCTGTCATTCGTGAAATCTATGAAGAAACAGGATTGACTATCCAAAATCCTCAACTTGTCGGCATTAAAAATTGGCCATTAGATACAGGTGAGCGCTATATTGTCATTTGTTATAAGGCGACTGAGTTCTCTGGTACCCTTCGCTCTTCAGATGAAGGAGAAGTTTCTTGGGTGAAAAAAGACCAGATTCCAAGCTTGGATCTGGCCTATGATATGTTGCCTTTGATGGAAATGATGGAAGCACCTAACAAGTCTGAATTTTTCTACCCTCGCCGTACAGAAGACGATTGGGAAAAGAAAATTTTCTAATCCTTTACCAAATAACCGAGCTGATTCAAGGCCTCCTCGATATAGTGGAGGTCTTGTTGTGTCTCAGCTTCAACAAGGTGGTAATGGATGCCGTCTGTCAATTCAGAAAGTGGTCTAAAGTCAGAATTTTCAACTTGTTCCAGAAAGTGCTGGACATCTCGGCGACAGGTGAGTTTGAGCAGAGTTTCAATTTCACCATAAACGGGATGATCGATTAAGATATTTTGAACGCGTCCGCCATTATCTACAATGGCCAGAAGTTCCTGCCCGATTTCTTCCAGTTCATGTTTTACTTTAAAGAGTTTGTGAACGTAAGGGCTGGCATCAATTTCTTTGTAGATATAACCACGATTGGTGGATAGGATAGGAGCCCCATCTGCTCGGAGAATAGCGATATCCTGTACAATGACTTGGCGCGTAACATGAAAGTGCTCAGCCAAGGTTTGACCATTGAGAGCTTTTGGTGCCTCTTTTAACAGTTTGAGAAGAGCTTGTTTGCGATCCTTTGTCATAGTTTTTCCTTTTAGCGACGTTTTCGAAGCACTTTATAGACAGCTAGTGCTAATGTATAGTCTACCATACTATGGACAATTGTTCCAAAACCAACTAGGACAAAGAGAACATAAAACATATTTTCAACGTTTGTCCCTGAAGTAGCATAAAAGATGATACAAGCTAGTACTTCAGCGATAGCGTGAACAACACCCAAAACAAAGTTAAAAATCCAAGACGCCTTTGGTTTATCCAAGGTTTCAGGGAATTTCTTTAAGTAAAATGCTCCCAAAATACCAAAAACGATGTGAGAAAAGGCGCGCAGAACGATAACCATAGGGTAGCCTGCCATCAGGAAGCCGAGACTAGAAGCAATAATCACAAAAGCAGCCATCAAAGGTGATAGGAACATGGCGATAAAGATGGCGATATGGCTTCCTAAAGTGTAAGAAGCTGGTGGGATGACGATTTTAAAAGGCATAATGATTGGAATCAAAATCGCGATTGCTGTGAGCAGTGCAGTCATGGTCATAAACTGCGTTTTTTTCCGTATATCCATAAGAACCTCCATTTATCTGTATATACACAAGTATAGTACAATAAATAATCAGTTAAGTCAAGAAGCATTAGTGATTTTTAAGGGATATTTGATTAAAATATGGTAAAGCATACTAGAAACTTAATTCTTATGTTTTAAATGCTAAACTCCACCTTCAGGACGAAAGTGGAGTTGTTTTTTTATTTCTTCAAGGTTTCGAGACGGGGGACAATTGCTACTGTTAGAACGGCAGAGATGACAAGCTCGGCAATTGAGTTTGTAGAAATAACGGTTGCCAGGAGTTTTTGGATATTGCCGTCGAAGACATTTCCAAAAAGGAAGAAGATTCCCCCAAGGACAAAGACGGTGTTGGTAAGGGAACCGAGAGCACCAGCAAAGATGAGACCCGTTCTGTTTTTTAATAATTTATAAACCAAGTAAGGTGTCAGACCAATCAAAATACGAGGTAGGATGGCAATCATTGCTGAATAGATGTTTCCGTTTGGTACAAAAGGTGAGAATAGATAGCTGGTTGGAAGGATTGTTATCGTGTTAACCGTCAAGCTGAGTAGCCCCATCAAGAAACCAAGTGTAACCCCAACGCGTGGGCCGTAAATAATACTTGCAATAATAACAGGAACATGAACGATAGTTGGTTTAATTGGGAATGGGAATAGATTAAATAAGAGTGAGCTCAGAAAGTGAATGACCAACATGGTCGCAAAAAAGATAGCAATCGGAGCAATATTAGAGCGTTTTTTCATTGAGTGTTTCCTTTATTCTTTCTAAAATAATATTCAGGTCTGCTAAAGCCCCCTTGCCGTAGTCTCGGCAAGCTAGGAGGGATTCTTTAGGATAGATAAGCTTGTAGCCAAATGTTTCTAGTGTCTTCAGGTTTGACTGAGTGGCTGGATGATCGTACATTTTTGTATTCATAGCAGGAGCAAGTAGTTTAGGAATGTTTTGGGGTAAAGCTAATGCTGTACTAGTCACCATGTTATCCGCAAAACCGTGCGCAAGTTTAGCAATGGTATTAGCAGTAGCAGGGACAACGATAAAAAGGTCTGTTTCTTTTCCTCTTTCGATATGATTGACTTGATCAGGGTAGGGTTCCTGCATGACATCAAGGTGAACTGGATTCTGTGAGAGTACCTGTAGTGTCAAAGGCTGGATAAACTCTCTTGCTGCCTCGGTCATTAAGACAGTGACGTTATGACCTTGTTTTTTTAAGGAACTAACTAAGTCTGCTGACTTGTAGGCGGCAATAGAACCAGTTACTGCGATGAGAATATTTGCCATTTCTTTCCTTTCTATTAATCGTATATTTGAATTTTTTCAAGGAGGAGGGATGCAATTTCTTCCTTGGTTCGTGCTGTTTGAAGATGATCTTGCTCAACAAAATAGGCTAGGTGTTGCTTCTCAGAAATGTGTCTAAGATCGTTGGCAATAATTAAGTCTGCTTTATTTTTTATCAAACTAGCTTGAGCAACTTCTATAAGATGGTCTTCGCTAACATTGACCAACAGTTTAAAACCAATCAGATGAATAGCAGGGTTCCATTCCTTAACTAAGGAAATGATTTTTGGTGTTTTTTTCAAGAATAAAACCTGAACCTCATCATTCGATGAAATTTTAGCCTCTTTATTTTCTTTCCTTAAAAATTCTTCTAAATCAGAACTAGCCTGAACATCCTCTAAACCAGTCATATAAACAGGAGTGTAGTCAGAAACTGCCATCGAATGAATCAAGACTTGATAATCTTGAATAAGTTCTTTCATCTGTAAAAGAAGATCATTCGTATTTTTGATTTCTAGAATGGTTAGATGGGGATGAGGTTCTGGCTTAAGAGCACTAGGAGTAGTAATCAAACAAACCTCATGACCAGCAGCAAGTAGGGCTTCGGTGATGATTTTCCCCAAGCGACCAGTCGAGTGGTTAGTGATAGAGCGGACGCTATCGATTGCTTCACCTGTACCGCCTGACGTAACTAAAATTTTCATAGGACTATTGTACAAAAAAAAGAAATGCAAGTCAAAGAAAGCGTTTGTTATTTTATCTAATTTTCCAGCAAGATTATAGTTTTTGGCTATAAAAACTTATAAAAAGTAAAAAAGACGACTAAAATAGCCCTTAAAACTTTACGTTTATAAACTTTACTAAGCTTTTTGTATGTGAAAAAACTTTTTTTGTGTTATAATGAGTTATCATATTAGAGGTTAGAGGAGTTTGCTATGAAAACAGATATTGAAATCGCACAGAGCATTGAGTTAAAGCCAATCGTGGATGTTGTGGAGAAACTTGGGATTTCTTACGATGATTTGGAGTTGTACGGAAAGTACAAGGCTAAGCTTAGTTTTGATAAAATTCGTGCAGTTGAGAACAATCCAGTTGGAAAATTGATCTTGGTTACTGCGATTAATCCAACACCTGCAGGTGAAGGGAAGTCAACCATTACCATTGGTCTTGCGGATTCCTTGAATAAGATTGGTAAAAAAACCATGATTGCCATTCGCGAACCATCTCTTGGTCCAGTAATGGGGATTAAGGGTGGTGCTGCTGGTGGTGGTTATGCTCAAGTGTTACCAATGGAAGACATCAACCTTCACTTTACTGGAGATATGCATGCCATTACAACTGCCAACAATGCTCTTTCTGCCTTGATTGACAACCACTTGCACCAAGGGAATGAGCTTGGAATTGACCAACGTCGTATCCTATGGAAACGTGTTGTGGACTTGAACGACCGAGCTCTTCGTCATGTGACCGTTGGACTTGGTGGTCCTCTAAACGGAATTCCACGTGAGGATGGTTTCGATATTACCGTTGCTTCTGAAATTATGGCCATTCTTTGCTTGGCTACTGATATTGAAGATTTGAAACGTCGTTTGGCGAATATCGTTATCGGTTATCGTTACGACCGTACACCAGTTACTGTTGGTGATTTACAGGTTGAGGGAGCTTTAGCATTGATTTTGAAAGATGCTATTAAACCGAACCTGGTTCAGACAATTTACGGTACACCTGCCTTTGTACATGGTGGTCCATTTGCTAATATCGCTCATGGATGTAACTCTGTTTTGGCAACAAGCACAGCCCTTCGCTTGGCTGATTATACTGTTACTGAAGCTGGTTTTGGTGCGGACCTTGGTGCCGAGAAATTCCTTGATATCAAGACACCAAACTTGCCAACTTCTCCAGATGCAGTAGTCATCGTCGCAACCCTTCGTGCCCTTAAGATGAATGGTGGCGTTGCTAAAGACGCTCTTACAGAGGAAAATGTGGAGGCGGTCCGCGCAGGTTTTGCTAACTTGAAACGCCACGTTGAAAATATTCGTAAGTTTGGTATTCCAGCAGTTGTTGCGATTAATGAATTTGTCTCTGATACAGAAGCTGAAATCGCAGCCTTGAAGGAACTTTGTGCCTCAATCGATGTTCCATTTGAGTTGGCTAGTGTCTGGGCTGATGGCGCAGAAGGAGGAGTAGCGCTTGCCGAAACGCTTGTCAAGACTATCTCTGAAAATCCAGCAAACTATAAACGTCTTTACGACAACGACCTTTCTGTTCAAGAAAAGATTGAAAAGATTGTCACTGAAATCTACCGTGGTAGCAAAGTGAACTTTGAGAAGAAAGCTCAAACGCAAATCGCTCAAATCGTTCAAAACGGATGGGATAAATTGCCAATCTGTATGGCTAAAACTCAGTACAGTTTTTCTGACAATCCAAATGCACTTGGAGCTCCAGAAAACTTTGAAATTACCATTCGTGAGTTAGTACCAAAATTGGGTGCAGGCTTTATCGTTGCCTTAACAGGTGATGTCATGACCATGCCAGGACTTCCAAAACGTCCAGCCGCTCTCAATATGGATGTTGAAAGTGACGGAACCGTTCTAGGATTGTTCTAATAGTTTAATTGAATTCAAATGAGTTTGGAAAAGCTATCCAAGCTCATTTTCGATTTTAGAGAGAGGAATATATGCCAAAGATTCGAACAGTAAGGGAGTCTGATATTCCAGACCTGCTTGATATTTATGCTCCTTATGTCCTTAATACAGCCATTACATTTGAATATGAGGTGCCAAGTGTTGAAGAATTTCAAAGAAGAATCCAAAAGACCTTGCTTAAATATCCTTATCTAGTGCTGGAGGAAGAAGGCAAAATTTTGGGATATGCCTATGCTTCCACCTATTATGATAGGAGAGCTTATGATTGGTCAGTTGAAGTGTCAATTTACTTGCATCAAGAAGCCGAAGGTCGAGGGTTAGGGAGTCTACTCTATGACTGTCTGGAGGAAGAACTAGTGTCTAGGGGTTACTTACGCTTCTTAGCTTGTATCGCTTTGCCAAATGATAGGAGCATTTTTCTTAACCGAAAGAGGGGCTATGAACAAGTGGCTCATTTCCCTAAGATAGGCTATAAGTTTGGAAAATGGCATGATATCGTTTGGATGCAAAAGTCATTGACTCCTCCTGATGATATGAGAGAATAGAATTCAACTCACAACCAATCTAGGTAAAGATATTTTCCCTGTTTTCTGATATAATAGAAACATTGACTTCAAGAGTAAGGAAGAGAAAATGAACGCATTATTGAATGGAATGAATGACAGTCAGGCTGAGGCGGTAAAAACGACAGAAGGTCCATTATTGATCATGGCGGGGGCTGGTTCTGGGAAGACCCGGGTTTTGACCCACCGTATCGCTTATTTGATTGATGAAAAGCTGGTCAATCCTTGGAATATCTTGGCCATTACCTTTACCAATAAGGCTGCGCGTGAGATGAAGGAGCGTGCATATAGCCTCAATCCAGCAACTCAAGACTGTCTGATTGCGACCTTCCACTCTATGTGTGTTCGTATTCTGCGTCGCGATGCGGATCATATCGGATACAATCGTAATTTCACCATTGTAGACCCTGGTGAACAACGTACCCTTATGAAACGAATCCTAAAGCAATTAAACTTGGATCCGAAGAAATGGAATGAACGGACAATCTTGGGAAGTATTTCCAATGCTAAGAATGACCTGATTGATGATGTGGCTTATGCTGCCCAAGCTGGAGATATGTACACGCAAATCGTGGCTCAGTGTTACACAGCCTATCAAAAAGAACTTCGTCAGTCTGAGTCTGTTGACTTTGATGATTTGATTATGTTGACCCTGCGTCTCTTTGATCAAAATCCTGATGTCTTGACCTACTACCAGCAGAAGTTCCAATACATCCACGTGGATGAATACCAAGATACCAACCATGCCCAGTACCAACTGGTCAAACTCTTAGCTTCACGCTTTAAAAACATCTGCGTGGTCGGTGATGCGGACCAGTCTATCTACGGTTGGCGTGGGGCTGATATGCAGAATATCTTGGATTTCGAGAAAGATTATCCTAACGCCAAGGTCGTTTTGTTAGAGGAGAATTATCGTTCAACTAAAACCATTCTTCAAGCAGCAAACGACGTCATCAAAAACAATAAAAACCGCCGTCCTAAGAATCTCTGGACCCAGAATGCTGATGGGGAGCAGATTATTTACTATCGTGCCAATGACGAACAAGATGAGGCTGTTTTTGTAGCCAAAACCATCGATGAACTCGGTCGCAGTCAAAACTTCCTGCACAAGGATTTTGCAGTTCTTTATCGTACTAATGCGCAGTCTCGTACTATTGAGGAGGCCTTGCTCAAGTCAAACATCCCTTATACTATGGTTGGTGGGACCAAGTTCTACAGCCGTAAGGAAATCCGTGATATTATCGCCTACCTCAACCTCATTGCTAATTTGAGTGACAATATCAGTTTTGAGCGCATTATCAACGAGCCGAAACGTGGAATCGGACCAGGAACTGTTGAAAAAATTCGTGATTTTGCGAATATGCAAGACATATCTATGCTAGATGCTTCAGCTAATATCATGTTATCAGGTGTCAAAGGCAAGGCAGCCCAGTCTATCTGGGAGTTCGCCAATATGATTTTGGATTTGCGGGAGCAACTGGACCAATTAACCATCACCGAGCTGGTTGAGGCTGTTCTAGAAAAAACAGGTTATGTAGATATTCTCAATGCTCAAGCGACCTTAGAGAGCAAGGCTCGAGTTGAAAACATCGAGGAATTTCTTTCTGTTACCAAGAACTTTGATGACAATCCTGATAGTCGGGAAGAAGAAACAGGTTTGGATAAACTCAGTCGTTTCTTGAATGACTTGGCTTTGATTGCAGATACGGATACAGGCAGTCAGGAGACATCAGAAGTGACCTTGATGACCTTGCACGCAGCTAAGGGACTTGAGTTTCCGGTTGTCTTTATCATCGGGATGGAGGAAAATGTCTTTCCCCTTAGCCGTGCAGCTGAAGATCCAGATGAGCTAGAAGAGGAACGCCGTTTGGCCTATGTCGGTATCACACGAGCAGAAAAGATCCTCTATCTGACCAATGCCAACTCTCGCCTGCTTTTCGGTCGTACCAATTATAACCGTCCAACACGTTTCATCAATGAAATCAGTTCAGACTTGCTTGAGTATCAAGGCTTGGCTCGTCCGGCAAATACTAGTTTCAAGGCATCTTATAGCAGTGGTGGCGTGGCCTTCGGTCAAGGTATGAGCCTAGCCCAGGCCCTTCAAGAACGAAAACGCAATGCTGCACCAAGCTCTATCCAGTCAAGTGGTCTTCCATTTGGACAGTTTGCAGGAGGAAATAAAAAAGATTCAAGCGATACAAACTGGTCTATTGGAGATATAGCATTTCACAAGAAATGGGGAGAGGGAACAGTCCTTGAAGTGTCGGGTAGTGGCGCTACTCAGGAACTGAAAATTAATTTCCCAGAAGTGGGTCTGAAAAAACTTCTAGCCAGCGTAGCCCCAATTGAGAAAAAAATCTAATTTTTCATCCTTCTCACGAATAATAAAGTGAGGAGGATTTTTATGTACAGTATTTCATTCCAAGAAGATTCACTCTTGCCTAGAGAAAGACTAGTTAAAGAAGGAGTAGAGGCTCTGAGCAATCAAGAATTACTAGCTATTCTGCTCAGAACTGGAACTCGTCAGGCAAATGTCTTTGAAATTGCCCAAAAAGTCTTGAATAGTCTTAACAGTCTAACTGATTTGAAAAAAATGACCCTGCAGGAATTGCAGAGTTTGTCTGGTATTGGACGGATTAAGGCCATTGAATTACAAGCGGTGATTGAACTGGGACATCGCATTCACAAACATGAAACCCTTGAGATGGAAAGTATTCTCAGCAGTCAAAAGCTAGCCAAGAAAATGCAACAGGAACTTGGCGACAAAAAACAAGAGCACCTAGTGGCGCTCTATCTCAATACTCAAAATCAAATCATCCATCAGCAAACTATTTTTATCGGATCTGCGACACGCAGCATCGCTGAACCACGGGAAATTCTTCACTATGCCCTCAAGCATATGGCTACCTCCGTGATTCTCGTTCACAATCATCCATCTGGTGCCGTATCTCCTAGTCGAAATGACGACCATGTCACTAAGCTAGTCAAGGAAGCTTGCGAACTGATGGGAATTGTTTTCTTGGACCATTTGATTGTTTCTCACTCTGATTACTTTAGTTACCGTGAAAAGACGGATTTGATTTAGAGTTCGTTAACAACATAGTCAAACAATGTTTTATCTTTGGGGCGATTTTCAAATAGAAATTCTGGATGCCATTGGACACCAAGGTAAGGAAAGCCGTCCGTAGTTGTCACAGCCTCAATGATTCCATCTTTAGGATCATGTGCTACAACCTTAAGATTAGGAGCTAGATCTTTAATACTCTGGTGGTGGAAGGAGTTGATATGAGAGATTTCTCCATAGATTTCTCGGAGAATGGTATCAGGTTCCGTTACGAGGCGTTGAGTCGTGTATTCGGCTGAACAGTCCTGCCAATGATCCTCGATATCTTGGTGAAGCGTACCTCCCATAGCGACATTGAAAAGCTGAGTACCACGGCAAACAGAGAAAATTGGTTTCTTCTGTTTAATCGCTTCTATGATAAGGGCTAATTCAAATTGGTCTCTTTGAAGATGGTAGTCATCGCTGTCAATGGTTTTAGGCTCACCATAGTATTTTGGATCAACATTTTGCCCACCCGTTAGGATGAGCTTATCAATGATACTGATGTAATGGGTAGCCATTTCTTGATCACCAATCGGTAGGATGATTGGAATTCCGCCAGCGTCCTTGATTCCTTCAACAAAGCCCTTTGCTGCATAGCTCATCATGATGTCATCATCTGGATGAGCTTTTTCATTTCCTGTAATCCCAATAACTGGTTTTTTCATAAATGCTTTCGCTTTCTAATCCTCTTTACGCATAAAATAGAGGAGGGTTTGGAGTTCGCTTGTCAAATCGACATACTGAACGACCACATCTTTTGGAAGGTGGAGGTGAACAGGGGAAAAACTGAGAATACCTTTTATACCTGCATCGACCAAAAGATTAGCAACTTCTTGTGATTTAACACTTGGAACAGTTAGGATAGCAGTTTTAACATCTGCTTCTTTGATTTTTTCTTTAATTTGAGAGATACCATAGATTGGAATTCCATCAGGTGTCTGGGTCCCGACTTCTGGATGGTTATCTAGGTCAAATGCCATGATGATTTTCATCTTGTTACGCTCATGGAAGCGATAGTGGAGAAGGGCATGCCCCATATTTCCAATCCCAACCAGCATAACATTCGTAATTGAGTTATCATTTAGGAGATCAGCAAAAAAAGTCATCAGTTTTTTAACATCATAACCAAAACCACGACGACCTAGTTCGCCAAAATAGGAAAAATCACGACGAACAGTCGCAGAATCGATACCGATAGCCTCTGCAATTTGCTTAGAGTTGGCACGTTCGATTTTTTCTGCATGAAATCTCTTGAAAATTCGATAGTAGAGAGAGAGTCTTTTTGCTGTTGCTTTTGGAATAGCAGACTGTTTATCTTTCACAAAACCACAACCTTTCTATTCTTCTATTTTATAGAAACATTGTGAAAAAATCAACAAAAACAAGAAAAAACTAAGAAAATCTTAGTTTTAGTCTTAAAAATTAGCTTGTGATAGAAAACGGTAGAGATCTCCGACCAATCCTTGATAGATAACTTTATCATCAAAGGTTAATGAGGTAACTAGGAATGTATCTGGAAGAGTTACACAACCTGATAGAGATAACATAAGCTCTTCGTAATCCTTATATTCAAGTGTACGTTCTACGTGATAGTTATCTTGATAGGTAAGTCGATACATAGCCATTTATCTTTCTTCTTTTGTGAAGATTCCGCGTTCTACAAGGCTGTCCATGAGGAAGTAGAATTTCTCCTGATGAATGTGGTGGTCTTCTGATTTAAAGATATTCACCAAGCGAAGGCCAGATTTGTCAGTGATGTTGAGTTTAGCACCTGTAAGGTCTTTGTTGATGATGATCTTTAGCTTGAATCCTTCACCGCTGTTAGGTACTTTCTCAAGCAGACGAGTTAGTTCGAAGTTTCCAACTTTTGTTTCAAAGAAAGTATTATCTTTCAGTGTGAACTTTTTGACAGTAGGGTTAAGTGTGTAGTTGTAGCGGCAGTTTTGTAGTTTAATGGTTTTTTCGAATGCCATTAGATTAATCTCCAATAATATTTTTTAAGGTTTGTGCGAGTTGTTTCAGTTCTTCCTCGGTATTAAGAGGAGAGAGACTGATACGGACAGATTCTTTCAATCGATGTGAATCTGGTCCATAAAATGCTTCAAGCACATGACTGGTTTGCACAATACCAGCAGTACAAGCTGAACCGGTAGAAATTGAAATTCCTTCAAGATCTAACCGTAGTAAGAGCAAATCATTTTTTTGACCAGGAAAGCCAATATTGACAACATAAGGAAGCTGGTGTTGGCTTTCGTTGAGATAGTATTCTAGATCTGCAATTTCTTCTAAAAAAGCAGATTTGAGTGCGCTTAGTTTTTGGTAATGCTCAGCTTGGTCATTTAAATCCTCTTTGAGAGCAGCGACCATGCCTACAATGGCAGCGAGGTTTTCTGTTCCAGCACGTTTCTTTTGTTCTTGGTCCCCACCATGAAGGTAGGAATCAAAGTCCGCGGAAGAAGCATAAAGAAAGCCAACTCCTTTTGGTCCATGGAATTTGTGGGCAGAAGCGCTGAGGAAATCAATTCCTAACTTCTCTGGATGGATAGGAATTTTCCCGATAGCTTGAACAGCATCTACATGATAAGCAGCAGGATGCTCTTTTAAAACACGTCCTATCTCAGCGATAGGTAAGAGGCTACCGGTTTCATTATTAGCGTACATGGTGGAAACGAGAATGGTATCGTCACGTAAGGCTTCTTGAATTTGCTGGGCAGTAATTTCTTGATTTACTGGTTGGATGATGGTCGCTTCAAAACCAAAATGTTGAACCAGATAATCGATAGTTTCAAGCACAGAATGGTGTTCAATAGCTGTCGTGATGATATGTTTTCCACGATTTTGATGACGGAGACAATAGCCAATAATGGCTGTATTGTTACTTTCTGTACCGCCAGACGTAAAAAAGATATGTTGAGGTTTGGTTCCTAGTAAGTGAGCTAAGTCTTGACGAGCCTCTCGCAAGAGTTTGCCAGCCTGCCGACCATGGCCATGAATACTAGAAGGATTACCATGAGTTTCTTGCATGACCTTGGTCATTTCAGAAATAGCTACTGCTGACATAGGAGTCGTAGCAGCATTGTCCAAATAAATCAAAGAATCACCTTATTTCTTTTTGTTGTAAGCAAAGAGTGGGCTGACTGGTTTTCTTTCGTGAATGCGGACGATAGCATCACCAATTAATTCGCTAGCAGTAATGTAACATACATTTTCTGGAGTTCTTTCTTTGGTTGCTACAGAGTCCGTTACAAGGATTTCTTTAATGTTAGTTGCGTCTAGAAGGTCTGCTGCACCTTCAACAAATAAACCGTGACTAGATACCGCATAGATTTCAGTTGCCCCTTCGCGTTCAACGATTTTTGCTGCTTCAGAGAAAGTACGACCAGTATTTAGGATGTCGTCAATCAAGATAGCTTTCTTGCCTTCAACATCCCCAATGATATAGCCTTCGTTACGATCAGAATCGTCTTGGGCGTAGTCAATGATAGCGATAGGGGCATCAAGGTATTCAGCCAAACTACGAGCACGTTTAACACCAGAGTTCTTTGGACTAACAACAACAACATCGGATCCAAGAAGTCCTTTATCACAGTAGTGCTTAGCAAATAGAGGAACAGTATAAAGATTGTCTACAGGAATGTCAAAGAAACCTTGAACCTGAACAGCGTGGAGGTCAAGCGTTAGAACACGGCTTACACCGGCCTTGACAAGCATATTGGCAACCAATTTTGCAGTGAGGGGCTCGCGAGAAGAAGCGATTCGATCCTGACGCGCATAACCAAAGTAAGGAAGGACAACGTTGATACTATGAGCACTTGCACGAACACAAGCATCAACCATGATTAATAATTCCATCAAGTGGTTGCTAACGGGGTAGCTGGTTGACTGGATGATGTAAACATCGTAACCACGGACACTTTCTTCGATGTTGACCTGGATTTCACCATCAGAAAATTGACGAGAGGATAATTTTCCGAGAGGTACACCAACTGTATCCGCAATCTTTTGAGCGATTTCTGGGTTAGAGTTTAGGGTGAAAAGTTTCATGTTGTTTCTATCTGACATTATAGACCGTCCTCTGTAAACTTTGTGAATCTTCTTTGAGAAAGTTCTGTTTTTCAAAGCAAGATTCTTTTATTTTTATCTTTTCTATTCTACCAAAAAAAGGAGATTATTTCAGCATTTTTTCATGCTTTTAATAAAACGAATTAATTTTGAAGGAGCTTTTTGGTAAGTGATACCATTTTCTGAAAGAAATTGCTGAAAATTTCGTTTTCCTTCCTCGTGATCAGTGACTTCAAGCTCGAGTTCATAGTCCGTTTGGTCAAAGTAGTGACTTTCATCTAACGCCATTAAGCCAATTTCTGTTTTCGTTTCATAACGAAGAGTCGAAAGGCAGCCTAAAACAAGCCAGTCATGACTTTCAATACCAATCTTAGCGAGCTTTTCTAGAACGAGCCCTTGAGGTAGTTTTTGTTTTTCTAGGTACGATTCAGCTTCTGGAAGAGTTAGTTTCTGGTTGTATTCCATATTTCCTACAGTTTGAGGCACTTTCAAGGTCAATTCCGCCCAATCTGCAAAAGTGCGAATGCGCATGGCAACCTTCTTTTCACGCAATTGAAAATCAGGTGTGTCAATGTAGTAGTTTTTTTGATGAACAGGTGCTATATGGGCAAATTGTTTTTTTAAATGATCGTAATCCTCTTTTTTCAGTAGTGTTTTCAGTTCAATTTCTAAATGTTTCATTTTTCTAACCTTTTCTTTATCTTTGAAAGCGGATTTATGGTATAATGTACAATGTATTTATTGTATAAGATTGTAGTGAAAAAATCAAAGATTTTCGATAGAGCAATCAAACATTACAAGGGAGAAAGTATGACCATAGAATGGGAAGAATTTTTAGATCCTTACATTCAGGCTGTAGGTGAGTTGAAGATTAAACTTCGTGGGATTCGCAAACAGTATCGTAAGCAAAACAAGCATTCTCCGATTGAGTTTGTAACGGGTCGTGTCAAACCGATTGAAAGTATTAAAGAAAAGATGGCTCGTCGAGGTATTACTTATGCAACTCTGGAAAATGACTTGCAAGATATCGCAGGGCTACGTGTTATGGTTCAGTTTGTTGATGACGTGGAAGAAGTTGTTGCAATACTACGTAAACGTCAGGATATGAGAGTCGTTCAGGAACGGGATTATATCACCCATCGTAAGGCTTCAGGTTATCGTTCTTATCACGTTGTTGTCGAATATACCGTTGACACGATAAATGGGGCTAAGACCATCCTCGCCGAGATTCAAATACGGACTTTGGCTATGAACTTTTGGGCTACTATTGAGCATTCGCTCAATTATAAGTACCAGGGAGATTTTCCAGAGGATATAAAAGAAAGACTGGAAATCACTGCCAAAATTGCTTATCAACTGGATGAAGAAATGGGTAAGATTCGAGATGACATCCAGGAAGCGCAGGCTCTCTTTGATCCATTGAGCAGAAAATTAAATGACGGTGTAGGAAATAGTGACGATACAGATGAAGAATACAGGTAAACGAGTTGACCTCATAGCAAATAGAAAGCCGCAGAGTCAGAAGGTTTTGCATGAACTGAGGGAAAAACTAAAGAAACAACATTTTATACTGAACGATACCAATCCCGACATCGTCATTTCGATTGGTGGAGATGGGATGCTTTTGTCTGCTTTTCACAAGTATGAGAATCAGTTAGACAAGGTTCGATTTGTAGGTGTTCATACAGGGCATTTGGGATTTTACACAGATTATCGTGATTTTGAGTTGGATCAGTTGGTGACTAATCTTCTGCTAGACACTGGTGCCAAAGTTTCCTATCCAGTTTTGAATGTCAAGGTAACGCTTGAAAATGGAGAAGTGAAAATCTTCCGCGCTTTAAATGAAGCGAGCATCCGTCGATCAGATCGCACCATGGTTGCGGATATCATCATTAACCATGTTCCGTTCGAGAGATTTCGTGGAGATGGAGTGACTGTTTCAACGCCGACGGGAAGTACTGCCTACAACAAGTCCTTGGGTGGAGCTGTCTTGCATCCTACCATTGAAGCCTTGCAGTTGACGGAGATAGCGAGTCTTAACAACCGAGTCTATCGCACTCTGGGATCATCAATCATTATTCCCAAAAAAGATAAGATTGGACTCTTACCGACTCGTAATGACTATCACACGATATCAGTCGATAACAGCGTCTATTCTTTCCGTAACATCGAACGGATTGAGTACCAAATTGATCATCATAAGATTCATTTCGTAGCGACGCCAAGTCACACTAGTTTCTGGAATCGCGTCAAAGATGCCTTCATCGGCGAGGTGGACGAATGAGGTTTGAATTTATCGCAGATGAACATGTCAAAGTCAAAACCTTTCTTAAGAAACACGAGATTTCTAAAGGACTTTTGGCTAAGATAAAGTTTCGAGGTGGGGCTATCCTAGTCAATGATCAACCTCAGAATGCGACTTATCTCTTAGATATTGGTGACAGGGTTACCATTGACATTCCAGCAGAGGAAGGCTTTGAAACCCTTGAAGCAATCAACCGTCCCCTAGATATCTTGTATGAGGATGACCACTTTCTGGTTTTGAATAAACCTTATGGAGTAGCTTCCATTCCTAGTGTCAATCATTCCAATACCATTGCCAATTTTATCAAGGGCTACTATGTCAAGAGGGAATATGAAAACCAGCAGGTTCACATCGTGACTAGGCTTGATAGAGATACATCTGGTTTGATGCTCTTTGCCAAGCACGGCTATGCTCATGCACGTTTAGACAAGCAACTGCAACGAAAGTCAATCGAAAAACGATATTTTGCCTTGGTTAAGGGCGATGGGTTTTTGGAACCAGAAGGGGAGATTATCGCCCCGATTGCGCGTGATGTGGACTCCATTATCACGAGACGGGTCGCCAAAGATGGGAAATACGCCCATACATCTTACAAAGTTGTAGCGTCTTATGGAGATATTCACTTGATCGATATTCGATTGCATACTGGGCGAACCCATCAGATTCGAGTTCATTTTTCACATATTGGTTTTCCTTTACTTGGAGATGACCTCTATGGTGGAAGTTTAGAGCATGGTATAGAGCGTCAAGCGCTACATTGCCATTTCTTATCTTTTTATCATCCTTTTCTTGAAGAACAGTTGGAAATATCATCTCCACTGCCAGATGATTTTAAGAATTTAATAACTAAGTTATCAATTAATTAATATTAAAGGAGAAAACTCATGGAAGTTTTTGAAAGTCTAAAAACCAACCTAGTTGGTAAAAATGTACGCATCGTTCTCCCTGAAGGGAAAGAACCTCGTATCCTCCAAGCTACAAAACGTTTGGTGAAAGAAACAGATGTTATCCCAGTATTGCTTGGTAAACCTGAAAAAATCAAAATCTACCTTGAAATCGAAGGGATCACTGAAGGTTACGAAGTCATTGACCCTGACCACTACGCTAAATTTGACGAAATGGTCGCTGCGCTCGTTGAACGTCGTAACGGTAAGATATCAGAAGAAGAAGCTGGTAGACTCTTGCGTGAAGACGTTAACTACTTTGGTGTAATGCTAGTATATATGGGCTTGGTTGACGGTATGGTTTCAGGTGCACTTCACTCAACTGCTGCAACAGTTCGTCCAGCCCTTCAAATCATTAAAACTCGTCCTAATGTTACTCGTACTTCAGGTGCCTTCTTGATGACTCGTGGTTCAGAACGTTATCTTTTCGGAGACTGTGCGATCAACATTAATCCTGATGCAGATGCCTTAGCTGAAATTGCTATTAATTCAGCAATCACTGCAAAAATGTTTGGTATTGAACCCAAAATTGCTATGTTGAGCTATTCAAGTAAAGGTTCTGGTTTTGGTGAGAACGTTGATAAGGTAGTAGCAGCTACACAACGTGCGCACGAACTACGTCCAGACCTTGAAATCGATGGGGAATTGCAATTTGACGCTGCCTTCCACCCTGAAACGGCAGCTTTGAAAGCTCCAGGAAGTAAAGTAGCTGGACAAGCAACTGTATTCATCTTCCCAAGTATAGAAGCTGGAAATATCGGTTACAAGATTGCAGAACGTCTCGGTGGTTTCTCGGCTGTAGGTCCTGTTTTACAAGGTTTGAATAAGCCAGTTAATGACCTTTCACGTGGATGCAGCTCAGATGACGTATACAATCTTACACTAATTACTGCAGCTCAAGCAGTTCATCAATAATATATAATCCTCTTTCCCTTGGGAAGAGGATTTTTAGCGCTAAGACAAAGACAGTTAGGAGCTTCTATGTTATACTAGATATATGTTAGATTTGAAAGAATACGGTGTTGATATGTGGTCAGAGGAGAAGATTTTCTCTTTCCGCGAGAAACTCCTCAACTGGTACGATGAAAACAAACGGGATTTACCATGGCGTAGAAGTAAAAATCCTTATTATATCTGGGTTTCTGAAATTATGCTTCAGCAAACTAGAGTAGACACGGTCATTCCCTACTATGAACGATTCTTGGACTGGTTTCCAACTGTTGAAAGTCTGGCGAATGCCCCTGAAGAGCGTCTGCTGAAGGCTTGGGAGGGTTTGGGCTATTATTCTCGAGTACGCAATATGCAGACTGCGGCTCAGCAGATTATGGCTGACTTTGGTGGTCAATTCCCAAACACCCATGAAGGAATTTCTGGCCTGAAAGGGATTGGCCCATACACTGCGGGAGCAATTTCCAGTATCGCTTTTAACTTGCCTGAGCCAGCGGTTGATGGCAATGTCATGCGAGTTTTAGCGCGCTTATTTGAGGTTAATTATGATATCGGAGTTCCCAGCAATCGAAAGATTTTCCAAGCCATGATGGAAATCTTGATTGACCCGAGACGACCAGGAGACTTTAACCAAGCTCTGATGGATTTAGGGTCCGACATAGAGGTCCCAGTTAATCCTAGACCAGAAGAAAGCCCTGTTAAGGATTTTAGCGCAGCGTATCAAAATGGGACCATGGATGTATATCCGATTAAAGAACCCAAGAAAAAGCCTCTCCCAATCTATCTCAAGGCTTTGGTTGTGCGCAATGACCGTGGTCAATATCTTCTTGAGAAAAATGAAAGTGAGAAACTGCTAGCCGGTTTTTGGCATTTCCCGCTGATTGAAGTTGAGGATTTCTACAGCGATGATAATCAACTAGATCTCTTTTCACAAGTCAAAGAGGAAAGCAGAGCTTTTGGACCAAGCCCTCAAGAAAACTTTGAGCAGGATTATGATTTAGAAGTGAATTGGTCCCAGCAAGTATTTGACCAGGTCAAGCATGTATTTAGTCATCGGAAATGGCATATTCAAATCCTAGCAGGTCAAGTGACAGATTCGAAACAGTTTTCTGACAGAGAAGTTCGTTGGGTTTCTCCTCAGGAGTTTTCTGATTATCCACTTGCTAAACCTCAACAAAAAATTTGGCAGGCTTATGAAAACAACTCCCGAAGATGAAAGCTTACAGTAGCCATTTGTGCCTTCTTTGTATTTTTTTGTTATAATAGATAGAGAAAAGGTGATAAAATGAAAAAAATATTAATTGTAGATGATGAGAAACCAATCTCGGATATTATTAAGTTTAATATGACCAAGGAAGGTTACGAAGTTGTAACCGCATTTAATGGTCGTGAAGCAATTGAGCTATTTGAAGCAGAGCAACCAGATATTATTATTCTAGACTTGATGCTTCCGGAAATTGATGGTTTAGAAGTAGCCAAAGCCATTCGTAAGACCAGTAGTGTTCCTATCATTATGCTCTCAGCTAAGGATAGTGAGTTTGACAAAGTTATTGGTTTGGAGTTAGGTGCAGATGATTATGTCACAAAGCCCTTCTCAAACCGTGAGTTGCAAGCCCGTGTGAAAGCTTTACTTCGTCGTACAGATCTTGCTTCAGTAGATAGCCAAGAGTCTGATGAGAAGAAGACGCAGCCTTTACAAATTGGTGATTTGGAAATCGTTCCAGATGCTTACGTGGCTAAGAAATATGGTGAGGAATTAGATTTGACCCACCGTGAGTTTGAACTCTTATATCACTTGGCATCTCATATTGGTCAAGTGATTACGCGTGAACACTTGCTTGAGACTGTATGGGGTTATGACTATTTTGGTGATGTTCGTACAGTGGACGTGACTATCCGACGTTTGCGTGAAAAAATTGAAGACACACCAAGCCGTCCAGAATATATCCTCACACGTCGTGGTGTTGGCTACTATATGAAAAATAATGATTGAAGATATTAGACAAACTATTCTGACCAGTGATTTTATCTTTATCCTGATTTTACTTGGCTTTATCCTGGTGGTGACCTTGCTCTTACTGGAAAATCGTCGGGATAATATCCGTCTGAAGGAGATAAATCAAAAGGTTAAGGACTTGATTGCAGGTGATTATTCTCAAGTTTTGGACTTGCAAGGAAGTACAGAAATCACCAATATCACCAATAATCTAAACGATTTGTCAGAAGTTATTCGTTTGACCCAAGAAAATCTGGAACAAGAGAGTAAACGATTGAACAGTATTCTTTCTTATATGACTGATGGCGTCCTTGCGACTAATCGCCGTGGCCAGATTACCATGATCAACGATATGGCAAAGAAACAGCTCGGTGTGCAGAAAGAAGATGTTCTTAATAAAAGCATCCTCGAATTGCTTAAGATAGAAGATGAGTATGAGCTGCGTGACCTGATTACACAGATTCCAGAGTTGACGATTGACTCCCAGGATGTAAATGGGGAATACCTGAGCCTTCGTGTACGTTTTGCTCTGGTTCGTCGTGAGTCAGGTTTCATCTCTGGTTTGGTTGCCGTTTTACATGATACGACCGAGCAGGAGAAGGAAGAGCGTGAGCGAAGACTCTTTGTTTCGAATGTCAGTCATGAGTTGCGTACTCCTTTGACCAGTGTTAAATCTTATCTCGAAGCCTTGGATGAGGGAGCTCTGTATGATCCTGTCGCCCCTGATTTTATTAAGGTCTCACTCGATGAAACCAACCGTATGATGCGTATGGTGACAGATCTCTTGCATCTATCTCGTATTGACAATGCGACTACTAAACTGGATATAGAGTTGATTAACTTTACAGCCTTTATCACCTTCATCCTCAACCGTTTTGATAAGATGAGAAATCAGGATGAAGAGAAAAAATATGAGCTAGTGAGAGATTATCCAATAACTTCAGTTTGGATTGAGATTGATACGGATAAGATGACCCAGGTGATTGATAATATTCTTAACAATGCCATCAAGTATTCACCAGATGGTGGGAAGATTACGGTTAGCATGAAAACCACGGATGACCAGATGATTTTATCAATTTCTGACCAGGGTCTTGGGATTCCAAAACAAGATTTGCCTAGGATTTTTGACCGCTTTTACCGTGTGGATCGCGCAAGAAGTCGTGCTCAAGGTGGGACTGGTCTAGGTCTGGCTATCGCGAAAGAAATCATCAAACAACACAATGGTTTTATTTGGGCAAAAAGCGAATACGGTAAGGGCTCAACATTTACCATAGTGCTCCCTTATGATAAGGATGCCGTAAAAGAAGAAATATGGGAGGACGAAATAGAAGACTAGAATGAGTGAAAAAGGCTTTAAATACAGTATTTTAGCATCAGGTTCCAGTGGAAATTCCTTTTATCTGGAAACCCAAAAAAAGAAAATTTTAGTGGATGCAGGCTTGTCGGGTAAGAAAATTACCAGTCTCTTGAGTGAAATCAATCGTAAGCCTGAAGATTTGGATGCTATTTTGATTACGCATGAACATTCAGATCATATTCATGGAGTTGGTGTATTGGCTCGCAAATATGGTATGGACCTTTACGCCAATGAAAAAACCTGGCAGGCTATGGAAAATAGCAAGTACCTCGGTAAGGTGGATTCATCGCAGAAGCATATTTTTGAAATGGGTAAAACCAAAACCTTTGGCGATATTGATATTGAGAGTTTTGGGGTTAGCCATGATGCGGCAGCACCCCAGTTTTACCGCTTTATGAAAGATGACAAGAGCTTTGTCATGCTGACCGATACAGGTTATGTCAGTGACCGTATGGCAGGAATTGTCGAAAATGCAGACGGTTATCTCATCGAGTCCAACCACGACGTAGAAATCTTGCGAGCAGGATCTTACGCTTGGCGTCTCAAACAGAGAATTCTATCGGATCTTGGTCACCTCTCTAATGAGGATGGTGCTGAGGCCATGATTCGTGCAATGGGAAATCGAACCAAGAAAATCTACCTCGGGCATTTGTCCAAAGAGAACAATATCAAGGAGCTGGCTCATATGACCATGGTCAATCAGCTAGCTCAAGCCGATTTGGGAGTTGGAGTAGACTTTAAGGTCTACGACACTTCCCCAGATACCGCAACACCATTGACAGATATATAAAAAAGAAGGCGAGTGCCTTCTTTTCTTATGTTTAGTTATTATTTTCTAGTCCAAACACCATTTAAAATATGATATAATAAGGTTTATAGTACGAGAAAGGTTGCCTTATGACGATAGATATTAGTGAAGAACAGTTGGCTATGGAGTCTGCTGGCTTATTAAAAATTCTTTTAAAAGATCGAACGACCAAGAAAAATATTGTTTGGGCGACCCATTCTTATGAATTGTTGGGAAAGGGATTTGCTCCAAGTGATCGCATCACTCCAAGTAGAGTGACGGGAACCTATGCAAACTTAATTCAACCTCGATCAGAAAAGTCCAAGTATGAGCAAAAAGACCGAACCAAGATTAGAGCCGAAGTTTTTACGCCAACTTGGTTGGTTGAAAAGCAAAATGGCTACGTGGAAGCTGAACTTGAAGCTCTGGATCTTGAAGACTATATCCAAGTGCGTTGGCTAGAAATCACCTGTGGTGAAGCACCTTATATGGTTACTCGCTATGATACAGTGACCGGTGAGGAAATTCCATTATCTGAGCGAGTTGGTTTTGTAGATAGAAAATTGCAACGCATTAGTCGTGAGGTCTCAGATGAAGCCACCTTTTATGAACTTGTAAAAAAAGCTTATCGAGCTTCATATGGCTATGAGTATCAAGGAGATTCTCTGCTTTTAGCGCGTGAAAATCTTTTAGCGACCTTCGAGGACTACTATCTTGTAAAGACTGGAAATCAACCGACCTTAGAGCAAAAGAAAGAAATTGCGACTATTATATCCTACAATGTCTTTCAGATGGATGGATTGAAAAAAATCAGTCCTTACTCAGCTAAACAAGAGCAATCTCAACAGCTAAGCTTGTTTTCAGATGAGCTAGAAGTCCAAGAAGTAGAAGAATCTAAAACCCAAATCAAAGACTGGAAAAAGAATAAAATGATAGGTTTTGAGAGCCTATCAAGCGAGGAAAGTGAAATGAAATTTGATGTCGTGATAGGAAATCCGCCTTACCAAGAGGAGGCGCAAGGAACAAGTACAAAGGATATGCCTATATATCATAAATTTATTTCAGAATCATACAAAATTTCTAAAAAGGCATCTTTAATAACTCCTGCTAGATTTTTATCAAATGCTGGAGGGACTCCAAAAACTTGGAATCAACAAATGTTGAATAATCAACATGTAAAGGTATCTTTTTTTGAACAAAAAAGTGGCACTGTTTTTCCTGGAACTGATATTAAAGGTGGGGTAGCAGTTACTTATTATGATACTGAACAAGAATTTGAACCAATTGAAGTTTTTGTTCCCTTTATAGAAATGAATTCAATTAGAAAAAAAATTATTAAGAAAAATTTTGAATCCATTGATCAATTTGTTACTAATAGAGGATCATATCGCTATTCTGATTTGATTTATACAGATTTTCCTAATCTTATGGAGAGAGTTTCAGATAGGAGAATTGCTTCTAATGCTTTTGAAAAATTGCCTGAATTATTTTTTGATGTTAAACCTGAAGATGGTAATGAGTATATTAAAATATATGGACGTTTTAATAATGAACGTGTATATAAATGGTTTAGAAAAGATTATGTAACATGCCCATCAAATTTTGAAAAGTATAAAATAATTCTTCCAAAGGCAAATGGAAGTGGGGCGATTGGCGAAGTCCTATCGACCCCCGTCATCGGGTACCCCGTCATCGGGTACACAGAGACATTTATTTCTGTTGGTGAATTTGATTCTTTAGAAGAGGCGGAGGCTTGTTTAAAATATATTAAATCTAAGTTTTTGCGCACAATGCTTGGGATTTTGAAAATTACTCAAGATAACACGAAAGCAGTATGGCATTATGTCCCTCTCCAAGACTTTACGGTCAATTCGGACATTGATTGGACACAATCAGTGGCTGATATTGACCGCCAACTCTATCAAAAATATGACCTTTCTCCTGAAGAAATTTCCTTTATTGAGACTCATGTAAGGGAGATGGATTGATGGTAGAAATTAAAACTTCTAAAGAAATTCATCCTAAAATCTATGCCTACACCACTCCTACGGTAACAAGCAATGAGGGCTGGATTAAGATTGGTTATACAGAGCGTGATGTTACGCAACGGATTAAAGAACAAACGCATACTGCTCATATAGATACAGATGTCTTATGGACTGGGGATGCAGCCTATACGGAAGAACCTGATAAGGGAAAAACTTTTAAGGATCATGATTTCCACCATTTCCTTTCTTTTCATGATGTGGAACGTCGTCCCAAGACTGAATGGTTTTACTTTAATGGGACACCTGAGAAATCTAAAAATCTTTTTGATAAGTTTGTTCAGCATGATTTGTCAGGTTATCAGCCTGGCCAAGGACAGGACTATACTCTGCGACAGGAGCAAGAAGAAGCAGTTTCTAAGACCTTAGCTTATTTCAAGAATCATCTAGGAGGTAAGTTCCTCTGGAATGCCAAGCCACGTTTTGGTAAGACCTTGTCTACCTATGACCTAGCTTGTCGGATGGATGCTGTCAATGTCCTAATCGTAACCAACAGACCTGCAATAGCTAACTCATGGTATGATGATTTTGAAAAATTCATAGCTGGTCAAACGACTTATAAGTTTGTTTCAGAAACAGACAGTCTTAAAAATCGGCCAACCTTGTCACGAAAAGAATTTGTTGGTATTTTAGATGACGATGTAAGACAACTTGCTTTTATCAGTCTCCAAGACTTGAAAGGCTCTGCTTATCTTGGTGGAGAGCACAATAAACTCAAATGGGTAACTGATCTACATTGGGACTTGTTGGTTATCGATGAGGCTCACGAAGGAGTTGCTACCTTCAAGACAGACCAAGCCTTTAATAAGATCCGTCGAAACTTTACCTTGCATCTATCAGGAACTCCATTTAAGGCATTAGCTAAGGGAGAATTTACCGAGGAGCAGATCTACAACTGGTCTTACGCTGATGAGCAGGCAGCTAAAACAACTTGGTCACCTGATCAAGAAGAGGAAAATCCATATGAAAGCTTGCCTCAGTTAAATCTCTTTACCTATCAAATGTCTCAGATGATTGGTGAGGAGTTAGAAAAAGGTGCTCAACTAGATGGCGAAAATATCGACTATGCTTTTGACTTGAGTGAATTTTTCGCAACAGATGATAAAGGGAAATTTATCCATGAGCAAGATGTCAGAAATTGGTTAGATACTCTATCAAGCAATGAGAAATATCCATTTTCAACCAAAGAACTTCGGAACGAACTCAAGCATACTTTTTGGCTCTTAGAACGTGTAGCCTCAGCAAAAGCCTTAAAAGCACTGCTAGAGGAACATCCCATCTATGAAAACTATGAGGTTGTGTTAGCTGCTGGTGACGGTCGTATGTCCGAGGAAGATGATAAGGTTAAACTCAAATCCCTAGACTTGGTTAGAAAAGCGATAGCAGAGAATGACAAAACCATTACCCTATCCGTCGGTCAATTGACGACAGGTGTGACGATCCCTGAATGGACAGGCGTATTGATGTTATCAAACTTGAAATCACCTGCCATTTATATGCAAGCTGCCTTCCGTGCACAAAACCCTTACTCATGGACCGATAACAAAGGAAATCACTTCCGCAAAGAAAGAGCCTATGTATTTGACTTTGCGCCAGAAAGAACCCTGATTCTCTTTGATGAGTTTGCGAACAACTTATCACTTGCGACTGCAGGAGGTGGTGGAACTTCCGTAACTCGTGAAGAGAACATCAGAGAACTCTTAAATTTCTTCCCTGTCATAGCAGAAGACCGTACAGGTAAGATGGTTAAAATTGATGCTAAGGCAGTTCTGACTATACCGCGTCAAATAAAAGCTAGGGAAGTCCTCAAACGAGGGTTTATGTCTAATCTCTTATTTGATAATATCAGCGGCATTTTCCAAGCCAGTCAAACCGTTCTAGACATCTTAAATGAACTACCAGTTGAAAAGGAAGGCAAGTTACAAACACCTTCTGATTTACTAGATTTTTCAGATGTTACAGTGGATGATGAGGGCAATGCAGTGGTTGACCATGAAATCGTGGTCAATCAACAAACGCGACTTTTTGGTGAAAAAGTTTATGGACTTGGACAGTCTGTTGCTGAGTTAGTCACAAAAGATGAGGAAAGAACTCAAAAACAGCTGGTCAATGACTTGAGTAAGACCGTTTCTTCAGTAATTGTAGAGGAATTGAAGGTTGGATATGATCTGAAAACTCGGGAAACAGACCAGATCAAGAAACAAATTGTAGCAACATTTGAGAACGAAGTTCGAAAAAATGAGATTGAACGTAAAATTTCTGAAGCTCATATCAAGGAAGAGTTGCAACAACAGCTCAAGGAAACAAATGATAAAGAGCAAAAAGATAAGATTCAAGAAGTTCTTGAAAAACGTTTAGAAGAAAATAATCTCATTCATAAAGAAAAACTAGAACAAACACTTAAAAATGAAGTGGAAAAAATGCCCGAGAAGTTTATTGAACAGGTTGAGATAAAACGGGTGGAACAGTTGAAACAATCAGCCCAAGATGAGATTCGGGACCATCTTCGAGGATTTGCACGAACAATTCCAAGTTTCATCATGGCCTACGGTGATCAATCTCTAACACTTGATAATTTTGACACCTTTGTTCCTGAGCACGTCTTCTTTGAAGTGACTGGTATTACGATTGACCAATTTCGTTATTTGAGAGATGGTGGGCAGGATTTTGCAGGACATCTCTTTGATCGAGCAACATTTGATGAAGCCATCCAAGAATTTCTTCGCAAGAAAGAGGAGTTGGCAGATTATTTTAAAGATCAAAAAGAAGATATCTTTGACTATATTCCACCGCAAAAGACCAATCAGATTTTCACTCCTAAACGTGTGGTGAAGAGAATGGTGGATGACCTTGAAAAAGAAAATCCAGGAATCTTTGATGATCCGTCTAAGACATTCATTGATTTGTACATGAAGTCAGGTCTCTATATTGCAGAGCTTGTTAAGCGGCTATATAACAGCAATGGCTTGAAAGAAGCCTTTCCAAATCCTGAAGAACGCTTAAAACATATCCTAGAAAATCAAGTTTATGGATTTGCGCCTTCAGAAATTATCTATAATATCTCGACTAATTTTATCTTTGGAAATCTCACTCAAGATATCAGTAGAAAGAACTTTGTTTTAGAAGATACCATCCCTGCTGCTAAAGAAGGTAGAATTCAGGAATTGGTGGATAGATATTTTGAATATAATTAAAAAAGAAGGCGAGAGCCTTCTTTTGTTGTTTTTTACAATCCTGCAAATTCTTTGATTTCTTGTGCTGACATGGAAGAGTCGCAACGGACATTGATTTGGCCATCAGCAACATGAACGAATCCCGGAACAGTTGGGATACCATAGCGTGAACGGAAATCTTGCAAAGCATTGAGTTGGCTAGGTTCTTCGCTATTGATGAAGTAGATGTGAGCTTTGGTTTCAGATACGACACCTGCTAATGTGCCAGCAAATTTACGGCAGTAGGGACAAGTTTTGCGACCGATGAAGAAGGTTGCTGTTTCTTTATTATCGAGTGCTTCTTGGGCGCGCGAAACTGTAGTCACTTCAAGATCTTTAATATTTTCTAAAAACTGATTCATAAGAATACCTCTCTTTTTTTGATAAAACTAGTATGCCACAAAGTTCCTAAAATTGCTTGGATTTGATACGAAAAAAAGATGAGATTGGTTTGTCTCATCTTTTATATTGCTTATTTTACAAAGGCATTGATTTCTGCTTCGATGTTGGCAATCTTAGCTTGTGAATCTTCGTTACTTTCACCCACAACGGCAATGTAGAACTTGATTTTTGGTTCAGTACCAGAAGGGCGAACTGCAATCCAAGAACCATCAGCAAGTGTGTATTTCAATACATCACTTGGAGGTGTAGTCAAGGCTGTTACAGTACCGTCAGAAGCAGTAGAAGTTTGTGCCTTGAAGTCTTCTACAACAGTGATAGCTGTTGCGTTCCATTCTTTCGGAGCATTGTTACGGAATTTAGCCATGATGGTTTTAATTTGTTCTGCACCATCGACACCAGATAGAGTTACAGAGATAGTCTTTTCAGCGTAGTAACCGTATTCTTTGTAGATTTCTTCGATACCATCAGCAAGTGTCAAACCACGTGAACGATAATAGGCAGCAAGTTCAGCAACGACAAGAACGGCTTGGATAGCATCTTTATCACGTACGAATGGTTTGATCAAGTAACCGAAGCTTTCTTCAAATCCCATCATGTAAGTGTGATTGTGTTTTTCTTCGAATTCTTGAATCTTTTCAGCGATAAATTTGAAACCAGTCAAGACGTTGAACATAGTTGCGCCGTAGCTTTCAGCAATCTTAGTGACCAAGTCAGTTGATACGATTGACTTGCAGAGGGCTGCATTTTCAGGAAGTGTTCCAGCGTTTTTATGAGCTTCCAAGATGTATTTAGCCATGATGGCACCGATTTGGTTCCCTGAGAGGTTGAGGTAGCTGCCATCTTTTTGAAGAACTTCAACACCAACACGGTCAGCGTCTGGGTCAGTCGCCACAAGAACATCAGCATCAACTTGACGGCCGAGTTCTTCAGCAAGTGCAAAGGCTGCTTGGTTTTCTGGGTTTGGAGATTTAACAGTTGAGAAATCTGGATCTGGAGTTGCTTGAGCTTCAACGACTTGAACTGAGTCAAATCCAGCTTGTGCAAGAGCACGGCGAGCCAACATTTCACCAGTACCATGAAGTGGTGTGTAGACAATCTTCATGTCTTTACCAAACTCTCCAATCAAGGCTGGGTTGATATTTACATCTTTTACTTCTTTGAGGTATTCTGCGTCAACAGCTTCGCCGATAACTTCAATCAAGCCAGAAGCTTTTTCAGCTTCTACATCAGCAACTTCGACAGCGAATGGGTTTTCGATAGCACGGATGTAAGTAGTCAAAGCGTCCGCGTCATGTGGAGGCATTTGCCCACCGTCTTCACCATAAACCTTGTAACCGTTAAATGGAGCAGGGTTATGGCTAGCAGTAATCATGATACCTGCAAAACAGCTGAGGTGACGAACTGCAAATGAGAGTTCTGGAGTTGGACGAAGGCTTTCAAATACGTAAGATTTGATGCCGTGTTTTGCGAGAACTGCAGCAGATTCAAAGGCAAATTCAGGTGAGAAGTGGCGACTATCATAGGCAATCGCAACACCACGTTCTTTTTCATTTCCACCTTTTGACTCAATCAAACGAGCCAATCCTTCAGTTGCTTGACGAACAACATAGATGTTGATGCGGTTTGTACCTGCACCGATCAAGCCACGCATACCTGCAGTACCAAATTCAAGATTGGTGTAGAAAGCATCTTCTTTTGTTTTTTCGTCCATGTTTTCTAAATCTTGACGAAGATAGTCGGGAAGGTCGGCAAAATCGACCCATTTTTGATAATTTTCTTGGTAAGTCATAGAGTATCTCCTTTATCTATTGCTTTAATCGCTTTCATTATATCACGATTTGATATTTTAGTAAAACGATAGCATAACTTAAAATGTAGGAAATTTACTTTTATTTCATTGTAGAAGAACAGCCCTATACGCTTTCTAATGAAAAAGAAGATGAATAGTTCGGGTTTATGACTTGAACTTTTTTCATTGCAATTGTGCAAAAGAGAAAAAGATAGTAAAATAGATGTATGATTATTTTACAAGCTAATAAAATTGAACGTTCTTTTGCAGGAGAGGTTCTTTTTGATAATATCAACCTGCAAGTTGATGAACGAGATCGGATTGCCCTCGTTGGGAAAAATGGGGCAGGTAAGTCTACTCTTTTGAAGATTTTGGTTGGGGAAGAGGAGCCGACCAGTGGAGAAATCAATAAGAAAAAAGATGTTTCTCTGTCTTACCTAGCCCAAGATAGCCGTTTTGAGTCTGAAAATACCATTTATGATGAAATGCTTCACGTCTTTGATGACTTGCGTCGGACTGAGAAGCAACTTCGTCAGATGGAACTGGAGATGGGTGAAAAGTCTGGTGAAGATCTGGATAAACTGATGGCGGATTATGATCGTTTATCAGAGAACTTCCGTCAGGCTGGTGGCTTCACCTACGAAGCTGATATCCGTGCTATCTTAAATGGATTCAAGTTTGACGAGTCTATGTGGCAGATGAAAATTGACGAGCTTTCTGGTGGCCAAAATACTCGTCTGGCACTGGCTAAAATGCTCCTTGAAAAGCCCAATCTCTTGATCTTGGACGAACCAACCAACCACTTGGATATTGAAACCATTGCCTGGCTGGAAAATTACCTGATAAATTATAGTGGTGCCCTCATTATTGTCAGTCACGACCGTTACTTTTTGGACAAGGTTGCGACGGTTACACTTGATTTGACCAAGCATTCCTTGGATCGCTATGTGGGAAATTATTCTCGTTTTGTTGAGTTAAAGGAGCAAAAACTAGCTACTGAGGTAAAAAACTATGAAAAGCAACAGAAGGAAATCGCTGCTCTGGAAGACTTTGTCAATCGCAATCTAGTCCGAGCTTCAACGACCAAGCGTGCCCAATCTCGTCGTAAACAACTGGAAAAAATGGAGCGTTTGGACAAGCCGGAAGCTGGCAAGAAATCAGCCAATATGACCTTCCAGTCTGAAAAAACGTCGGGCAATGTTGTTTTGACCGTTGAAAATGCAGCTATTGGCTATGATGGGGAAATATTGTCAGAACCTATCAACCTAGACCTTCGTAAGATGAATGCTATTGCGATTGTAGGACCTAATGGCATTGGGAAGTCAACCTTTATCAAGTCAATAGTAGACCAGATCCCTTTAATCAAGGGAGAAAAGCGTTTTGGTGCTAACGTTGAGGTTGGCTACTATGACCAGACTCAAAGCAAGCTAACACCTAGTAATACTGTCCTGGATGAACTCTGGAATGACTTTAAATTGACACCAGAGGTTGAAATCCGCAACCGCCTTGGAGCCTTCCTTTTCTCTGGTGATGATGTTAAGAAATCAGTAGGCATGCTGTCAGGTGGCGAGAAAGCTCGTTTACTGCTTGCCAAACTTTCAATGGAAAACAATAACTTCTTGATTCTGGATGAGCCAACCAACCATTTGGATATTGATAGCAAGGAAGTGTTAGAAAATGCCCTGATTGACTTTGACGGAACCCTTCTTTTTGTCAGCCACGACCGTTACTTTATCAATCGTGTAGCCACTCATGTACTGGAATTGTCTGAGAATGGCTCAACCCTCTACCTTGGAGATTACGACTACTATGTTGATAAGAAAGCAGAAGTAGAAATGATTCAAGCCGAGGAAGCTTCAACTAGCAATCAAGCAAAAGAACCGAGCCAATTCAATGACTACCAGGCCCAGAAAGAAAGTCAAAAAGAAGTTCGCAAACTTATGCGACAAATCGAGAGTTTGGAAGCTGAAATCGAAGAGTTAGAAAGTCAAAGCCAAGCCATTTCTGAACAAATGCTGGAAACCAACGATGCAGGTAAACTCATGGAATTGCAGACTGAACTGGACAAAATCAGCCATCGTCAGGAAGAAGCTATGCTTGAGTGGGAAGAATTATCAGAGCAGGTGTAAGAAATGGAACATCTTGGAAAGGTATTTCGTGAATTCCGAACAAGTGGGAAGTACTCCTTAAAAGAGGCAGCAGGTGAATCATGTTCAACCTCTCAGTTATCTCGCTTCGAGCTTGGGGAGTCTGATCTAGCAGTTTCTCGTTTCTTTGATATTTTGGACAATATTCATGTGACTATTGAAAATTTCATGGACAAGGCTAGGGATTTTCAAAATCACGAACATGTTGCCTTAATGGCACAAATTATTCCGCTTTACTACTCAAATGATATTGCAGGTTTTCAACAACTTCAAAAGGAACAGCTCAAGAAAGCAAAGAGTTCGACCAATCCCCTCTATTTTGAGCTGAATTGGATTCTGCTACAAGGCCTTATTTGTCAAAGAGATACTCGTTACAGGATGAGGCAGAGTGATTTGGATAAAGTGGCGGATTATCTTTTCCAAACAGAAGAATGGACCATGTATGAGTTGATTCTTTTCGGGAATCTCTATACATTCTACAATGTGGACTATGTGGCTCGGATTGGCAGAGAAGTCATGGAACGAGAAGAGTACTACAAGTAAATTGGTCGGCATCGTAAACTTGTTTTGATTTTAGCTCTTAACTGTTACCAGCATTGTTTGGAGAACCGTTCTTTTGCAAATGCGGACTATTTTGAGGGCTATGTGGAGAAGTTGATTGGAAATGGTATCAAGCTTTATGAGCGCAATATCTTCCATTATCTCAAAGGTTTTGCCCTCTACCAGAGAGACTTGAAAGAAGAAGGTTGTAGTCAGATGCAGGAGGCTATGCATATTTTTGAAGCACTTGGACTTCCAGAGCAAGTGGCTTACTATCAGGAACATTATGAAAAATTTGTAAATGCTTAAATTTCCCAAATAAGGGAAAAATAAAGAGACTCCTATCAGTTTTGATACAATAGTTTCAAAATTTGAGAGGAGCTTTTTATATGAATCGACATGCAGTACAGTTGATTAGACGTGGTGCTATTAATAAGATAGGAAATATGCTCTATGATTATGGAAATAGTGTTTGGTTAGCCTCAATGGGGACGATAGGACAGACTGTTCTTGGGATTTATCAAATTTCTGAGTTGGTTACATCTATTTTAGTCAATCCCTTTGGTGGAGTGATTTCAGACCGCTTTTCGCGTCGCAAAATTTTAATGACGACTGACTTGATTTGCGGCATTCTCTGTTTAGCGATTTCTTTTATCAGAAATGATAGCTTGATGATTGCTGCCTTGATTTTTGCCAATATTGTTCAGGCGGTTGCCTTTGCATTTTCTCGTACAGCCAATAAAGCCATTATAACTGAGGTTGTAGAGAAAGACGAGATTGTGACCTACAATGCTCGCTTAGAGCTCGTTTTGCAGGTTGTAGGCGTTAGCTCCCCTGTACTGTCTTTCATCGTTTTACAATTCGCCAGTCTCCATATGACGCTCGTTTTAGATGCCATTAGTTTTTTCATTGCATTTACCTTAGTAGCTTTACTTCCCAAAAAAGAGACTCAGGAACAAGTGAAAAGGACTTTCTGCTGGAAAAATATTTTTTCTGATATGAAAGAAGGACTTGACTATATCTGGCGCCAGCAAGAGATCTTTTTCCTTTTGTTAGTGGCTTCCAGTGTTAATTTCTTTTTTGCAGCCTTTGAATTTCTCCTCCCATTTTCAAATCGGCTTTACGGGGTAGAGGGAGCCTATGCAAGTATTTTGACTATGGGGGCAATTGGTTCGATTATCGGAGCTCTTCTAGCTAGTAAAATAAAGGCAAGTGTTTATAATCTTTTGATTCTATTGGCTTTGACTGGAGTTGGAGTTTTTGTGATGGGGTTACCACTGCCAACTTTTCTTTCCTTTTCGGGAAATTTAGTTTGTGAACTGTTTATGACAATTTTTAATATTCATTTTTTTACTCAGGTTCAAACCAAGGTTGAAAGTGAATATTTGGGTAGAGTATTAAGTACAATTTTTACTTTAGCCATTCTATTTATGCCGATTGCAAAAGGCTTTATGACGGTGCTGCCAAGCGTACATCTCTCTTCTTTCCTGATAATCGGAAGTGGAGTTGTTATCCTGTCTTGTCTATCCCTTATTTATGTACGAAGTCATTTTGAAAAAGAGTCCTAATTTCTATTTTTTTAGAAAATATTTCACTACGAACCATTTTTCAGCCCTTCTCTATTGTGAGGAGGGCTTGATTTATGGTAGAATAGTTTTATGAATGAAAGAATGAATGAGTTAGTTGCCTTGCTCAATCGCTATGCGACCGAGTACTATACGAGTGACAATCCCTCGGTGTCAGATAGCGAGTATGATCGCCTCTACCGAGAGTTGGTCGAGTTGGAAGCTGCCTATCCAGATCAAGTTTTAGCGGACAGTCCGACCCATCGTGTTGGTGGTAAGGTTTTAGACGGTTTTGAAAAATACAGTCATCAGTATCCTCTTTATAGTTTGCAGGATGCTTTTTCACGTGAAGAGTTAGAAGCTTTTGATGCGCGTGTTCGAAAGGAATTGCCCCAACCGACCTATATTTGCGAGCTGAAAATCGATGGTTTGTCCATCTCGCTAACTTATGAAAAGGGAATTTTGGTAGTCGGTGCGACACGTGGGGATGGTTCTATTGGAGAAAATATCACAGAGAACCTCAAGCGTGTCAAGGACATTCCTTTGACCCTGCCAGAAGAACTTGATATCACTGTTCGTGGAGAGTGTTACATGCCACGCGCTTCGTTTGATCAAGTCAACCAGGCCCGCCAAGAAAATGGGGAGCCTGAATTTGCCAATCCTCGTAATGCAGCGGCTGGAACTTTGCGTCAGCTGGATACGGCAGTAGTGGCCAAGCGTAATCTTGCAACGTTTCTCTATCAAGAAGCAAGTCCTTCTACTCGTGATAGCCAAGAAAAAGTCTTGAAGCATCTTGAAAAGCTTGGCTTTGTAGTTAATTCTAAACGAATATTGGCTGAAAGCATAGATGAGATATGGAATTTTATCCAAGAAGTAGAAAAAGAACGGGATAATTTACCTTATGACATTGATGGAGTAGTGATCAAGGTAAATGACTTAGCAGGTCAAGAAGAGCTCGGTTTTACCGTTAAAGCACCCAAGTGGGCAGTCGCCTATAAATTTCCTGCTGAGGAAAAAGAAGCCCAGCTCCTTTCAGTTGACTGGACAGTAGGCCGTACTGGTGTTGTGACCCCGACTGCAAATCTAACACCTGTTCAGCTTGCTGGGACAACTGTTAGCCGTGCAACACTGCACAATGTAGATTATATTGCTGAAAAGGATATCCGCAAAGATGATACGGTTATCGTTTATAAGGCGGGGGACATCATTCCTGCTGTTTTGCGTGTGGTAGAGTCTAAGCGTGTTTCTGAAGAAAAACTAGATATTCCAACTAATTGTCCAAGTTGTGACAGTCACTTGCTTCATTTTGAAGATGAGGTTGCTCTACGTTGTATCAATCCTCGCTGCCCTGCCCAAATCATGGAAGGTTTGATTCACTTTGCCTCTCGAGATGCCATGAATATTACAGGACTTGGTCCATCTATCGTCGAAAAGCTTTTTGCTGCCAATTTAGTCAAGGATGTGGCGGATATCTACCGTTTGAAAGAAGAAGATTTCCTCCTTTTAGAAGGTGTCAAGGAAAAGTCTGCTTCTAAACTGTATCGGGCCATTCAAGCATCCAAGGAAAACTCTGCTGAAAAGCTCTTGTTTGGTCTGGGAATTCGCCATGTCGGAAGTAAGGCTAGTCAGCTCTTGCTCCAACATTTCCACTCTATTGAAAATCTAGCCCAAGCTGATTCTGAGGAAGTAGCAAGTATTGAGAGCTTGGGTAGTGTGATAGCTCAAAGCCTTCAGACTTATTTTGCTACAGAAGGATCGAAGATTCTCTTAGACGAGTTGAAAGAAGCTGGAGTCAATCTGGACTACAAGGGACAGACAGTAGTAGCAGATGCGGCCTTGTCAGGTTTGACCGTTGTACTAACGGGGAAATTGGAACGTCTCACGCGCTCAGAAGCCAAAAGCAAACTCGAAAGTCTTGGTGCCAAAGTTACAGGCAGTGTATCTAAGAAAACGAATCTTGTCGTAGCAGGAGCAGATGCAGGAAGCAAGCTCCAAAAAGCACAAGAACTTGGTATCGAAGTTCGAGATGAAGCTTGGCTAGAAAGTTTGTAAAGAATAGTCGAAAACTAGATGTTAGATAGTCTGGAACTATCTCTCCTGATGTATTTTTATATCTATTAATGCTATTCTCTATTGCGCTGAAATTCCCGCTAAATTCTTCAGCACCACATAAAAAATTGAAATTAGGAATTAGGAAAAGAAATGTATAGATACCCAGTAGTCATCCATTTTCACCGAAAAAATGGGGATTATGATGCTTGTTCATTTAGTAGAAAACAGGCAGATTTTAAAGAAAATTTGTATTATGAAAATGACTATTTTGGAGCAAAATTCTCCTTTACAGTTACAAGTGCAGAAAGGCTCGATACTCTGACCTTTTCTGTCGAAATAGATGGAAAGGCAAAAGACTATCTCCTACGTTTTAACCATTATCCACTGTTGACTGAGGTTTGGATTTTGGATGGTGATGAGACGGTTTATTATTCTGAAAATCCAGCCATTGCAAGTCCTTGCTATAAAGATCGAAACCCGTTTGCTTTTGATAAAGCCTTTCACAGTGAAAGTTTTGATCACCATTGGGGATACCAAGGAGAGTTGGGTTATAGTATCTCTGACTACCAGACAAGCTTTAAACTCTGGGCTCCTACAGCTACAGCTGTACAGGTGGTTGTCTATGAAAATACCAGCAACGATGCTCCGATTTGGAAAACCTATAATCTAGAGCGTGGGAATAGCTATTCATATAGTCATAAGTACAATACCATTGGTCTTTGGAGTGTAGATCTAGATGAGAATCTTGCAGGTAAGGCTTATCAGTATCAGATTGAGTTTCCGCACCACCAGACTTTGACACGAGACCCTTATACAACTGCAACAAGTCCTGACGGAAAACGTTCTGTTATTCTAACTCACAAAGAGAAACAAGTAGAAGGATTTGAAGTCAAACATGGGACAGACGCACCTTGGCGTTTGGAAAATCCATGTAAAGCAGTTATCTGTGAAATGCACATTCGTGATTTTACAAAATCGCCGACATCGGGAGTTCCAGAAAACCTTCGAGGGACCTTCCTTGGGGCTGCGCAAACGGAAACGGTTAACCAATATGGACAAGCAACCGCTTTTGACTATATCAAAGCGCTTGGTTGTAATTATGTTCAGCTTCAACCTATCTTTGATCGCCATAAGGAATATGATGAGGACGGAAATGTAACCTATAACTGGGGTTATGACCCTCAAAACTACAATGCTCCAGAAACGAGTTTCTCTAGCAATCCAGATGATCCTGGACAGGTTATTCGAGATCTCAAAACCATGATTCAGGCTTATCATGATGCAGGAATCGGTGTCATTATGGATGTCGTTTACAACCATACCTTCTCAACGGTTGATGCTCCTTTTCAAACAACTGTTCCTGATTATTACTATCGTATGAATCCAGATGGAACCTTCCAAAACGGCACAGGAGTAGGAAATGAAACCGCGAGTGAACACGAAATGTTCCGCAAGTATATGATTGACTCACTCCTTTATTGGGTGAAAGAATACAATATTGACGGTTTCCGTTTTGACTTGATGGGAATTCACGATGTTAAAACCATGCAGGCAATTCGTTGGGCACTTGATGAAGTTGATCCACGTATTCTCACCTATGGAGAAGGTTGGGATATGGGGGCAGGTCTTGCACCTTATGACAAGGCCAAGAAGGACAATGCCTACCAGATGCCAAATATTGGGTTCTTCAACGATGATCAGCGTGATGCCATCAAAGGAGGAGAAGTTTATGGCTCAATCAAGGCAGGATTTGTTAGCGGTGCTGCTACAGAACCAATCGTAGCCAAAGCCATTCTTGGTAGTCGGGAATTGGGTTCCTATCTTAGTCCAAACCAAGTCCTTAACTATGTGGAAGCCCATGATAATTACAACTTGCATGATTTATTGGTGACCCTTCATCCAAATCACAGTTCAGATAAGATTATGCGCCAAGTTGAGACAGCAACAGCGATGAGCATTCTCATGCAAGGGATGTCCTTTATAGAGCTGGGTCAAGAATTTGGACGCACCAAACTCCTTGCTACTGGAGAAAATAGCGAGCTGACTGTGGCAGATAGAGAACGTGCCATGAACAGCTACAATGCTCCAGATAGTGTCAACCAGGTCAACTGGGATTTAATCAATGAGAGACAAGAGAGCATTGAATTTATTCGCCAGATTATTCGCCTAAAAACACAGACCAGCGCCTTCTCCTATCCTACATATGAAGAAGTCTATCGCCATGTCTTCGTCCATACAGCTGCTGAAAATAGTGGGTGGATTGTTTACGAAATTCACGGTGGACCAGAGCACTTATTGGTAGTCTTTAATGCGAAAGGGACTTCCTTCTACTTTGAGAATGCAGGAAATCTTGAAATGCTGGTGTCTAATAGTCGTTCTAAAGAATCAAATGTGATTGATGATACCAGTGTCGTGGTCTTAAAGGTACTCTCGTAAATTAATGTTCTAAAAAGGTTTAGATTAACTAGGCCTTTTTTGATTTTTATTTAAAAACCAATATCTAATAGGAATAAAATTCAAATAATTTGAAGAATCAAGTTTGTGAAAAAAATATCAATATTTCCACAAAAAGGGTTGTAATTTTCTGAAAATTTGATAAAATAAGTTTTAATCATTTTCAGGAGGAAGAGAATTTGACAAATTATCAGAATTTAGTGAATGGAAAATGGAAATTATCAGAGAACGAGATTACGATCTATTCTCCTATCAATCAAGAAAAACTAGGCACGGTACCAGCTATGAGTCAGGCTGAAGTAGATGAGGCTATGAAAGCTGCGCGTGCAGCTCTCCCTGCGTGGCGTGATTTAGCACCCGTTGAGCGTGCAGCCTATTTACATAAGACAGCAGATATTTTGGAACGTGATAAAGAAAAAATTGGTACAATTCTTGCCAAAGAGGTTGCAAAAGGGATTAAAGCAGCCATTGGAGAAGTAGTACGTACAGCAGATTTGATCCGTTTTGCTGCTGAGGAAGGTATCCGTATTACTGGACAAGCGATGGAAGGTGGCGGTTTTGAAACTGCAAGTAAAAACAAACTAGCCGTTGTCCGTCGTGAGCCAGTTGGAGTTGTCTTAGCTATTGCGCCATTTAACTACCCAGTCAACCTTTCTGGATCCAAGATTGCTCCGGCTTTGATTGCAGGGAATGTTGTTATGTTTAAACCACCAACGCAAGGATCTATTTCTGGTCTCTTGCTAGCTAAAGCATTTGACGAAGCCGGAATTCCAGCAGGTGTCTTTAACACCATCACTGGACGTGGTTCTGAGATCGGAGACTACATCATTGAACACAAGGAAGTGAACTTCATTAACTTTACAGGTTCAACACCGATTGGTGAGCGTATCGGTCGTTTAGCTGGTATGCGCCCAATTATGCTGGAGCTTGGCGGGAAAGATGCAGCAATCGTTTTAGAAGATGCAGATTTGGAAAATGCAGCCAATCAAATCGTAGGTGGTGCATTTAGCTACTCTGGTCAGCGCTGTACCGCTATCAAACGTGTCTTAGTTTTAGAAAGCGTAGCAGACAAGTTAGCCGAATTGCTCCAGGCTAAAGTCGCTAAGCTAACAGTCGGTGATCCATTTGACAATGCTGATATCACACCTGTTATTGATAACGCTTCAGCTGATTTCATCTGGGACTTGATTGAAGATGCACAAGAAAAAGGTGCTCAGGCTCTTACACCAATCAAGCGTGAAGACAATCTTCTCTGGCCAGTGCTTTTTGACCAAGTTACAAAAGATATGAAAGTGGCATGGGAGGAACCGTTTGGACCTGTTCTACCAATTATTCGTGTCGCAGATGCGAATGAAGCAGTAGCAATTGCCAATGAATCTGAGTTTGGTCTTCAATCCTCTGTCTTTACAAATGACTTTAAGAAGGCATTTGAAATCGCTGAGAAACTTGAAGTGGGAACCGTTCATATTAATAATAAAACACAACGCGGACCAGATAATTTCCCATTCCTTGGTGTAAAAGGTTCTGGAGCAGGAGTGCAAGGAATTAAATATAGTATCGAAGCGATGACAAATGTTAAATCCATTGTATTTGATGTAAAATAATATATAAAATCAGGAAATCGATTTCCTGATTTTATTTTTTTCAAAAAAATACAGTTTAAAATTGTTAAAAAACGAATATTCTAGTATTATAATAAAAAAATATATGGAAATTGTTTCGTATTCTATTTTCGGGATATCTTTTTTAAAATGCTCGGTAATTTTTTGAAGACTTTCATAAAAAAATATGATTTTCTTCGTAAATTACTTGAAAGTTATCTTAAAAGAGTGTATAATAGAATTATAGAAAACGCTTACAAAAGAGAGGGGATCGAATGAATAATCAAGAAGCATTAAGAACCTTTACTACAGGTGAAAACTTTCACCTCCAGCATTATTTAGGAGCACATAGAGAGGAGAAAAACGGAGAAATTGGCTATACTTTTAGGGTTTGGGCACCAAATGCACAAGCAGTTCATCTAGTTGGGGATTTTACTAATTGGGTCGAGAATCAAATTCCTATGGTTCGTAATGAAGCAGGTGTTTGGGAAGTCTTTACTAGTCAGGCTCAGGAAGGTCAGATTTATAAATATCATATCACGCGTGCAAATGGTCACCAGATCATGAAGATTGATCCGTTGGCAGTTTATTTTGAAGCTAGACCGGGTACAGGAGCAGTTCTGACCAATATCCGTGAAAAGAAGTGGAAAGATGGCCTTTGGCTAGCGCGTCGCAAGCGTTTGGGATTTTTCGATCGACCAGTTAATATATACGAGGCCCATGCAGGATCTTGGAAGAGAAATCCAGACGGTAGTCCCTATACTTTTTCGCAACTGAAAGACGAGTTGATTCCATACTTAGTTGAGATGAACTATACACATATTGAGTTCATGCCTTTAATGGCTCACCCACTTGGCTTGAGCTGGGGCTATCAGCTTATGGGTTACTTTGCTTTTGAACATTCCTATGGCAGACCTGAGGAATTCCAAGATTTCGTTGAAGAGTGTCATATAAATAATATCGGTGTTATCGTAGACTGGGTGCCAGGCCATTTCACTATTAATGATGATGCCTTGGCGTATTATGATGGAACACCAACTTTTGAATACCAAGACCACAACAAGGCTCACAACTATGGATGGGGTGCGTTGAATTTTGACCTCGGGAAAAATGAGGTCCAGTCTTTCTTGATTTCAAGTATTAAATTTTGGATTGATTTTTACCACTTAGATGGTATTCGTGTCGATGCAGTGAGCAATATGCTTTACCTAGATTATGATAATGCTCCTTGGACTCCAAACAAAGATGGTGGAAACCTTAACTACGAGGGTTATTATTTCCTTCAACGGTTAAACACAGTGATTAAGTTAGCTCATCCAGACATCATGATGATTGCAGAAGAAAGTTCATCAGCAACAAAGATTACTGGCATGAAAGAAATGGGTGGTCTTGGCTTTGACTATAAATGGAATATGGGCTGGATGAACGATATTCTCCGTTTCTACGAGGAAGATCCAATTTATCGCAAGTATGATTTTAATCTTGTGACCTTCAGCTTTATGTATGTTTTCAATGAAAACTATCTCCTACCTTTCTCACATGATGAAGTGGTTCATGGCAAGAAGAGTATGATGCATAAGATGTGGGGAGATCGCTACAATCAGTTCGCCGGTCTGCGTAATCTCTACACCTATCAAATTTGTCATCCAGGTAAGAAACTCTTGTTCATGGGTAGTGAGTACGGGCAATTCCTAGAATGGAAGTCTGAAGAGCAGTTGGAATGGTCCAATCTAGAAGATCCGATGAATGCCAAGATGAAGCATTTCACTTCTCAACTAAATCAATTCTATAAAGAGCATCGTTGTCTTTGGGAAATTGATACTAGTTATGATGGTATTGAGATTATCGATGCTGATAATAGAGATCAGAGTGTTCTTTCCTTTATTCGTAAGGGCAAGAAGGACGAAATGTTAGTCTGTGTCTTTAATATGGCACCGGTTGAACGTAAAGACTTTACGATTGGTTTACCTGTTGCAGGTATTTACGAAGAAGTTTGGAATACAGAACTAGAAGAATGGGGAGGTGTGTGGAAAGAACACAATCAAACAGTTCAGACTCAAGAAGGCTTATGGAAAGATTACGAGCAGACTTTGACCTTCACCCTGCCTGCTATGGGAGCAAGCATTTGGGAGATCAAGCGTCGTTTGAAACCAGCTAAGAAAAAAGAATAGCAGGCTGTTGATTACAATTTTTAATATTTTAAAAACGGATGTACTTGTATTGGACTTGAAACACAAGAGAAATGGATTTCCTATTATTTTTATAAAAAGTTTGACTTCCGACCTTCTTTCGATTTTAACGTTCACATGTCTTTATAAAGGAGTAGAAAATGAAGAATGAAATGCTAGCTTTGATCCTTGCGGGTGGGCAAGGAACACGTCTCGGAAAACTCACTCAAAGCATTGCCAAACCGGCGGTGCAATTCGGTGGGCGCTACCGTATCATTGACTTTGCTCTTTCCAACTGTGCAAACTCTGGGATTCATAATGTTGGTGTTATTACGCAGTACCAACCTCTTGCTTTGAACAACCATATCGGAAATGGTTCGAGCTGGGGACTAGATGGTATTAACACAGGTGTTTCCATCCTTCAACCCTACTCTGCAAGCGAGGGAAATCGTTGGTTTGAAGGAACTAGCCACGCTATCTACCAAAACATTGACTACATCGACAGTATCAATCCAGAATATGTTTTGATCCTTTCTGGTGACCACATCTACAAGATGGACTATGATGACATGCTCCAATCACATAAGGATAACAATGCCAGTCTGACTGTAGCTGTTCTAGACGTACCTCTAAAGGAAGCTAGCCGTTTTGGTATCATGAATACAGATGCCAATAACCGTATCGTTGAATTTGAAGAAAAACCTGCTCAACCTAAGTCTACAAAGGCTTCAATGGGGATTTATATTTTTGATTGGAAACGTCTCCGCAATATGCTTGTTGCTGCTGAAAAGAACAAGGTAGATATGTCAGACTTTGGTAAAAACGTTATTCCAAATTACCTTGAGTCTGGTGAAAGTGTCTATGCTTATGAATTCAAGGGTTACTGGAAAGACGTTGGTACGATTGAGTCTCTATGGGAAGCCAATATGGAATACATTGATCCAAACAACGCTTTGGATAGTCGTGATCGTCAGTGGAAAATCTACTCACGGAACTTGATTTCACCACCAAACTTTATTGGAAAACACGCTCATGTAGAAGATTCTTTAGTTGTGGATGGCTGTCTCGTGGATGGAACTGTTAAGCATTCCATTCTCTCAACAGAAGCGCAAGTACGTGAGGGTGCTGAAGTAGTAGACTCTGTAATCATGAGTGGTGCCATTATCGGAAAAGGTGCAAAAATTAAACGTGCCATTATTGGTGAGGGTGCTGTTATTTCTGAAGGTGTCGAAATTGATGGAACAGACGAAGTACAAGTAGTAGGATACAATGAAGTAGTGGGGGTAGCATCAGATGAAGATTGATAAATATTCAGCCATTTTAGGAAACACCGTTGGTTTTCACGATATGTCAACTTTGACGGATCATCGTCCAGTAGCCGGCTTGCCATTTGGAGCAAAATATCGTTTGATTGACTTCCCTCTTTCTAGTCTTGCAAATGCTGGTGTTCGTAGTGTCTTTGGGATTTTCCAACAAGATAATTTCAGTTCAGTCTTTGATCACATTCGTTCAGGACGTGAGTGGGGGTTGTCGACCCTATTGAGTCACTACTATCTAGGAATTTACAATACTCGTGTTGAAAGCAGTACAGTTGGAAAAGAGTATTACCAACAACTTCTTACCTACTTGAGACGTTCAGGTTCAAATCAAACCGTTTCGATTAACTGCGATGTACTGGTGAATATTGATTTGAATCAAGTCTTCCACCTACACAATACAACGAATGGCCCGATCACAGTTGTATATAAAAAACTTCCGAAGAAAGACATTTCAGATGTGAATGCTATCTTGGAAATTGATGAAACTGACCATGTTCGTTCGCACAAACTCTTTGATAACAAATCTACGGATGAACTATTCAACATGTCTACAGATATCTTTGTTGTGGATACTCCTTGGTTGATTGAACGACTTGAAGAAGAGGCTCAGAAAGAATATCCTGAAAAGTTACGCTATGTCCTCCGCGATTTAGCTGTAAAAGAAGGTGCTTTTGCTTACGAATACACGGGCTATCTAGCCAATATTCACTCCGTTCAATCCTATTATCAAGCCAATATTGATATGTTGGAGTCTCAAAAATTCTACTCTCTCTTCTCACCTAACCAAAAGATTTATACCAAGGTTAAGAATGAAGAACCAACCTACTATGCGAATACTTCAAAAGTAAGTACTTCTCAGTTTGCTTCTGGTAGTATCATTGAGGGTGAAGTAGTTCAGTCAGTCCTATCTCGTAACATTTATGTTCACAAAGATAGTGTGGTGAAAGACAGCATTTTATTCCCTCGTGTTGTGATTGGTCAGGGTGCCCAAGTTGAATATGCCATCCTAGACAAAGGAGTTGAAGTTGCGGACGGTGTTGTCATTCGAGGAACAGCAGAACATCCAGTTGTAGTTAAGAAGGGTGAAACAGTAACAGAGGACATTTATTCATGAAAATTTTATTTGTAGCGGCAGAAGGAGCACCCTTTTCAAAAACAGGTGGTTTGGGCGATGTCATTGGCGCCCTTCCCAAATCACTTGTAAAAGCAGGGCACGAAGTTGCAGTTTTCTTGCCTTACTATGATATGGTAGAAGCTAAGTTTGGTGACCAGATAGAGGATGTTCTCCACTTTGAAGTTAGTGTAGGATGGCGTAGACAGTACTGTGGTATTAAGAAAACGGTCTTGAATGGGGTTACCTTCTACTTCATTGATAATCAATATTATTTCTTCCGTGGCCATGTGTACGGTGATTTTGACGATGGTGAACGCTTTGCCTTTTTCCAACTGGCTGCTCTTGAAGCCATGGAACGCATCGGCTTTATTCCTGATCTTCTCCATGTTCATGATTACCACACAGCCATGATTCCCTTCTTGTTGAAAGAAAAGTATCATTGGATTCAAGCATATCAAGGAATCAGAACAGTTTTAACTATTCATAATTTGGAATTTCAAGGTCAATTTTCTGAAGGAATGTTGTGGGATTTGTTCGGTGTTGGGTTTGAACGCTATGCTGATGGCACCCTTCGCTGGAATGATTGCCTCAACTGGATGAAAGCAGGTATTCTCTACGCGGATCGTGTCTCAACCGTTTCCCCTAGCTATGCGCACGAGATTATGACCAGTCAGTTCGGCTGCGGTTTGGACCAGATTCTTCGGATGGAGTCAGGTAAGGTTTCAGGTATTGTCAATGGTATTGACGCAGATCTTTATAATCCTCAAACAGACCCACTTTTAGATTATCATTTTAATAAGGAAGATTTGTCTGGAAAAGCACAAAATAAAGCAAAATTGCAAGAGAGAGTTGGGTTACCTGTCCGAGCAGATGTTCCTCTAGTTGGGATTGTCTCTCGTTTGACCCGTCAAAAAGGCTTTGATGTTGTTGTAGAGAGCTTGCATCGTTTCTTACAAGAGGACGTTCAAATAGTCCTTTTAGGAACAGGTGACCCGGCTTTTGAACATTCCTTCTCCTGGTTTGCGCAAGTCTATCCTGACAAACTATCAGCAAATATCACTTTTGACGTCAAGCTCGCTCAAGAAATATACGCAGCTTGTGATCTCTTCCTCATGCCAAGTCGTTTTGAACCATGTGGCTTGTCACAAATGATGGCTATGCGCTATGGAACTCTACCATTGGTTCATGAAGTGGGTGGCTTGCGTGATACGGTTCAATCCTTCAATCCTATCGAAGGAACTGGTACTGGATTTAGCTTTGACAATTTAACACCTTACTGGCTTAACTGGAGTTTCCAAACAGCCTTGGATGTTTATAAGTACCAGCCGGACGTTTGGAAAAATCTACAAAAACAAGCTATGGAATGCGATTTCTCATGGGATACAGCCTGCAAATCTTACCTGGACTTGTACCATAGTTTAGTCAACTAATAGATAAAATCGTATGATTCTTTCATACGATTTTTGGGCTGTTTAGAAAAGAGGAGAAGTGATGACTCAAGTAATGGGGCTCTGTGTCATGGATGTTGATGGCACCCTGATAGCAGAGGAAGTGATTGATCTTTTAGGAAGAGAAGCAGGTTGCGAAGCCGAAATTTCGCAAATTACAAGCCAGACAATGCGAGGTGAACTGGATTTTAAAACAAGTTTAAGAGCAAGAGTGGCTTTGTTAAAAGGTCTTCCAATTTCGGTCTTTGATACTGTCTTCAAATCCATTCACCTGTCCAAGAATGCTCAAGAATTTATCTCCATTCTTCAAAAGAATGGCATTCTAGTCGGTCTAGTGTCTGGTGGATTTGTACCAATAGTTGAGAGATTAGCAAAATCCCTTGGTATCTCCTATTTCTCTGCCAACCAGTTGGAAGTCAAAGACGGTTTTTTAACAGGAAAATCAGTTGGTGAAATTGTTACAGCCCAAGAAAAACAAGCCACTCTTGAGAGATGGAGAAAGGAATTAGGACTTTCCAAAGAAAGAACGATTGCCATCGGTGATGGTGCCAATGATCTCTTGATGTTAAAGTCAGCAGGATGTGGTATTGCATTTTGTGCCAAAGAGGTCGTAAAAACAGAGATAGCTTGTCATGTAGATACGAGGGATCTTTTAGAAGTTCTACCTTTAATTGATTTCTTAGAATGAGAGGGAACTATGAAAATTGTAATTGCACCCGATTCTTTTAAAGAAAGTTTGACGGCAGAAGAGGTTGCTCAAGCTATAAAAAGAGGATTCCAAAAATCGATAGCAGATGTAGAATGTCTGCTTTGCCCTGTAGGTGATGGTGGGGAAGGAACTGTAGACGCTATCCGACATTCTCTTGAACTAGAAGAAAAATGGCAAGAGGCGACAGGACCTTTTGGGCTAAAAGAATCCATACGCTACTTTCAAAAAGGCCAAATAGCGCTCTTTGAAGTTGCTGACTTGGTTGGTTTAGGAAAGATTCCGCGGGAGAAACGAAATCCCCTTCACATCCAAACCAAAGGTATCGGAGAGTTGCTTCGCCATCTCATTGATCTTGGAATGAAAGAAATCTATATCGGTGTAGGTGGTACGGCAAGTAATGATGGTGGAATTGGCATTGCAGCTGCTTTGGGTTATCGTTTTTATGATAAGAATGGAAAAGAATTGCCAGCTTGCGGTCAGACTTTGCTTGAATTCGAGTCAGTTTCAAATAGCAAGTTGTATAGGATTCCTGAAGATGTGAAAATCCGCATTTTAGCAGATGTCGTGAGCCCTTTATGTGGTCATCAAGGAGCGACCTATACATTTGGAAAACAAAAGGGCTTGGCTCCTGCTTTATTTGAGACGGTAGATCTGGCTATACAGGAGTTCTATGAAAAATTCTCGCCTTCAACCCTATCTCTGAAGGGAGCAGGAGCTGGTGGTGGGATTGCTGCTGGGCTATGTGCTTTTGCTGAGGCCTGTATCGTATCTGGGATTGATACTTGCTTGGATTTGATAGACTTTGACAAGAAAGTTGCAGGTGCCGACTTGGTTATCGTTGGAGAAGGCAGACTGGACAGTCAAAGCTTTGCTGGAAAAGCTCCTATCGGCGTAGCAAAAAGAATCCCTAACAGAGTTCCAGTTATTGCTATTTGTGGTAGTCTTGCTGACGATTTGCCTCCCCTACCATTTGAAAATATACAAGCAGCATTTTCCATTTTAGAAAAATGTGAACCTTTAGAGAATAGTTTGAAAAATGCAAGTCTCTATTTGGAGCACACAGCTACTAATATCGGTCATTTATTAAATTTGAGGAAGGATTAACCTAACCATTTTTTCCAGATTGATTTTTTAGGAGTTTCTGTCTTTTTCTCCTCCCAGAGATTCGAGAATGCAAGTCTAAGGTCTTTTTCATCTACTTGAACAGGTTCGTTCGTGTGAATGACAAGGCCGAAAGGAGAGGTGATATGATCATCTGAAACAATAGTCGCCTGGCAGTTGCTTTCCTTTGCTTGTTTTAAGTAAAAGACTTGTTTGTCAAACTCGATATTTGGTGAGATTTTCACAAAAAGTTCCTCTACTTTTTCTTGAAAACTATCTAAAATAGAGAAAAATCCATGTTCTAATTCAGGACTATTGGCAGTACTGATATCCGCGTATCCAAGAACTCTTTCCTCGAAAGTACCGAGGTAGCGGCGTTGTTCGTCAGGGTTTAATTTCGGCCCACCATGAGCTTTTTCTAGTAGTTGTTTTGATAAATCTGTCATAAAAACAGTATATCACAAAAATCGCATGAAAACAGACAAAAGAAAGCGATTACTTTATAAAGTTAAGGAAAATTTGCACAAAGATAACGTTTTTTCTTGAAAAACGCTTATTTTTAAGGTATCATAGAGGTGTAAAAAATTTAACTCAAAGGAGAGTAAAAAATGTCAATTATTACTGATGTTTACGCTCGCGAAGTCCTAGACTCACGCGGTAACCCAACACTTGAAGTAGAAGTTTATACTGAATCAGGTGCTTTCGGACGTGGTATGGTTCCATCAGGAGCTTCTACTGGTGAACACGAAGCAGTTGAACTTCGCGACGGTGACAAATCTCGTTACGGTGGTCTTGGTACACAAAAAGCTGTTGACAACGTAAACAACATCATCGCTGAAGCTATCATCGGCTACGATGTACGTGACCAACAAGCTATCGACCGTGCTATGATCGCACTTGACGGTACTCCTAACAAAGGTAAATTGGGTGCAAACGCAATTCTTGGTGTGTCTATCGCTGTAGCTCGTGCTGCTGCCGACTACCTTGAAATCCCACTTTACAGCTACCTTGGTGGATTCAACACTAAAGTTCTTCCAACTCCAATGATGAACATCATCAACGGTGGTTCTCACTCTGACGCTCCAATCGCTTTCCAAGAATTCATGATCGTACCTGCTGGTGCACCTACATTCAAAGAAGCTCTTCGTTGGGGTGCTGAAATCTTCCACGCTCTTAAGAAAATCCTTAAATCACGTGGTTTGGAAACAGCCGTAGGTGACGAAGGTGGATTCGCTCCTCGTTTCGAAGGAACTGAAGACGGTGTTGAAACTATCCTTGCTGCAATCGAAGCTGCTGGATATGTTCCTGGTAAAGACGTATTTATCGGATTTGACTGTGCTTCATCAGAATTCTATGATGAAGAACGTAAAGTTTACGACTACACTAAATTTGAAGGTGAAGGCGCTGCTGTACGTACTGCTGCAGAACAAATCGACTACCTTGAAGAATTGGTAAACAAATACCCAATCATCACTATCGAAGATGGTATGGATGAAAACGACTGGGACGGTTGGAAAGCTCTTACTGAACGTCTTGGTGGTAAAGTTCAATTGGTTGGTGACGACTTCTTCGTAACAAACACTTCTTACCTTGAAAAAGGTATTGCAGAAGGCGCTGCTAACTCAATCCTTATCAAAGTTAACCAAATCGGTACTCTTACTGAAACATTCGACGCTATCGAAATGGCAAAAGAAGCTGGTTATACTGCTGTTGTATCACACCGTTCAGGTGAAACTGAAGATTCAACAATCGCTGACATCGCAGTTGCAACTAACGCAGGACAAATCAAGACTGGTTCACTTTCACGTACAGACCGTATCGCTAAATACAACCAATTGCTTCGTATCGAAGACCAACTTGGTGAAGTAGCTGAATACCGTGGATTGAAATCATTCTACAACTTGAAAAAATAAAATAGTTCAGTGAACTATTTTATCCCGAACCTTGAAATTCAAAAGTTCGGTCGTTGATCTAACAACGTTTTAAGCCCCTCGGATTTTATCCGAAGGGCTTTTTTTCTGTTCAGGGGGCAAAAAGGGGGCAGTATTTATGGTATAATAGACAAAAAACTTGTATTAGAAAGCAATTATGTCTAAAGAAATTGATATTGAGTATTACCACCAACTAGCACTGCAAAAGCAGAAGGAACATCGTAAAATTTTAGCCAATCTAAAGAAAAAGCCACCTAAAAACTTAGATAAGATAGCCCAGCGGATCCACCAAGAAGTTTTTGCGGAGATTGATTGTACGGCCTGTGCCAACTGTTGCAAGACATTGGGGCCTGACTTTAAGGAAGCCGATATTACCCGTATTGCTAAGTACTTTAAGATGAAATTACCAGCTTTTGAAGCGGAGTTTCTGCAGGTAGATGAAGATGGTGATAAGGTTTTTAAATCCATGCCTTGTCCCTTTCTAGGAGGAGATAATCTCTGTTCCATCTATGAAGTTCGACCCAAGGCCTGTCGAGAGTTCCCCCATACAGATCGTAAAAAGATCCATCAAATTAATCATTTGACGATTAAGAATACCTTGACCTGCCCAGCAGCCTATCTCTTTGTTGAGAAATTAAAAGATAAGTTATAAAGATTTGAACCTTTAAATCTTGTACAAATATTCTAGGACGGAAGTATCTTGTATTTGCTAGAATATAGATAGATTGAACACGGCCTAAAAGCTGTTCGAAAAAGAGAAAATTTCTAGGACTAGAAGCTCCAGCGTTAATTTTCCTATTTTCACTTTGCTTTTAACGTCTTTTGTATCTTATGGAGGTAAGAAAAAAAGAATATGATGCATCAATTCAATCAAACAATGGATTATTTGGAGCAGCAACTGACTGAAGAAGTGGATATGAAAAAATTTCAGCAGCTATCGGGCTATTCTTACCCTCTCTTTAGCAGGCTATTTTCTATCCTGGCAGATATGACATTAGCAGAATACTTGCGCAATCGCAGGCTGTCAGAGGCTGTGATGGATTTGCGGGAAAGCTCTGAGAAAGTCATTGACATAGCAATGAAATATGGCTATGACTCTGCGGATGCTTTTAGTGCGGCCTTTAAGAAATTCCATGATGCAACTCCCTCAGAAGTTCGAAATGGAAAACCTTATCGGGTCTTTCCTAAGCTTCAATTATCCTTAAAAATCACAGGAGGAAAGAACATGGATATCAAGATTCAAAAGAAACCTGCATTTACCGTGGCAGGCGTCCTATTGGAAGCTATTGACAATAGCAAATGCCCGTCTGCTTGGGAGTATCTCTATGCTCATCACAGTTTTGAAAATCTAGAAAGTCTGGGCAATGGTCAATCCTTTGGCGTCTGCTCAGATGTCAAAGAAGGCGAAATCATCAACTATATGGCTGCCTATGATGTGACGGATAAAGCTAAAGCAGAAGAATTGGGTCTGTCAATCAAAGACATCTCTGAAGCCGAATATGCTATCGTACCAGTCAAGGGGGTTATACCAGCTAGCATCCACCATGCTTGGAAATACGTCTTAGAAGTCTTTTTCCCGGAAACTGGTTATCGCCATTCAGGAACCCCAGACTTTGAAGTTTATTTCAAAGGAGATATGTCGTCACCAGACTATCAAATGGAACTCTGGATACCAGTAAGCAAGGACTAGATAATCTTCTATTTTTTATAAAGATGGAAAGCTGACTCTGTAGAAAGAACCTCTACAGAGTTTTTATTGTGGAAATTCATGTATATAAATCAAACATACCATAATTTTTGTTTGGAATTTATGGGGTATGAGTAAAGTTATCTCGGTATAATAATCCCATAGAAGATAAGGAGGCAGGAATATGCAGATGTATTTTGGCGATGTATCACTTTGCTATAGCTATTCATTGGCAATGGCACTCGACGCCTATGGTTATGACTTTAAAGCAGAGTTTTTAGAGGCAATTATGGTGATAGGAAATGGCGCTAGTATCGTAAAGGAAGATAAGCAGCACCCTCTAGTATTCTTTGATAATGGAATGCCAGACCTTTCCATCTCCCATTCCTTAAAGATACTAGGTTTTGACTATGAGGATTTCTATCTAAAAGATGGAACGGAAGTAGATTTGGAAGAGATTAAAGGAAAGTTGGAAACGTTTCTGTCCAAAGGACCAGTCGTACTGGGACCTCTTGATATTGGCCACTTGACTTACAATCCAAATCACACAATGCTTTATGGTGTAGATCACTTTGTAACAGTGTATGCTGTTGATGGTCAGTATCTCTATTTGCATGATCCAGCTGGTTTTGCCTGTATGAAGGTTGCTTTTAATGACTTTTTAGAAGCTTGGAAGGCGGAAGCTATTGACTATAAGCGTGGAGCATACTCCATGTGGGGAAATTTTAGGAAGGTCAAGAGTCCAAGTCAAACTCAAATCTATCAAGAAACGGCGAGGATTATGAGGACCAGATATCTGGATGGACAAAGTAATGTCTTGGAATGTTATGCAAAAGCAATTGCTGAAAACGGCTTAAATACGGAGCAAAAGCAATTGCATCAGTATTTCAGCTTTAAACTTGCTGCTGTTCGAAATCTCTATCTTAGTCGATTTTTAAAAGACCATGATCCCGAAGGGGCAAGATTAAAAGAGGAATTAGCTTCTTTATTTGGTCAAGCCCACCTTTCGTGTTTAAAAGAAGATTACCAAGAACTAGCCCACTTGCTCTATCAGATAGCTGAAGTGGATGACCGCTTTAGAGATTTATATGTAAAGTAACAGGCCTAGAGATGACTCTAAGCATTAAAAATAGGTAGTAAAAGCAGTTTTTCGTAAAATGAAGGACTGCATTTTGATTATGGTATAATGAAGTGAGGAAATAGCATATCCAACTTAAAAATGAAGGGAGAACTCCTATGCCTAGACCAAGAACGAAAGAGGAATTAGTGCTAGCCTCTAAGGAAAACTATGAAAAGCTCAATCACTTTATATCTAAATTAAGTGAAGAGGAACTACAGACTCCTTTTGATTTTTCAAAAGACCAAAAGAAAAAAGAAGCTCACTGGAAAAGAGATAAAAATCTAAGAGATGTTCTGATCCATCTCTGTGAATGGCATCAGTTTCTTTTGACCTGGATACATTCCAATCAAAAGGGTCATGAAAGACCTTTTCTCCCTGAACCTTATAATTGGAAAACTTATGGGAGAATGAATGTCGCTATTTGGAAGAAGCACCAGAAAACGTCTTTAGAAGAAGCGACTAGGCTACTAGAGCAATCGCATAGAGAGGTGTTAGAGTTGCTGGAAGACTTTAGCAATGACGAACTCTTTACCAAAGGTGTCTATAAGTGTACAGGAGGGACAAGTTTAGGCTCCTACTTTGTGAGTGCCACATCCAGTCACTATGATTGGGCTATGAAAAAACTCAAAGCTCATCAGAGAAATTGTAAGAGTAGCTAGTTGAAGTTCTATTGAAATTCACCAAAGGTTCTTCTAAGTTTCGAATAGCTTAGTGCTCGTGATTTTAGAGCTCTTCTAGCTTTAGAATCCTTCAAAAATTAAAATTTAAGGCTGTCATAGATTTAGAACAGATCTAAAACACATATATAAATGTAATTCTAAACTTAGAATTGCATTTATATTAAAGTAATAGAGCTGTTCGATGCTTAGAATGTCTTGATTCTGAGAAATCTTGACTAGAAAATGCCTCGAATGGCTTTTTTCTGATATAGGATGATAGATAGATGGGTGAGATGATGAAAATACAAAAAAAGAAAGTTAGAAAAGAGTTGGTGTCCCTTTGTTTGGGAGAGTTCACAGCGGTCCTATCCTTTTGGTTTTGTTTTTTCCTTTTGAAAAATCGACTTGGTGATTGGAATAGTCTAGCAACCATTCTCTATCCTTTGTCTTTACTGACATTTATTTTACTTCAAGGTTCAATTTACTGGGCAATCTTGATTAGAAGACTGTCGAAACCTCAGTTTGGTAGTAGAAGTGTCCCCAAATTATATGGTGGTTTCAGAATACTAGACTTTGTTTTACTTATTTCAGGATTTCCTTTTATTGTCTGGAATACACCGAGTGTCCAAGTGGGTATTATAGCCACACTAATACAGCTTTTTGCCCTTATCGAATGGGTTAATTATTTCCTTGTACGTCTATCTTATAGTTTGAACCCACTTGTTTTATGGAAACGAATTACTAAGGGAAAACTTGAAAAAAGCAGAATAGCCAAGGAGTTGGGGTAGAGACGAATAAAGAGCTTACCCATTCGTTTTGTAATATGCTATAATAAATCTATCAATTATTTTAACAACTACTTTAAGTGAGGTAAGTATGCAAATTAACTATAAGAAGACAGAAATCAGATATTGTTATATCTAAACCGTCAGCCATTGAAGTAGGAAAATACTTGAAAACGTGGAAAAATCTTAAAAATTATCAGTTGCAAGAAGATGCTTTAGATAAATTATTTTTTGAGCTTTTACCAATATTTTTTCAGTTTATCCAGTTGCAGAACATATTCTAAGTCTTAAAATTGATGAGAGGTTGAGACAAGGTGATGTAACTTTAGTCAAGGAAATTCAAAATGTTACTATTAATGGAGTCACTAGAAAGTTTTATTCTTTTTCTACCAAATACTGTTCTCATCATAATCCTAACGAATACCCTATTTATGATAGCTATGTAGAAAAGGTATTAAAATATTTTAGAAAAACAGATAAATTTTTCAACCTTAAGAATGCAGACCTAAAAGATTATCAAGAATTTAAAAATATAATTATTGCTTTTAGAGAATACTACGGATTAGAAGAATTTAATCTTAAAGAGATTGATCAGTATTTATGGCAGTTGGGAAAAGAATATTTCCCTAATAAATACTAGTAACTTGTTCTCACATAGAAAGGAAAACTTCAAATTGCCCTACAAATTTCTACTCTTCGACCTTGACCATACCTTGCTTGATTTCGATACTGCTGAGGATGTGGCTCTGACGCAACTTCTAAAAGAAGAAGGAGTTGCGGATATTCAAGCCTACAAAGACTATTACGTTCCAATGAACAATGCTCTCTGGAAGGACTTGGAGCAAAAGAAAATTAGTAAACAAGAGCTGGTCAACACGCGCTTTTCTCGTTTATTTGCCTATTTCGGACAGGAAAAAGACGGTATGTTACTTGCCCAGCGTTACCAATTTTACTTAGCCCAACAGGGGCAAACTCTTTCGGGTGCTCATGAACTCTTGGACAGCCTCATCGAGAGAGATTATGAGCTATACGCTGCGACAAATGGGATTACTGCCATTCAGACAGGACGTTTGGCTCAATCTGGTCTGGCTCCCTATTTCAACCAAGTCTTTATCTCCGAGCAATTGCAAACACAAAAGCCTGACGCACTATTCTATGAAAAAATCGGTCAACAGATTGAAGGCTTCATCAAAGAAAAGGCGCTGATGATTGGAGATTCTCTAACCGCCGATATCCAAGGTGGCAATAATGCTGGTATTGATACTATCTGGTACAATCCCCATCATCTGGAAAATAATACACAAGCCCAGCCGACTTATGAAGCTCATTCTTACCAAGACTTGCTGGATTGTTTGGATAAACTGTAAAAAGTGGTTTAGATAGCCACTTTTTGCTATAATAGAAGCAGTAAAAACGAAGGAGTTGGCGATGCAACACTCATCTTGGCATGCTTTGATTAAGGAGCAATTACCTGAGGGGTATTTCGGGAAAATCAATCAATTTATGAACCAGGTCTATGCTCAGGGAACTGTTTATCCACCCAAGGAAAAAGTTTTTCAGGCTCTATTGACTACACCGCTTGAAGAAGTTAAGGTGGTGATTCTAGGGCAAGACCCCTATCACGGGCAAGGTCAGGCGCAGGGTTTGAGTTTTTCTGTACCGGATACCATTCCAGCTCCGCCATCCTTGCAAAATATTCTGAAAGAATTAGCAGATGATCTTGGCGTTAAGAAATCTCATGATTTGACAGCTTGGGCTGAGCAAGGAGTTTTACTTCTCAATGCCTGTTTGACCGTTCCTGCCGGCCAGGCCAATGGTCATGCTGGGCTGATATGGGAGCCTTTTACAGATGCTGTGATTCAGGTTGTCAATAATCTGGATAGGCCAGTGGTCTTTGTACTCTGGGGCGCTTATGCACGCAAGAAGAAGTCCTTGGTTACCAATCCTCACCACTTGATTATCGAATCAGCCCATCCCAGTCCTTTATCTGTTTTCAGAGGATTTTGGGGTTCCAAGCCTTTTTCTAAGGCTAATGCATTTTTAAAAGAGACAGGACAAGTGCCAATTGATTGGCTTAGATAAGGAGAGAATATGCCTCAGTTAGCGACGATTTGCTACATTGATAACGGAAAAGAACTGCTCATGCTGCATCGTAATAAGAAGCCGAATGATGTCCATGAAGGCAAATGGATTGGTGTGGGTGGTAAGTTAGAGCGAGGGGAGACACCTCAAGAATGCGCAGCGCGTGAAATCTTCGAAGAAACAGGTTTGAAAGGTAAGCCTGTGCTAAAAGGCGTTATCACTTTTCCTGAGTTCACGCCTGATTTAGACTGGTACACCTATGTTTTTAAGGTAACGGAGTTTGAGGGGGACTTGATTGACTGCAATGAGGGGACGCTGGAATGGGTTCCCTATGATGAAGTTTTGAGCAAGCCGACTTGGGAGGGTGATCACACCTTTGTTGAGTGGCTTTTAGAGGACAAACCCTTCTTTTCAGCTAAGTTTGTTTATGATGGGGATAAATTGTTGGATACTCAAGTTGATTTCTATGAATAAAGGAGAAAGCAGATGTTACTAATCAAAAATGGTCGTGTAATGGATCCCAAGTCTGGTTTGGATCAAGTGTGTGATGTTTTGGTCCAAGATGGGAAAATTGTCAAAATTGCGCCTGAAATTAAGGAAGAAGGAGCAGAACTGATTGATGCTACTGGGCTTGTAGTTGCGCCTGGACTCGTGGATATTCATGTTCATTTTCGTGAACCTGGTCAGACCCACAAGGAGGATATCCATACTGGTGCTCTAGCAGCCGCTGCAGGTGGTTTTACAACGGTCGTCATGATGGCTAATACCAATCCAACCATCTCAGACGTGGAGACTTTGCAAGAAGTTCTTCAGTCAGCTGCTAAAGAGAAAATCAATGTTAAGACGGTTGCGACCATTACTAAGAATTTTAATGGCCAAGACTTAACTGACTTTAAGGCACTTTTGGAAGCTGGAGCAGTTGGTTTCTCAGATGACGGTATCCCGCTTGAAAGTAGCAAGGTTCTCAAAGAAGCCTTGGAAAACGCCAAGAAACTAGGTACCTTTGTTTGTCTTCACGAGGAAGATCCTGGTTTGAATGGAATTCTTGGCTTCAACGAAAACATCGCTAAAGACCACTTCAAGATCTGTGGTGCGACAGGTGTAGCAGAATACGCTATGATTGCGCGTGATGTCATGATTGCCCATGCAACTAAGGCCCATGTTCACATCCAGCATTTATCTAAGGAAGAAAGTGTCAAGGTAGTAGAGTTTGCTCAAGGTTTGGGGGCCCAAGTCACAGCAGAAGTGGCACCACAACATTTTTCTAAGACAGAAACTCTTCTTTTAACTCAAGGTAGCAATGCCAAAATGAACCCTCCGCTTCGTTTGGAGTCAGACCGCCGTGCCGTTATCGAGGGCCTCAAGTCAGGCGTCATCACTGTGATTGCGACAGACCACGCGCCTCACCATGCAGATGAGAAAAATGTAGAAGATATCACCAAAGCGCCATCTGGTATGACTGGTTTGGAAACCTCTCTATCTCTCGGCTTGACTTATTTGGTGGAAGCTGGTGAGCTAAGCTTAATGGAATTGCTAGAAAAAATGACTGTCAATCCAGCCAAACTTTATAACTTTGAAGCAGGCTACTTAGCTGAAAATGGTCCAGCGGATATCACTATCTTTGATGACAAGGCTGATCGTACTGTTGGTCCAAACTTCGCTTCAAAATCAGCTAATTCTCCATTTATCGGGGAAACTTTAAAAGGGCAGGTCAAGTATACTATCTGTAAGGGACAAATCGTCTATCAAAACTAGATGGGACTCTGCTCTTAAATTGAAAAGAATAGAGAGCGTTCATGTATCCAACCCATCAATTTAAAGATAAGTTTATCTTATTTCTTAAGATATTTTTCCCTATCCTGATTTATCAGTTTGCCAATTATTCTGCCTCTTTTGTCGATACAACCATGACGGGGCAGTACAATACCATGGACTTGGCAGGAGTATCAACTGCAACGAGTCTATGGAATCCTTTCTTTACTTTTTTAACAGGGATTGTTTCGGCCATGGTTCCCATTATAGGCCATCATCTAGGACGAGGTAAAAAGGAAGAAGTTGCATCTGACTTTTACCAATTTATCTACTTGGCTTTCGGACTGTCTTTGGTTTTGCTTGGCATGGTAGTATTCTTAGCGCCGCCTGTCTTAAACCATATTGGACTAGAATCTCAGGTGGCGGCAGTTGCAGTTTCCTATCTTTGGTACTTGTCTATTGGAATTATTCCCTTGTTGCTTTTCAGTGTCATTCGGTCATTGTTAGATTCTCTTGGTTTGACCAAACTATCTATGTATCTCATGCTCTTACTGCTACCTTTAAATTGTGGATTTAACTATTTATTGATCTACGGTGCCTTTGGGTTTCCAGAGTTAGGTGGAGCAGGAGCAGGCTTAGGTACTTCCCTGGCTTACTGGTGTCTTCTCGGAATCTCTGTCATCATTCTTTTAAAGCAAGAAAAGTTAAAAGAGTTTCATTTGGAAAAACCGCTTCCGCTTGATCTAGTAAAGATTAAAGAAGGGATTCGCTTAGGTCTACCAATCGGTGGAACTGTTTTTGCTGAGGTGATTATTTTTTCTGTCGTTGGTTTGATTATGGCTAAGTTTTCGTCTATGATTATTGCCAGTCACCAGTCAGCCATGAACTTCTCGACACTCATGTATGCTTTTCCCATGAGTATTTCTTCTGCCATGGCCATAGTTGTTTCTTATGAGGTTGGAGCTAAGCGTTTTGATGATGCTAAGACCTATATCAAAATTGGTCGTTGGATAGCCTTGATATTTGCAGGTTTTACCTTAAGCTTCCTCTATATCTTGAGAGATGTCGTAGCCAGTTTATATGGAAATAATCCTGACTTCATTAAATTAACATCTACCTTTCTAACTTATAGTCTATTTTTCCAGTTAGCTGACACTGTTGCAGCTCCTTTGCAAGGAATTCTCAGAGGTTATAAGGACACGGTTGTTCCCTTTTATCTTGGAGTAATTGCTTACTGGGCGGTGTCCATTCCATTAGGCTTATTCTTAGACCAAGTAACAACTTTGGGAGCCTATTCTTACTGGATTGGTTTAATAGCGAGTTTAGTCGTTAGTGCTATACTCTATCAATGGCGCTTGCAAACGATTATGAAAAAAATCAACTAATTTTTGGAAAATAAATTGAAAACAAGTTTGTGAAAAAATAATCTAATTAAAGAAAATCCCTGTTTTTTCGGGGTTTCTTTTTTGTGTTTTGTGAATTTTTCTTAACAAATACTTTGACAGTGTATAGTAAAAACGGTAGAATAGTAAGGTAAGAACAATGTTAGAAAGGCAAGATTATGTCAACTTTAGATAAAAATCTTTTGCTAGAGATGTTCCGTAAGATGGAAGAAATCCGTCGTATGGACTTAAAAATTGCACAATTAGTAAAGAAAGGAAAAGTGCCAGGAATGACGCACTTTTCTGTTGGAGAAGAGGCAGCTAACGTGGGTGCTATGTTGGCTCTCAATCCAGATGATCTAATTACCTCAAACCACCGTGGTCACGGACAAGCTATTGCCAAAGGAATTGACCTCAACGGAATGATGGCTGAAATCCTTGGCAAATACACTGGAACTTGTAAAGGTAAAGGTGGATCTATGCACATTGCCGACCTTGATGCTGGTAACCTCGGTGCCAATGGTATCGTTGGTGGTGGTATGGGAATCGCTGTTGGCGCAGCCCTTAGTCAGCAAATGCAACATACTGATAAAATCGTCGTCTGCTTCTTTGGAGATGGTGCGACCAACGAAGGTGTTTTCCACGAAGCAGTGAACATGGCTTCTATTTGGAAACTCCCAGTTATTTTCTACTGCATTAACAACGGTTATGGGATCTCTGCGGATATCAAGAAAATGACTAACGTGGAACATATCCATCATCGTAGCGCAGCTTATGGAATTCCTGGAATGTTCATCGAAGATGGAAACAATGTCATCGACGTCTATGAAGGATTTAAGAAAGCCGTAGACCATGTTCGTGGTGGCAATGGCCCAGTCTTGATTGAAAGTGTAACTTATCGATGGCTTGGCCACTCATCATCTGACCCTGGTAAATATCGTACCCGTGAAGAAGTGGAATTGTGGAAACAAAAAGACCCAATCGAAAATCTTCGAAAATACCTCATTGAAAACAATATTGCAAGTGCAGAAGAATTGGAAGAAATTCAAGCACAAGTCAAGGAAGCAGTAGAAGCCTCTGTTAAATTTGCAGAAGAAAGCCCATTCCCACCACTAGAATCGGCATTTGAAGATATTTACGCAGACTAAGGAGAAAGAGATAAAATGGAAACAAAAACAATGTCCTTCCGTGACACCATTATCCTTGCTATGTCTGAGGAAATGCGTCGCGATGAAAATGTATTCTTGATGGGAGAAGACGTCGGTGTCTTCGGAGGAGACTTCGGAACTTCTGTTGGAATGCTCGAAGAATTTGGTCCAGAACGTATCCGTGACTGTCCGATTTCTGAAGCTGCCATCTCTGGAGCAGCAGCGGGAGCAGCTATGACAGGACTTCGCCCAATCGTTGATATGACCTTTATGGACTTCTCGGTTATAGCCATGGACAATATCGTCAACCAAGCTGCTAAAACACGTTATATGTTTGGTGGTAAAGGTCAGGTTCCAATGACAGTTCGATGTGCAGCTGGTAACGGTGTCGGTTCTGCAGCCCAGCACTCGCAATCTTTAGAGTCTTGGTTTACTCACATTCCTGGACTTAAGGTTGTGGCACCTGGAACACCTGCGGACATGAAAGGACTTCTTAAGTCTTCTATCCGAGACAACAATCCTGTTATCATTCTTGAGTACAAGTCAGAATTTAACCAAAAAGGGGAAGTGCCAGTTGATCCAGACTACACAATCCCACTTGGAGTTGGGGAAATCAAACGCCAAGGTACAGATGTAACAGTTGTTACTTATGGAAAAATGCTTCGCCGTGTGGTTCAAGCAGCTGAAGAATTGGCAGAAGAAGGAATTTCGGTTGAAATTGTGGACCCACGTACCCTTGTACCGCTTGATAAGGATATCATCATTAACTCAGTTAAGAAGACTGGAAAGGTCGTTCTGGTCAACGATGCCCACAAAACAAGTGGCTATATCGGCGAGATTTCAGCAATTATTTCAGAATCAGAAGCATTTGACTATCTAGATGCACCAATCCGCCGTTGCGCCGGAGAAGATGTGCCAATGCCTTACGCACAAAATCTAGAAAATGCAATGATTCCAACAGTTGAAAGCATCAAAGAAGCAGTCCGTAAGACATATAACAAAGAATAATCTTGCATAAATTAAATTATGTAAGATTTTAGAGATTTTTAACTTTAGTAACTTAAGACACGTTCCGTGTCCAAGTTACTTGTAGAGTTGTAATTGAATTCGGACGGAGGTCTGCGAAAAAAAGATAGATTTCCTTGTGTTCATCGAACACATCGTCAATCTCCTATTTTTTCATTGCCCTCTTCGTCCTTAATATCTTAGTATAGAATTGGAGAGGTCATGGCTGATGACAAGCTAAGAGCGACTCCTGCGGCTAGAAAGTTAGCGGATGATCTAGGGATCAATCTCTACGACGTTTCTGGCTCAGGTGCAAACGGTCGTGTCCACAAAGAAGACGTGGAAACTTATAAAGACACAAACGTGGTTCGCATTTCGCCACTTGCAAAACGAATTGCCCTCGAACATAACATTGCTTGGCAGGAAATCCAAGGAACGGGTCATCGTGGTAAAATCATGAAGAAGGATGTTTTGGCCTTGCTTCCTGAAAATATCGAAAACGATACCATCAAGTCTCCTGCTCAAATCGAAAAAGTGGAAGAAGTTCCAGATACTATCACTCCTTATGGTGAGATTGAGCGTATTCCAATGACACCAATGCGTAAGGTTATCGCCCAACGTATGGTTGAATCCTACCTAACTGCGCCAACCTTCACACTCAACTACGATGTCGATATGTCAGAAATGTTGGCCCTTCGTAAGAAGGTTCTTGATCCAATCATGGAAGCAACTGGTAAGAAAGTAACGGTTACAGACCTTCTTTCACTGGCTGTTGTTAAGACATTGATGAAACACCCATACATCAACGCTTCATTGACTGAAGATGGTAAGACCATTGTCACTCACAACTATGTCAACCTTGCTATGGCAGTTGGGATGGATAACGGATTGATGACACCTGTTGTGTATAATGCTGAAAAGATGAGTCTTTCAGAGTTGGTTGTAGCCTTCAAGGATGTGATTGGTCGTACTCTGGATGGTAAATTGGCTCCAAGCGAACTGCAAAATTCAACCTTCACAATCAGTAACTTGGGAATGTTTGGCGTTCAGTCCTTTGGTCCGATTATTAACCAACCAAACTCAGCTATCCTCGGGGTGAGCTCAACAGTTGAGAAACCTGTAGTTGTCAATGGTGAGATTGTCATTCGCCCAATCATGAGTCTTGGTTTAACTATTGACCACCGTGTCGTAGATGGTATGGCTGGTGCTAAGTTTATGAAAGACTTGAAAGCCTTGATTGAGAATCCAATCTCAATGTTGGTTTAAGTCAGCTATTGTATTTTAGAGATTTAGATAAAGGAAGTAAGACATGGCCTTAGAAGTAATTATGCCAAAAGCCGGCGTGGATATGACAGAAGGACAAATCGTCCAATGGAATAAAAAAGTCGGAGAATTTGTAAAAGAAGGAGAAATCCTTTTGGAAATCATGACTGACAAAGTCAGCATGGAATTGGAAGCCGAAGAAGATGGATACTTGATTGCCATCCTCAAAGGAGATGGTGAAACTGTTCCAGTAACTGAAGTTATCGGTTACCTTGGCGAAGAAGGGGAAAACATCCCAACTGCTGGAACAGTTGCGCCAGAATCAAAACCTGCACCTGCAGCTAGTGCCTCAAACGACGATGGTAAGAGCGATGATGCTTTTGATATCGTTGTGATTGGTGGAGGTCCTGCTGGTTATGTTGCAGCCATTAAAGCTGCCCAACTTGGTGGTAAGATTGCCCTTGTTGAAAAATCAGAACTCGGTGGAACCTGCTTGAACCGTGGCTGTATTCCAACGAAGACCTACCTTCACAACGCTGAAATCATCGAAAATATCGGTCATGCAGCAAGCCGTGGTATCGTCATAGAAAATCCAAACTTCACTGTTGATATGGACAAACTCCTTGAAACCAAGTCTAAGGTTGTTAATACTTTGGTTGGTGGAGTTGCAGGTCTTCTTCGTAGCTACGGAGTTACTGTTCATAAAGGAATTGGTACCATCACTAAAGACAAGAATGTCTTAGTTAATGGTTCAGAATTGCTTGAAACCAAGAAAATCATCCTTGCTGGTGGTTCAAAAGTCAGCAAGATTAACGTTCCTGGTATGGAATCATCACTTGTGATGACAAGTGATGACATTCTTGAAATGAACGAAGTGCCAGAGAGCCTCGTAATCATCGGTGGTGGGGTTGTCGGTATCGAACTCGGCCAAGCCTTCATGACATTTGGTTCAAAAGTAACTGTTATTGAAATGATGGACCGTATCGTTCCAGCTATGGATGCGGAAGTTTCTAAGAATCTTCGCTTGATTCTTGAGCGTAAAGGTATGACCATCTTAACAGGTACAAAACTGCAAGAAATCATCGAGGAAAATGGTCAACTTCGTATCAAGGTTGAAGGAAAAGACGATATCATCGCAAACAAAGCACTTCTTTCAATCGGTCGTGTTCCAGACCTTGAAGGTATTGGCGAAGTTGAGTTTGAATTGGATCGTGGTCGCATCAAGGTCAACGAATACATGGAAACTTCTGTTCCAGGTATCTATGCACCAGGTGATATCAATGGTACCAAGATGTTAGCCCACGCAGCCTTCCGTATGGGTGAAGTAGCAGCTGAAAATGCGCTTAAAGGAAATCACGTTGTAGCGAAACTTAACTTGACTCCTGCAGCCATCTACACTCTTCCTGAAGTAGCAGCAGTAGGTCTAACTGAAGAACAAGCTCGTGCGAAATACGATGTAGCCATCGGTAAATTCAACTTTGCTGCGAATGGACGTGCTATTGCATCGGATGCTGCTCAAGGTTTCGTAAAAGTCATTGCAGATAAGAAATACGGAGAAATCCTTGGTGTTCATATCATCGGTCCTGCAGCCGCAGAATTGATCAATGAGGCATCAAGCATCATCGAAATGGAAATCACTGTTGAAGAAATGCTTAAGACCATCCACGGACACCCAACCTACTCTGAAGTGATGTACGAAGCATTTGCAGATGTTCTAGGAATGGCCATCCATTCACCAAAGAAAAAATAAATAAGTTTTTCAACTAAATTTTCTTAAAGTAGTACGGACGGCAGCGACCTCTACTAGAGTTCCATGCCTAAAAATTGAGCCTCTTGTCTCAATTTTTCCGAGAAATGTAACGATAACACGTTACATTTCTTTTTACCACTTTAGAAAATTGGATTGCTATAAACAGAATTTAAAAACTAAATTTTTGGAAATACTATGAAATACATTATCAATCATTCAAACGACACTGCATTTAATATCGCCTTGGAAGAATATGCCTTTAAACACTTACTAGATGAGGATCAAATCTTCCTTCTTTGGATTAACAAGCCATCTATCATTGTTGGACGTCACCAGAATACTATCGAAGAAATCAACCGTGATTATGTTCGAGAAAATGGTATTGAGGTAGTCCGCCGTATCAGTGGCGGTGGAGCTGTTTATCACGATTTAAACAACCTCAACTACACCATCATTTCAAAAGAAGATGAAAACAAGGCCTTTGACTTCAAGAGCTTCTCAACTCCAGTTATCAATACCTTGGCTCAACTAGGTGTTAAGGCTGAATTCACAGGCCGTAATGACCTTGAGATTGATGGCAAAAAATTCTGTGGTAATGCCCAAGCTTATATTAATGGGCGTATCATGCACCACGGTTGCTTGTTATTTGACGTTGATTTATCAGTCCTTGCTAACGCCCTCAAGGTTTCAAAAGATAAATTTGAATCAAAAGGTGTGAAATCTGTCCGTGCTCGTGTAACCAATATTATCGATGAATTACCAGAAAAGATCACAGTTGAAGAATTCCGTGATTTGCTATTGGAATACATGAAAAAAGAGTACCCAGAAATGACAGAATACGTTTTTTCTGAGGAAGAATTGGCTGAAATCAATCGCATCAAGGATACCAAGTTTGGAACTTGGGACTGGAACTATGGTAAATCACCTGAGTTTAACGTCCGTCGTGGTACAAAATTCACTAGTGGTAAAGTCGAAATCTTTGCCAATGTTCTCGAATCAAAAATCCAAGATATCAAGATTTATGGTGACTTCTTTGGTATCGAAGACGTTGCAGCTGTAGAAGATGTCCTTCGCGGCGTGAAATACGAACGCGAAGATGTCCTTAAAGCCCTTCAAACGATTAATTTAGGCCGTTATTTCGCAGGAATTACTGCAGAAGAAATTGCAGAGGCTGTGGTTGAATAAATTAAAAGAGGCTGGGACAAAAAGATTTTGATTTTAGAAATTCTTTATTATAAATTTTAAAAATCGATAGATTAGACAAAAAAGCGAACAAGACAGAATTCTGAGTGTCAGATAACTGATTTTGTTCGCTTTTTATATTTAAAGTTAGACATTTGTCCCAGACATTTTTATCTTAAACTTGATATTCAAAAATAATGAGTGTAGAATATAGAGGAAGTCTGAAGCAAAAAGGGGATCAAATTCAATGATGAAAGTTCCAGTTGAAAATCTTGGTCTATTTGAACAGTTAGATCGTATCGTAGTGGCTTTTTTTAAGAAGCAACAATCTACCAGTCCTTATGATTTAAATATCAGTATCACACAAGGACACCATGACCAGAAAAATCAAGAGCTAGAACCATTAGGCTATCAAGCTGTCCAACTACCATTAGGAATGGCTTTAGATAATATCATTCAGCAACCTCACTATAAAAACTTAATCATTGGTGGGCTTGCTCCCGACGAAATTATGGTCAATAAAGAAGAATTAATGCCTTTGAAAGATATCGTGGATAGTTTTTGTATTATGTACGCTGTAGCGAATAACAGACTAGAAAATAGTAAGGCTTATGAATTAATGAAAGATAAGACGGTTTATTTTATTGGTAAACTATTTAGAGATTTTCCAAAAGCCGGTGATGAGATTGCTTATTTAGGGATTGATCGAATAGCGAGCGATGGTACACCATATGAAGCAGTTAAATGCTTTTTAACGGAAGAGAGTGCAGAGAAGTACAATGGTGAAAAAGGACCGATCACCCCTGCAAACTTGGCCTATCTAAAATCATTTTGGGGGAAGCCAGTTATTATCGAACCCCACAGAAATTATTGGATTGAGTTTTTATAGAGAGAATAGAAGAGCGTAAAATTCTATCAAAGATCTACGCTCTTTTTCTAGACTAAAGATATTACATAATTTATATTATGTATCTCACAAGCTATCCAACGCATTTTTCTGTTCATCGTTAACGATATGGGTATAGAGATCAGTGACTTGTGTGCTTGCGTGGCCTAGCTGATGGCTGACCAAAACTTGAGATTTAGTTGCATCATAGAGCCTAGTTGCTAGGGTATGGCGGAGTTTATGGGGTGTTACACGAACTTTGAAGTCCTCAGAGTACTTTGCGACCATTTTTTCAACACTGGAAGCATCGATACGATTGGGAACACCTCGGTAGAGTGTCAGAAAGAGTGCTGTATCTGTTTTTTCTGTCTTATAGCGTTGATTCCGAATGGCGAGATAATTTTCTAGATAAGGCTTGGCGAAAGCAGCGACATTAACCGAGTCACGTTTGCCACCTTTTCGAGTGACATCAATAACCATCATCTTGAGATTGAGATCTCTTAGATCCAGATTAACAGCTTCAGATAAGCGGACACCAGACGCCAAGAGAAGGGCAATAATAGCTAAATCACGTTCTTTATTTTTATTGAATGATGAGAGAGCGCGATTTGAGAGTTGTCGAGGGTACTCTTGGTCGATATAAGTTAGAAACCCCTCAGTTTCATCACCCAAAAAAAGTTTTTGCTTGATGTTTTCAGCTCTAGCAGCAAGTGTTTCTTTCTTTTTCTTGGTTGAAACTTTCTTCATTACATTGCGATAGAAATAGGGTTCCCCTTGGTCGTTTTCAACTTCCTCAGTTAGATATTTGTAAAGACTGGAAAGTGCTGATAAGGTTCGATTGATGGTTGTCTGTGAAACGCCTTGTTTGGTTGTATTAGCATTGAGCAAAGGACGCTCTCGAAGATAAAGGATAAAGGATTCCATATCTTTCTTTGACATGTTTTCCAAGACAGATAAAGGAATATCAGCAATTTTATCAGCATTTGAAATCCCAGACTCTAAAACCCAGCTGAAAAATCGATCATATTCCTTGAGATATTCGTACAAGGTTGTAAAACTATAAGGAACAGCAAGCTTAGATTGGTAGTATTCCAGAACATACCAGGGCATGATTTGTTTTAGTTTGTCGATTCGTTCTAGTAAAATCTCACGTTTCATGATTTTCTCCCTAAATTAGTCTACTAGTAGTATAGCATAGACTTATATATTTTTCAAGAAAATTATAGTTTTTCGGAAAGATGTTATGGGAGTTTTCAAAGAATAGAAAAAGACTTAGATCTACGAAATACATACACAGATCTAAGTCTTTGGAGTTATTATTGTGAATCATTATCTAGTGCTTTTTCTAGTTTCCAAATACTAAACCAGAATGAAATAGTCAGCAGAATAAGGAAAATAAAAATCAGTAACGAAACTTCTGTTCATTCTACATAACTGAAGAGCTATATAAGGAGCTATGAGATACAAAATACATTGTATAATTGCTATTGTTTTCTTTTTCATGATTTTAATCTTACTGTTCAGATTTGATACAGTAAACTCCTTTCTAGCTTTATGCTTTATCATTTCTAACTTAATTATAGTCTTATTTTTACCAAAGTTCAATTACTTGTATGTGAAATAGCTTTACAGGAAAAAATAACCGATCTCATTACTGAGAATCGGTTTTCTAGTGTATTTAATTAAGAAATTCATTTTCACATAACATAAATTATGTAAAAACTTCTACAATAACAAATCTTTGACTTTCCCAATTTCACTTTTTGGAATAACTAGGTGAATCATATCTCCAAGATACATTCTGGTTGAGCCGTGAACTGTTTGGCTCTTACCATTATGGACTTGGGTGGTGATGAGTACGTTATGTGGCAAGTTGAGCTCGTGAACCTGTTTTCCTGCTATTTTATCTGAAACAGGAATTTCAATTAGTGTTACTTCTCCTTCGTCTGTTGCTTCTTCTGGCAGCATTTTTTCTAGCATGGCCTCATAGACTGGAGCACCCTTGAGTAGATCCATGACAATGTATGCGACTAAGGTCACTAAACCAAGTGGCATGAGATTGCGAATATCACCTACCATCTCAGTTACGAGTATCATAGCAGTTAAGGGAGCCTTGGATATTGCTCCAAAGTAGCCACTCATTCCTAAAATAATAAATATTGGAAATTGTTCCTGACTAACAAGTCCAAGATTAACACAAATGACGCCAACTAGGGCACCAAGTAAGGAACCAAGCGCCAAAATTGGTAGGAAAATTCCTCCTGGAAGGCCACTTCCATAACTAATCATGCTCCAGATAAAGCGGATCAAAAAGTAAACTAATAGAACTTGGAAACTAAAATCTTGCTCAGTTAGAGAAAGAACGACCTGATTCCCACCACCAAGGATTTGTGGCAAGAAAATCCCGACTGGTAGGATGAGGATAAAGGCCAAGATTGGATAATAAGCTTTATCCAAATGGATTTTTTGACCAATCCAGTCATAAACTCGACCGACATTGAGTACAGCTTTCTCATAGAGAAAACCTGATAGCCCGAGAAAAACTCCCATAAGGAGGTAAATCCAATACTGGTCTAGGGTCATGAGAGGAATGTTGTCTGGCATATCCAGTACGGGTGTTAGGCCAAATATGAGTAGTGAGACAAAGTTTGATACGAGACTAGCTGCTAGAGTTGAGACCCAGAAAAAGCGTGAAAAATGGTGGTAAACTTCTTCTATAACAAAGAGGAGACCTGCGATTGGTGCATTAAAGGCAGCTGCTAGTCCTGCAGCAGCCCCACTTGCAATCAAGGAACGTTCCTCTACTGGGCTGGATCTGAGCCACTTGGCAATACCTTTACCACCAACCGCTCCAAGTTGAATACTTGGCCCTTCTCGTCCTAACATAAGTCCACTGGCAATTGCAAGAATACCTAAAATATATTTTTTCCAGAGAATGCCCCACCAGTTGAGAGTCATGAGACCTTTTAGTTCAGCTTCGACTTGAGGAATTCCTGAACCTTTGATATCTTTCTCTGACCGAGTTAGTTTGGCACTGAGCCAGCTAACAATTAAATAAAATAGACTAATGATAAAAAGATTGCGCACTAGGTGCGCTTGATCTTGATAGAGTCCTTGTATCAGGTGGAAGCCTTTTTCGATTAAGAAACGAAAAGATCCGACGATTAGCCCGACGACGAGACCAACAATGATTCCTCGTCCAACTTGGGATAATATGGTGCTTGAGGCAAAGGCAAATTCTTTCTTGGAACTGAATGTTTCTGACTGTTCCTCCATAATCATTTCCTCTTACTTGTCTTTTTTAGTTGAAACCAGTGTTTTGACAGGTTCAAAACTGGTCCGATGAATGGGAGTAACTCCTTGTTTTTCGAGACCTTCTAAATGTTTAGCTGTTCCATATCCAGCATTGGCAGCGAAATCATATCCAGGATACTGCTGATCATATTCTTTCATCAATTCATCCCGTGTCACCTTGGCCACTATAGATGCTGCTGCGATGGAGAGGGAGTTGGCATCTCCTTTGATGATTGCTGTTTGGGAAATCGACAAATCCAGTTTCATGGCATCGATCAAGAGGTGCTCAGGTTGCGGACTGAGCTGGGAGATTGCTTCCTTCATGGCTAGTTTGGTAGCTTCATAGATATTGACTTGGTCGATGACCTGATTATCCATGATACCAATCCCGATTGATAAAGCTTGGTCTTGAACGGCTTGATAAATTTCCAAATGTTTCTTTTTGGGGATTTTTTTACTATCGTTGAGGCCTCTGATTTTACAATTTTTAGGTAAGATTACCGCTGCAGCGACTACAGGTCCAGCAAGAGGACCGCGGCCGACCTCGTCAACACCTGCTATTAAGGTCACTCCTTGCTTATAAAGTTCTTTTTCATAGGAAAGCATGGATTCCAAACGAAGGTTTTCATCCAGTTCTGCCTGAATGGCTTTTTTACGCTTGCTGATTTCCTTTTGAACTCCAGAACGAGGATCTTTTTCGAATTCTAGAAAAAGAGGATTGTCTAATTCTTTAACAGTGGCAAGAAGTTCTCTGATTTCTTTAATCGTCGTCATCAATGTCGTCCAATGTATCTAAGGTATAGTTACCGAGTTTTCCATCACGAACTTCCTTCACGAAAAGACTGTAAAAACGGTCGTAGTCGTCACGGAAACCGAGGGCACGGGTCATATCCATGATGATAACAGGTGCTTCTTCTTCTATCTTCATTTGTTTGAAGCGTTCAGCTAGCTTTTCTGGATAATGTTTTTTGAAATAATTGAGACCAAAAATGGTCACTTCATCCATAGGAAGCAACTGGTCTTTAATTGCTCCTGTTAGGGCTAGTTTCAAAGCGACAGTTTCGTCTTCGAACTTAGGCCAGAGAATCCCTGGTGTGTCTAGGATTTCAAGGTCTTTGTTGGTTTTGAGCCACTGTTGCCCCTTGGTAACACCTGGTTTGTTGCCGACAACCGCAATCTTTTTCCCAGCCAAACGGTTCATGAGAGTTGACTTACCGGCATTTGGAATTCCGATAATCATGGTACGCAAGGTTTCGATTTTGATACCGCGTTCTTTCTGGCGAGCAATCTTATCAGCCATGAGCTTTTTAGCAGCATCCGTCACAACTTTTACAGTAACTTGCTCTTTGGAGTTGATAGCCAGAGTTTGAATTCCCTGTGATTCAAAATACTGACGCCATTCTTTGGTCATTGCTGGATCTGCTAAGTCCGCTTTATTTAAAATCAAGAGTTTTGGTTTATCACCCACAATCTTGTTTAACATAGGATTTTGACTAGATAAAGGTAGCCGAGCATCCACCAAAATCGTCACAAAATCAACAAATTTTAGATTCTCCTGAACTTGTCGCCGAGCCTTAGACATGTGTCCCGGGAACCATTGAATTGTAGCCATAAATTTCCCTTTCCGACTAAAAAAACGTAGTAAAAACGTTTTCTCTCTTACCATCTATTCTATCATAAATTAGGAACTTTTGCACAGGCTTTGACCACAATAAATGACAAATAGTATTGGTCCGAAACATCTTTGATGCCAGTCACGATTTACTTGACTTTTTTTGCTAACAGGTATATACTTAGTGTATACTAATTCGTGGAGGTAGAGCAATGAATACAGTAAAGACTCGGAAGGTAGGAAATTCTCTCACTGTGACTATTCCGAAAAATTTGGGGATGACAGAAGGTCAAGAAATGGTTGTCTACAAAGGGATTGACGGAGTCATTGTCTTAGCTCCAAAAATGAAAGATCCTTTTGATGGGATTACTGATTTGAGAATGACAAATGATTTTGAAGGGGTAAGGTCACTTGATAGCGAAATCTGACTATATTCCTGAAAAGCAGGATATCATTTGGCTGGACTTTGATCCATCAGTCGGTCGAGAAATTCAGAAAAGGCGACCAGCCTTGGTTGTTTCTAGGAGAGAATATGCCTTGCAAACTGGTTTTGTGGCTGTCTGTCCCATCACTCATGGCCAACAACGTTTGGCAGAAAAAGGCTTGCTCGTTCCTGTCTCGTCGGATAAGGTAGATGGCGCTGTCAATCCATTTCAACTGTATACCTTTGATTTTCGGATGCGAAATGCTCAAAAAATAACAAGAATGGACACACAATGTTTTCAGAAAGTCGTCCAACTTTACCAGTACATCTTTGGAGATACTTAAATCCTACCATGCATAGACAAGGTAGGATTTTTTCTATATGAGTAACCTATTTAAGAACGGATGAAGACAATTGAGGAGAATCCCTCTAATCCAGCTTTCTTGTGCTGATGATAGATCCTCTGCTTGAAGGCATTCTTTTAGAAAATCGCGGACTTGTTCTGGAGCAATCTCAAACTCAAAGGCCTTCATCTTGTAGAAAAAGTCAATGAGATGCTCAGATAAGTAACCATCTGAAAAGGGTACTTCTCCACTTTTTCGATACTCTAGTAAGAGTCGAGAAAATCTGGCTTTTTCATCAGGCAAATCACGAAAATAGGAATTAAGAAGCCAAGTCTGTTTCTGCTTTCGTTCAATAGGATCTTGATTTGCAATACGCTGATCCTTTTCCAGCTCCTTTTGGTTTTGTTTAGCCTTGATAGCCCGTTCGTCTCTATTTTTACCAAAGAGGATTTTCTCCCATTTTCGTTCTTCTTGGGTCAAGGTTTCTGTAAAGCCAAAGTAATCTTGATAAGCGCGTTCTGCAGGTCCCATGGCAAGAATGAGGTTGTCAGCGTATTGCTTGGCGATTTTATCTCTTTTCTTGCGTTCTTTCTCTGCTTGAATCCGTAAATGCTGCTCGTAGTCGATTTTCTCCTTGCCTAATTTGACAAGGTAGAGTTGGTCATCGGACTTACCAAGTAGAAAAGGTTTGATACACTTTTCCAGCACTTCTTCCATACGGGCCTTCTTCTTTGGCTCTGCCTTGGTCCAACTTCCTCCTTGAAAGACTTCTAGGAAGAGCCGATAATCTTTCTCAGGCGAGAATTGATTGCCACGATTGGCTTTGAAAACACCTTTCTCCCAAAACCATTTTAGAAGTCGTTCGTCAAAGTCGCTTTTATTAACCTTGATTTTTTCCTTTTTCTGAGCCTTTTTAGTTAGATTTTCAACTTTTCTGAGTAGTCTTTCTTCCTCCTCCAGTTGCTGGTCTAAAGTCACTCGATGAAAATGACGAACACAGTCACTGCCGATTGGAAAGAGGCGTTGGCCTGTGACACCATTAAAGAGTTCGTAGGCGTATTTTATGGCGTTCCCGCAAACACAATTACTACGACCAATGCCATTAAAAATCAAGGAAACTTCATTCCATTCCTTGGTAGCTTGATCCCAAGTATCGGCTTTTGAAGCCTGTAAAACCGCATCGTGCAGGGATTTTCTAACCGGAAGTGTCATGAGGTTTCCTTTCTAGGTTATACTTTTACAACTTGAACCTCGTCTTTACCGAGTAAAATCAAGTATTTCTCAATATTTTCAATCAAATAAGCTCGTGATAAGGCCTCACCATATAGGGCTAACTGGCCACGATAGCGGTCTATGAGTTGACTTGGTTGATCATAACGGTCAGTCTTGTAGTCAAAAAGAACGATGCGATCCTCATAAAGCAGATAGCCATCCAAGATCCCACGGACAACGAAGTTTTCCTGACTCTTTTGTTCTCGTTTGAGCATAGAAAAAGGTTGCTCGCGGTAAAGATGGCTAGTATTAGCGAGAATTTCCTGACCAAGTGCTGTGTCAAAGAAAGCTAAGATTTTAGAAAGATTGATCCTATCTCTAACAACTGGACTAGTCTGAACTTGTTTAAGTGTTTCTGTTAGGCTAGCAAGCGTTGGTCGCTGGCTGAGGTCAATTCTCTGCATGAGTTCGTGGGTAGCACTACCAATCTCAGCTCCTGTTACCTTTTCTTTAGTTGAAAAATCTGGTAAATCAAAGCTGATTTGCTTTTCCGGTGATTGAGTTTGATTAGTAATTTCTACCCCTTCCATATCCATAACGGGTTCGTAGAATTTCTTGATTTGGCTTGGGGTTTGAACACTAGGAAGCTCAATAGCTGCGTGGTGAAGAGTATTATAAACTTCCACCTCTTTCAGCATTTCCAGAGCTTCTTTGATGGTCTCTGACTGGCGGTTGTCTGCTTGAGAGCTATCTTGTAGAGGACTCTTGTTTTCCAACTCTCCGATAGCTTCTCTAGTCAATTGGTCTTCACCAACAAAACGATAGCTAAAGTTGAGATTGTCCTTGGCAAATACTTTAGTAATAGCCCAGATCCAATCTTGGAAATTCTTGGCTTGAAGTCTAGTATGTTTATCTAGTTTCCCGTTTTCAGCTGTTGGATAATCCTTGGCTTCCAGCTTTTCACGAGAGCCCTTACCGACAAGATAAAGCTTTCTCTCAGCCCGTGTCATGGCAACATACAGCAGACGCATCTGCTCTGAATAGCTAGCCAATTGCAGTTCTTCTTCATTCTGCGTATAGGTAAGGCTGGGAATGGAGAGTTTGATGGTTTTAGGATAGTGTGCTTCCACTGCTCCTGTTTCCACCTTGGCAATGTATTTGACACCAAGCCCATTTTTTCGACTGAGAATAACATCAGACATTGAGTCTTGCTTATTAAAATCTTGATCCATGTTGAGGATAAAGACATAAGGAAACTCCAGACCTTTACTCTTGTGAATGGTCATGAGCTCCACCGCGTCTTTAGGTGGTGCGACAGCTACGCTTGCGAGATCATGCTGGGCTTCCAAAACCTGATCAATCATACGAATAAAACGAGACAAGCCTTTGAAATTACTTTTTTCAAACTGGTCTGCTCGCAGAGCTAGGGCATAGAGATTGGCCTGTCTTGCAGGACCGTTAGGCAAGGCTCCAACATAATCATAGTAAAAACGATCGTTGTAGATCTTCCAAATCAAGTCATAGAGGGAATGAGTTTTGGCATATAAGCGCCAAGAATCCAAAATAACCATGAATTGATTGAGTTTTTTAGCTAGTTCTGCATGAATTAACTCTTTCTGGCTAGCTGCTTGTTTTTGAGCATTGACAAGTTTCTCATAGAGATTTTCTTGGGTCTTATCTTCTATTTTCTGAAGGGACAAGCGTGCCAACTCGTCCTCATCAAAGCTAAACATAGGAGACTTCATCAGAGCCACCAAGGCATAGTCTTGCAGGGGATTGTGAATGACGCGCATGGTGTCCAGCATGACTTGTACTTCTAGGGATTGGAGATAATTGTTTTGCTCACCGTCGGTTTTAACTGGAATTCCGTACTCAGACAGGGCGAGGAGAATCTGGTCATTTCGACTGCGACTAGAAGTCAAAAGAGCAATTTCTTTAAAGGCAACACCTTTTTCCTGATGAATCTTCAGGATTTCCTTGATAACTAGGCGCATTTCCCCAGTGAGTTTAGTTTCTGTTTGGCTCTCTTCCTCCTCTTGCCCGCTGTCGCCCTTATCGTAGAGGAGAAATTCTGCCTTATTTTCTGGATTGGGAGTTAGTTTGTTATTGGCAAAAACAAGCTGGTGCATACTATCATAGTTGATTTCGCCGACCTCTTGGTCCATAAGGCGTCCAAAAACATCATTGGTTGCCGATAGCACTTCTGAACTACTACGGAAATTTTCCTTGAGTAGAATCAACTTGCCTTCTTGAGGATTATGCGCATAGCGTTGGAATTTCTCATTGAAAATCTGCGGATCTGCCTGCCGAAAACGGTAGATGGACTGCTTGATATCTCCAACCATAAAGCGATTGTGACCATTCGACAGCAATTCCAACATTCGTTCTTGAATATGGTTGGTATCCTGATACTCATCGACCATGACTTCGTGGAATCGTTCCTGATAAGCCTCGCGAACCTGTGGGAAATTCTCTAAGATCTCAATGGTATAATGGCTGATATCAGCAAATTCAAAGGCATTTTCCTGGCGTTTACGTTCACGATAAGCCTCCACAAAATCACTCATAAAGGTTTGGAAGGTTTTAGCTAGATCCCAGGTGTCTTCATGATAACGCTCCTGATAGTCGAGAATCGTTATCTGGTCTGCTAGTTGTCCAAGTTTTGCAAACTGGGCCTTTCTCTCATCGTTATAGGCATCAGCCAGTTGTTTCAAATCGGCCTTACGACTAGAATTAGCTAGAGCTCTACCATTTTTTTCTTTCGAGATGGCGACAGCACGCGTAAGCACTGCTTGATAAGCCTGGCTATCGGACTCTTGATTTAAGGAGCCAATTTCATCCAGAACCTGTTGAACAGCTTCTAAATAGGCAGCTTTTGGAAACTCCTTTGCATCGTTATCCAGATGATAACGGAAAAAGCTTTCCAAATCCCAGAGCGCCTGCTTGATTTTCTCAGTCAGTTTTCCTTTCTCACTAGTAAAATTGGCTTCTTCAAATCCTTTGAGAAAAGAATTCTGAAGCCATTTCTGAGGGCTGCTAGTAGATTGCAAAAAGTCATAAATTTTGTAGACTTGTTGACGAAGACCACGTTCATCCTTGCCTCGACCAGCAAAATTCTTGACCAATCGACTAAAGCTCTCTTTATTTTCACCTTGGTAATGATCTTCAAAAACCTGATGAAAAACCTCATTTTTTAAGATTAACTGTTCACTTTCATTTTGTAGAATACGGAAGTTCGGTGCGATATCAATCAGATAACCATGTTTGCCGAGGAACTTTTGTGTGAAGGAGTCCATAGTTCCGATGGCCGCGTTTGGCAGATCTGCCAACTGACGTCCCAAGTGTTGTTTGAGATCAACATCATCTGTTTCTTGGATTTGTTGGCTGATTTTTTTCTCCAAACGTTCTTTTAGTTCAGTGGCAGCCTTGACGGTAAAGGTCGAGATAAAGAGTTGAGAAATTTCGACACCACGGGCTAATTGGTCCAGAATGCGCTCTGCCATAACAAAGGTTTTCCCTGAACCAGCAGACGCTGAGACTAGGATATTTTGCCCAGCAGTATAAATAGCTTGGATTTGCTCGGCAGTTTTCTTCTGTTCCTTGCTCGAACTCGCTTCTGCTTCTTGCAATTTTTGAATTTCTTCCTCAGTTAAAAAGGAAATGGGCTTCATCGATTCAACTCCTCTCTCATTTTTTCAAACCAAGCTTGCTTGAGTTTTTCTCCGACCAGACGTTTGCCATCCGCTAGGTCTAACTTTTCTAGGAAACGAGCTTGACCCAAATGGTAATTGGCTTCAAATCCTGTAATTGCCTGATGTTGCTGGACGTATGGGGCAATACTTCTTCCGTTCTCTGTGTATGGATTGATAGCGAACTGGCCTTCTAAAATCTTCTCAGCTGCTTTCTTGTACAGGTGGGCATTATAGTCCAGTAAGAGTTGGAATTCCTCGTCTGTCAGCTGATTGGCTTTGTTTTTGTTATAAAATTCGCCCAAATGACTGCTTTCTTTTTCTAAAAATAGTCCCTGGTATTTCATAGACTTACTGGCTTCTGCTACTGCTCCAGCCAAACTCTTAACGGTCAGCAGAGATTGGACGGGTTCAGCCATTTCCAAGTACATAGCGCCGAAAAAGTTCTGCTCCCCTTCTCTTTTTAGGGCAGCAAGATAGGTTGGCAGTTGGGAATTAAGCCCATTGAAGAAATGAGGAAACTGGAACTGGGTCAAACTAGACTTGTAGTCCACCACTCCTAGCGCTCCATCAGCTTTCAGGCGGTCAATACGGTCAACCTTGCCTCGCACAAAGACACTGCGACCATCGTCCAATTGAATAAAGGCCTGGTCCTTGCCGCCAAATCTTGCTTCCTCTTGAATGGTTTCGATAGCTGGATTATGACGAAGGATGTGGCCAGTAGTCCGGGCCACATCAAGCAGAACTTCCTTGGTAAACTGGGCTTCCAAACTTTCCTGATAAATAGCCTCAAATTCTCGTTCCTGACCAGTTTCTTGGATAGCCTGTTCCAAACGTTGGTCAAAGGAATCTTCGTCAGGTAACTGCAAGGCACGTTCAAAAATACGATGCAAGAAATTCCCGTGACTGCGAGCATCTGGACGAAGGCGCAATTCTTCCTGCAAACCTAAGACATAACGGAGGAAATAACTGTATTCATTGCGATAAAACTCTGTCAAACCAGAGGTGGACAGGTAAAACTCCTTGTCAACTGGATAAAGAGCCTGCAAGGTATCCTTTGCTAATGGCTTGCTGCTTGGACTTGTTGGGAGGGCAGGATTCGCAAGGCCTTTTTGGTCAAGTTTTTTCCCCATGACACGCGCCAAGACCGTGACAAAGGTCACATCTTGTTCATTTTCACTAGAAGTAGCTTGCTGATGATAGGCAACGAGACTAGACAAGAGACTGTGATAAGAACCCATATCTTCTTTGCTAAGTTTTTTATGGTTCATTCTCTTTTCTATTCGGCTAAATCCAAAACTCACCAGTTCATGAAGATAGGCAGATTCCTTGCTCTCGTTTTCATTGAGAAGACTTGGTGCTGACAAAATCAACTGCTTACGAGCAGAGTTGACTAAAGAAAGCATGGTATAGCGATTTTTCTTGAGGTTTTCACTGCTTGCAATCAGTAATTGTGCTCCCTCTTCAGTAGCTTGGTTTAGGCTTTGTCTTTCTTCATCTGTCAATAGACTGGTGTTTTGCGCAATTTTTGGTAAATGATCCTGAGTCAGCCCAATAGCGTAAACAAAGTCAGCTGTCAGTGGTGCAATCAAATCGTAACTCTGCACCAGAACAGTGTCCACTGTCGCTGGAATAGTGCGATACTGAGATAAACTCATCCCTGAATGGAACAAGGCTAGGAAGTCCTCCAGACTAACTTGTGAACCATCAAAAACTGTCGCAAATTGTTCTAAAACATGACTGAAAGCTTTCCAAACTTCGGCTTGTCTTTCCTGTTCTAGAGCTTCCATAGTAGCTGTCAAGTATTGCATCTGCTTGCTTAAGGCAGCGCTTTTTAGAAAAGCATTCCACTTTTTCAAGAGATTTTCAGCCTTCTGTTTCCGGCTGGCAAACAAGGTTTCAAGAGGAGCCAAAACTCGCAAACGAATGGCATTCAAACGTTCCAAATCAAATTTTCCGTGGTGGGATTTTGTGAAGGGCTGCTGAAAAGTTGGCAATCCATTGATGCCAAGATAGCGGAGATATTGCTCAAAAGCATCAATATCATCCTGGCTAAGGTCAGTATACAAACCAGTTCTGAGGAGATTAATCAAATCTTCTTGACGAAAACGATAGCGTTTCAAACGCAAAATAGATTCGACATACTGAGTCAAAGGGTGGTGAGCCATGGATTCGCTTCTACCAAGATAGAACGGTATCTGGTACTGGTCAAAAATAGTTTTCAGCGATAGCTGGTAAGATGCCACATCCCCCAGCAAAATACGAAAATGCTTGTAACTCAGTTCTGGATAGTCATGTAATTTCTGACGAATAGCGCGAGCCACCAACTCCAACTCTTCCTTTTGTGTCAAGCAAGACCAGATTTGCAAATTTTCACGGTCCTTCTCATCGACATCTAAAGTGAGTTCTGAAAAGTCATAAGAAGACTCCAGCAAACGAGAGGCCTTGTCAAAGCTATCCATCTTCTCATGCGTCTGAGAACGGTCTTGAGCAGGGGTTTGGTATTTTGCCCCCAAATGATGGAGGAATTCCACACTGGCTTGGTAGAGATTGCCTTCAGTGAACGGACTGGTATAGGCCTTCTTGCTTGCATAAGCACCAATAATAATCTCGGCACCTTTGCGATGGAGTAGATCCACTACACGCTCTTCCTCAGCAGAAAAACGGGTAAATCCATCAATAACCAAGGCAAGTTGACTGAAATCACTACTTACCTTGTTATTCTCAATAGCCTCAATCAAATGGGACAACTGACTTCCCTGAGCCAACTGACTTTGATTGAGATAGGCTGTTACTTTCTCGAAAATCAAGAGTAAATCTGCTCTCTTGTCCTCATCGGTCAAACTTTCCAAGTCCAAAAAGCTCATCTGAGCAGTTGTCATCTCGTGATAAAGTTCAATCAGCTGCTGGATAAATTGAGGGTCCTGTTTAATCGCACCATAAACTCGTAACTCTTTGGAGTCCAGTTCCGCAAGACATTTATAAAAGGCCATCCCAAGACCGATATCATCAAGACTGGTCTTTGTAGGCAAGTCATTTAAAACCAGGTAACGAGCCATCTGAGCAAAGCGCGTGACGGTAATCGCAAAAGAAGCCTGCTGGGACAAGCATTCCAGCACGGCACGTTCCTTTTCAAAAGAAAGAGAGTTGGGAGCAATGTAGAAAACCCGCTTACCAGCAACAACCAACTCTTCCGCCTCTCTGGTCAAGATTTCTGTCAAAGAAGTCCGAATATCAGTATAAAGTAATTTCATCTCTGCCTCGTTGGAATTTTTCATTACCTTTTATTATACCATTTTTTGACTGCTAATCCTATAAATAGAGAGTTCTTAAAACTTCTGAAGAAAAAATGCCGGAAAGTTCCGGCATTGAATGATAAGCACTAACTTGCTGAAAATAGATTTATCCATAAGTACCAAAATGCTGTAATGTTAACCATGAAATGGAGCAAAATGGGATAATAGAGAGAGTGAGTTTTTCGGTAGAGTAATGCTAAAATCGCTCCTCCACTTGCATAGGTGAAAAAGGCGAGTGGTGTTAAACCTGAACTGACATGCACATAGCCAAAGGCGCAGGCCGATAGTAAAACATCTCCATACCAAGGTGAATCTTTCAAAAAAGTATTCATAAGAACTCCCCGATAAACCATTTCTTCTGCAATTGGTCCTAGTAGACAAGTAAGAATCAAAAAATATAGTAACTCTTGTCGACCTGTCATCTCAATCAATTCATTTAAAGCGATTTGATTGGACGTTGCTGGGGTTAAAAAAGAAAACACAGAATCTGAAAGATAATTGACTCCATAAGCAAGAAGCAAATAAACTGGATATCTCCATTTCCATTTCAACTCCAGCATTTTTTTACCTTCGAACACTAGTAAATAAAGTACTGTTAGAAGAGTTACGCTGAGCTCTAAAAAAGCAAGAAGTAAGAAATATTCTCGACTAGCAGGTACAAATCTAGCTGCAAAGTGATTAAAAATCCACCGAAACCAAGTTGATTTGTAAAAAATTAAGGATAATGCTAGTAAAATTTGAATAATTCGTTTTTTCATACTATGCCTCAGCTTTCTCCCCTTGTTTCTTCATATTACTAATAAATTTTACTTAAAATCTCGCAGCACTTCCTTTGCAAAGATGATTGCCTCCGCCAATATATCCTAAATCATAAGTGCCACTGGGACAAAATCCATGAACTGGCATAGTCAATACCGACGCCATTTGCCAACCGTAATAACCATTAGCCTCTTTACCATATCGATTTGCTCCACCTTGTATCATCTCTAATTCTTCATTTGTTAGATTTATATTTTTTTTCATTAAAACCATGATGTATTCCTCCACTATTGTTCAGATTAGTTGAGTAATCTGCTACTCATACCGACTTATAAAAAACTATTTTAAGTTAGTTTTTTTAATATTTGTCTAGTTGCAACTTTGACAACTTTAGTATAGCATATCTTTACAAAATATCCTCTTCAAATCTTGAATTGTCATCCAAACGTCCTAAATTGACATAGTAATCCCTATTTCCCTCAAAATATGCTATAATAAAAGCAAAACACCTAGAAAAGGAAGTCTTATGATTAAACTACTAGCCTTGGATATGGACGGAACCCTCCTCAATGAAGCCAAGGAAATCCCGCAAGCCCACATCACTGCCATTCACCAAGCCATTGAAAAAGGTGTCAAACTGGTTCTCTGTACAGGTCGCCCGCTTTTCGGTGTCCTCCCCTACTATAAACAACTAGGACTTGACCTACAGAACGAGTACGTCATTGTCAATAATGGTTGCTCAACCCATCAGACCAGTGACTGGAGTCTAGTTGACTGGCAAGAACTCAGTCCATCTGACATTGAATACCTCTATGACTTAGCAGAAAAAAGCGACGTCCAGTTGACTCTTTTTGATGAGAAGCATTATTTTGTCCTCGGTGGCAAGCCTAATCAAATCGTTCAAAATGATGCCAAGCTAGTCTTTTCAAATCTGACTGAAATTTCCCTTGATGAAGCCACCAGTGGTAAATATCGTATGTTCCAAGGAATGTTTTTAGGAACAAAAGAGCAAACAGACGATTTTGAGCAGCGTTTTGCCAAGGAACTTTGCCAACGATTCAGTGGAGTTCGTTCGCAGCCTGTCATTTATGAAGCCATGCCACTTGGAACTACCAAGGCTACTGCTCTTTCTCGACTAGCTGCTATTTTGAAGATCGAGCCCTCAGAAATTATGGCCATGGGTGATGCCAATAACGATATCGAAATGCTTCAGTTTGCAGGACTTGGCATTGCTATGGGAAATGCCAGCGACCATGTCAAATCCTTAGCCAATGACGTTACAGCCAGCAATGAAGAAGAAGGCGTTGCACGCGCGATTGAGAAGTATATTTTATAAAAAATAAAAGCAAATAGACAGTCAATACTGCTATTTGCTTTTTTGTTACTTAACCAAATAAGCAATCAAAGTTATGAGCCATAGATGAGCCGGGTAGAAAATATAAAAGAAATACTTATTCCATATAGTTTGTTCACCGCGTTCCCCATTATACAAGGCCATAAAAGGAAAGACAGTGATAAAGAGCCAGTCAGAGTTGTAAAGCATCATTTCCAGTGTTTGATACCATGTGTCATAGATTTGGATAGAAGTCACTAATAGGAAGCCCCAAAGGAGAGTATAGAGGAGATTTCGCAATCCCTTACGATTTCGAAAAGAGTAACTAATCAAGAGAAATGGTAGCATGGTGATGCCACCCTCAGTAAAAAGACAACCGAAAATCAAGAGACCAGCAACTCCAATCCGACGCCACAATTTCTCTTTTTTATCCAGCTCTTTTCTGGGAAAACCAATCCAAAGCATGGTGACACCGATGGCCAAAGTAAAGAAAATATTATTAGTGACCATTACTCCCTTAGAGGCAAACAGGGCATTGAGTAGGCTATTACCCGCGAACATGATAAGAGCCCAACTCCAGAGACGGATGAGATAGTCTTTCAGATTTCGAGTATGGATGAATCCTTCCATAGCCATATAGGCAAACCAAACTCCCACACAACGAGTCAAGGCGTGAAGAATACCTTCCCACATAGGAGAAACGATTCCTGTAATATGAGGGATATGGTCTAGAATCATTACTGCCGCCATCAGGTACTTCAACTGCGTCGCATTCCATTTTTTCATAATAAACCTCTTTCTTTTTGATCTACATAGAGTATAGCATACATTTCCACGCATAATCGTACACCTATCTTACATTTAAAAAGCCTATCTTACATTTTTGTAAGACAGGCGTGAATATCAAAAATTTATTATGAAAGATACCTTCTAGTCCGTAATTCGTTTGTACATTTCTGGTCTTCTATCTCGAAATAGTCCCCAGTTGAGGCGCTCGCTTGCTCCCTTATCAAGGTCATAAGTCGCTAACAGAACAGCTTCACCTTGTCTTTCAGCTCGCTCTAAAATAGCTCCTGTTTCATCCGTCATAAAGGACGAACCGTAGAAGTCAAGACTGGAACTCTGTCCACCATTTTCTTCACTAGGAGTGACTTCTTCCAAACCGTAACGATTGGCTGCAATGACAGGGACAATATTCGCTGCTGCGTGCCCTTGCATGGTACGTTGCCAGTGCCCACAACTGTCTGTATCCAGAATTGGCTCTGAACCGATGGCTGTTGGATAAAAGAGCAATTCAGCACCATTCAATGCAAGACAGCGCGCTGTTTCAGGGAACCATTGATCCCAACAGATACCAATCCCAATCTTAGCATAGCGAGTGTCCCAGACCTTGAAACCTGTGTTACCAGGCGTAAAGTAAAACTTTTCTTGATAATAATGATCATCTGGTATGTGGGTCTTTCGATAAACGCCAAGAACCTCACCATCTGCATCAATAACGGCAATAGAGTTATACAAGACATTACCATCTTTTTCATAGAAACTGATTGGTAAAACAACCTGCAGTTCTTTAGCAATCACCCTAAAATGCTGAATAGCTGTATTTTCTGTCACCGACTGGGCATACTGGTAGTAGTCATACTGGCGTTCCTGACAGAAATAGGGACGTTCAAATAATTCAGGTAAGAGAATAATTTGGGCTCCTTGCTTTGCAGCTTGTCGAACTAAACGTTCCGCTGTTTGGATATTTGTTGCCACATCCTTGGCACATTGCATCTGGATCGCTGCAACTTTCACATTTCTCATTTTTCTCTCCTATTCTGGGATTTGTTGGGTGATACAGTGGATATTGCCACCACCTAAGAGAATATCTCTGGCTGGTATACCGACAACTTTACGGTCTGGGAAACACTTACTGAGAATATCTAAAGCCACTTGGTCGTTTACATCCTCAAACTGTGGAACTAAGACAGCCTTGTTGGCAATATAAAAATTGACATAGGAAGCCGCAAGACGCTCGCCCTCATAACGCTCCTCTTCCCCTTCCTCATAGGTATAGCCTGGTAAATCCTCCTTAGAGACAACCTGACAAATAGCTGGGATAGGAAGCTTATGAATAGTGAAGGGACGACCTTTTGCATCCGTTTCCTTCTCTAAAAGGGCAAGGTCAGCTGCAGACATGGCATACTGAGGATCGTTTTGATCATCTGTCCAAGCCAAGACAAGTTCCGCAGGACCAACAAAGGCAGCAACATTGTCAACGTGTTCATTGGTTTCGTCCTGATAAATACCATAAGGAAGCCAAATAACTTTTTCAGCGCCAAGGCTTTCTAATAAGGTGTTTTCGATTTCCTCTTTACTGAGATGAGGATTGCGTCCAGGACTGAGTAGGCAACTTTCAGTCACAAGAATGGTTCCTTGACCATCGCTATGGATCGCGCCTCCTTCCAGTACAAAAGGTTTAGCATCATAAACAGGCATTTCCAAGGCCTCAGCAAAAAGACTGGCCACTTGGTCATCTGCTTCATAATCTTGATAAAGACCATCCACAGCACCACCCCATGCATTAAAAGACCAATCGACTGCCAACTTTTCTCTTTTATCATTGACGAGAATAGTCGGACCTGTATCACGCGCCCAGGCATCATTTGTCGGAATATCTAAATAAACGACCTTGTCTCCAAGATAGGATTTGGCTTCAGATAGATAGTCCTGCTCCACCAAAAGGTAGACTCTTTCCCCTTGAGCGATAGTTTTAATAATCTGGCTAAATGCTTTTTTGGCAGCTTTTCCTTGAAAAGGCCATGATCCTGGTCGAGTCGGCCATATCATGAGGGTACCATGATGGGGTTCATATTCTGCTGGCATACGAAAGCCTAATTTTTTTGGACTGTCTATCATGATAATCTCCCTTTAAAGTCTTGATAGCCGAAGGCTTTGACTAAGCTGCAGTCCCCCTGCTCGTTCATAAGATAGAGACTTGGCAAGCCAATACCGTTAAAGGTATTATTTTTAACAAAAGAATAAATGGCCATATCTTCAAAATAAAGTCTGTCTCCTATTTGAACTGGACTTTCAAAGCTATAATCGCCAATCACATCTCCCGTCAGGCAGGTATTGGAAGAAAGTCTATAAGTATGGGCTTTTTTCTGCGCCTCAAATCCATTTCTCAAAGGTGGACGATAGGGCATCTCAAGTACATCAGGCATATGGCAGGTCGCAGAGGCGTCTAAAATCAAGATCTCCATACCGTTTTCGACAATATCCAATACTTCAGTTGCTAGATAACCCGCATTAAGCGCAATGGCTTCACCCGGCTCGATATAGACTTCAAGGTTGTAAGTTTCTCGGATACGCTTGATTTCAGAAATCAGCAAATCTACATCATAATCTTCTCTTGTGATGTGGTGTCCGCCACCCATATTGAGCCATTTAACTTGATGTAAGTAAGAACCAAACTGCTCTTCTACTGCTTTCAAGGTTGTCTCTAAATCCTCTGAACCTTGCTCGCAAAGGGTATGAAAGTGAAGTCCGTCCACTAAATCCAACAAATCACTAGGAATTTTATCTAGTGTCACTCCAAAGCGAGAACCTGGCGCACAAGGGTCATAGAGCGCGTGATCTCCCTGAGTAGAGCATTGAGGATTGATACGGAGACCAACACTAATACCAGCCTCACGACAACGAGCACCATGTTTACGCAATTGTCTCTCAGAGTTAAAAACGATATGGTCTGTTATCTCAAGCAATTCCTCCAAGTCCGCATCCTTGAAAGCAGGCGCAAAGACATGGACTTCCCCCGGGAATTCTTCTCTAGCGAGCTTGGCCTCATAGAGACCACTTGCAGTTGTGCCAGATAGATACTGGCTGATCAAGGGATAGGTTTTATAGAGGGAATAGGCTTTCTGGGCAAGCAAAACCTTGCATCCTGCCTCTTCTTGTACATATTGTAGGATACGGCAGTTGGCTTCTAACTTTGCCAAGTCAATGACATAAGCTGGTGTTGGTACTTGTTCTAGCTTCATTAGTCCACCATTTGCGGATTCTCAACCACAACCCATGGCAAACCATACTCATTCAAAGCTTCCATGAATGGATCTGGATCCAATTCTTCAAGGTTGTAAACTCCAGGTTGTTTCCAAGTTCCGTTCATAACTAATTTTGTCCCAATCATGGCTGGAACTCCTGTTGTGTAAGAAATAGCTTGTGAACCAACTTCTGCGTAACATTCCTGATGGTCGCAAACATTGTAGATGTAAATGGTCTTTTCAACACCATCTTTGACACCTGTAAAGATACAACCGATATTGGTTTTACCAACCGTGCGTGGACCAAGGCTTGCAGGATCTGGAAGCAAGGCTTTCAAAAATTGAATTGGAACAATTTCTTGGCCGTTAAAGTTAATGGTATCCGTACGAAGGAGACCGACATTTTCCAAACATTTCATGTGCGTCAAGTATGATTGACCAAAAGTCATAAAGAAACGAATGCGTTTGACACCTGGAATGTTCTTGGCCAATGATTCAATTTCTTCATGGTGAAGGAGATACATGTCTTTTTGTCCGACCTGTGGGAAATCGTACTCACGCTTGATAGACATAGCTTCGACTTCGACCCATTTCCCATCTTCCCAGTAAGAACCTGGTGCAGAAACCTCACGGAGATTGATTTCTGGATTAAAATTCGTCGCAAATGGATAACCGTGATCTCCACCATTACAGTCTAAAATGTCGATATAGTGGATTTCATCAAAATAGTGTTTCAAAGCATAAGCTGAAAAGACACTGGTCACACCTGGGTCAAAACCAGAACCAAGAAGAGCTGTCAAGCCTGCTTCTTTGAATTTCTCCTGATAAGCCCACTGCCATGAGTAGTCAAAGTAGGCTGTAAAACCAAGTTCCTTACAACGTTTCTCATAAATAGCACGCCATTCAGGGTCTTCTGTATCCTCAGCCTCATAGTTGGCAGTATCTATATAGTGGACACCTGTCGCCAAACAAGCATCCATGATAGTTAAGTCTTGGTATGGCAGAGCTACGTTCAAAACGGCTTCTGGTTTGTAGCTTTCAATCAAAGCAATCACTTCTTCTACCTTATCAGCATCAAGAGCAGCTGTTTCAATCTTTGTACTTGTTTTGCCTTCTAATTTAGCCTTCAAATCATCACATTTTGACTTTGTACGGCTAGCAATCATAATCTCTGTAAAGGTTTCGCTATCTTGACAAATCTTTGAAATAGCAACTTGGGCAACGCCTCCACATCCGATAACTAATAGACGACTCATTTTTTCCCTTCCTCTTCTTCTAAAATGTCTTCTACATACTTAGGCAACATAAAGGCTCCCACATGTAAGTTTGCAGTGTAGTATTCTGTGAAAAGCTGGCGTTTTTTCCAGCCTTCCTTATCAAAATCTTTAACAGGGTGGTATTTTTTCGATGCAAAACCAAACAGCCAATAGCCAGCTGGACTGGTTGGGATGTGCGCCTGATAAACTCGACTGATTGGAAAGGCTTGATTGACCTTACGGTGCATGCTTCGGCAAGCTGACTCATCTTCGTCAAAGAAAGGACTACCATGCTGATAGATCATGATTCCGTCTTCTTTCAAGGCCCTGAAACTGTTTCCGTAAAATTCCTTGGTAAAGAGCCCTTCCGTATGTCCAAATGGATCTGTCGCATCGTTGATGATAATATCGTAGTCATCTTCACAGTTTCGCAAAAAGCGTAGTCCATTTTGGTAGTAAATGGTAACACGAGGATCATCTAGCCCCGCAGCAAAGTCTGGAAAATACTCACGACAGACCTCAACCAGCATCTCATCCGGTTCTACAATATCGATTTGTTCCAATTCTGGATACAGTGTCAAAACTTGGGCAACACCACCGTCGCCACCTCCAATAACCAAGACTTTCTTGGGATTTGGGTGGACAGCCATGGGAACGTGGACCGTCATTTCGTTGTATACGAAATCATCCGCATCTGAAAACAAGACATGGCCATTTAAGATTAATATTTTCCCAAAAGCTGGTGTGTCTAAAACTTCGATATCCTGCCATTCACTTTTACCAGCGTAGAGTTGCTTGGCAGTTCTCAAGGACAATTTCACATCTGGAGTATGAACTTCAGAAAACCACAAATCCATCTAGTTCTCCTTTCTATCAATAACGTTGATGTGATTGACTTCTGGATCTTCCGTCCCTTGGAGGGAGCAACCACGTTCTTTGGCAAATTGGATATAGTCTACAATTTCACGTGTAATGCGTTCACCAGGAGCCAAGATAGGAATGCCTGGAGGGTAACACATGACAAATTCCCCACAGACTTGTCCAACAGACTGGTCCAGGGTCAAACTTCTTCTCTCTGAATAGAAGGCTTCTTGAGGAGACAGTACCAACTCAGGCTGGATATATTCTCCAGCAATCAAATCTTTTCCGTCCCTTGAGTAGAGTCTCTTGATATCAGCTAAAGCACCAACTAAACGTTCAATGTCTTGGATGCGGTCACCGATTGAAATGTAGGCCAATATATTGCCAATATCCCCAAATTCAATCTGAATATCGTATTCGTCTCGTAGGAGATCATAAACCTCGATCCCTGTTAAGCCAATACCCTGAGTGTAAACGGACAGCTTGGTTACATCAAAATCACAAACAGACACACCGTCTATCAACTCTTTTGAGTAGGCATAGTAACCACCGATAGCATTGATTTCACGACGAGCGTATTCGGATAGCTCAATGACTTTCTCAAAAGACTCTTTGCCACGAAGAGCTAAGTTCCGTCGAGAAATATCCAAACTAGCCATCAACAAATAAGAGGCAGATGTTGACTGGGTAAGATTGATAATCTGACGAACGTATTCAGGATTCATCTGCTCCCCGATTAAAAGAAGCGAACTTTGAGTCAAACTCCCACCAGACTTATGCATAGATACCGCCGCCATATCAGCGCCAGCATCCATAGCAGACAGTGGCAATTTGTCTGTAAAATGCAAATGCGCTCCATGGGCTTCATCCACTAAAACCAGCATGCCCGCTTCATGACCCATTTCCGTTAAACCCTTGAGGTCTGAACAAATTCCATAGTAAGTAGGATTGTTAATCAAAATGGCCTTGGCATCTGGATGTTCCTTAATGGCCTGGGCAACACGGTCATTTTCAAGACCTAAAGCGATGCCGATTTTAGGATCTACACTCATCTCGATATAGATGGGAATGGCACCACATAGAACCAACGCATTGATAGCAGATTTGTGGACATTTCGTGGAAGAATAATCTTATCTCCTGCCTTACAAGTCGAAAGAATCATAGTTTGAACTGATGAGGTTGTTCCTCCAATCATGAGAAAGGCATGGGCAGCTCCAAAAGCATCCGCAGCTAATTCCTCTGCATCCCGAATAATCGAAATGGGATGACCGAGATTATCCAAGGGTTTCATCGAATTGACATCAATGCCAACACATTTTTCCCCTAATAGTTCAACAAGTTCTGGATTTCCCCGCCCACGCTTGTGACCTGGCACATCAAAGGGGACAATCCTTTTCTTGCGTAGTTTGACCAAAGCCTCGTAAATTGGGGCTTGGTTTTGATCTAACTTCTTCAAGACATACTCCTTTACCATATTTTTAGCACCACAAGAAGATAAAGGCGACTAAAGGTTGACTTATGAAAAAAGAGCAGGTTTTCACCTGCTCTGCAATCTTCTGACGTGTTTATTTTGGTTTCTGTTGAGTATGTCTGTTCCCGATGTTTCCTAACTCTCTAGTAGCAAATATTACGTACTTTATTGATCGTTTCACAAGATGACGTGTGCTTTCACCACACTAAAATTTATGAATTAGGACAAGCGTCCTAACATCAACTTATAAAAGTAGGCTTTTAACCCTATCAATAATGTGGCTTTTCAACCACGCTTCGGCATTCAACCCTGCCTGTCCGTAGGCATTTTTTACTCGGGTTTATATTTGCTAGAAAACATCTTCTCATTTTCTAAGCCTTATAACTATACCATGTTTACAAGAGCTTGTAAAGGATTTTGTGAAACTTTTTTAAAGAATTTCTTTTTTTGTTCGCGAAATAGTATTCAACAATAAAAAGAAACCGTTTAAAATTGAAATCAAAAAACAAAAACAGGAACTAAATCGATTAGTTCCTTTGTTGAATCGTAAGTATAGTCAGTTATTCAAAATCTTATCTACTTATCTCGTGCTACTTGAACAGCTAGTTCAAAATCAGTCATCATATAATTTTCATCTAGGCGGATGAGACCATAGTACTCATTCCAAAATAGCGAATCACTGTTGCTGGACCACTTTAATCCATACCATAGTTGAGTGACATCACTTGTATTTGATGGCGGAATTGACCATAGATGCTTCTTGAAAGTTTCTTGAACAAGAGAAACATCCAGTCGTGTAGTCAAGTCAAGTTCATTTAATTTGAAAGTAATAGAATGTTTTTTCGCTGCCTCAATACTGTCCTTGTTAAATCGAACCTGAATAACCTTAGAATCTTCTATAGCCACATCATGGTCCTCAGCACCGTAAAAGGAAATACTTCCCAGTACTATGCCATCTTTTGCTAGGAGATAGGGAGCGTAAGGAACAGCATTGCTATCAAGCCTGAAGCCTTTTTCGATGGTAACTGTTTTATCTCCAGGATACTTTTGGAAACTGCCATCTGTCAGGAGCTCTTCGTAGTCGCTACCACCATCGCCCTGTCTTACATAGATGTCAAAACCAGCATCCATCAGCTCACTGGCTTTAGTTTCTGCTAAAATGATTTTACTTTCATTAATTTGCAAAATTGGTGCTTGAGGTGGCAAACCAATCGTGAGATTAAACATGACTCCTACCAGAAAGACCATAAAGGTTATAAGGAGGGCAAGTAAAGACTTTCCAGTCCTTTTTCTTGCATTGAAAAGAGCCATTATAGCTGGGAGGAGGATCATTTTGGCTAAAATAGAATTCCCAACACCACCTCTATTTAAGGTCTGAAAAGCAAAGACTCCTGCAATAGCAATCAGGGACAGGTAGACCAAAATCTCACCTAGACCCAGCTTTTCAGTTCGAGTTTGTTGATTTACAGGAGTTTCGTACAATGACTGTCCATTCTCTTTCCCCTTTTTTAGAAAGAGATAAAAACCCAGACCTAGCAGCAGATTAAAGATTGCAAAAGCTATTAAAGTACCTATAATCACCGTTCTACCCATGGCTCTCTACTCCTTTATGTTCTCTCTCAAATCTTATCTTTCTCTTTAATGTCCAATTCCCAATCAATAAAACCATTAAGAAGAAGGGGCCGCCTTCTATCAGTACAATCGGTAAAGCATAAATGGCAATCATTCCCATCTTTTTATCTTTAAGAATATTTCTGATATTTCTAGCTCTGTTCCCAAAGAAAGTGCTATAATGAAGCTAACAAAATTGTTCTCTAGCAATTGAAAAACGGGGGAAGTAGCCATGTTCACTACTATTGTTTTAGGATTTTATGCTCTTTTCTTTCTATCCTTATCCTTTACCATTTATCTCTATATCAGACTTGTAATCGCAGTAAATAAAGGCAAGGAAATTCCCAAATGGATTTATAAACTTGGTCATGCTGTTCAAGGAAGAATTCACGTTGACTATGAAGAAATCACTGATACCAATGCCCTAAAAGAGATTCATTGGTTCTTGCTGATCTATTTAATCGTAAATCTACTCGTATTGGCTGGTTTCTACTATCATGGTAATAGCTTTCCTCAAGCCATTTATGAATGTTTGAAAAAACAATTCTTCATTGTGCTTGTTAGTATGGTTTTAAAAAGTATCGGCAAATTGGTTGTACTAGCTATAAGAAAAAACACTCATAACAGTCATGTCTATGCATCAACCAACGCTTTTATCGGGACAGCTTTTTTAACGAGTTATGTTTTTATGTTTTGCATCATGATGAGTGGTCTTCCAGCTCAACCTATTCCTGTAACCATTCAAAATACTACTGTCATTATCGGAGAGACCAAGGCTTCCGAGCTTTTAGATCAAGGTTTCACCTTCGAAGATAAAAGTGCAGATAGTCCTATCACCAATCCAAAAAACGACCATTTCTACTACGGCCAGCTTCTCGAAATCAAGCGTGAAGATCAGTCCTATGGTTTTATGACCCTTACTCCTACTGGCAAAGATACTGATCAACTCAAAAACTGTGTCATTACCTACTATAGAACGCTTAAGGATACCCATCAATTGCAGGGAATTTCTATCAATCATGTCAGTTTAGCAAATCTCAAGCTCCAAGATTTTCAAACAAGAAAATTAATCGATATCTTTGAAGTCAATCCTGCTGATTACAATGTCGCTGAGACTGACTCAAACTACATCCTAACCATTCAAACGGCAGATTACGACCTCTGGAAAAGATACAGGATTGAAGCCAAGTTCAATTCAGATGGTTCCATAGATAGTTATGGTGTTAGAGCTCAACACAGTATGTGGGAATGATTGACCATTTTCCCCTTTATCACATAAGCATTAAACTGAAAAAACATCATCGACAAGTTTATAGGTTTCGATGCGAAGGCCAGAAGAGCCCATATCTCTAGTGATTTCTTCATAAATATCTTCTAAATTTTGGGCTGGTGCTAGCATCCAAAGACTAAAAGGTCTAAGTTTCACCTGTCCAATTTTTTCAATATTATCTAATAATTGCCCTAAATCTTTGTGATTGAACCAGCAATCTGTAACGAGAGCAAACTTTGTATTGTCCATCTTACAGGAGATATGACTGGTCAAAAAATCATCGATTGTGGGCTTTTTTGTCTGTAAGAGGCGCGTGCAAGCCAGATGGTACTCAAGCTTTCTAGGACTCTGATCAACCATAGATACAAAGACAAGACCATACTCATCTTGGAACTTAACAGCAAGGATATCCCCTTCTTCAAAATAAGGTTTGCGTTTAGTTTTGGTTTTAGGGACCTTTAGAGGTCTAGGATTTTCAGTTTGCAACTGAACTGCAAGTTTTTCCAAGACCTTTTGCCTTTGCTTCAAAGCCTTTGGATCTATTTCCAACCAAAATGGATCAGCCCCTTTTTTGATAAGCTCTAATGTTTTATCTCTGATGTCGTCTGTCAGGTGACCAATCTTCCACAGTGAGTAGGCAAGAGCTGTCCAATAAATTTCTGTAAAAAAGTCTGTTTGACAGTAATCTTTTTCCGCATCGAGAATATCCTTGATGATATTTGCTACATGTTCACCATCTCTATAGCGACCAACTACCTCATTGTAAATGTCATAACCTTGATCACTGTCAATGATTTTAACGCCATCAATAGCCATACTCAACTCCTAATGCTCAATCAACATCTTATTGATAAATCTCAAAACTTATTTAATCTTATGCTTGTTCATTTTCTCTTGGAAAATATCTGTAAGAATTTGTCGCAATTCTTGAGCTTCCTTTTCAGGAAGTTGGCCTTCTTGTTCAGCTACAGCATACAACTCTGGATACTCAAGCGAGATTCTCTTAACAGTACGTGTAATGGCATGTTTTCTAACAAAAAATGGAATCCGTTTAATCATATCTTGAGGAATTAATGCGATAATCTTATCGGCAGTTTCCTTATCGTTAAGCTTAGAGAAAGTGAGTCCCTTTTTAATCATCTCTTGTTCTTTTTCTGTAAAATCTTTAATATCCATTGTGTCTCCTTATGAGTATTTTATTTACTTCTATTATATTATTTTTTTAATTGGTCGAATGAAAAATCTCTATAAATCCTCTCTTGCCCAAGAACAGAATCTGTTGTAACAGGTAGTTTTTCCAGCAAATCTTGGATATCAATATCATTGGGAGGAGGATTAAATTCTCCCAGACTATTTTCCTGAAGATGTGCTGCAAAGATAAACTCTCCCTTTTCCCAATCCATAGCACAATCATTGATAACATCCACAGGCGACAGATCCAGTAGTTCTTGCTCTTGCGATATAAAAGTTTCGTAGATAAACTCAAAAATAGCTTCCTTATCAATTTTTACAACTCTTAATGTATATTCATCCATGCTTGCTGTCCTCTAATCATATCAATTTAACTATCATTCGGTTGGTAACTTCTTATCCCACTCTTTAGGCAAATCATCCCCAAAATACTATTTTTAGAGTTGAACCCACTTATCATTATCCATAATAAAGGACTTCGCTAGACCTTCACCTGTATAGTTTTCGTATTTTGTATCTAGATATTTGTAGCAATCTTCCTTGGTTGCAAATTTGATAGCTTGATAAGGCTCCTCAAAGGTTAACTTTTCGACAAAGAGATAACTGTCCTCGCTTGGCACAAGTATGCCGACATGACCGATAAAGAGAGATTGACCATCCAAGTCATCATGAACTACAACAGACAGCATTCGAGCATTTTCATTAAACTTGAATTGAGAAAGGAACTGTTCCATCTTAGCAGCATGCACCTTAACATCTGTCGTTGCTTCGGTCTTGACTCTTGAGAATAAAATATCAAAAGCATCCTTGTCTTCTGCATCAAAGACCTTACCTTTGTCAATGGCATCATTATCGACAAACAAGAGAGAATCATCTTTCTCTAATTTAGGAATTTCGATAGAATTTTTTAATAAACAATAACTGTTAATACGACAGTTGGTACCGACAAAATCACCCTTTTTAGGAGCCCAAAGATTGCTTATCTTTTCAACATCATAGTCTGTTTTGGTAAATGTAGAAAAATCTCCAGTTAAGCCTACTGAACCGACAGTCGCGTTGTAATCATTGACAAGGTTAAAAAATGCATCGACACTATCTTTATCCAAATGTGCAGCCAAGGCTTTTCGAACTTCTTCTGAACTTTCCTTGCTATTGAGGTTGCTATAGGTTCCTTAACCACCTTAGTAGTTGAACTATTCTGTTTTTCCGTAGATTGGTTTTGGTTTGTACCACAGGCAGCTAAAGTAAAGAAAGCTAAACCACAGCAGCTCATTAATCTGATTTTTTTAGATACTTTCATAAAATATTTTCTTATTTACTAAGATTTTTCAGGTCGATTAGCTTCTCTTATATTATAGTTCAAATTTATTTTAAGTCCAAGCATTTTGCTGAATAAAGTAGATTTTAAATCATTAAAAAGGAAGCTGGCACACAGCACGCTCCCTAATAAGTGAAATATCTATGAAATCTTTAATTTTAGCCACCTTTTAGCTGTACCTGTGTATGTGCTATAAGGTCACCTAAATGTCGCTTATCCTTCCTGAAAACCATCATTACAAGTAGGGCAACTGCGAGGAGAGTAGCTAAAAACGAGAGAATAATAGATAAGGAATCAAACTCACTATAGAAACCATGTATCGTGCCCATATGACCTATTTGCCAAGGAAAAAATTTAATGGTGTTTCTAAGCAAGCTAGCTTGCACTGTTTTTTTCTTGTAAACTAATTGAAGTCCTGCTTTCGCCTTCCCGAAACTCCCATTTTTTGTATAATCTAAGAATGTAAAAAGTAGAATGATTGGCAAAACAGAGGTAAAAAATACAAGACACTGCGACTGAATTTCTGTAAACTCTGGAATACCATTAAAAAAAATAGTGTAAAAAAGCATAGAACCCAAAAACAGAAGTGCTAAATAAGCTAGAATGAAAAGATAATCAAATAGTAATTCAATCATTCTTTTTTTAAACGAAATAGAATTAATTGCTAAAATCTTCCTCATCATCTCCTCCTTTGTTATCTACTATTCTTTTCAAAAGTTTTATTCTTTCGGTTGAGAATAGACCTCGATATGCTGACCTAGCACCTTGATTTCTACTGGTAGGTCATCAGATTTGTCACCATCAACATCCGTTTCCAACTCAACATCTGAAGAAATTTTAATATGTCGAGCTTTCAGATACTCGATATTGTCATTTACGACGACATCCCCTTTTAATAAATCAGGGATAACTGACAATTTTGTAAGGATTGAGGCATCTTTTAGTATCAAAATATTGGCATAGCCATCCTTGTCTTCATCAAAGATTTTTTTGTCAGCGAAATAATTTGTGAGGAGAACTAAAACATGACTGGCTGGGCCAATGTAATTACCATTATCAGTCTCAACTGTAATGTTAAATGCTTGATCTGTAACCACAGACTTCATGGTATTAATCGCATAGGAGAGCATACCAAACTTTGTTTTATCTTCTATCCCAACGTTGTGGATGGCTTCTGGCAAAGAGCCAATACTAAAGATATAACCAAAATAATTTCCATTTGATTTTCCAATATCAATCTTGTTTGTAGAACTGAAATCAAGCTCGTCAATAGCACTATCAATATCCTGAGAGATTTCTAATAGTTTCGTAATGAGATTTCCAGTTCCCCCTGGGATAATCGCCAGTTTAGGAATATAGTCTTTTTCAGCGATACCGGAAATTACTTCATTGACGGTTCCATCTCCACCAAAAACAAGAACAGCATCATAGTGCTCCTGAGAAGCTTCTTCTGCAAAGTTTGTGGCGTCTTGTGCTTTCTCCGTAATTTTAATTTCCACATCTTCAAAATAGTCTCTAGCTTTATTCTCCAGTTTGACCTTATAATCCAGAGCTTTTTCACCTCCAGAGGTAGGGTTGATGATTACCATAATTTTTTTCATTTATTGTTCTCCTGTCATTAGATTTTCTTACTTTAACTAACCATCTCAAGTTTGGTCCATATAAATTTTGATCGCTTGGTATTCCTGCTCTTTAGCATAGGCAAACACCTCTGAAGCTCTAATGTAATCAAAGATATTTTCCTCTAAATCTTCATCCCAGATCGATTCATGAAATATTTCATTCTCTTGACATGATTCATAGAAAATATCGAGGTGAACCTGATAAAACTCTTCATCTTCATTTGGAGCTTGCCTTACTAAAGATAGTTGAAACATTGGCTTATCAGATATAGCTGTAAATGTCCCTGTTTCAAATAAAATCATCTCATCCTCAATAGGCTCACGACACAAGTCTTCAAAGATTGCTACCATTTCCTCTAAGGGCATCTTATCGGTGATTCTTTCTCTTAAAAATTCAAGTGATTGCTTCATATTTTTTCTCTTTCTAGATGTTTTCGTTCTTAGAATAATCCTATTAAAAAATTGAATCCCTACACCTTTTATTATACTACATAAACAGAAAAAAAGACCTAACCAGCGGGCCCTTACCTTTGTCTCAGTCTAGATCTTTTTGATAATCGGAAAAACCTCTGTAAGGACGTCTATCCCAAAATTAATTCCCTGTACTTGGTAGTGATAGATTGGGGCTAAGCAAAATTTAAAACTCACAGATACAACTTTCTTCTCACATTCTTTAGAAATTTTCACGATTAACTTCTTCAAAATAGTCATCCATATGATGGTAGATTTGCATATCTTCTTCTGAACCATCTTTCAAAACTGCAAATACCTTCACTTTATCATCATTGACAAATACGAAATTATGTTCACCAAAATAAGCCTGATAACCCTTGTCAACTAAGGTCCAAAGTTCATCTTTTGTTAAACCAAAAATATCTTTTTTTACAAGATAGGTTTTCCCGATTTCCATTTTCATGATAGATATTTCTCCTTAAGAAGCTAGATAGTGCTAGATGTTTCTCTTTACTGCTCAATCCGTCTACTAAAGCAGTGGCATACACTCACAAAGAACTTTGGTTGACTATTGAATATCTTCCATCGCTTCTTTCACATATCCTTCGACATCTTCAATCTCTACAAACAACGGGTCTAAGTGACATAGGAAGTGCCAATCTTCGGTGTCGCGTTTTCTGTAGATAATCGCTTCACCGTCTTCACTTCCGAAAAAGCTTCTGTCGACTTCGTACCCTTTGCTTTCTAAGAAAGCTTTTGCCTTGCGGAAGTTTGCTTCTCGTGCTTCGACATATGCTTTCACTTCATCGTTATTCACGACATAAGCATCGATTTTTGTAGCTCCTTCGACCACTTTATCGTTTTTAACGGATAGATTCGAAATTTCTTTCCAAATAATGTCCACGTTTTCTTCAGAATTAAACGAAAACCTAGATAAAGGGACATTGTTGCCGTTGAAGACAATTTCCATATAATCCGGCAATTGTTTGGGTTTCACATACTCCGCTTCAAACCCATCTTCGTTTTCTAAAGTATATCCCGGGATTTGAGTTACAAATTCCCGTCCTTCTTCTAAAGTCTCAAATAAGACTAAATCCTTTGAATAATTGTTTTGGTACAATTCCAATATAACCATCGATAACCCTCCGTCATTCAGTATCGGTCCGCATAACGCTTATCTATTATTTTATTACAACCGTTTCTTCCCATCGTCTAAGCACCTCTTTCAAAGGCTCAGCGAGATAGCTATAGGCCTTGTCTTTGATCCACTCAGGAATTCCATAAGCTGCTTCTGCTATACTACCTGTAATTGCAGCGAGAGTATCACTGTCCCCACCAAGAGAAATCGCATTTCGAATCGCATCTTCAAAATCTGTACTTTCTAGAAAAGCAACGATGGCCTGAGGAACCGTATCCTGACACGTTTCATTGAAACGGTACGTAGGTCGAATTTCATCTAGTGATTGAGAAAGGTTATACCCATACTGCTGCTCTATATGCTCTTTTATGAGTCTCTTACACTCTATAGGGTTATCGTTGATTGGTTGCTCGTAGTCGCCACAGTAGCCTCCGAAGTAATACCGACACATAAAGATAGCATCAGACGTCGCCATAGCGCCCTTGATACCTTCTGTATGATTATGAGTCACCTCTGCAGAAAGTCGCGCGAGAGCTCTTCTGGACGGCCAGGCTCCCGTTCGTGCACAGAAACTACAATCCATGGCCCAAGCACATGGAGAAACACGCATGGCAGAGCCATTGCCAAAGCTATTATAAGGGGAGCGGTCATTACTATGAATCCATGCATCAAACCTAGCACCATAACCAGCATCAGGATACATCCTACCATACTTCTTCATGGAATCAATAAAGTCATCCTTCTGTCCACCGTTCATGATTGCTTCTACCACAGCACAGGTCATCACCGTATCATCTGTGAAAAAGCAGTCATCCCTAAACAAGGGAAAATCCTTCGTTTTAATATTGTCCCATTCGTAAACAGAACCAACAATGTCTCCAACTATTGCTCCTAGCATAAGATTTCTCCTTCTAAGTTTTTATAATGCACTCTCAACTTCTCTAATATTCTTTTTTCTCCATAATTAAAATAGATATTTTTATAGCAATTCCTATGATAACAATACTAACAAAGACTATTCCAAGAAAAATTATTACCCTCGAATTCTTTAAGAAAAACTCCACAACATTAGTCAGTAAATCTGATTTTGCTTTAAAAAGACTAGATAGAGCAAATACTGTAAAGTATGTTATAACCATGATAAGCCTACCTTTTTCGGCACCGTACTTTAGGATAAAAGGAAGTTGAATAGCTGATATCAAAATACTTGCAACTAATGTAATTAGTGAGATAAATATGATGCTGTCTATTAACATCTCATTTTTTATTACCAATTGAACAAATAAACATACTGAACCGACTAACCCAAAAACAAATGCAAAAAACAATTTACTTAGTACAAAGCTACTCTTTTTTACAGGCATTGAAAAGGCAAATTGTTCAAATTTCGATTTCGTATCATAACCAAAAGCGATTGCAGTTAAAATTAACGGTATCATTGTACAAATAAGCGGTATCATAAAAATTTCATTTTCATATACCCCATACACAATGAGTGCAATACTGAGAGTAATTGTTAATAGTAGTGTTTTCTTTAAAGTAGCTATATCTTTTAATATCAATGCAGTCATTATCTTTTACCTCCTTTCACAAAATATATCATAATATCTTCGATAGACGGTTTTTGTAATCTGATTCCATCTGGAACAAGATTTCTTTTAACAAGTAACTCTTGTCCAAATGAGTGTATCCTTCTTCCAATTATGGCTTCCTCGTCAAGATTTTCAACTTCTTCATTAGATAAAGTGCAGATACCATAGTTTTCTTTGAGTTCATCCTTTGGTTCAACAAAAAGAACTTTACCATCATTGATAAAAGCAATATAATCTGCCACCTTCTCTAAATCTGATAGGATATGTGACGAAATTAAAATTGTATGATTTTCATTTTGCATAAAGTCAAGAAGAAAATCTAAAATTTCCTCCCTTACAATCGGATCCAAGCCACTCGTAGCTTCATCCAATATAAGAATTTCTGCATTATGAGATAAAGCTACTGCCATCGATAATTTCATTCTCATTCCACGAGAATAACTTTTAATAGTTTGTTTTTCAGATAGATTAAATTTCTTTTTTAATTGATAGAAAAATTCTCTGTCCCATTTTGAATATACCCTCGAACAAAATTTTTCCAAATCAACAAGTGTCATTTCTTCCGGCACTAATAAATCATCAAACACTACTCCGATTTTATCTTTCAATTCAAGACTGTTAAGATTATCATAACCTAAAATTTTAATTTCTCCTGAATCTTTCTTAAGTAACCCTAACAATAATTTTATGGTTGTACTTTTACCTGCACCGTTTTGACCAATGTATCCGATGATAGTCCCTTTAGGAATAGAAAAATCTATTGGTCCTAATGTAAAGTCATCAAACTTTTTAACCAAGTTTTTGATTTCGATAGCATAATCACTCATATTTTCCCTCCATATAACTACTCAACATCTCTAGCAACTCATTATTGGATACACCTGCAATTGCTGAAAGCTCAATAATATCTTGCAACTTTGATTCAATTCGTTTCAAATATTCTTCACGAATAAGCTCTTTATTTTTAGCCGCAACAAAATTACCTTTACCTTGAACTGAATTAATGAAACCATCAAGTTCGAGTTCATCAAAAGCTCTTTTAGCAGTTAGCATACTCACTCGAAGCTCTTTTGCTAAAAATCTGATTGATGGCAATTGCTCGCCAACCTTTAATTCTCCCGAAATAATTTGAGCCTTTATTTGATTTTTTATCTGCAAATAAATCGGATTATCGCTTGAATTATTAATCTGTATATTCACCCTCCATATCCTCCTAGTCATATAACTGTTACTTCTGTTCTAACTGTTTATATTATATCATAACACTTGAGCAAATTCAATAATTAAAATCTGTATAAGCCATATTATCAATTAATTTAATTACTTTTCATTTTTAATTTTTAATATAACAAAAAGCCTTACAATTAAGGCTTTTATAATTTTTTGCTACAAAGTTTTAATGTTTTTACTAGCAACAGCGCAGGTCATGACAGTATCACCCGTGAAAAAACAATCCTCACGAAATAAAGGAAAATCCTTCGTTTTAATATTGTTCCATTCATAAACTGAACCCACAATATCTCCCACAATTGCTCCTAGCATCAGATTCCTCCTTATGACATATCAGATTCATTACACATTTCCAATGGTTCACTCTTTAAAAATGGTGCCACCAAATCAATCCACTCTTGAGGCAGGTAAGCTGACAAATAGCCGTGATTATAGCCCTTTGCTTCATACAAAATCGTATTTGGATGTAGCTGCTGAAACAATCTAGCTGACTCTTTCACATAGTTCAATTCTTTTTCACCATAGATATACAGAACCTGCGCCTTGCTTGCAGAAATCGTGTCCTTGAGCTTATAGCGCTCCATATAGGTTTTGTAAATGGTCACCAATGTTTTGATAGGCGTCCTTGGCAAATCTTCCAAATAATAAGCTTTTATTTCCTCTGGATAAGCCAGTTTAGGATAGAGTTTGTTCATCATGCTTAACTGAAGTTTGCAAGAGAATTTATTGAACATCAGTTTACCAAATAGAGACACTAGAAAGATGCTGATTTTAGCTAACCTTGGTTGAGGAATACAAAGGCTTCCATCTATGATGGCCTTCTCAGCAATTTCACTGTCTAAAGACAAAAGCTCCATGGCAATTTGACCACCAAGTGAAACACCACCGATTGCAAACAATTCCCCACCACAGTTTGCTTTGATATAGTCTAGAATCTCCAAAGCAGAATCTTCTGTAGAAACATAATCAAGTTGATATTCCTCGCCGTGGCCATTCAAGGTGGGTAGAATGACACGATACTCCTCCGACAAGATCCGTGCTTGACGAAGATAATTCCACCAAGAACTACCACCACCATGTATCAGTAAAATAGGAGGCAAATTCTTATCACCAAATTCATGGAATTTCATGTTTAAACTCCTTACTGTAGAACTTTCACTAGATAAATACTTGTTAAATCAGTTTGAACAAGCAGTGATGCCTCATCAAATAGAAAAGTCTCTAACATTGATTATCTAGAATGACCACACGTTACTTTCAATAATGGATATCCTGATCTAAATTTTAGAATGTTGTTTCCTTACTAATTCTATTACTCGCCAATATAGTATAAATCAAATAACCAATAAAAATGATAATAAAAATAAGATTAATTTTTAACACAAAATAGAGATTTAACAAATTTGCGAACGCATGAAATAATATACAGTATCCCACAGATTTCGTTTGACGGTAAAGAAGCCCTAAAACAAAACTTAAAAATAATGTATATATAAAAAATAAAATAAAAGGAAATCCTTGATGACTTTCTCCAACTATAAACCATAAAGGCAGATGCCAAATTCCCCAGATTGAACCTACAATCAAATTAGATTGCCAATAAGTATATTTTTTATCAAGTAAAGGTTGTAGTATACCTCTCCATCCTAACTCTTCATGTCCGCCACCAAAAAAAATTAATTGAATAAAGAATAGTGGCATCAGATAAATGGATACTCCGTTTAATTCTAAGGAAGATACAGAGAATAGTATCAAAATTGCTAACAAATGAATAATGAAATAAATTCTACTATTTTCTTTCTTACTAAATACAAAATGTTTAAATTTTATATTATTCCTTTTCAAATAAAAGCCACTTGCAATAGCTGGTCCAAGTGCACCAACTATATGTAATATTCTTCCTATAAATGTCTCTAATCCCAAAATATAAGATTGTGTAAATATGGCAAGAAGCCCCCAAGCTATATAAGTAATTCCAAATGTAAAACAAAGATAATTTTTTAAATTCTTTTTGTCAATTTCTGTCATTTTATCGCCCTTATCTTGATTATTTTATGAATAATATTTTTACTGCTTCTTAGTTGCTCTCGATTATAACTACCTATATTCTATCACAAAAATACAAAAAAGCCTTACAATCAAGGCTTTTCATTATTCATTTCGTCAATACTTTAGTTTCGTAGATTCAGATTCGCATGATTAAAACTAGTCAATTTTCTCTATGATATTTCCAAGTTTATCCAATACAAGACATGAATGATCATTTAGTGGAATTATGGGAACATTAATGAGTTCTTCAGCTCTATCCTTATTTGCTTTATCATTCCATGAATCATAATGAACACTAATTAAAAACTGACTAAAGACTCCTAATCCATTTTTTATCTTTATCTGATGATCTGAATTATCATTAGGTGAGACATAGACTTTTTCTCCTAATAATAGGGCTCCTGCAGAAAACCCTATAACTTTTGCCCCTTTATTAAGCATATGATCGATATAATTTTTGAACTCCTGATTGACATAAGTAGCTATATATTTTTCCGTATTTCCTCCACCGATGATGATTAGATCAGCATCTAGATAACTATCAAGATCAATCTGCTCAGTGTCCAAGAGTAAGTAATCAGTGTTTAGATTAGGAAATTGACTTTGAAAAACTTCCGTGTACTTTTTCATATAGGGTTGCCAATTGTCTCGAAAAACTGTAAAAATAACAATTCTTTCAATCTTGCTTGATAATACAATTTTATCAACAATGCTATATTTCGTTATTGGGGGATTCCCACCCATCAAAAAAATTTGTTCTTTCAAGTTAACACACTTTCTAAAGATACATAAAGTTTAAACAAGTTTATTCACGTTTCTAAATTATAATTTCTTCGTAAAATGAATAATTCTATTTGCCTCCTGAAATCCAATATTGAGATGAAATCTTATAGAATCCGTATTCGTTAAAGTACAGTCACTTGCAAATTCCTTACATCCTTTATTTTTCGCCCATTCCTCACATTTTGTACAGAGATTTTTAGCAATATCCTTTAAACGATATTCCTCGTCGACAATAATCCCTTCTAAGAATCCAACAGGACTATATTTACAACCTTCAACATAATCAAATCTGAGTGAACATAGTGCTAGACCTACAATTGTGTCACCTTTAACTTCAGTAAAGATTGTAGTATTTTTGCCATTCGTATATCTTTTTACTTCATCAATAGCTTCTTTATCGGTCAATTGGGGCCATAATTGTTTCATTAGCTTAGCCGTTTTTATAGAATCTTTTGTTATTCCATCCATATTGATGTTCCTCCGCAAATTACAAGCAAATGTTTCGAATCATGCTGTTACTTTGTTACTCATTGATTGATACCAATACCATCCCCTTCTACTTTTCGACTGTCTCAGATCGGAAGAGCAGAGCCACGCACTCAGCGGCTCGCTGTTATCGTATCGTTTAGTCGTAAACTCCTTACTCTACGACGTCTATCCCATGGGCAGAACATCTGCTTCTACTTCGCTGATGCCTCAGCTCGTACAAGCAGTGATACCGCCTCAACATGATGCGTCTGTGGAAACAGATCCACCGGCTGGACTTTCCTCAACTCATATCTCAATTCTTGATAGAGTTTGATATCACGCGCCATGGTTGCGACATTACATGAAATATAAGCGATGCGGTCTGCTCCTGTTTGGGCGCTTGCTTTGATAAAGCTCTCGGTCAAGCCCTTGCGTGGTGGGTCCACTAGGATAACACTTGGTTGAATACCTTCCTTGAGCCAATTCTTCATGGCATTTTCAGCTGTGTCACAGACATAGTGAGCATTTGTAATATTGTTTAATGCAGCATTCTTCTTGCTATTCTCGACTGCTTCTGGAATCACTTCAACACCGTAGACTTCTTTGACATGCTTTGCAACGGATAATCCAATGGTTCCAATCCCTGAATAGGCATCGATCACCACATCATCTGCTTTTAACTCCGCAAAGTCAATGGCCGTTTGATAGAGTTTCTCCGCCATTTCAGTATTGACCTGGTAAAAGGCTGGGCCAGCGATTTGGAAGTCATTTCCCAACATCTGGTCGGTAATATAGTCTTGTCCATAAAGGGTGCGCCACTCCTTACCAAAAATCGCATTGGTATTCTGGTCGTTGATATTTTGCATGACAGAGACAATCTCTGGGAACTGCTTGATTAGTTGTTCAATCAATTGGTCAACACGAAAAACTTTCGGACGAGTGGTCACCAAAATAACCATGATTTGTCCTGAATAGTGCCCACGACGCACAACGAGGTTACGAATCAAGCCAGACTGTTCCTTCTCATCATAGGGTTTCAAATCATAACGACGGAGTAAGTCACGTAGGGCTACTACTACCTCATCAATCACCGGATCTTGGATAAAGAAATCTTTGAGTGGCATGAGATCATGCGAATTCTTACGGAAAAAGCCCGTTTCCAAGATACCATTCACTCGACGAACGGGCACCTGAGCCTTATTTCGGTACTTGACAGGATTTTCCATACCGAGCGTTTCAGCAACATCTACATCGGTAATACCAGCAATCTTATAGAGACTATCTTTGACTTGCTTGGTTTTAAACTTGAGCTGCTCTGGGTAGGCAAGATGCCCCAAGTCAGCAATTCCTGATCGTAGATAAGCTAGGTCAAGGTCTTGGTTACGATGTGAAGAGTAAGTAAGGTATTCTTCAACTTTTCCATAGCCAATCTTTTTATTGACCTTAAGGACACGCATGAGGATTTTCTCAGTTGGTAGAGCATTTTCTACAAAGAAAACCAAACCTTCTACCTTGGCAACACCAGCACCTTCATGGGTCAAATCAACAATTTCAACTTCTACAATATCATTTTTCTTTAACATACTCTTCACTTTCTATCGGCCGACAAAAAAGACGGCAACATTTCTGTTACCATCTATTATATCATGAAATGACCTAAGCACCAAAACTCTTGAAAAAGTTGACAATGGCTTGCCAAAGGGAGCTAAAAAAGTTGCCCCCCTCTTCTAGCGCTTTATTGGCATCAAAGTTGAGGTTGATATTTTTAAAACTATCTCCAGCTTGGGAAACGATACTTTCCTTGAGGTCATTTAGAGTTTTAGTAAAATCAGCATTGTTCAAAATGTCACTCTTTGAGAGGTTGAGGGCAAAATTGATGATGATATTGATCTGGTTTCCTGTTATAACCTGATCGAGTTTGTAGTTTTTTAGCGTATCTTCAACGATTTTGCGGACATCTTCTTCTGTCAGACTTCCTTTGGCTTCTTTTGCCTTTGCGATTCCTGCCTTGATATCTGTCATAGCCGCATTGAGCTTATTGGCATCGTAGCCTGACTTGTCCTTGTTTTCAGCATTGATATCGGACAAGGCTTTTAGTTCTTCTTGGGCTAGGTCTTTATTAGCTTGCGGTACTTTAGCACCATTGGCCTCTAACGAGTAGTAAATCCCAGCTAGGGCGCTCTCACCTGTAACTGGAATAGGAGCTGCAACTGTAATTTTGGCATGCTCCACTCCCAGCGTCACCGCTGCGTTACGGTACATATCCTGCGTCACCTTGGTGATATTTTCAGGCGTTTCAATCTTGACCTCTAGAGGCGACTTATCACCTAACTTTTGAATCTTAGCTGACGAATAGAGCTGTAGGCTAGCATCATTAGCTACATTCATAATTTTCGAATAGATATCAGGGGTCATTGTTTTGATATCTTTGGTGTCTTTTGATGCGTCATAGCCAAGTTTGCTAAGAGTTTGATTTTTTTGGTCTTCAGATAGAGAAGAACCTAGAACATATTCAGGTTGTACATAGGTTTCATCGATTACTTTTTGAACATCGGTTGCTGCGTGGACACTCGTCATAGCTGTTGCGGCCCACAAAACTGCAGCACTTGTTAGAAAGAATTTCTTTCTCATGGGATATTCCCTCCTTTACTTTTCTAGGGTAATAAAACAATCTTAAAGAAAACTTATAGCAAAAAACACCTGGTCTAGCCAGATGTTGAAAAGAAAGTGAAACATTTGATGATATAAAGGTTTAGTTGTACCTGTCTAGAATAGTAATAGTTTCCTCCATTTTCGTAGAGTTCGGCTCCATGAAAGATAGAAATAGGGGTGATATAGGTGTAGGTCTTCCCCGTGGTATTCCCAAGGATTGGAGCGACTGTTTCTCGGGAATAACGCTTGGCTAGAGCTAGTGTATTTTCCTTACCATTCTGAGCGATAAAGTCTATATAGGCAGGTCCAAAATTATAGGCTTGAACGGCGGTCCAGACATCTACTCCTTTGCTCTGTGCCAAATAGAGATTATCTGTTAGAGTCTGTATCCCTTGGCGAATACTAGAGGCATCGTCTTTGATGGTATTGGTAGCGCCACTAGCAGACTCACTAGACTGCATGACATCCCGCTCTTTTCCTTTCGTTTCGGTATAAATCATAGCGAGAACTAACTCTTCATTGGCTGGAGTATCTCTTTCACTGAGGATTTCCCGAACCATAGGTTGATAGGTCATGACTTGCTTTACATCCTGACGAATGTGATAGGCTTTGTATCCAGCAAAAAGGAGGACTGCTAGCACTAGCATTCTTCTTATAAATTTAAACATTATTTACTTTGAATATCCTCAATATTTTTGATTAAGATAGAATAGGTTCCATTGTCATTTTGGATAAACTCAACAGATTCTGCGTCTTGGTATACATTATTAGGAACGATGAGTTCAATTCCGTTTGACAAGGAAAGTTTTTGGTTTTCAAATTTCTTGAGCTGACGACTGGCATCAATTTCATCGAACTGGACTGGTTCTGGTACGGCTTCCTTGACTTGATCGATAAAGCTCAAACGAGCTGTCAGATTGTTGTCAAAAAGGTCGTTCGCCAATTTCTCAGGAGACAGTTCGTTGCTTTCTTCAAGATTGTTGAAAATCGCTGATTTGACCTTGGATTGGAATTGAAAATCATCTGTGTTAAAGGACTCCGCAATTCTCTGAGCCGTTTTTTCCAGTTCCTTGATGGATTTCTTTGGCGAAATCTTGGGAGCAACAGCTAGGAGATTTTCTGAAAAGTAGTTCAAAAAAGTCCCATTGTACTTGATTCGTTTCTCGATCAGGTGGTACTTGCGACTTTGAAGATTGACCACCAAGGCCTCATCAGCCCCCGTTCCAAATCCAGGCAGGTTATTCTGAGTCAGCTTGATTGGATTATCAACTTCTCCTCCAAGATGGGTCAAGGTTTCCCGCAGGGCAATTCGTAAGAAAGCGAAATGCTCTACACCTTCTTTAGAAAACTCAACAAAAACCAAGTCATTGGTCTTGAGATTTTCAGAAATGCTGAACTCCTCTTTCCAGAGATTAGCCAGTGTTACTGATGTCTCCAACAAATCATCTGTGATGTGATTGAAGAAGGGATTTTCTTCCTCGAAAATCCCAGTCTTTGCTTCATCTGAATACACACGTTCGATTTTTTTGCGCAAGTATTCTTCGATTTTTGGAGTGATATTGAGAAACTTATCCGCTAAGAACAGCTCGGTATCATCTGGGCTGAACTGATGGATAATAGCTTTCTTAATATAAATGTCCATAAAAGTATTAGTCCTCGTATAGTGGGAAAGCATCTGTCAATGCTTTGACTTCACTTCTCACATCTTCTAAGACAGCTTCATTTTCTGCATTCTTAAGGGTTTTAATGATGAGTTCAGCTACTTTACGGCTTTCTTCTTCACCAAATCCACGTGCAGTGATGGCTGCAGATCCTATACGAATTCCACTTGTCTTGAATGGTGACAAAGTTTCGTAAGGGATTGAGTTTTTATTTAGGGTAATATTGACTTCATCCAGCAAGTTTTGAGCAACTTTTCCGTTTTCAACAACCTTAGTCACATCTACTAGGAAAAGGTGGTTTTCAGTGCCACCTGAGATGATACGGAAATCAGGATCTTGCAAGAAGACAGCTGCCATAGCCTTGCTGTTTTTGATAACATTAGCAGCATATTCCTTGAAGGCAGGATCTAAGACTTCTTTGAAGGAAACGGCCTTAGCCGCCACAACATGCTCCAAAGGACCACCTTGGATACCAGGGAAAATAGCTGAATTGATTTTCTTAGCTAGGTCCTCGTCATTGGTCAAAATCAAACCACCACGTGGTCCACGAAGGGTTTTGTGGGTCGTTGTTGTTGTAATATGAGCGTATGGCACTGGACTCGGATGTAGACCAGCTGCAACCAAACCAGCGATATGAGCCATGTCCACCATGAGCTTAGCTCCAACAGCGTCTGCAATTTCACGGAATTTTGAAAAGTCGATAATTTGTGAATAGGCTGAAGCACCTGCTACGATTAGTTTTGGTTTTACTTCTTGGGCTTGTTTCAAGATAGCATCAAAGTCCAAGAGTTCCGTTTCAGGATCCACACTATATGACACAAAGTTGTAGGTTTGACCAGAGAAGCTTACAGGAGCCCCGTGGGTCAAGTGTCCACCTGCTGCCAAATCCATCCCCATAACGGTATCACCTGGCTCAATCAGGGCCATGTAAGCCGCACAGTTGGCTTGGCTTCCTGAGTGAGGTTGGACGTTGGCGAATTTAGCACCGAAAATTTCTTTTGCACGTTCAATGGCTAGAGTTTCTACCACATCTACCACATCAGTTCCACCATAGTAACGGCGGCCTGGGTAGCCTTCGGCATATTTATTCGTCAAGATAGACCCTTGAGCTGCCATAACAGCCTTGGAAACTACGTTTTCCGAAGCAATCAACTCAATGTTGTTTTGTTGGCGTTCTTCTTCTTTGGCAATAGCATTCCAGAGATCAGCATCGTATGCTTTAAAATCATCTTTGTCAAAAATCATAGGTCTTCTCCTTTATAATATGACAGGTCTTTTAGTTTAAGAAAATATACTAAAAGATGCGAATAAACCGTTTCTGCACTTTATCACAAGTATAACCAACTTTTTCATAAAATGCATGAGCTCCCAGACGATGATCAGCAGAGTTTAAGCGGATAAACTCATAGCCCCGTCTTTTGGCTTCTTGATCCAACCCTTGCAGTAAGCTTTTACCGATGCCTCGTCCTTGTGCTTGAGGTGAAACTGCTAAGCCTAAGATATTAAATCCTGCTTTGGAATAGAGGGATTCATAGACCTCAGCATGGACATATCCAAGCAAGATATGACTAGCTGCATCCTCATAGCCAAGTAGGAAATGATGAGAATCCTGAGATAATTTAGCTAGTTGACTAGCTGTGTCCTCTGGACTAAAAGAGTAGCCCAAAGCCTCTTTGTTAATCTCACATATAGCATTCACATCTGTTTCTTGCAAATTTCTTAGCATCTCATTCCTCCTCAAAAGAAATCTCTGGCAACCGAGCAAGAATATCTTCTCGTTTAATTGCGCCTTGGCGCAAGATTTTCACCTTGTCTCCAGACAAATCCAAAATAGTCGAATCCTGTCCAGTTAGAAAAGCGTCGTCCTCCAGACCCAGAACCTCTTGGTCAAAATCCTCTAGAATTTGAGCAAAGGTCACTCCACTTGCCTGACCTGAAATATTGGCAGACGGACCAATCAAAGGACCTGTCTCTCGAATCAAATCAAGTGTAATGGGGTGACTCGGCATCCGAAATCCCACCGTTGCAAGTCCAGAATTGACCCAATAGGGAACTCTGTCATTGGCTTCGAGAATAATGGTCAAGGGACCTGGTAAAAAGATCTCGACAAGTTTGGGTAGATAAGCTGGCTGATTCTTTGAAAAGTGCAAGATGTCCCCTAGAGAGGCGATATTGAGATTGAGCGCCTTATCTCTAGGACGACGTTTAAGTTGGTATACATGATCAACTGCTTTTTCGTCTAGAGCCTTGGCAAAAATACCGTAAACTGTCTCTGTAGGTAGAACGACAGCTCCACCATTTTCCAACTCTTGTTTAATCCTGTACATCATCAACCACAACCATCCTATCTTGATCAAATTGGTCCTTGAGTGTTCGTACTCGTTTTTCAGGAAGATATTTCATAAAAAACGCAGGAACGCTTTGGCCTTGCTTGTATCCAATTTCAAGGTAAATCTTACCACCATCTGTGAGATAGTCTTTTGCATCTTCCGCAATTCTGCGGTAAATAGCTAGACCATCCTCATCTGCAAAGAGAGCTAGATGAGGCTCCGAATGCAAAACATTCAAACCAACCTCTGACTCATCTTCACGAGAGATATAGGGTGGATTGGATACAATTATATCATATTTTTCAGAAATTTCTGCAAAACAATCAGATTTTTTAAAAAATATATTAAGATTTTGATTTTTAGCATTCTCTGATGCGAGCTCTAAGGCGTCTTGGGAAATATCTGCTGCTGTCACTGACCAATCTGGTCTGTTTTTTGCTAGTGCAAGGGCTATGGCACCACTTCCCGTACCGATGTCCAAAATCTTAAGATTTTCCTCAGGATTTTCTGTGAGGATGAGTTCCACCAACTCTTCTGTTTCTGGACGAGGAATCAAAACCCGCTCATCCACTTTTAGCTTCATTCCATAAAAATCTGCCTGTCCAATGATGTACTGGGCAGGTTTGTGAGCCGCTAACTGCTGGTAAATCTCTTCTACAAATTGTTTTTCTTCCTCTGATAGCTCTTGCTGAAGGGCAAAGACAAAGTCAGTAAAAGAGAGATTTTTTAGGCTACGATAGACAAAAGAGAGGCTTTCAACTTCCTCTCCTTGTGCTAGTAACTTATCCTCAAAATCTTTAATAATTTGAGCTAGTTTCATTATTTGTTCAATTCTTCTAATTTTTGCGTTTGGTCATAGAGCACCAAGGCATCCACAACTTCATCCAATTTACCTGACAAGATGGTATCTAGTTTTTGGAGGGTCAAGCCAATACGGTGGTCTGTGACACGGTTTTGTGGGAAATTGTAAGTACGGATACGTTCTGAACGGTCACCAGTACCGATAGTAGACTTACGCTCAGCGTCTTGTTCATCTTGAGCAATCTGAGCAAAATGGTCAGCAACACGCGCACGGATAATCTTCATAGCCTTCTCACGGTTTTTCTGCTGGGTACGTTCTTCCTGCATCTCAACCTTGATATTGGTTGGCAAGTGAACGATACGAACAGCAGTCGCAACCTTGTTGACGTTCTGTCCACCAGCACCTGATGCGTGGTAGATGTCAACACGAAGGTCTTTTGGATCAATATCGTATTCTACTTCTTCCACTTCAGGCATGACAAGGACTGTCGCAGTTGATGTATGGACACGGCCTTGGCTTTCTGTCACAGGGACACGTTGCACACGGTGGGCACCTGATTCGTACTTAAGTTTAGAATATACAGATTGACCTGAAACCATGGCAACCACTTCTTTGAAACCACCGACACCGTTCATAGAAGCTTCCATGACTTCAAAGCGCCAGCCTTGGGCTTCAGCATACTTTTGGTACATGGTTAGCAAATCTCCAGCGAAAAGCGCCGCTTCGTCACCACCCGCTGCTCCCCGAATTTCAAGGATAATATTCTTGTCGTCATTTGGATCCTTTGGAAGGAGCAAGATTTTTAGTTTTTCTTCGTATTCTTCTTTTTCTGCCTTAGCATCTTTGAGTTCCTGCTTGGCCATTTCTTCCAAGTCCGCATCTCCGCCTGATTCTTTAATCATCTCTTCGGCGTCAACGATATTTTGAAGGACTTGTTTGTACTCACGGTAGGCAGTTACCGTATCACGAGTAGAAGCCTCTTCTTTCGAAAGCTCCATGAAACGCTTGGTGTCTGAGACGACATCTGGGTCACTGAGCAATTCTCCTAATTCTTCATAACGGTCTTCTACAGCTTGTAGTTGATCATAGATGTTCATTTTTTCTCCTTAGTTCTCAAGTGTTAAATCATAAATTGCTACTACTTCGTTCTCAAATATTTCCCCAGTTTCTTTAAATCCATAACTGAGGTAACAAGATCTTGCATGTTCATTTTCTGGTTCATAAGACAACCAAAGTTTATTGCCTAAACCTGCTGGCGCTGTCCGAACATAGTCCAGCACTTTATCCATAATTGGTTTAAAATATCCTTTATTTTGAAAATTCTTATCAATCATAAAACGAAATAGTAAATAATTTTCACTACTAATTCCGATCTTTTTATCATAAGCTATCATCACAAAACCTATAATTGCATTATTATCATAAACTGCCAATGGAGCTACAAAATCTCCATTTTTAGTGTAGACATATGCTTCAGCTAAACTAATTGCATTGGTTGCAATGAATTGTTTTTGATATTCCTTGACATCCAAATTCAAAACATCAAAATAATTTTCCATTGTAACATCTCTTAGTTCAATTGTCATAGTTGTGCTCCTTGTTAGATGTTATCATTGGCGCAAAATAATGTTTACGGCAGACTGAGATATAGGTTTCATTGCCACCGATCTGAATTTGTTCGCCATCATAGACTGGCACACCATCTTGAGTTCGCAACACCATGGTCGCCTTTTTCTTACAGTACTGACAGATGGTCTTGATTTCTTCAATCTTGTCTGCTAAGAGCAAGAGGTATTTTGAACCTTCGAACAATTCATTTCGAAAGTCATTTTTCAAACCAAAAGCCATGACAGGTATGTCTAGCTCATCAACAACACGAGCTAGATCGTAAACATGGTGACGCTTGAGAAACTGGGCCTCATCGACCAACACACAGTAAGGTTTTTCAGGTAAGTCTCGGATATAACCAAAGATATCCGTCGTTTCCTCAATCGCAATGGCTGGGCGTTTCATACCGATTCGACTCGACACATAGCCAACACTGTCACGCGTATCCAGAGCCGAAGTCATAATCACAACTCCCTTTCCTTGCTCCTCGTAGTTATAGGCCACCTTGAGAATCTCAATCGTCTTACCAGAGTTCATGGTCCCATAACGATAATACAACTGTGCCATGCTTCTAATTCACGTCCATTCTAAATTTTTGCTACATTCTAGTATATCATAATTTTCTGAAGCTTTAAACGGCAAAATGTGGTAAAATAGAAGAAATCAAAAACTACTGGAGGAAGCTATTATGCCATTTGTACGCATCGATTTATTTGAAGGACGCACGCTCGAGCAAAAGAAAGCTCTTGCTAAGGAAGTAACGGAAGCTGTTGTTCGTAATACTGGAGCCCCTCAATCAGCCGTTCATGTCATTATCAACGACATGCCTGAAGGAACTTACTTCCCTCAAGGAGAAATGCGCACCAAATAAACTAGCTTAAGCAGAATTGCTTAGGCTTTTTCAATCTCCAGGTAGCATCCATTGAAGAAATAGTTTAAATTTGTTACAATTTGAAGAGATGCTTGGATACCATATCCTAAGAAAAGAAATACAAAAGGAATTAGTATGATTACATGTGAATTTGATACCATCGCTGCTATCTCTACTCCACTAGGTGAAGGGGCTATTGGTATTGTCCGTTTGAGCGGAACTGACAGTTTTGCCATTGCGCAAAAGATTTTCAAAGGCAAAGACTTAAGCAAGGTTGCTAGCCACACTCTTAACTACGGTCACATTGTTGATCCTCAAACTGGTGAGGTCATGGACGAGGTTATGGTTGGGGCTATGAAGTCTCCAAAGACCTTCACTCGTGAGGATATTATCGAGATTAACACCCACGGTGGGATTGCGGTGACTAATGAGATTCTCCAACTAGCTATCCGTGAAGGAGCTCGTTTGGCAGAACCTGGAGAATTTACCAAGCGTGCCTTCCTCAATGGTCGTGTGGACTTGACACAGGCTGAGGCGGTGATGGACATCATCCGTGCCAAGACAGATAAGGCCATGAACATTGCTGTTAAGCAATTAGACGGTTCCCTTTCTGATCTTATCAATAATACTCGCCAAGAAATCCTCAATACGCTTGCCCAAGTAGAGGTCAATATCGACTATCCTGAGTATGATGATGTTGAGGAAGCTACTACTGCTGTTGTCCGCGAGAAGACTATGGAGTTTGAACAATTGCTAACCAATCTCCTTAGAACAGCTCGTCGTGGTAAAATCCTTCGTGAGGGAATTTCAACTGCCATTATCGGCCGTCCCAACGTTGGGAAATCGAGCCTCCTAAACAATCTCCTACGTGAAGACAAGGCTATCGTTACAGACATTGCTGGTACTACTCGAGATGTCATCGAAGAATACGTCAATATCAATGGTGTTCCTCTCAAATTGATTGATACAGCCGGTATCCGGGATACAGATGATATCGTGGAACAAATCGGGGTTGAACGCTCCAAGAAAGCCCTCAAGGAAGCTGACTTGGTACTTCTTGTCTTAAACGCTAGCGAACCACTAACCGCCCAAGATCGCCAACTCTTAGAAATCAGCCAAGATACTAATCGCATTATTCTGCTTAACAAAACTGATCTTCCTGAAGCAATTGAAACTTCAGAACTCCCTGAAGATGTCATCCGTATTTCAGTTCTTAAAAATCAAAACATTGATAAGATTGAGGATAGAATCAACAACCTCTTCTTTGAAAATGCTGGTTTGGTCGAGCAAGATGCTACTTACTTGTCTAACGCTCGTCATATTTCCTTGATTGAAAAGGCCGTTGAAAGCTTACAAGCTGTTAATGAAGGGCTGGAACTGGGGATGCCAGTTGATTTGCTTCAAGTTGACTTGACCCGTACTTGGGAAATCCTCGGAGAAATCACAGGTGATGCAGCTCCTGATGAACTCATCACCCAACTCTTTAGCCAATTCTGTTTAGGAAAATAAGAAAAATCCATGATCGTTCATTCGGTCATGGATTTTATTGTCTTTATTAGTAATCTGGACGTAAGACACCAGTCACAGTTGCTTTAGTCGCTTCGTAGTCGCCATCTACAACTACCTTGATAATACGTTTTGCGTCTTCTTCTGGCGCTGGGACTAATGGCAAACGAGTTGGTCCAGCATCAAATCCCATGTAGTTAAGTACTGCTTTAACAGGAGCAGGACTTGGATAAGAGAAGAGGGCGTTGACCTTAGGAATGAATTTACGCTGAATAGCTGCAGCCTTCTTCATATCGCTTTCTGCAATGGCAGTAAACATCTCGTGCATCTCATCCCCATTTGTATGAGAGGCAACAGAAATAACCCCATCTGCACCAAGGTTCATGGCATGGAAAGCATCCCCATCTTCACCTGTATAAATCAAAAATTCTTCTGGCTTGTGCTCAATCAAGTAAGCCATATTGGCCAAGCTGGTACATTCTTTGACACCGATGATATTTGGATGATCAGCTAAACGAAGCAAGGTTTCTGGAGTTAATTCCACTACTACACGGCCTGGAATGTTATAGATGATAATAGGTAAGTCAGAAGCGTCTGCAATAGCCTTAAAGTGCTGGTACATTCCTTCTTGAGAAGGTTTATTGTAGTAAGGCACAATAGCAAGTCCAGCTGCGAAACCACCAAATTCTGCTACTTCTTTGACAAACTCAATTGAGTCACGTGTGTCATTGGTACCTACACCCGCAATCAAAGGAACACGTCCATTGACAACCTTTTGAACAGCCGCAAAGAGTTCCAACTCTTCATCGTGGGTCAGAGTCGGACTCTCAGCAGTCGTCCCTGCAAGAAGAATGCCATCTGTATGATGCGCCAACAGATGCTCAATCAAGGCTGGAATAGCATCAAAGTTGATGGAACCATCCTCATGGAAAGGGGTAATGAAGGCCGTGATGATTTTACACTCTTTTAAATCTTGGTAAGACATGTGAAACACCTCTCTATTTCAAAGAAGGAGTTCATTCGAACTCCTAAACCATTATTTCAATTCAAATTTCAGCTCAGCTGTTGGACGGACCAAACCACGCTCATGAAGCGTTTCTGCGATCTGTACAGAGTTCCAAGCAGCACCTTTAAGAAGGTTATCTGAAACAACCCACATGTGAATTCCTTTTTCAGCATCCAAGTCTTTACGGATACGACCAACAAAGGTATCACGTGAACCAACAGCATTGATGGCTTGTGGGTAGACTTGGTTAGCCACATCATCCTCCAGAACTGCACCTGGAAAGGCTGCGATAGCTGCTTTCACTTCTTCGATTGGAGCCACTTCTTTTGTTTCGATGTAAACAGACTCAGAGTGAGCAGACAAGACTGGAATACGTACACATGTTGCAGAAACTGCGATGCTATCATCTTCCATGATTTTCTTAGTTTCCTTGGTCATCTTCATCTCTTCGTAAGTGTAATCATTGTCAGTGAAGACATCGATTTGTGGAAGAGCGTTAAAGGCGATAGGATAGTGTTTCTTATCTCCGCCTGAAGGCAAGATTTCCGCATGCAAATCACGTGGGTTCACACCATCATTCAAGACTTCACGAAGTTCACGTTGTGTTTCAAGAATCGCTCCCATACCAGCACCTGAAACGGCTTGATAAGTTGAAACGATGATACGGTCCAAACCCCATTTTTGACGAACAGGCTCAAGAGCCACCATCATTTGGATTGTTGAACAGTTAGGGCAAGCAATAATCCCGTTGTGGGCATCAAGTGCGTGAGCATTGACTTCTGGAACAACCAATGGTACATCTGGATTTTGACGGAAATAAGATGTGTTATCTACTACTACCGCTCCAGCTTGAACTGCGTATGGTGCATACTTAGCTGATGTCGAACCACCTGCTGAGAAGAGTGCAATATCAACACCCTCAAAAGCGGTCTCAGTCGTTTCTTCAATCGTAATATCTTGGTCTTTAAATTTCAAAGTCTTGCCTGCTGAACGTGCAGAAGCAAGGTAACGAATTTTATCGATTGGAAGTGTTGATTCTTCCAACATTTTTATCATCTGAGCTCCGACAGCACCTGTCGCGCCGACTACAGCAACTGTATATCCCATAAATAACCTCTTTCGGAATTTTCTAAAAATTTCTATAATAGATGTATTATACTACTTTTTCAAGAAATTGAAAAGCATTTTTAGACTATATTTTCTGAAAACTAAAAATCCCTAGTCATTGACTAGGGACTAAGAGGCATCTTCATGTGATGAGCAGGTTCACACAACTCATCAAGGTCCGCTCCTGCGTTATGACCTCCTTATGCTCAATAGCAGTCCGAAGACTACCTATCGACTCATCGCAGGTTTTATTCTACTATGCTTTGCTGACTTTGTCAAGGCTAATGCGGGGGAAATATAAAAAACTCTCGAATATCAAGAGTTTTCCTGTCTATCTAATGCTAATTGCCGGGATTGAACCGGCGACCTCATCCTTACCATGGATGCGCTCTGCCAACTGAGCTAAATCAGCTTACCTAAAAAGTATACTATAGTTCCTAGTTCTTGTCAAGCGCTCTCTTTTAATTTTATGGAATGAAAAAAGCTAGATTCTTGCTAAATCTAGCTTATAAACTTCTTATTTTGTTAGATCAATTCGGCGTCCTAATTTTCCGATTAAGATTGCACCAACGATAAGTGATGCAAACTCTCCAATTCCAGTAGAAAACCATGTCAAGAAGAATGGAGCTTCTGCGACAATATAGAGTTCCGCTGCAATGGTAATCATTGAAATGGAGAACAGGATTGAAAAGAAGAAATGATCTTTTCGAATCAAACCATTGAACAGATAGTCTTTCTTGTACTTGCTAAATAGCCATACACCTAGACTAAGGAAAACTAGGGTAGATCCCCCGCCGACAAAGACATCTATTAGACCAAAGCTAAAGAAATTAGCAATCATACAACCAATCGTCACACCGATGATGTATTTAGGGTTGTAGAAGGCCAAGAAATTCATCATCTCAGAAATACGGAACTGGTAAGCGCCGTAGCTAATGGCATTCAACGGTGGGGTAATGGTCAAAACCACATAGATAGCAGCAACGATAGCAATATCTGCCATATCACGAACAGTTAATTTTTTCATGTTTTCTCCTTTGGCGGTTTCCCGCGTAAAATATGCTTGGTGAAAGAAGTTAAGCACCAAGGGTTGAGATTATCAACCTTACTAGTATAGCACAATATAGGACTTTATGCTATACTAAAACCATGAAAAGAATAATAAAGGCATTCTTCGATAACGAAATCCTCTCCTACCTATTTTTCGGTGCTGCTACTACTCTGGTTTCTATCTTATCGCGTTTGGTTATTTACCACATCAGCCACCAGGAAATCCTGGCAACCGTACTCGCAAATCTTATCGGGATTCTCTTTGCCTTTTTTACAAATGATACAATCGTCTTTAAACAAGAGAGAAGAAATTGGCCAACTCGCCTGGCTAAGTTTTTCTTAGCTCGTCTCTTTACTTTGGGTCTCGATGTCCTTTTAACTTATATCTTTGTTACATCTTTTCCCGGTATTATCGGGCAATTTGTCAACGATCAACTAGATCAGGTTAATGCCATCGAAACGCTAATTGCGCAGGTTTTGATTATCATTCTTAACTATATTTTTAGTAAAGTATACGTTTTTTATAAATGAAATAGGTATCAGTAAGTATTAAGGTTGTAATATTTAGGTATTTCAGGTACAATTAAGATTAGTTTTTGAAAGGAAATTATGAAAATGTTAAAAGATCTTAAAGAATTTTTGCTTCGTGGCAATGTCGTTGATCTCGCTGTCGGTGTGATCATCGCCTCTGCTTTTGGTGCTATTGTTACTTCACTTGTAAATGATATCATCACTCCACTTATCTTGAACCCAGCTTTGAAAGCGGCGAACGTTGAACGCATCGCTGAACTTTCATGGAATGGCGTTGGTTACGGTAGCTTCTTGAGTGCTGTTATCAACTTCTTAGTGATTGGTACTGTTCTTTTCTTCGTTATCAAAGCTGTTGAAAAAGCGCAAAACCTTACTAAGAAAGAAGAGCCAGCTGAAGATACACCTACTGCTCCAACTGAACTAGAAGTTCTTCAAGAAATCAAAGCCCTTCTTGAGAAAAAATAAGACAAAAAAGGATCTAGCTTCATGCTAAATCCTTTTTTCTTTAGTCTTTCGGCAACTTACCTGCCTTTTCTAGCATTTTTTTAATTAAGTAAGGCATCTTCACATTTTCACGGCCTTTTTTCTCAATGAGTTTTTTCACAAATTCTGGCATTTGGAGATCATCTGTTTCCTCCATAATATCCTTAGTGGTTGCTGAAGGAGCTAACTCATCGAAGGTTTCTTCTTCTGGGAGAAAAGCTTTAAATTCTTTGTGTTCGTTGGCTCTTACAGTAGCAACTAAAGCGTCAATTAAACGGCTATCCGTATTGGGCATAGGTGGACGATGGTAGGTGACACCTATTTCTTGACACAAATCATAACATTCCACATCATTATCAAACAAAACTTCGATGTGCTCACTGATAAAACTTATCGGGACAAAAATATAATGCTCTGGATGTTGCTTTTGTTCTCGTAGATATTCTAAGACATCTGGCTTGATCCAAGGGATTCCAATATCGCTTTCACTCTGCCAAGTATTGGTATACTGGTCGGCTTTTAGGCCGAGTTGTTCAGCGATTAACTTGCTATTATCGAAAATCTGGTCGATATAAGGATCTCCATAATCCAAGGCAAAAATGGGAACACTGTGTGCCGAAAAGATTACCTTGAAAGCTTCTTCTCCCACCTGGTCTTGTAAAATTTTGCTAATCTCGTCAGTCCAGAAGTCCAGCAAAGGCTGTTGTTGATACCAATCCTTAATGACTAAAAACCGGATCTGCTGGCTTTCCAAAAACTTTTCATACCCCATGACTGAGTAAAAGGAATAATGAGGTTCCAAAATCAAACAGATACATTCTTCAACACCATCAGTTTCCATCCGCTTGATCACGTCTGGAATAAAGGGACGAGAAAATTTGTTGGCAAAGTAGATACCGTACTCCTCCCCTAAACGTTCTTTGAGTAAATTGACCTCCTCACGTGTAATCCGCTGCAAAGGCGTCCCACCGATACGAACATAGTTGTCATAGAGAGTCTGGATTTCGTGGTCTTGGGGTCTAACTCCACGACGAATGTTTGTAAAAAATTCTGCTACTCCTTCAAAACTAATCTCCTCTGGAGATCCAAAGGTCATCATCAATATTGCTTTTTTCATATTATCATCCTTATGATATTATTTTCTCTATCCATTCTATCATGAAATATATCATAAATAAACGCTTTCATTCATTTTATTTTTATTTACTTCTCTTTGTCTTTCTCTCCATTCTATGATACAATGAAAAAAATGATAATAAAGGAGTTTTTATGACTTATCCGAACCTTTTAGATCGTTTCTTGACCTACGTTAAGGTAAATACGCGTTCTGATGAACACTCTACTACTACTCCAAGTACGCAAAGCCAGGTAGATTTTGCGACCAATGTTCTTATTCCCGAAATGAAACGTGTCGGTCTGCAAAATGTTTACTACCTTCCAAATGGTTTTGCTATTGGTACCTTGCCAGCTAATGATCCCAGCCTGACACGCAAGATTGGGTTTATCTCCCACATGGATACAGCTGATTTTAATGCTGAGGGAGTTAATCCACAAGTCATCGAAAACTACGATGGAGGTGCGATTGAACTGGGGAATTCTGGATTTAAACTGGATCCTGCTGATTTCAAGAGCCTTGAAAAATATCCAGGTCAAACGCTTATCACAACAGATGGTACGACCTTGCTAGGTGCTGATGACAAGTCAGGGATTGCTGAAATTATGACTGCTATCGAATATCTGACTGCTCACTTTGAAATCAAACACTGTGAGATTCGTGTTGGTTTTGGACCAGATGAAGAAATTGGCGTCGGTGCTAATAAATTTGATGCAGTTGACTTTGATGTTGACTTTGCCTACACGGTTGATGGTGGGCCACTAGGGGAACTCCAGTACGAGACTTTCTCAGCAGCTGGCGCTGAGCTCCATTTCCAAGGGCGTAATGTCCACCCTGGTACTGCCAAAGGACAGATGGTCAATGCCCTTCAGCTAGCAATTGATTTTCATAATCAACTTCCTGAGAATGATCGTCCTGAACTGACAGAAGGTTACCAAGGTTTCTATCATCTTATGGAGGTGTCAGGTAGTGTTGAGGAGGCGCGTGCAAGCTATATCATTCGAGACTTTGAAAAAGATGCCTTTGAAGCTCGTAAGGAAGCTATGCAGGACATTGCTGGCAAGATGAATCAAGAACTTGGGAATGATCGCGTGACCTTAACTCTGACAGACCAGTACTGCAATATGAAAGAAGTCATTGAGAAAGATATGACACCTATTACTATTGCTAAAGCCGTTATGGAAGATTTAGGTATCACGCCTATTATTGAACCAATCCGTGGAGGGACAGACGGCTCTAAGATTTCCTTTATGGGAATCCCAACTCCTAATATCTTTGCAGGTGGTGAAAACATGCATGGACGTTTTGAATACGTGAGTCTTCAAACCATGGAGCGTGCAGTAGATACTATCATTGGAATTGTATCTTATAAAGACTAAAAAGGACGAGGTAGCTTTGCTACTTCGCCTCTTTATTTATTGAGCTGGTTTTTCTTGATTTCCAGTACTTGTTGTAGATTCTGTTGTTTCCTTTTCTGAAGTTGATTCAGCTGGTTTAGAATCTGTTGCATTACTCGGTTTGTTTTCGTCGCTGGCAGTTTCGCTATTAGATTCTGCAGTTGCTGATGTTTCAGTTTCGGTACTTGTCTTACTACTATTTGCTTCAGCATTTCTTGCTGGGGTTGCTTCTTCACCTGCGCTTGATTTTGACTTGATTTCTTGATTCAAGACCAGAATAGCTTTTGTCAATTCAAGTAAAGCGGCTTTATCTTTACTCTTAGCAGATAGCTGATCTAGTAGAGCATCAACCTTATCAAATTCTGCATCAGAACCCTTATTATTTTCTAAATATGAGTGAAGTGACATAAGAATATCGTAAAGTTTTTGATAGAGCACAAGTGTCTGAGGGTCTTGCTCAGCATTTTCCTTCTCTTGTTGAAGAGCGCTAGCGATACGAGTCAAAACATCTTTCACCTGACTATTTACTTCATCCAAGTCTGCATCAGCCTTGTTTGTAGCAGCTTTGAGATTTTCTACTTCTTCTGCCAAGGATTGTCTGATTCCTTCTTCTTGGATTTGCTCCAAGAGTTGATTTGCCTTGCTCAGGAGACTTTCTACTTGTTCCTTGCTAACATGGTTGACATGTTCTTCAGGCATAAAGTCTCCGTACAATTCTTTCAAGAAGCCATAAATAGCTGTTTTGGCACTTTGATTATCGACTTTTTCAGTATCTAGAACTGTTTGCGTTGATTTTGCAGTAGTTGGTTGAGCTTTCAAAGCTTCTTCCACTTCTTGTTTTGCCTGATAGATGCTTGGGAATAATTTGTTCAATTCTGCTGCCTTAAGGAAGGATTGAGATTGATATAAGGTCCAAGTCAACTGAGCTACTTTATTTCGCAGTTCATCACTCAAACGACCATCATTTACGTGTTCGTAGAAATACTTGATGTATTCTACAGTTGTAACACCTGTTCGATCATTAAAGTCTTGCAAGGCTTGAAGTTGTGATTCAACCGCTGCTAAACCAGCCTCATCTTTAGCCAATTTAGATTCTTGGAGTCGAACGAGAAGATCTTTCTTTGGAAGGCCATAAGAGTCTGTATCCAAGGTATTGATTTTATCAATCAAGGCCTGATATTTCTTATCTAGAGCGCTTGTTTCAACTGGTTTAACACTTTCATCAATATGGATATATTGCTTATCAAAGAGATCCAGTGTCGCAAGATAACCTGCTGTAGAGTTAGTTGCCAATTTCTTCATGTTTTCAGTAAACTGACCTAAAGCTAACTCAATCTGTCTTTGTTTGATTGGTTGATTTTGATAGAGCGATCTACTTTCAGCCAGAAGTTGATCTACTTTCGCCAAGACTGCCTTTTCATCAAAAGCTCCAGGTTGATAGTTGGATTGGAGAGCTGGAATCTTGTTTTTCAAAGCCACTTCATAGCCCTTAGTTTGAACCTTGATGTAGTGATTGTGGTCACCATGAGGAATCACAAAACTACCATTTTCTACCTGTAAGCTATAAGGAGACACACCATCTCGCAAAGCAGTGGTATAGAGTTCATTTAGGAAATCAAGTTCTGGATTGCCAGTTTGTAGCGGAAGACGCACATGTTCCTTACGAACAGCATATGGATGGATATGAGTTGGATCATAGGCTTGGTCTGGATTTCCAAAGACAAAGAATCCGTTTGAAATTTTAATAGCTTCAAGTGGAACACCGTAGGTCTTAGAAATATAAGCAATCTTTTCTTCATCGCTAGCATCTCTTGAGAAAGACTCTACCGTTTTAGCAAGAGGTTTTACAGGCTCTGCATCATGATGTGTTTTCAAATGGTCTTGTGCGGCCTTAATTTGTTCAGCTGTCAAGTCCTTCTTGAAGAAATAATGATTGTGGTCACCGTGACTCATGATAAATCCTGCCGCATCCTCACTGATAATTCGATTGGCATCAAAATCATGACCATGTTCTTCATGGTGATGACCATGGGCATCTTCATCATGATCATCATCGTCATCATGTGCTGGACTTGGTGTTACTGGCGTTTTACCTCTCAAATGATCTTGAGCTGCCTTGATTTGTTCTGGTGTCAAATCCTTCTTAAAGAAGTAATGATGGTGGTCGCCATGGGTCATGACAAAACCTTCTGAATCTTCACTTATAATTCGATTGGCATCAAAACCATGACCATCTTCTTCCTCATGGTGGACATGTGAGGTCTCATTACTTGATCCAGTATTAGAAGGATTTCCTAACTCTACCGTATCAGATTGTGATGTAGGATTGTTTAGAGATGACTTAGGAATATAATGATAGTGGTCCCCATGTCTTACTATATAAGCATCACCTGTATCTCTGACAATATCATTAGGGTTAAAGACATAACCATCATCTGCTGCGGTAACACCATTATTCGGTGTCACTGACAAAGGTTGACTGAGAGCTGTAGTATTCCCTGATAAATATGCTTTTGCGGCCGCTAATTCACCTGCCGACAAGTCACTCTTAGGAATGAAATGATAGTGACCACCATGTGGTACTATATAACCATCACCTGTGTCTTTAATGATATCTGAAGCGTTAAAGACATAACCGTCATCAGTAGTATAACGCCCCTGTAATTTAGCTACTGATACTTCTGCACTAGTCCCTTTATCTTCTTTACCGTGTTCTTGTTTTTGACGGTTGATTTCATCCTTAGTTCGAACATTATCGGCATGAGCTGCATCTTTCAGGTAGACATAATATTTTCCATCTACCTTGATGATATAACCACCCTTGACTTCATTGACGATATCTCCATCCTTAAGTTGGTAGTTTGGATCCTTCATCAAGAGTTCTTCACTAAAGAGGGCATCATAAGGAACTTTCCCGTTATAGTAATGATAGTGATCACCATGTGACGTCACATAGCCCTGATCTGTAATTTTTATTACAATTTGCTCAGCCTGAATATCTTCTTTTTTACTAACTTGATCTGGTGTCTGGGTCTCTGTTTTTTGAGAGTCTTGCTTCCCATCAACATAAGACACACGATTATTATCTTTGTTTCCTTCTAGCTGGTGTTGGTTCAATGCATAGATGCAAAGACTTAGGGAAAGGACTAAAGCCGAACCCGCCGCAAGATACTTTTTCTTCATTTTCATAATCTCCTCATTTTAATTCTTCTGCAAGAACATTCATATTTTCTTCTAGATTTTCTAAGTAAGTTTTATCATTTTCAGGGTCTGCTTCCAAAGGATTGAGTGTCTTTAGGCTAACTCCTGTTGATTTTACCAAGGTCTCAGCGACTTTAGAAGAAGCATTGCTCTCAGTAAAGATGGTTTTGACCTTATAGGTTTTGACAAATTCTTGGATTTCTGTTAGTTGTCTCGGACTTGGCTCTTGTTCAGGGGAAATCCCTGCTATACCAAGTTGTTTCAAACCAAAGCGTTTAGCGAGGTATGAAAAGGCTGTGTGTTGCGTAACAAAAGTCTTTTGGCTCGCTTTTTCAAAAATAGGCTGGTACTTCTTAGTCAATTCTTGGGCTTTATTAATAAAGTTTTTAGCATTCTTTTGATACGTTTCCTTATTAGCACTATCAATCTCCGAAAGTTTGTCCGCAATAATCTGTGCCTCTTCGCCTGCTTTTTCAGGATCTAACCAAGTGTGAGGGTCGTAGAGTGTTTTTTCATCAATACCATCACCAGCTTCTACATCTTCCAAGCCTGGTACACGCTCCAAGGTCATCCCTTCAGAGGCTTCTAAAACTTTAACTTTTGATTTTTTCAAATTTGGATCCAGACTTCCCGCCCAAGACTCCAGTGTATGCGAGTGGTAGACAAATACATCCGCGTCATAAATAGCAGCAATGTCATTCGCTGAAGGTTCATATGAGTGAATTCCACTACTTGACTGAATCATCCGAACATCATTCAAGTCACCTGACACCTCTTTGACCATGGCATAGATTGGGTAAAAACTTGTGACAATCTTCATCCCTTTTGCTTCTTGTTTTTCTTTTTGACCACATGCTCCTAAGACAAGAGCCAACACACTGGCCATTAATAATAGTATTGTTCTTTTTTTCATCATTACTCCTTAACTAGTATTTAACCATTTAATTAACTAGTAAATAGTTTATCTTTATTTACACTATATGTCAAGATATTTTGCACATTTTCATGAAAAAAATGAGAACTAGAACTCACATTCTGCTCTCATTTTTCGATTTTATCTTTTCTAGCTCTCCTATCCTGTTTTTAGGATCTAGAAAATACTACTACCTTTACTTGCTCTCCTTTAATAAAGCCAACAACTTTTCAGCTTCAGCCATAATGGTATTGTTGTCCTGGGCGCCAAATAGTAAATTATTCTTTAATCCTGTGAGAGTTTCTTTGGCATTGGACTTGATAATTGGATTCTGGATTTTTGCAAGTAAATCCTCAGCCTCTCTCAGTTTTTCTTCAACCTTTTCAGTTTCAACCTGAGGTTCTTCTGCTTCCTCTGGCGATTCTTCTTCTGGCTCCTCAGTTGGTTTTGGAGACTCTGGTTTCTCGCTTTGCGGCTTCTCTTCGCGAGGTTTTTCTTCCTCAGGTTTTTCTGGCCGAGGTTTCTCCTCTGATGGTTTTCCCGTATGATTGTTATCAGCCTGACCATTTTGGTTTCTTTGAACATGGTCACTTGCATTGCCCCAACCACTATCTGAATGCGGACGTTCGTTTGGATGTTCGACATAGTACTTGACAGTCGCAAAGAGATCCTCTAGAGTATAGCCCTTAGGAGCCTCATAAAGACCTTCGTCAAACCACTCAAATTTGATGTTATGGTAATGGTCATAATGAGGAATAATCAAGCTTCCGTTTTTGACTTCCACAGTATGTTGGAGATTGTAAGGCATACGATCAAGTGGCACCTTCTTAGCTGCTTTTACTCGATTGTAGATAGCTTCTGCTCCTTTAGCCTCACTATTTCCTGAATCCTGATGATCTGTCGAAGGAGGCGTCAAACCTTTCTCTTTGGCATAAGCCTGGGCTGCTGCTCTTTCAGCTTCAGACAAACTATCTTTCTTAATCCAATGACTGTGGGTCATATGTGGAGTTACATAGGCCTCCCCCTCATCACTAGTGATATCTCGAGGGTCAAAGATATATCCATCTTCTGTTGTATACTTGCCTGCCAACTTGGCTACTTGAATCTCATCATCTGTGTAAGCAATTTGCGCATTCGCTTTTCCTAAACGTTCTGGATGACGAATGGGTGCTAAGAAAGCAAGAATATCATCCACTAACTTGACTTTATCACTTGAAGCATCATTGAGTCGTTCCAAGAGTTTATCCAAAGCCTCAAAATCAGCTTGGCGCCCTTTATTATCAAGTAAGTCTTGATGAACTCTTGCTAGTAAATCATAAGCCTTATTGTAAAATCCTCGATCACCAGATGGGAGGTTGGTTTTCTTAGCTCCGAGTTTATGAGACAAACTTTCCTGCTTGGCCAGTTTACTATCAATGGCTGCTGCTGTTTCTGTGGAAAGTTCCTTGGCTGGGATATAACGAGAAACTCCATTCTCTTCAAAGACATAACCATCAGCTACTTTTCGAACCGCTTTTTTAACCAATTTTTCGTCAATTGGATTGCTTGGAGATGGTTGAGGATTTGGTGCAGGTTGCGGGCTTGGACTAGGTTCCGAAGTCGGTTGTGGACTTGGTTGTTCTGGTCTTGAATCCGGCACCCTATGGTTCGAACTGTACTGTAGAGGAATAATACGAGCGATTCGTTCTTCCAATTCAGACATCTGTGAATAAGGAATGAAATGGTAATGGTTCCCATGAGGCACAGCAACTCCTCTAGCTGTTCGATTTGTGATTTGCGCTGGGTCGAAAACAAGGCCATCTGATTCCACGTGTCGCTGGCTGAGTGGCAAGCCATAAAGTTGTTTCAGAAGGCTATCAATATCCTCATCACTTTGACTTGCTTGGCTATCGTCGCTACTGTTGTTAGCTGTGTTCGTATAGCTGTTGCCTTGGTTATTATAGGATGGGGTCCATCTATCTACATCGTAACTAGCACTGTTGTTATTGGTACGGCGATAGGTAGGCGTATTTGATTGACCACTTCTACCAGATAGGAAGGCTTCTGCGGCAGCCAATTCGCTGGCTGATAACTCACTTTTAGGAATATAATGGTAATGGTCGCCATGAGGAACAATGTAAGCATCACCTGTATCTTCAATGATATCAGAGGCATTAAAGATGTAACCATCATCTGTGGTGTAGCGTCCTTGTGAACGTGCCAAGGCTACTGCACCATCATTTGCTGAAGTCCCACCTTCACGATGCTGACTATGCTCTTGTTTTTGTCGATTGATTTCTTCTTTCGTACGGACATTATCCGCATGGGCTGCATCCTTAAGGTAGACATAGTATTTTCCATCTACCTTGATAACATAACCACCCTTGATTTCACTGACAATATCTTCGTCTTTTAGTGTATAGTTTGGATCCTTCATCAGCAACTCTTCACTGATGATAGCATCATAAGGAACCTTACCATTGTAATAATGATAGTGGTCGCCGTGTGAAGTGACATATCCCTGGTCAGTTATCTTGATGACGATTTGTTCGGCATTGATGCCTTCACGTTTACTAACCTCATCAGGAGTCAAATTCTCCGTTTTCTGCGTCGCTTGTTTTCCATCTATATAGGAAACACGATTATTTTCCTTAACCGTTCTTGCTTGATACAGTCCCAATTCGTAAGAACAAACACTTAAAATCAAAGCTGCCGCAGAACCAGCAAGGTATTTCTTATTAATTTTCATCGAAACTCTCTTTCTTTTTGTTATTTCTAGTTGCAATTCATTTCTAAATAGCAGAAACTCCTCTCTATTACTTAACTGGTTAACAGTTTACTCCAAAATTTTCGCCTTGTCAAGCATTTTATGAACCAGTTAAGTATTTTTACTATTTTTTTACTTTTTAATAATTGTTTCAGATACGAGCTATGAAGTCTAACTCTCATTTCCCCAACTTAAAAAATCAAAAAATCCCTGCAACTTAGTTGCAAGGACTTTTCGATTAATCAAAATTAACGTATTCTTTTTGAAGTTCAAGAACTTCTTCCATTGTTGAGCATTCTGTAAGGGCACGGTTAGCGTACTCTTCCATCTTAGCAGTGTCCAATTTCTTCATCAAGCTACGTGTACGAAGTACAGATGTTGCTGACATAGAGAATTCATCCAAGCCCATTCCGACAAGAAGTGGAACAGCTTTTTGGTCACCAGCCATCTCACCACACATACCAGCCCATTTACCTTCAGCGTGTGCTGCCTTGATAACGTTGTTGATCAAGCGAAGGATTGATGGGTTATATGGTTGGTAAAGGTATGAAACTTGCTCATTCATACGGTCTGCCGCCATTGAGTATTGGATCAAGTCGTTTGTACCAATTGACATGAAGTCTACTTCTTTTGCAAATTGGTCTGCAAGCATAGCTGCTGCAGGGATTTCAATCATGATACCAACTTGGATATCATCCGCAACTGCAACACCTTCAGCAAGAAGGTTTGCTTTTTCTTCTTCATAAACTGCTTTAGCTGCACGGAATTCTTTCAAGAGCGCAACCATTGGGAACATGATACGCAATTGACCATGAACAGAAGCACGAAGAAGGGCACGGATTTGTGTACGGAACATTGCATCTCCAGTTTCAGAAATAGAGATACGAATGGCACGGAATCCAAGGAATGGGTTCATTTCGTGTGGCATATCGAAGTAAGGAAGTTCCTTATCACCACCGATATCCATTGTACGAACAACTACTGGTTTACCATTCATTCCCTCAAGAACAGCCTTGTATGCTTCATACTGCTCGTCTTCTGTTGGGAAGTCTTGAGAATCCATGTACAAGAACTCTGTACGGTAAAGACCAACAGCTTCGGCACCGTTGGCATTGACACCTTCCACGTCTTTTGGAGTACCGATATTAGCAGCCAATTCAAAGTGTTTACCATCAGCAGTCACTGTTTGAGCATCTTTCAAAAGTGCCCATTCAGCTTTTTGCTTCGCATAAGCTTCACCAGCAGCCTTGAATTCTGCCGCTTGCTCATCAGTTGGGTTGATAATCACTTCACCAGTGATACCGTTAACAGCAAGGATATCACCATCTTTAACAATTTCAGTGATGTTGTTTGTACCTAATACTGCCGCGATTTCAAGTGTACGCGCCATGATAGCTGAGTGGCTTGTACGTCCACCAATGTTGGTTACAAAAGCTTTTACAAAGTTTTTGTCCAATTGAGCTGTATCTGAAGGAGTCAAGTCATGCGCAATCACGATCACTTCTTCATTGATAGAAGCTGGGTTTGGCAATTTTTTACCAAGGAGATTTGCCAATACACGTTTTGTCACGTCGCGGATATCCGCTGCACGTTCTTGCATGTATGGGTTGTCTTCCATGCCTTCAAAGATAGTGATAAACATGTCTGTCACTTCTTTCAGACCTGCTTCTGCATTCACTTTCTTCGCACGGATTGTTTCCTTGATTTGACTGATCATTTCTGGGTCAGCAAGAACCATTAAGTGAGCGTCAAAAACTTGAGCTGCTTCTTCACCGAGCGTACCTACTGCTTTCTCACGAATAACAGAAAGCTCGTCTTGTGATGCTTTTAGAGCGGCATCAAGGCGAGCTTCTTCTGCGTTTGTATCTTCGACTGTAACAGTCTCAAATGACAAATCCGGTTGAACGAGTAGATATGCTTTTGCAACTGCAACACCGTCTGATGCTGCGATTCCTTTAAGCATTTCTGTCATTTTCCTTATGCCAATCCTTCTTTTTCCATAGTTTCAGTGATAGCAGCGATTGCGTCATCAGCATCTGCACCTTCAGCTGAAATTGTAACGTCAGCACCTTGGCCAACACCAAGACTCATAACACCCATGATAGATTTAAGGTTTACTGATTTACCTTTGTATTCAAGAGTGATATCTGAAGCAAATTTGCTAGCTGTTTGAACCAACAATGTTGCTGGACGTGCGTGAATACCTGTTTCTGCCACTACGTGGAAATCTTTAGAAGCCATAGTTTGACTCTCCTTTAGTTATTTCTTTTTTGGATTATATGTGATAACCCTTACAAGACTGTATTATATCACCTTCTAGATAATTTTTCAAGTATTTTATGGACTTTCTTCTATTTCCTTTCTGATAACTTGCTGAAAATCTTCTATTTATATTGCCAATATACAGTATGTAGTTTTTTTATTTTGAGAAAGTTTGACAGTTCAACGGAAATCAAAATTTATGTTTTCAAAAACACTATATCTTGTGTTTTTATTTCAAAACCGTAACTTTTTAGCACAAGATTTAGTTTAAAAAGTTTGACAAAGTTTTTTTTTCTGATATACTAAGAAAGTAATCTATTTTGAAAGAGGAGTTACGAAAATGGTAACCGTTTATTCTAAAAATAACTGTGTCCAATGTAAGATGACCAAGCGTTTCTTGGACAGTAATAATATCGCATATCGTGAGATCAATCTTGACGAGCAACCTGAGTATATCGATCAAGTTAAAGAGCTCGGTTTCAGCGCTGCTCCTGTCATCCAAACACCAACTGAAGTCTTTTCAGGTTTCCAACCAGGAAAACTAAAACAGTTAGCATAATCTTAGTACATCATCCAGAAGAAATTGCTTCTAGGGCTAACTTAGAGGCCTTTCTTTTGTAATCAGGTTAGATAAGGAAAATTTTATGGGATTAAAACATCTTGAAGACGTGACTTACTTCCGTCTCAATAACGAAATCAACCGTCCTGTTAATGGACAAATCATGCTTCATAAAGATAAGGAAGCCTTGGATGCTTTCTTTAAAGAAAATGTAGTTCCAAACACTATGGTTTTTGATTCAATTACTGATAAAATCAACTACCTTATTGAACATAACTACATCGAAACTGCATTTCTCAAGAAATACCGTCCAGAGTTTTTGGAAGAATTGCATCAATTTATCAAGGACCAAAACTTCCAATTCAAGTCGTTTATGGCAGCCTATAAGTTTTACAATCAATATGCCTTGAAGACTAATGACGGTGAATATTACCTTGAAAGCATGGAAGACCGTGTCTTCTTTAATGCACTTTATTTTGCTGACGGGGATGAAGCGATTGCGACTGATATTGCCAATGAAATCATCCACCAACGCTACCAACCAGCTACTCCTTCCTTTTTGAACGCAGGTCGTGCTCGTCGTGGGGAGTTGGTATCTTGTTTCTTGATTCAAGTAACGGATGATATGAACTCTATCGGACGTTCTATCAACTCAGCCCTTCAACTTTCACGTATCGGTGGTGGCGTGGGAATTTCCCTCAGCAACCTTCGTGAAGCTGGAGCTCCTATCAAGGGCTATGAGGGTGCCGCTTCTGGTGTCGTACCAGTTATGAAGCTTTTTGAAGACAGCTTCTCTTACTCAAACCAACTCGGACAACGTCAAGGTGCAGGTGTTGTCTACCTCAACGTCTTTCACCCAGATATCATCGCTTTCCTTTCCACTAAGAAAGAAAACGCTGATGAAAAAGTTCGTGTTAAGACTCTTTCACTCGGTGTTGTAGTACCCGATAAATTCTACGAATTGGCTCGAAAAAATGAAGAAATGTATCTCTTCAGCCCATACTCTGTAGAACTTGAATATGGTGTGCCATTCAACTACATCGATATCACTGAAAAATACGATGAACTAGTCGCAAATCCAAACATCAGCAAGACAAAAATCAAAGCGCGTGACTTGGAAACAGAAATCTCTAAATTGCAACAAGAGTCTGGCTATCCTTATGTAGTCAACATTGATACGGCTAACCGTGCAAATCCGGTTGACGGAAAGATTATCATGAGTAACTTGTGTTCTGAGATTCTTCAAGTTCAAGAACCAAGCTTGATCAACGATGCTCAAGAATTCATTCAAATGGGAACGGACGTTTCATGTAACCTTGGATCAACCAACGTGGTCAACATGATGACCTCACCTGACTTTGGTCGTTCAATCCGTGCTATGGTTCGTGCTCTTACTTTCGTTACAGATAGTTCGCACATCGTAGCTGTTCCTACTATCGACCACGGAAACAGTTTGGCTCACACCTTTGGTCTTGGTGCCATGGGGCTTCATAGCTATCTAGCGCAACAACTGATCGAATATGGGTCGCCTGAGTCTGTTGAGTTTACAAGCATCTACTTTATGCTTATGAACTACTGGACCTTAGTAGAATCTAATAACATCGCCCGCGAACGTGGTATCACCTTCCACAACTTTGAAAAATCAGACTATGCTAACGGAAGCTACTTCGACAAGTATGTGACAGGCGAATTTGTTCCAAAATCAGACCGTGTTAAAGAACTATTCAAAGACGTCTTTATCCCAAGTGCTGCTGACTGGGCTGAACTTCGCGACAAGGTTCAAGCAGATGGTCTTTATCACCAAAACCGTCTAGCTGTTGCTCCAAATGGTTCGATCAGCTACATCAACGATGTTTCTGCATCTATCCACCCGATTACGCAACGTATTGAAGAACGCCAAGAGAAGAAAATCGGTAAAATCTACTATCCTGCTGCAGGGTTGTCAACAGATACTATCCCTTACTACACTTCTGCTTACGATATGGATATGCGTAAGGTGATTGATGTTTACGCTGCTGCAACAGAGCACGTGGACCAAGGACTTTCACTCACCCTCTTCATGCGTAGTGATATTCCAAAAGGTCTTTACGAATGGAAGAAAGAAAATAAACAAACGACACGTGACTTGTCTATCCTTCGTAACTATGCCTTTAACAAGGGCATTAAGTCTATCTACTACGTCCGTACTTTTACAGACGATGGTGGAGAAGTTGGTGCGAACCAATGTGAAAGCTGTGTAATCTAGTTTTACTCTAAGCCTACTAAATTCTCTCAAACTACTGAATAAATGATTACACTAGAATAAATTTGGATAAGCATCTAAAATACTAGGAAAAATGAAAAGTCGGTCTTTCGACTTTTTGTGCGATACTCTTCTCAGACTATGATAAACTAGAGATGATCCTATAATCGCATTATTACATACAGAAAGAGATTTCAAATGGAAACTTACTACAAAGCCATTAACTGGAATGCCATCGAAGATGTCATTGACAAATCAACTTGGGAAAAGCTAACAGAGCAATTCTGGCTCGACACTCGTATCCCCTTGTCAAATGACCTAGACGACTGGAGAAAACTATCAAACAAAGAAAAAGACCTAGTAGGAAAAGTCTTTGGTGGTTTAACGCTTCTTGATACCATGCAATCTGAAACAGGGGTTCAGGCTCTTCGTGCAGACATCCGTACACCACATGAGGAAGCTGTTTTCAATAACATCCAATTTATGGAATCTGTCCACGCAAAATCATATTCATCAATCTTCTCTACCTTAAACACCAAGGCTGAGATCGAAGAAATTTTTGAATGGACTAACACCAACCCTTACCTACAAAGAAAAGCGGAAATTATCAATGAAATCTACCTCAATGGTAGTCCTCTTGAGAAGAAGGTTGCCAGTGTCTTCCTTGAAACTTTCCTCTTCTACTCTGGTTTCTTTACACCACTTTACTATCTCGGTAATAACAAACTAGCCAACGTTGCGGAAATCATCAAGTTGATTATCCGTGATGAGTCTGTTCATGGAACCTACATTGGTTACAAATTTCAACTTGGTTTTAATGAACTACCTGAAGAAGAGCAAGAAAAACTCAAAGAATGGATGTACGACCTACTCTACACCCTTTACGAGAATGAAGAAGGTTACACTGAAAGTCTCTATGACGGTGTTGGTTGGACGGAAGAAGTCAAAACCTTCCTTCGCTACAATGCCAATAAAGCTCTGATGAACCTTGGACAAGATCCACTCTTCCCAGATTCGGCTGATGATGTCAATCCTATCGTCATGAACGGAATCTCAACTGGAACATCCAATCACGACTTCTTCTCTCAAGTCGGAAATGGTTACCTTCTTGGCGAAGTTGAAGCCATGCAAGATGATGACTACAACTACGGTTTAGATTAAAAATAAGCTTTAATCTATACTTCTCACAGTTTGTTTAAACAGACTGTGAGATTTTTGTTTTTGTTTTTGTTTTATTTTGTTTTTTTCTATTTGATTGATTGAGCGTTTTATGGTAAGATAATAATAGTAGAAATCGAGGTGATAAGGATGCTAAAGCAAGAAAAACTAGATAGTATTCTAGAAGCAGTAAACACAAAAGGCACTATTACTGTAAAAGAGATTATGGAGAGTCTTGATGTGTCAGATATGACAGCTCGCCGCTATTTACAAGAACTAGCAGATAAGGATTTGCTGGTACGCGTGCATGGTGGGGCTGAAAAACTTCGTACAGGTTCTCTCTTAAACAACGAACGCTCAAACGTTGAAAAACAAGGATTGCAGATTGCTGAAAAACAAGAAATTAGTCGTTTTGCAGGTCATTTGATTGATGAGGGTGAAACCATTTTTATCGGCCCAGGAACAACCTTGGAGTGTTTTGCTCGTGAGCTCCCAATTGATAATATTCGTGTTGTAACAAACAGTCTTCCTGTTTTTCTCATCCTAAACGAACGAAAACTAACAGATTTGATCTTGATTGGCGGAAATTATCGCTCTATCACTGGTGCTTTTGTGGGGACACTTACCTTGCAGGATTTGACCAACCTTCAGTTCTCTAAGGCTTTTGTTAGCTGTAATGGTATCAAAGATAAGGCTATTGCTACTTTCAGCGAGGAAGAGGGCGAGGTACAACGAATCGCCTTGAATAACGCTAATAAAAAATACCTACTGGCAGACCACAGCAAGTTTAATAAGTTTGATTTTTACACCTTCTACAATATCTCAGAGATTGATATCATCGTTTCAGATTCCAAACTGAGTCAGGAGACATTTGAAGATCTGTCGAAACAAACAACCATTCTTTTATCAAAACCATAAAAATTCCCCTGCTTTTCAGCGGGGAATTTTTATATGAATGTTTAATCGATAAGTTAAAATTTCAACTATTTTTTCCTACGATACAAATTTGTTCCTAAAGCTAATACGATACCTCCCAATCCCAATATGAACAATATCTTTTGATCTCTCATTCCCGTTTTAGGAAGATTTTTACGTTTATCATTCTGGGTTCTACTACCTTCATCTTTTCGAACAGACTGAGACTGGTTAGTAGTCACTTCTTGGGAGGAAGTTGATGGTTCTGTTTTAGAGACTTTGGATCTTCTGATGGAGATAATGGTAGTTCTAGCTTTCCTTCATGGCTATCATCAGTTTGAGTTTGTTCCGATGGGGTTTGGGAATTTTCGGTTGCATTGATTTTTTCAAGTTCCAATCGTCAGTTGTTCCCCAAGCTCCCGCATCCGCTGTAACTGATAGACCCACATTTACCTGAGTCTTTTCAGTAAGTTTAAACTCAATAACACTTTCTTTCCAAATAGCATAACCTTCCAAGTGTAGTTGATTCCCTTCTGAAGTTGTATCATTGAACCTCACATAAGAGAAGATTCTTTCACGACTACCTGTTTTGTCCCCTTGCATTTGAATTGAGAAACGATAGGTTCCTGGTTCAAGAGTAACTGCTTGCTCTACTTGATAATCAATACTCTTATCTGACCAAAAATGAAGGGCATATTGACCCGTTTTAGGGGTATCATTCTGACGCTCAACATAGCTTTGACTGATCTTATAGGCTCCTAGGTTCTCTTCTTCGAAACTTCCATTTTAAAGTAAATTTGTGGTATCTTCATCTTCTTTTTCTCTATTTTGATTATCCTTTTTCTCAGGTACTGTGCCATAACCTGTATTGACAAATTTAAATACCTTTAATGATTGAAGGGCTTTCCCATTGAAATCAAATAGTGCTTGATTATCCCATTCAGATCCTCCATAATTTGATTCATCAACATTAGGATCATAAGAGATGGCACATGATGAAGCCCAGCCAGAACCATATTGCTCCCAAATAGGGAGATTCGAATTTCTATCAACTTTACCGACTGGTATCCAAGCAGGTTCCCAATAGAACACTCCTAAAGCACCTGCAGATTGACTTGTAGCAATCACATCACGCAAATTATTGGCCTGGCCTTGCACAGTTGGAGGATACCCTCCATTCTTCGTTTGTTGCTCAGATTTGATTACATTATTCTGACCATCACCATCTTCCAGTGTATAAGCATAACTTGTTTCTGCGATTAAAGTTTGTTTTCCATATTTTTCTCTGATCTCTGTCAAAACTGAACTTAAGTTTTCAAGACTTCCATGCCAAAATGAATAGTAACTCGTTGCAAAAACATCATAATCAATCTGATTCTCCTTTAGCTTTTCTGCATAATACAAGATCGTTGATTTCTTTTCTGGATTGGTGAAGTGTAAGGTTATCAATATGGATTTATCAACATCCCTGACAGCCTGCGTACCCGCTTTAAATAACTGATAACGTTCGTCACCTGCTTCTCCTGCCATGCCACTGCTAGTTGTTTCATTCCCAACTTGAACCATACCAACATCAACACCCGAAGTACGCAGTGTGTTCAAACTTTCTTTTGTAAATTGATATAAAGCTTTAGATTTTTCATCAATCGTCATATTGGCCCAAGCTTTTGGAGAGACCTGACGACCCGGATCTGCCCAGAAATCTGAATAGTGAAAATCCACCAGAACTCTCATCCCTGCAGCAGTAGCTCTTTTCCCAATTGCAATCGCCTTAGAGAGGTCACTATTACCAGCACCGTACCCATGACCTTTGTCATCATATGGGTTATTCTAGATTCGAACACGAACATAATTGACGCCATTTTCTGCCAGAATAGTGATTAAATCTTTCTCGTTACCATTCTCATCATAATAGCGAACACCACTCTCCTCCTGAGCTATTAATGTTGAAATATCAGCTCCTTTAATAAAATCACTGGGTAAGTTTTCAACCTTTTCGACATAAAAATCATCATCTGCAAAGACATTTTTAACTGGTAAGATAAAGAGAAATGCTAACAGAAAAGTCATCGAGATGAAATTGACCAATTTAGAATTATATCTCATATCATCACCTAAACATTAATCGAAATAGGATAGCACAAATGAAATGGCTCCTTTAGGATCACGTGTTAATTTAATGTATTCAGCACCTTTTGTAGCAGCAAGTTTTATACCCAGGGCATCTGTGTCTTTCTTGATATCTTCATAGAATGAATTTACCTGTGGAGCCAGTATAATCATGTCAAAGTTCTTCATGATTTCATAATGAGATCCATAAGCGCCAGCTGATGCTGAAATAGTGGCTCCTGTTTCTTTGGCTCCTTCAGTGATTGCATTTGCAAGCATAGCGCTCGTGCCTGCTCCAGCACAGAGGACCAACACATTGATTGATTGATTGCCTAATTTGGTAACAACTTCTTTAGTTGATACTGTTTCAGGATTAGACTGTTCTGTTCTTTCTTCGCTTGTGTTTTGTTTTTCTTCTTCAAGAAGTGAGGCATCATAAGCCTTGATAAATGGAAGATAGATAATACTATCCACAAAAATTAAGACAAATACTAAGACAATTGTGAGAACGCTTACACCAGTACCGAGGATCAATCCTATTGGAGCAGGTGTAGCCCAAGGTAGAACGTACATAAAACTATTCATTTTTAAGACATCTACAAAGAACTTGAAGATCCAAACATTTGCGATTGGTGCAAATAGAAATGGTACAAAGAAATATGGATTTAAAATAATTGGTGTGGCAAAAAGTAAAGGTTCATTAACTGCGAAACTTACTGGAATGAAGGAAGCCTTACCTACAGCTTTTAATTGTTTTGATTTTGCAAAAAGGAGGAATAAGAAGGGAACAACTAACGTTGCACCTGTACCACCCATGGTACCAACGAAATTACCCAAACCAACTGTCAAAACATTTGAAGCCTGTTCTCCTGCCTTAACCAATTGAAGGTTTGTTTCAACATTTGCATAAATAACTGCTACAATCGCTGGTTCTACGATAGATGGTCCGTGTACACCTACAAACCAGAAGAGAGCCATCGCACCCCAGATAATGGCAATTCCTAGATAACCATCAGCGGCGCTGAATAACGGTTGCATTAAAGTGATTACAGCTTCCGCAAATGAATGTCCAAAGAAATGGCGGACAAGCGTATCAATAATGACTGCTGCAAAAACTGCAAATGAGAATGGGAAGATATCTCGGAAGGTTTGGGATATAGTCCCTGGCACTTCTTTAGGCACCTTAATCGTAATATCTTTCAAAACACAGAATTTATACATATTTACTGTGATAAAAGCTGCTACGAATGCTGCTAGAATTCCCTTTGTCCCCATGTAACCACTAGCAAGACCCTTTCTATTTGATCAACACTTAATAGGAGAAAACTAACGATAGAAGCTAGCATCACGGATACTGCATTAATCTTTTTATTTGCAGGCATTTTTCTATTGACAGATTCAGCTAAACAACGTGCGGTTGTGGCAGAAACTAGGAGAGCAACTACTCCCATTGAGTAGTTATATATTTTCCAAAGCCAAGCTGAAACGTCTTCAGGCAATTTAACACCAAGAACATCCGGTATGGAAGCAATCAAGATAAAAATACTTGAAAATAATATCGCTGGCATAGCTGCTAGGAAACCATCACGGATAGCGCCTAGATAAATATTACGTGAGATCTTCTCGAAAAAGGGTTTTCCTTTTTCAATTTGTTGAATGAGTTTATTCATGATAAAACTCCCTACAATCAATGCCTAGTAGAAAGGGAGGAAAATTCTAGTAGGCATTGGTTATATCCTTTCTTTTAAATTAATGATTTCTATAAAGTTCTATAAAATCCTGAATTAAATCACGAAGCAACAAGGTTGTCATCAGATGATCCTGACCATGGATAAAGATAAAACCAATATCCAAATCTCCACCAGCGGCTTCTTCTGCTAATAGTTTTGTCTGAGCATTATGGGCTTTCGCTAGATTCTCGTCAGCATCACGCATAGCTCGCTCTACATTTTCAAAGTTTCCAGACCTTGCTTCTTTTAATAGTTGCAACAGTGTACTGCGAGCGTCACCCGAGTATGCAACAATTTCAAATCCAAGCATTTGTAATTCATTTCTTTTCATGTTTCAGTTCCTCTATTCTACAATTTTAGTCGTACTAATGTGCTTGTACCAATAAGCCGATGCTTTAGGATACCGTTTCTGTGTTTCAAAATCGACATAAAACAGACCATAACGTTTATTGTATCCATTTGACCAAGAAAACAGATCCATCAATGACCATAAGAAGTAACCTTTAACATTAACACCTGCGCTAATTGCTTTTGAAATTGCTTGTAGATAAACTTTAAGATATTCAATCCGAGGTTGATCCATGATGATTCCATTATCAAATTGATCTTTATACCCAATACCATTTTCAGTGATGAAAATCTTATTATAATGAGGATAGTCCGATTTGATTCGAAGCAATAAATCATATAGTCCTTCCGGATAAATAATCCAATCCCAGTCGGTTCTTAGAATTTCCTCCTTGTATATACGTTCTCCAATTCCTTTTACTTTATAAACAGAGGTCCCTTTATCACCAGTACCATTATGGTGAATAGCATTTTCACCTGTATAAGCTTTCACAAAGTGGCATTGATAATGATTGATACCAAGATAATCGTTGCGGTGACTGGCTTTTTTCATTTCTTCAAAATCACTATCTAAGAATTCATATGTTGCCTGATTTGCTTGACAAATCTCCTCTAGTGCATCAAGAGTCTCTTTTGAGTAATAGCCTAAGTATGTAGCATCCAGTAAGAATCGAATAGAAAGAGCGTCATCTAAGAAAGCAGCATGTTTGTCTTCTTCACTATCACTCGCAGGATATTTCGTTTCAAGAGAATGTACTACTCCAATCTCTCCTTGATAGCCACCATCTTTAAACAAGTTAACTACTCTGGCATGTGCATACATCATATTGTGCAGACATTGAATTACTTTTGAAAGGTCATATTTAATTCCTGGTGGAAAAATACCGAGAAGGTATTGATTTGTTGCTACTGGATAGATTTCATTGAAGGTACTCCAATGTAGAACTTCTGTAAATTCTTCAAAGCAGAACTTCGCATAATCTACAAATGCTTCAATTGTATCCCTATTTAGAAAATCGCCATTATCAAATAATACTTTTGGCGTATCAAAGTGATGGAGGGTTACAAAAGCTGTAATCTGTCTTTTTTTACATTCTGCAAATACTCTATGATAATAATCCACACCTTCCTGATTTACTTCACCAGTACCATTTGGGAAGATACGGCTCCAAGCAATGGATAACCGAAGCCCATTGACACCAAACTTTTCACAAAGTTCAATATCTTTTGGATACTGATGATAAAAATCACTAGCAGGGTCTGGACTGAAACGCCCTTGTTCTGCTAAGAAATCATCCCAAGCTACTGGACCTTTACCGCCCTCTTTAGTAGCACCTTCAACTTGGTAGGCAGCTGTTGCCCCACCAAAAATAAAATCTTCTGGTAATTTGTACATGTTTTTCTCCTTATTTTAACAAGCGTTGAATATGTAAAACGAGATATACACGCTCACTTCTCGATAAATCAATGTTTAGTTCTCTTTCAATCACTTGGTGAATTCTCTGTCCAATCTGATAGGCCTTAGGATAATCCAACTTAACATGCTCTTCCAATGGTATTAACGGAGTCATATCCTGTTTATCATTCTGAAGACGATTTACTAGATAGGATAAATGGATCATCAAGCGATCATATAAATTACTATTTTCAGTATTTCTCTCAATATGAAATTTTGATAGTTCATTTTCAACTATGCTTAAAACTCTCTTTGCAACATTCTCGGCTAACTCTTCTGATAATTCATACTCACCTTTTGCATTGATATAATGCAAGGCAATCCTAGCAATTTCATCTTCAGGAAACACAATCGATAATTTTCTATTTAAAATTTTAATTGTATCTCGAGCCATTGAAAATTCTGTGACATATTCACTTGAAATGTCAGGAAGATGACTTTTTTGATACGAACCACTTAATAATTTCTTATAGACGGAGTATAGGTGGTCAGTCAAAGTAACGTAGAGATATTCTTGAATCGGATAGTGATATTTCTTAGAAAGATTATCAATGATCTCATAGGTCACTGTGATAAAATCAAGCGGAACATCTTTGAGGAGAGCCATAAAGTTTTCTCTGGACTCTTCTGTCTTCATCCGAAAGATTTTTTCAACCTGATCCTCAGCAATCAAATCCCCCTTCTTTTTTCCAAATGTAATCCCCTTACCAATCACAATCACTTCTTCTCCCTTGTCATTTCTGACAAGCGAGACATTGTGATTCATTGGGTTTAGAATTCGATACATGATAACCTCCTTTTGCATCATAAAGGTATACGAGTACAAAAAATGACCACAAATGAACTAGAAATTCTTTTGATTTCTAATCCATCTGTGATCATGCCTAATATTACTTAGTAACACTCACTACTATTAAATTATGGTTTAATTATATCACTAAGATAAAAGATTGTAAACACTTTCAATCAATAAAATTCCATTTTTAGACAAAAATGCTCAAACAGTCAAATTCTTATTTTACACGCGTTCAGTCCATGAAGTCGCTGTTGTTTGAAGAACTTTGTTGAGTTCGTCAATGTTCTCAAATCCAGTTGTGCGAAGCCATTCACGGGCTGCTGCCTCACCATCTTTGATGTAGGCTTCAACTGATCCAGCCCAGGTTGCACGACCGCAAAGAACGCCGTTGAAGTTTGCGCCTGATTCGTGGGCAAAGACAAGAGTTTCTTGGAAAAGCTTAGCTGACACACCTGCACTCAAGTAGATATATGGCAAGTTAGTCGCTTCATCTTGAGCTTTGAAGAAGGCTGCTGCTTCTTCACGTGTATGAACGATTTCTCCATCACCAAATCCTTCAACATATTTAACGTTGACTGGAACTTCCACTTTCAAGACATCGATGTTGAAGCGTGGGTCTGAGAAGACCTTCATAGCACCGATAACCTTGTGTGGTTTCACTTTTGCGTATTCTGCAGAACCTGCGTCAGCGATTTTTTCATCGTAAGCCAAGATTTCAAGGAAAAATGGAATGTCTTCCGCCACACACTCAGAACCAATTCGTTCAATGTAGGCTTGTTTTTGTTGGTTGAGTTCGTCAGAGCTATCTACGTCATAGTAAAGCAAGAACTTAACAGCGTCTGCACCTTGCTCCTTGATACGTTTTGCAGACCAAACATCCAAGCAGTCAGGCAAGCGTTTAGTACTAGTTGTGTCGTAACCAGTTTTTTCATAAGCAAGGAGAAGACCAGCATTGGCATCAAGCGCTTTTGTCGCTGGAAGACCATACTCAGGATCAAGGAGCATAGATGAGGCGTATTTTGTCAATTCATCTGCAACCAAGACTTTGAGTTCTTCCATTTGAGCCACTGTTGGCTTTTCTGTTTGGTATTGAGCCATGAGGCGTTTCAAAGCACCACGTTGGTCAAAGGCAAGAGCTGAAATGATTCCATTTTCATCTGAAAGTTTTTCTAAGCGTGCACGTTTTTGTTCTGTTAAAGCCATTTTATACCTCTTTTACTGTTAATTGATCATATAGAGCTTGATAGTTAGCCATATTGACATGACCTGTCATCTTTTCTTGAGCATTGAGCATACCAAGGACATTTGCCTTGATGAGGAGTTCTGCATCCGATTCCTTATGAAGAAGTCCTGATGAAATACCTGCAACAGTAGAATCTCCAGACCCGACAGGATTGACTACCCGAATTCTTGGAATATCTACCTTGTAGAAAGTATCACCATGTTTTGCAAAAGCACCATTTGCACCAAGTGAAACGATAATCCACTCAATCCCTGCGAATAGAGGCTCTTGAAGAACTTCTTTTAATTCATCCAAATCCTCTGAAACTTCTTTTCCAAGAAGCTGAGACAATTCTTCGTTATTTGGTTTAATAACTGTTGGTTTGTGCGATGATTCAAGGACAGCCTGAAGGGCAGCACCTGAGCAATCCAGAACAACTGGTTTCCCTGCTTGATTAGCAAGCCCTACCAATCTCGCATAATAATCAACTGGAAGGCCAGCTGGAAGACTACCAGAGATAGCAACTACTTCCACAGTGTCAAGGAGATTTTTGAAATGAGCCAAGAAATCTTGCCCTTCTTGTTCAAGAACTTCAGGCCCTTTTTCAAGGATTTCTGTTTGGTTGTCTCCGTGCAAAATAGCGATACAGTTACGAGTCTCTCCTTGAATGGAGAAGAAACGTTTCGTTACTTTATCGTCAATATGATCTACTAAAAACTCACCAAGTTTACCACCAACTAGACCAGTAGCAGCAACAGAATCACCAAATTCTGAAAGAACTCGTGTAACATTGAGCCCTTTACCACCAGCTGTCTTGGTCACGTCCACCACACGGTTGACAGTATCAATTTTCAATTCATCCAAAGGATAAGAAATATCAATGGATGGATTCATTGTGACTGTTAAAATCATGCGTCACCTCTTAGTCGTGGTATTCACCGCGATCCCATTTTTCAAGGAATTCTGTAAAGAAGTTTGCATCTGCTTGATGAGCATTGTGAGTTTCAACGTGCTCAATTTTCGCAATCAATTTTTTGTTTTCTTCTGATGGTTTGTATTCAGCATTGATGAAAGCTTCAATGATATCACACATGAGCAATTCACCAGTGATTTTACCACCAAAACCAATAACGTTGGCGTTCAATTGTTCTTTGGCATAAAGAGCTGTTGTCATATCACGAACCAAGGCAGAACGAACTCCTGGAACTTTATTTACAGCGTTGTTGATACCAACACCAGTACCACAGATACATACCCCAAGATCAGCTTGACCGCTTGTAACGGCTTCACCAACTTTTTTACCAAAGATTGGGTAGTGAGTACGTGTGTGGTCATATGTACCAAAGTCGATGACTTCATATCCTTTTGATTTCAAAAATTCTGAAACCGCCATTTTTTCATCTGTTACGATGTGGTCACATCCAATTGCAATTCTCATTTTTAATTTACCTTTCTTACTGTAATCTAATTAGCACATTTTGTTCAACATATCAACCCGAATTTGGTGACGACCACCGTCGTATTTACCGTTAACAAAACCTTTAGCAATATTTTTAGCCAATTCATCACCAACAAGTTGTGCACCCATAGTGATCATACGTGAGTTGTTGTGTCCACGAGTCATATAGGCTGAACGTTCATCTGAAACTTCTGCAGCAACCATTCCTTTGATTTTAGTTGCCACCATGAATGGACCAGCACCATAAGCATCAATCACGATACCAAGGTTTTGTTCTTCTTTGTTGACTTCTGCAGCAACAGCAAGAGTCACATCAACAAAGTCTTGACCTTCAGCTGTAACATCCACAACGTGGAAGTTTTCTTTTTCCAAGAAGTCTTTCACAACTTCTTTCAATCTCAAACCTGCAGCATCTGCACCGATAACAATAGACATATTGTTTACTCCTTTTTATTTTTCTAGGCCAGTAAAGACTTTTATTACTAGTATGATAAGTACAAAAGGCTTCCTAGCAGTTTATTGACAAATTTAATTGGATAAGTTGTTCGACATCTTATCCAAGTCTAGGAAATCAAGTTCCTAGAAATGATACTCCCTCAATCAGAAAGAATATAACAAGAGATTATTTGTTTGTTACAAACATCATTTGTTGTTTACAAACATAATATACTCCTATTTTTATAGAAAGTCAACAGTAAATGTTTGTTTTTGTGGTTTTTTTATCTAAAATATTTCAATATCAAAGCCAATTTGGTCTACTTGACCGGGTTCCAAGAGACGAACGTTCTTCTTATCTTCTAAATGATTTCCTTCTTCAAGTGAAGTTGACAAGCCTGACCAGGGTTCAAAAGCGATGAAAGGACCTTTATTTAGAGTAGACCAAATGATGAGATTTGGAAACTCTTGGAAGTTTACTTTCAATCCCTTCTCATGTTTGCGAGAACGAAGCGCAATTGTTCTAGATTGCAACTCATCGAGTGTCACTGCGTCAACATTGAACAGATCGTAACTGAGGTCCACTTCCTTTTGAGAATCCAACCATGGACTTCTATCTTGGAAATCCAACATACCAGTTTCTGGGAAAGGACGTGGAACAGAACAAATCTCTTCTTTCTCAAACTCTAAATAGTAATCTTCATAGACTTCATCATCAAGTAGAGGACAATTAAAGCCTGGATGTCCACCAATAAAGTATGGCATGAGCTTGCTGGTTTCTTTATTGAAAATCTTGTATTGAGTCCGTACTGTCTTGCCAGTAAGGCTATAAGTGATTTCTAGGCGGAAATGATAAGGATAGTTTTGATAGGTATTCTCATTATCTTCGATAGCAAAAGTTACGCTATTTTCTGTTTGTTCAACTAATTCAAATTCATTTTTACGGACCAAACCATGACGCGGAATAGTTCCTTTTGTTTCTGTTCCATCAGCATGATTATAGAAGGCTGTATCTTCTCTCAAAGAGCCACAGATTGGAAAAAGTACTGGAGCTTGTCCACTCCAATAGGCGGCATCCCCTTGCCACAAGTATTCAATACCATCTCGGTCTTTAATTGACGACAATGCGCCACCTAAGGTTTTAAATTGGACCGTCAATTGCTCTGATTTTATTTCAATTACCATTATTTTCTCCGATTTCTTGATGGTTTATAAAAAACTAGGCTGTCACTCCCCATTAGGAAACTGACAACCTAGTTTTCACAATTTACATTTTATAGGAGCGAATTATTTAGCATTTGCTGCGTATTCTTCATTACGTTTAATCATTTGTTTTCTATACCAAGCAAAGATACCTACATAGAATACAAGGAAGACTACTGCGCCAAGGATTGCTTTAATATCACCTGTTGTGGCATTACCAATTGCCCAACCAAGAAGTTTTTCGATTGGTCCTTCAAGAGTTGAGTGAGTAATCAATTGAGTTTGACTCACACCTTCTGGGAAGGCACCCACACCTTTAGCAAGTTCAGTTGCAAATGGTGCAATAAGTGTACCTGAAAGAAGGAAGAGTGGCAACAAGAGTGTTCCGAAGATGATCATACGGAGCAATTTACCACGAGTAACTACCAAGAGAGCTGGAGTTACACCCATTGCGATGATACCTGCAAGTGGCAAGATACCATTTCCGACTTTAGAAAGAAGTACAGCTTCTACTAGCATGATTGGAGCAAGTACGTTGGCACAAGCCCAGATTTCAGCACGACCAGCGATGAAAGGCCAGTCAAGACCGATGTTGAATTTACGTCCTTGAAGACGTTTAGTAGCAACGTTTGTAATACCTTGTGAAAGTGGTTCTACGGCTGCGATGAACCAAGATCCGATAAGTGAAAAGAGCTCCAAGCTGACACCGGCAGTCAAACCAAGGCTCAACCAACCTTTAATAACAAGTTCCCAAGATGCTGCTTCTTCTACTCCAGCAACTGGATGTGGAGTTCCCATCAAACCGATAACGATACCAAGAATGAAACCGATGAAGAATTTAGATCCCCAGAAACCGATTTTTTTGTTCAATTTTGCAGCGTCAAAGTCGTATTTATCAAGACCAGGCAATACTTTATCAAAAATCTTATCCAAAACCATGATAACTGGGTTCATCATGTAGTTCATGTGAGTTGAAGTCATTGGAGATGAACTTGGTGCGTTAAGAAGGTCGTCGAATGTTGGTTTCATCAAGTCAGAGTTGATGATTTTCAAAATACCTACAAGGACAACTGCTGCAGTTGCGATGAAAAGTGAAACCCCTTGGCTAACTCCATTGTTGTCTGCGTACCATTTGATCAAAAGACCAGTGATTGACAAGTGCCAGATATCGAAGATATCAACGTCAAGTGTGTCTGTTTTCTTCATTGCAAGCATCACAACGTTGACAATCAACATTACAAGCAAGAAATAGAGTGTCCAAGCAGATCCCCAAGTGATGGTAGCAAGTGGTGCCCAACCAACGTCGGTGATGTTCAATTGGATACCAGTGTTTTCAACGAATTTCGCAAGTGATGCTGAGAAAGCTCCATTGAGCATACCGATGATGGCACCGATACCAGTAAGGGCGATGGCGAGCTTGATACCACCTTCAAGCGCTTTGGAGAATTTCACTCCAAAAAGTAGGGCCAATACTGTCAAAATGATCAGCATGATGATAGGGCCACCCATAGCCAAGATAGGTTTGAAGATATCGTTGGCCAGATTGATAATGACATCCATAATAGTTCCTCCCGTTTTTCTAAGTTATATGAATGTTAACAAAATAAAGGATAAATTAGCTTAGTCCATGTTCTTTGATAGCTGCTTCAATATTGTCAAATACTGGAGCACTCATCGCTGGAATACGGAACAAGATTGGTCCAGCTTCAATTACTGGAATTCCTGGTTCAAAACCAAGGTCAGTTGCAGCGATTGGCGTGAAGATATCGTATCCCTTGATAAGGTCTTCGTTTACATCTTTCACCATGACTGCATCACAGTGAACGTCATAACCACGATTTGAGAGTTCTTCTTCTAGAGCACTTTTAATTTGGTGACTTGAGTTAACACCTGCACCGCAGGCAGCAAGAATTTTAATCATTTGGATTTCCTCCGATTTTATATTTTAATAGACAAGATTAAGCTGTTGCTTCAGCAATATAAGCATAAAGTTTTTCTGGTTTAGAAATTTTTGATAGATCTTCTAGATGATCCTTCCCTGTAAAGAAATCCATCAACTGAGCCAGAATATTCGTTTGACTTGAACTTGAATTGTTAATGATAAAGAAGAGCAATGAAACTTCAACCTCTCTATCAGGAGCAATCATATTGTGAAAAGTTACTGGTTTTTCTAATCGAACAACCACTACTTTCTCAGCTAGATTATGAACAATATCTGTATGAGGAATCGCTACATTTGGCAAATCCTTTCCTAGAAATTCCATATCTAAGCCAGTTGGAAATGACTTCTCACGCGCGATCAAGGCTTCATGATAAGTTGGAGTGACGATTTCTCGTTCTTCCAATAAGGTTGCTACTTGATCAAAGAGTTGTTCTTGATTATCCGCTTCTAAGCAAAACACTAGGTTTTTGTCAAAGAAATGATCTAATCCCATAACCTTTTCCCTTCTTTCAATTATCTTTTATGCTATAAGTATAACACTATATGAAATCGTTGTCAATATGTTTTTGTTTTATTTTGTTTATTTTTTGTAATTTTTGTTTTGTTTAAAGAATACAATCAATATCAAACATTTCTGTTTTAAAATCGACAAAAAAAGAAGGCTAAAACCTTCTTCTCTTTCCTTACTCAACAGTAGATAAAATCTCTTCTAACTTATGGTAATCTTTTACACTATCAATTTCATAGATGCTATTACCTTCTAATTCTTCAACATAGACATCTAATTCTTTGATATTATCCTTAACCATGTTGTCCCAGTAGAGATCTACAAATTCACCACTTGCATATGCTTTGTCAATAAAGCCAACAATCTTCTCAGCAGTTGGTGCATCCCAGAATGAAACTCCGCTCAGAATGCGACCAGCTTTGCTGTCAACAATAATATCTTGAACCTTGTAGTCATCACCGTAAACCAAGAACCACTCGTTCGTACAGTCTTCACGATAAACGCTAAAATAGGTAGAACGTTTAAGATCGTTTCGAAACATATTTTTGAAAAGATAGTTATCTGCATCGATGACGTAGCTGTTAGCCAAATCTTCTTTTACTAGATAAAGTGAGTAAAAGTTATTGTAATCAGCATACTTGTCGTTAAAGACTAAACGGACACCATATTTTTCTTTTAGGTAGTCAAATTGTTCTTTGAGGTAACCGACAACGATGATAATCTCATCAATTCCTCTCTCTTTCAAAAACTCGATTTGGTATTCTACCAAAGGTTTTTGATTAACCTTAACCAAAGCTTTTGGGGTATTTTCAGTCATAGGGCGCAGACGAGTTCCTAATCCCGCTGCTAAAATAATCGCTTTCACATGAATCTCCTTCATTCTTTAATAATAATATAAACACCAGCCATAACAATAAGTGAAGTGATAATTGTCAGCATATCTAGCGGTGCACCTAAGAAAATAGCTGCAAATAAGACAGTCCAAACTACATAGCTCACATTCAAACCTGTCGCTTTCGCAGGTTGCAAACGATTAATAGCGATATAATAAGCTAAGTAGGAAATCATATCAAAGGCTGCAAAGACAATCAAAAGGACTAGTAATTGCCCATCTGCCACTTCTGCAAATGAATGGTGAGAAAAGAGCACAATCACAAGATAGGACAAGAATGAGGTTACTTGGCGGATTAATAGTGCTTCGATTTCACTCAAGTCACTTTCCATGGCGTAGGAACTAAGAACACTTTCACTCCCCCAGGCAATGGCACAGATAAGGGCACAAAGAATCCCAATGTAAAACGAGTTTACTTGTTCAACCTTGTAGGTTTGAGCAATGATCGCTGCAATAATCAAGAAAACACCGAATACAGTATTCTTTGAAACCTTGTGTTTCAAAATGAAGAAGGCTAGTAAAACTGAAACTGCTGGGTAAATAGCCGATACAGATGAAGCTAGAGAACTACCAATATATTTAACCGCATAAAGATTGGCCTGCATACCAATAGGTCCTGCTAGTAAAGCACCGATAATTACACTCACATTTCGAATATTTAAGAAAATCGAAAGACGAACTTTTCTTTCTTTTACCAAAAGAAAAGCTAACAAGATAAAGATACTCAAGAAATCATGAGCAGCAGCCACCACAAAAGGTGAAAGATTTGTAAAAATTGAAAAGATATAAGCACTAATTGTTAGACCTAATCCCCAGAAGATACCAGAGAGCAGACCAAAGGAAACACCATTTTTATTCTTCATCCTAACCTCCATAATAAGTCAAACCTTCGACAGCTCTTTGGTAACGATTGACACCGTAATCTCCAAAATCAGCCCCTTGAGCTTCTTTGTACACTGTCCACAAACTCCAAATAGTATCTTGCAAGATTTTATAGATACGAATCTTCTCACGTGATACAGGCGTTTTGTCACTTTCATAGTAGGAAAGGAAAGCATCTTCCTCTTGCTTTGTAAATTCAGACTCTAAGAAAAGAGCTGCCAAATCCCACATCGGGTCATTCATAGAAGAGTATTCCCAGTCAATCAAGTACAAACGACCTTGTGGTGACTCGATAAAGTTTTCTGGTACCAAATCGATATGACAGGATTTTCTATCAACACCCAAATCAGCCAATCTCTTTTCTAGTGAAAATACATCTTTTCTTACAGCTTCATAGTTTTCATAAGGGATAGCTCCCTCAATCAAGGATTCATATTTGCTGATTTCCTCAAAAGGAGCAAATTCTCCTCTTAATTCTTTCCCTGAAGCGTGGATGGTTTGTAAAATTGGTGCAATCTTTTCAAACTTGGACTTAATTGATGTTGAATCAAGAGTTACTGCTGATTCGATGTACTCATTTACTTTGATCCCTGACTCAATATCAAAGAGATAATTTTTGACATCTAGATCTAAATCCTCTAAAAGTTCAAGATTGTACTTTTCATTTTGACGATTGATGAGTTTTTCAGTCCCTTTACCAAAAAATTTCACAATATACTGTTTGTTGGTTGTTTTAACCAAATAGTTTTGGTTGGTCATGCCTCCCAGCTGTTCAACACTGAGTACTTCCTCTTCATCAGATAGTAAAGAAGAAATTTTTTCTTTGATGAGTTTCTCCATAATTAACCTCCATCTTCTACACTTCCCACTTGAATACTGTTTTAAAAGCAGTATTAAGGTCTGTAGCAAAGACACGGTGAATGTCCTTGATTTCTCTCACAGGTTCTTCAACATAAAGGATATTCTTCAGACGATTCGCAAACTTTTTAACTTCCATCATTTGAATGGCCTTCTCAAAATCGACGCGTCCTGAACGAGATGAGCCTACTAATAACAATCCTTTTTCCAAAGCATCTCGTGTATTGATATTAACCTTGTACTCGCTCACTCCCATCATGAGAATCGTTCCCTGTGGACGAATATAGCGAATCAGGTCATTGATAGCTGGTCCTGTACCATCACCACCGCAACACTCAAATCCATGATCAAAGGTCAAATCTTCTGGAATATTATCAGTAATGTAGCACTCTTTTGCAAAAGAGAAGAGCTCCAATTTTTCCCAATGGCGACCAATAACGATAATCTCTGTTTCCGGTAGTGTGTAATTAATAATATTGGCAACCACAAAGGCCAAACTACCATCTCCAATAACAGCGATGCGCTCTCGCTTGCTATGAGCAAGATGCAGGAATCGATCCATGGCATGCATACCGACACTTACAAACTCGGTGATGGCAGCAACTGTATCTTCGATATCATTATAAGAAACGACTCGGTCTTTTGGAAGAGAGACAAATTCTCTCATAAAGCCATCATAACCACTAGATAGGAAGTAAGTTCCTGTCATGTAGTTCTCGTAGAACTCCTTGTCACTCTGCATAGGCGGTTGATTGGGAATCATAACTACCTTTTGACCGACTTCATAAGTCCCAGTTGGATCTGAAATAACAGTTCCACAAGACTCGTGAATCATGGCCATTGGAAGCTTTTTAGCCAATATCTTTGGATCGCGTTTCCCTTGATAATAACGTTGATCTGCATGACAAACCGCCATATAATTTGGACGAATAAGGATATGATTCTCCTGATCAATGTCCTCTTCTTGGTATTTTACATTGATAAACTTTGGTTTTGTCAGTTGATAAATTTGATTAATCATAGCCTTAGTCTTTCTCAATCATGCTTTTCGCGATTTTCAAGTCTGTCACAGTTGTGATTTTAAGGTTTGAATATTCCCCTTTAGCTAGGGCAACATCCTTCCCTTTGATAACAAAAATCTTACATGCATCCGTCAGGATTTCCTTTTCTTGGTCAGATAGGGAACCATACAAATCCATGAAATCCTTGCAACGGAAAGTCTGAGGCGTTTGTCCTTGATAGAGGTGAGCACGATTTGGAATATCAGTGATAAACTGACCATTAGTACTTTCAACAATGGTATCAACTGCTTCTACTACTGTGTCAACCGCATCATGATTTTGCGCCAGTTTGATATTGTCCTGAATCATGCGAAGTGTGATAAAGGGACGGACAGAGTCATGTGTAATCACGATATCTTCTGGAGTGATTGGACGGTAGGCATTAATGGCTTCTATAATCTTCTCGATACTGGTATTGCGATCAGCCCCACCTTTGGTAATGATGATGCGATCCTTGTGGAGAGAAAGATACTTGTCAACTAGGTCCTCAGCGTGTGACACCCAGTCTCCATGAACTCCAACCACAATTTTTTCAATACTTGGTTCTAAGACAAATTTTTCGATTGTGTGGATCAAAATAGGTCGATCACCCAACTCCAAGAATTGTTTTGGTAAATTACTAATTCCCATGCGTGTGCCAGTTCCTCCGGCTAGGATTCCTGCATAGATCATTTATATTCTCCTTTAGTTTATTCTAAAAAACTCATTACCAACTATTATATCACAATATATACCTATCATGAAGAAAAGATAAAGAGCCACTATATGAATCGGCTCATTATTTAGGATGAAAAATGAACAATATTCAACAAAATCTGAAAAATCATAACAAATTAAGAAATAAATTTAGGTTATTCTCTATACCACCTCATTCAACGTTCGGTTAATATAGAGTTCTTTAGAATATAATAGAAACCTTAAAGAAAACTTAAACATATTTTTTGAAATACAAGAAAAAGCTAGGAAAATTATGGCATCCATTTTTGTAAATTTAAGAATATAATTGTTTACACTTATCTCTACGATGTTTTAAACTATTGTTAGACTTTTGCCCCTAAAATTGGTAAAATAAAAAGAAAATAATAGAAAAAGGAAACTGTAAACCGTCATGATGAACATGCAGAACATGATGCGCCAAGCACAAAAACTTCAAAAACAAATGGAACAAAGTCAAGCAGAACTCGCTGCCATGGAATTTGTTGGAAAATCAGCTCAGGACCTTGTCCAAGCAACTCTGACTGGAGACAAAAAAGTTGTCAGCATTGACTTCAACTCAGCAGTTGTAGATCCAGAAGATCTCGAAACCCTTTCTGACATGACTGTTCAAGCGATTAACGCTGCTCTTGAACAAATTGATGAAACTACTAAGAAGAAACTAGGTGCTTTCGCTGGAAAATTGCCTTTCTAATCCACAAAAAAAGAGAAACATCTGTTTCTCTTTTTTTCTTAGAAATCAAAGAATTCCATTGCTTTCTTTAAGAGTAATTCCGTGTATTCCGGATCATCTTGAGCCATTGTGACTTGTGACTGGACCATTTCAAGATCATCCGTTATCATGCCATCTGCTCCAAGTCTGACTGCCTTATCAAAGGACTCAGAACTATTCACAGTCCAAACATATAGTTTCTGATCTGTTGTCCAGAGCTTGTTGACAAAGTATTCATCCAAAGTTGAATACTCCATGGTATAGCCAGTCGCCTTGGTTCTCGGAAACACACTATTATATGGCAGAATGAAGTATACTGGAATTTCAGAATCATAAGCCAAGACCTTATCAATCACATGATAGTCTAGTGACTGCATCTGGTGGCCATATTTCTTGATAGTCGCTCCATACTTTTCGAGAAAATGGTCCATCATTTGTGGACTATCTTTTTTACTGGTTTTAATCTCAATCAGCAATTTTTGGTTTAAAGCATTTGCGCGTTCTAAATAATCATCAAAACTTGAAATCTTTGTTTGATAGCCATTCTCGTAAATATCTGTATTTGTTAATTCATCCAGAGTTAAGTCTTGCGGTGTAGCATTAATTCTTGCTAGCGATTTAAGGTTAGCATCGTGCATCATCACGAACTGACCGTCTTTCGTTTCCTGAACATCCATTTCAATGAGATCTGGTTTTAGTTGAGCTGTTTTTTCCAAAGACTGCACAGTATTTTGAACACCATTTTTATTACTTACTCCTCTGTGCGAAATCACTAAAGGTGTATTGGTATCCGGAGACTCCAAATAGATGTAACCTTCTAAAGCAAAGAAGATACTTGCACACCCCATGACTCCCCACCTCATCAAATGGTCTTTCTTTCGCCTTGGCATGATCTCCAACTCTTCTCCTGTCAGGAAGGAAACAAACTTCACTAGGAAATAAGTCAGAGTCATGTAATGGAGGTTTTTAATCAAGATAAAATTAATCACACCAAGAATCAAGGATTCTTTTTGAGTAAAATTATCCATTACCGCCTGAGCAAAGAGCAAGGGAATTAACAAGACAAAGAAGAAGAGATAGGTTTTAATGATAATGAGTAGAAGATGCCAAGAGAAGAAAAGGACGTTTTTCTTCGTCTTTTGGAGACTATATTTCACACTTTCTCTTACTGTCTTTCTTTCAAAGAGTATCTTAGGAAGGGCAAACATGAAGCGAACAGAAATGTAGAGAAAGATCCAAGCGGATGCTATGATCAACAGCCCTACCAGCCAGTTCTTATCTTCTAGGTATGTAACGATAAAATCAGGGATAATAATCTTATTGAGATAGTAGATTTTTAAAATTTTCCTAATAAAAGGAAAAAGTAGAGCTACATAAAAGAAGACAAAGGCCATCTTGCAAAAGCTCAATCGTTTGACAAATAGAAAACTCTGGTGAAAGACTTTTCGACTATATTCAATCAGGGTTCTCTTTTCATGGTAGAGAAGGTGACGCGCCCCAATGAACAAAAGACAGATTTGAAAATAAGCCACTAAAAGATTGATTACTATTAAAATGAGAAAGGCTAAACTGACAAAAGGCGAGCCTTGTATAATCGCCCAAAAGTTATTGTAGGAGATAAACAAGTAACCTGTTTGTCTTAGAAGTATGGCAGCTATCCATGAATTCAATGGCAACCAAACAAACTCTACCATCATGAAAATCAAGAAAAATAGAAATAGTATTTTATCTAGGTTATAGTATATCTTCCTAAAACCTAGCTTTTTAGGTTTTTCAGGTTTCATAGGCACTCCTAGTCTAAAAATTGAGATAAATCTAAGCCACCGAAAGGATTATTCAGAGAAAAACTACTCTGGTCTTCTATTAATAGCTTTCCTTCATCCGATTCTAAAAAGGCTTCGTAAACACGCGCCGTCATGCGGGCATCCTCTAAACTGTTATGAGACTTCCCGTGAAAACCTAAAAAATTCGCGACAGTTTGTAATTTAAGATTAGCTATCCCGTGTAGGTCAGAACTACGCCGTTCAAAAGCCTCATCATATAGATCAACCTTATACTGGTCACGATAATCGATACCGTGCTCCAAGAGAATAGGCAGATCACTCTTGGCCGCATTGTAACCAACCATAGGTAAATTACCAGCAAAGGTCTGAAAATCCCTTAAAACTTGTTCCACCATTGGCGCATCTTTCAAGGTTTCAGCTGTGATTCCAGTTAAGCCATTGATAAAACTCTTCAAAGGTGCTGTAGTATGAACATAAGAATCAAAGGCACCTATTTCTTGACCATTTTGAAAGCGAACTGCTGATACTTGAATTAAATGGGTAACCCCTTCGTATTGATTGAACTCCAAATCAAAGGCAATATAATCTCTTAATTTTTCCATTTTTTACCTCAGTTCCGACTCGATTTAAACCTAAACCATAAATAATAAAAGAAGCTATCAGGTTAGTGAATAACCCAAACAGCTTCTTTATTTTCCTCCAAATAAGCGAGCAAAAAAGCCTTTTTTGGTAGCTTGAACTTCTTCTTTTGCTTGGTCCAACTCTAGTTTTAAACTTTCTTGATCCTTCATAGCTTGAAGAGTTAATTGTTGCTGTTGGTCCAATTGTTTGTCCTTTTCAGCAATCTGTCGATCTTTAACACGCATCTGTTCATCTTTTTCTGCCAACTGCTGGTCTTTGGCCTTGAGTTGCTCATATAAACGAAGAATTTCAGCGTTTTTCTCATCGACCAAGATTTCCATCAGTTCACGTTGTTTGACATCATCACTGACTGGTTCATCTTCAAAAATCGTTTTTTTGTAGATTTCTTCTAGCTTAATCAAGCCACTTCGAGTAACTACAGTTACACCTTTGTCATTTTTTTTCGTGTCCTCTTCTGGAAGTTCTTTGACACGATTGTTGATTGCTTGACGAGAAAGTCCTAGGACCTCTGCAATCTCACTGACGGTCATTTCAATACTCATAATATCCTCTGAAACGTTTTCTAGCTTTTCTTTACTTAAATCTTATCATAAGCTAGATAAACTGTCAAATTTCCGCTTAATCTAAGGCTTTTAAAAAGGCTAGTAATACTTGGGCAGAACGGCGTCCAGCTTCGATAATAAACTCATCAAAAGAGATAGAAGCTTCGTGATTGGCATTGTCGCTCATGGCACGAATGACTAAGAAAGGTAGGCCAAGAGCCTGAGCTGCCTGTGCAATCGCTGCCCCTTCCATTTCAACTGCTAAAACATCTGGAAAGTGGGATTTGATACTAGCAATCTTATTATCTCCAGCTATAAAGCTATCCCCTGTAGCAATCAAGCCTAGGTGCCATGTCTGCTCTAATTGAGATAAGTTTTCTTTAATCCCAGCGATGAACTTCTTATCGGATTCAAAGTAAAGAGGTTGACCAGCCATCTGACCATAAGCATAGCCAAAAGCAGTTACATCCACATCATGGTAAGCCAATTTATCCGCAATCACTACATCTCCAACGGCAATCCCTTCTGCAAGAGCACCTGCTGATCCTGTATTGATAACGGCATCTACTAGGAAGTGGTCAGCTAACACCGCTACACTCATAGCTGACATGACCTTTCCAATCCCACTCTGAACTAGAACAACTTCTGTCTTGCCAACAGTGCCAGTGTAGTAAGTATTTCCGAGGACTTGGACTTCTTGTGCTCGGTCTAAATTCTGAGTCAAGTGTACGAGTTCTTCTGGCATTGCTGCAATGATTCCAATTTTCATTTTATTTCCTTTTCTATTACAAAAGTTTCATCGCCAACACAAGTAAAATCAAGAGTAGGATGACTGTAAATAAGATTCTATTTAATTTCGAGTTAAAAACATTTCTCTTGGTATTCTCAATGCGACGGCTCTTATGAATCGTTGGCTCTACTTCGATTGTTAAAGTATCTTGAATAGAATTATAGTCTCTAGAACGTGAATAACCAAAGTTTTGTGAAGAAGTTGATAAAATTTTAGTTTCCTCGTCATCTTGAAGAGGTGGCCCAGAGATTTTCTCCCCACGATTGGCACGTTCGATTATTTCATCTGTTAACAAAGGTTTTCCCATGGGCTACTCCTCTATTTCTTTTGCAATTCCCAGTACTGGATTGCCATAATCGTCTTGGCATCACAGATATGGCCAGACTGAATTAAGTTTTTTGCTTCTTCAAGGCTGACCTCTAGAACTTCCAAGGTTTCATCATCATCTTGCGGACGAGGATTTTCCACCTTAGTTAAATCTCTTGCGAGGTAGAGTTTTAATTTTTCGTTACAAAAACCAATAGCAGAGTAGAAATCATATAGAAGCTCTAACTTACCCGTATAGGCAACCTCCTCCTCCAATTCACGAAGGGCCGCCGACATGGGATCTGCATTTTCACCAATTTCCAGTTTACCAGCAGGAATTTCATAAGAGATAGCTTCAATAGCTTTTCTGTATTGCTTAACAAGGACGATTTTGTCCTCAGCTGTTACAGCTAGAACACATACGCCTCCATTGTGAAAAATCAGATCACGTTGGGCAGTTCCCTTCCCTTCTGGTAGTTCCACCTGATCTTGCACTAGCTTAAAAATAGGACCTTGGTAGATTTCCTTCCGGCTAATCGTTTTTTCTTCAAATTCCATGATAGACTCCTACTGATTCTTAGGATGATGAGGCAAACGTAATGCATATTCATCTTTATTAACTTGACGTCCACGTCCAATAGCAATGGCATCAGCTGGAACATCTTTTGTAATCGTTGAACCAGCTCCAACTAGTGAATTATCACCAAGTTCTACTGGAGCAATGATGGTTGAGTTTGATCCAACAAAGACATTGTTGCCAATGACAGTCTTGTACTTATTCTTCCCGTCGTAGTTAACTGTAATCGTACCTGCACCAAAGTTAACATGGCTACCCACTTCACAGTTTCCGATATAGGTTAAATGACCTGCCTTGGTATTTTCACCGATTGAAGATCCTTTTACTTCAACAAAGTTTCCAATGTGAACTTGAGAAGCAAGACTTGAGCCTGGACGAATATGAGCATACGGACCGACTGTCACACCATCTGCAACTGTACTTTCCTCAATCATGGAATTCGTAATCACAGCTCCAGCTCCGATAGCGCTATCCACGATATAAGTTCCATTTGTTAAAACAGTTTCCGCCCCAATCTTCGTTTGACCTTTCAAGGTAACGTTGGCTTCGATTTGAACTTCAGGTGCAATCTCGACATCAATATCAATGTAAGTTGCTTCAGGATTGACAAAGCTAACACCATTAACCATGTGCTTTTGATTGATACGGCGGCGCATCACTTCTTCCGCAGTGGCAAGAGCCACACGGTCGTTTACTCCAAGACTTTCATCAAAATCCTTGAGAGTATAGGCGCCAACCTTCTCACCTGCGTTACGGAAAATACCAATCACATCAGTAATATAGTATTCACCTTGGGCATTGTTGGTGTTGATGTTTTTAAGGGCCTCAAAAAGACGTTCATTGTCGAATACATATGTTCCTGTATTGATTTCCTTAATTTGCTTTTCAAAATCTGTGGCATCTTTCTGCTCCACAATGCGAAGAACTTCAGCATTATCGTTACGGACGATACGACCATACCCAAAAGGATCTGCTGCTTCAGCCGTTAAAATAGTCGCCACATTTTTGTGATTGATATGGAAATCCAAGAGATTTTTCAAACTTTCACCTGTGATCAGAGGAGTATCCCCAGCGATAACCAAGGTGTGGCCGATACGATTTTGGAGAATAGGCTCTGCCATCATGACAGCATGCCCAGTTCCTAGTTGTTCTGATTGGGTAACAAAGTCTGTCTGACCAGCCAATACTTGCTCAACTAGCTCCGCCTTGTGTCCCACAACAGTGACTGTTTTTTTAGGTTGAATAGCACCAACACTACGAAAAACATGTTCCAACATCGAAATTCCTGCTACCTTATGAAGTACCTTTGGAAGATCTGATTTCATGCGAGTACCTTTACCCGCTGCTAAGATAATGGCATAATTTGACATACTATTCTCTTTTCTGTAAAAATTCCCTTATATTATACCATAATTTACTTCCTTAGGAGTAAACAAACAGAGAAATAGGGGAAAACATGCTAGTTCATTCATCTTTTCAACGTTTTCTTTGATTTTTTTATCTATTTACGTTAAACTAATTAGATATGAGAAAAGAGATTCATCCAGCTATTATTTTTAGTCTATTCACCATTGTTATAGCTATTTTAATCTTTAATAAACCAGCTTATGAAGACCATTCGGTCAAGTCAAAAAGTAACACTGTCCAAGTTGAAAACCAGGCCTTGCATAATCTTGATAAACCTATTATTGACATTTCTGGTTGGCAAAGACCGGAGGAGATAAACTACGATATTTTATCTCAAAATATTTCTGGAGCTATTGTTCGCGTACACAGTGGTACTCAACACACGGAAGCAAATGATGCAGCCTTTATCAACGGGGTCGATAAAGCCTATAAAAATCACATTTCAGAATTTCAAAAGCGCAATGTTCCCGTAGCCGTCTATGCTTATCTAGCTGGTACGAACAAAGAAGAAATGGAAAAAGCGGCTGAAGTTTTCTACAATTCTGCTTCTCCATACAACCCTAGTTATTACTGGCTTGACGTTGAGAAAAAAACAATGGCAGATATGAATGACGGAGTCGAAGCTTTTCGAGCTAAACTTGAATCGCTGGGCGCTAAAAATATCGGGATTTACATTGGTGTTTATTTCATGCAAGAACACAGTATCAATACAGATAAGTTCACTGCTATTTGGATTCCTTCCTATGGAACTGACTCTGGTTATTTTGAAACTAAGCCAAATACTGATTTAGACTATGACCTCCATCAGTATACTTCCAAAGGAAAAATTGCAGGATTTGAACATCACCTAGACATCAATCTCATTTCTACTGATAAGGAAAAAGAAGAAACCTTCAGAAAGCTATTTTTAAGACCATAAAGCAAGTGAAAGTCGCAACTTTTTCACTTGCTTTTTCATTTTTTTGCTGTCTGTGTTATAATTGATAAGATAGAGAAAGAAATTTATGAAATTGAGGAGTCTAATATGTTTTCATGGATTGCAAGAGTTATCAAAGGAATCGTCATCGCCTTAGGATTTATCCTACCTGGAATTTCTGGTGGTGTTCTAGCAGCGATTTTGGGGATCTACGAGCGAATGATTGGCTTTCTTGCCCATCCCTTTAAAGATTTTAAAGAAAATGTCCTATACTTTATCCCAGTAGCCATCGGGATGTTGCTAGGTATTGGTTTGTTTTCCTATCCAATTGAGTATTTGCTAGAAAATTACCAAGTCTATGTTTTATGGAGCTTTGCTGGAGCTATCATCGGTACAGTTCCTAGCCTCCTTAGAGAATCTACTCGAGAATCTGATCGTGACAAGATTGACCTAGTCTGGTTCTGGACTACCTTTATCCTTTCAGGTCTAGGGCTCTACGCGCTAAACTTTGTTCTTGGTTCTCTCAGCGCCAGTTTCGCTAGTTTCATCTTGGCAGGTGTTCTTTTAGCTCTTGGTGTCTTGGTGCCTGGTTTAAGTCCATCAAATCTACTCTTGATTTTAGGACTGTACGCTCCAATGCTAACTGGCTTTAAGACCTTTGATTTATTTGGTACCTTCCTTCCTATCGGGATTGGTGCAGGAGCAACTCTCATTATCTTTTCAAAATTAATGGACCATGCCTTGAACAATTACCACTCCCGTGTTTATCACTTTATTATTGGGATTGTGCTATCAAGCACTCTCTTGATTTTGATTCCAAATGCTGGAAGTGCTGAAAGTATCCAATACACTGGACTTTCTATCGTGAGCTATGTTCTCATCGCCTTCTTCTTTGCACTTGGCATTTGGCTTGGTATCTGGATGAGTCAATTGGAGGATAAGTATAAATAATGGCAAAAAAAGTAAAAATTAAAAAAACTCTTGTCGAGCAAATCTTAACCAAAGCAGGAATTGAGCATACAGGGATTCAAATCAATGCGCTTGAGGGTGAACTTCCTTCGGAATATGATCGAACACATATCTTTAAAACCTTGGCTCTGCTGGGGGACAAGACAGGCCCAATTATCGGAATCGTCCCCATAACAGAACACCTCGCTGAAAAAAAATTAGCAAAGGTTTCTGCTAATAAAAAAGTGAGTATGATTCCACAAAAAGACCTAGAAAAAACGACAGGCTACATTCATGGAGCTAATAACCCCGTCGGCATTCGCCAAAAACACAACTATCCTATTTTTATTGATAAAACAGCTTTAGATTTAGACAAAATGATCGTCTCTGCTGGGGAAGTCGGGCATAGTATCATTATTGCTCCACAAGATTTGGCTAGCTTTGTGAAAGCAGATTTTGCAGATATCTTGGAGGAAAACAACTGATGAAACTCTATTTTGTTCGCCATGGGCGCACCCTCTGGAATCTTGAAGGACGTTTTCAAGGTGCTAGCGGTGACTCTCCCCTTCTTCCAGAATCCATTGACACCCTAAAGCAACTTGGTCAGTATCTCAAGGAAATTCCTTTTGATACGATTTATTCTAGTGATTTACCCAGAGCGGTCAAATCTGCTGAAATTATCCAAAGTCAACTCCAATCCCCTTGTCCTTTGAAGAGCATTCCTGACCTACGTGAATGGCAACTTGGCAAACTAGAGGGATTAAAAATCGCTACGCTCAATGCCATTTACCCACAACAAATAAAGGCCTTTCGCTCTAATCTGGCCCAGTTTGATACGAAGATGTTTGAAGCCGAGTCCCTCTACTCTACGACTCAGCGAACCATTCAATTTATCAAATCTCTGAAAGGAAGTCCAGCTGAAAACATTCTAATCGTTGGTCATGGTGCAAATCTCACTGCTAGTCTACGTACTCTCTTAGGCTATAAAGAGACTCACCTTCGCAAAGATGGAGGCTTGGCCAATGCTAGTCTGACAGTTTTAGAGACCGATGATTTTGAAACCTTCACTCTGGAAAGATGGAATGACACTTCTTATCAAAGAAAATAATGAAACTTGATCCCAGCGGTCAAGTTCTTTTTAGTTTTCAAAGAATATCCGTGAATTTCTCTGCTATTTATGATAAAATGGGAGTATCGCAAAAAATGACTCATCGTATCAAATTTTGAGTAAAATTAGGAGGAACCCATGTCTACAGAACATATGGAAGAACTAAATGACCAGCAGATCGTTCGCCGTGAAAAAATGGCTGCGCTCCGTGAACAAGGAATCGATCCCTTCGGAAAACGTTTTGAACGTACTGCTAACTCTCAAGAACTAAAAGACAAATTTGCAGAACTTGATAAAGAACAATTACATGAATTAAACGAAACTGCTACTATCGCTGGACGCTTAGTAACTAAACGTGGAAAAGGGAAAGTCGGCTTTGCCCATCTTCAAGACCGAGAAGGTCAAATCCAAATCTACGTTCGTAAAGATGAAGTTGGTGAAGAAAACTACGAAATCTTCAAAAAGGCTGACCTTGGTGACTTCCTTGGTGTCGAAGGTGAAGTCATGCGTACAGATATGGGAGAGCTCTCTATCAAGGCAACTCACATTACACACTTGTCTAAAGCACTTCGTCCGCTTCCAGAGAAATTCCACGGTTTGACAGACGTTGAAACGATTTACCGTAAACGTTACCTTGACTTGATTTCTAACCGTGAAAGCTTTGAACGCTTTGTCACTCGTTCAAAAATCATCTCTGAAATCCGTCGTTATCTAGACCAAAAAGGTTTCCTTGAAGTGGAAACACCTGTTCTTCATAATGAAGCCGGTGGTGCTGCTGCCCGTCCATTTATCACTCACCACAATACCCAAAACATTGACATGGTGCTCCGTATCGCTACTGAGCTTCACTTGAAACGTCTTATCGTTGGGGGTATGGAACGTGTCTATGAAATTGGCCGTATCTTCCGTAACGAAGGAATGGACGCTACTCACAACCCTGAATTCACTTCTATCGAAGTTTACCAAGCTTATGCAGACTTCCAAGATATCATGGACTTGACGGAAGGTATTATCCAACACGCTGCTAAGGCAGTTAAGGGTGATGGTCCAGTTAACTATCAAGGTACTGAAATTAAGATCAATGAACCATTTAAACGTGTTCACATGGTAGATGCTATCAAGGAAATTACTGGTGTAGACTTCTGGCAAGACATGACTTTCGAGGAAGCTAAAGCTATCGCTGCTGAGAAGAAGGTTCCAGTTGAAAAACATTACACTGAAGTTGGTCACATCATTAATGCCTTCTTTGAAGAATTTGTCGAAGAAACCTTGATCCAACCAACCTTTGTCTATGGACATCCAGTAGCTGTCTCTCCACTCGCTAAGAAAAATCCTGAAGACGAACGCTTTACTGACCGTTTCGAGCTCTTTATCATGACTAAGGAATACGGTAATGCCTTTACCGAGTTGAACGACCCAATCGATCAGCTTAGCCGTTTTGAAGCTCAAGCAAAAGCTAAAGAACTTGGGGACGATGAAGCAACTGGCATCGATTACGATTACATCGAGGCTCTTGAATACGGTATGCCACCAACAGGTGGTTTGGGAATCGGTATCGACCGTCTCTGCATGCTCCTCACAGACACAACTACTATCCGTGATGTATTGCTTTTCCCAACAATGAAATAAACTCTAATCCTCTGGTCCTTGTCAGAGGATTTTCCAATACTAAAAGAGACTGAGATTGAACTGCATCCCAAAAGTTAGACAGAAAAAATCTAACTTTTGGGGTGTTTTTACTATGAAATTGAGTTATGATGATAAAGTTCAGATCTATGAACTTAGAAAACAAGGATATAGCTTAGAGCAGCTTTCAAATAAATTTGGGATAAACAATTCTAATCTTAGGTACATGATTAAATTGATTGATCGTTACGGAATAGAGTTCGTTAAAAAGGGGAAGAATCGATACTATTCCCCAGAATTAAAACAAGAAATGATTGATAAAGTTTTACATGAAAACTGGTCTCAAGATAGAGTTTCTCTCAAATATGCTCTCCCAAATCGTGGTATGCTTCCAAATTGGCTGGCGCAATACAAGAAAAACGGGTATACTATTGTTGAGAAAACAAGAGGGAGACCAGCTAAAATGGGACGTAAACGAAAGAAAACTTGGGAAGAAATGACAGAATTAGAACGACTCCAGGAGGAGAATGAACGCTTACGGACTGAGGTGGCCTACCTAAAAAAGTTAAAAGAGTTAGAGGAAAGGGACGAAGCCCTAGAGCGAGAAAGGCAGAAACAGTTAGAGAAATGGCTTCAGGAGGATTTCGACTAGATTTACTTCTTGAAACAGCACGTTTAGCTCGCCCAACTTACTATTATCAGTTGAAACAACTGGATGGGGTTGATAAAGATAAAGAGCTTAAAACCGAAATTCAGGCCATTTATAATGAACATAAAGGAAATTATGGCTATCGCCGAGTTACTCTCGAACTCAGAAATCGTGGTTTTGTAGTGAATCATAAGAAAGTTCAACGGTTGATGAGAATTCTTGGTTTAACGGCTCGAATTCGTCGGAAACGGAAGTATTCTTCCTACCGAGGAGAGATTGGCAAGAAAGCAGATAATCTCATTCAACTCCAGTTTGAAGCAACCAAACCAATGGAAAAGTGCTATACATATGTAACGGAGTTTGCCATTCCAGCAAGTACTCAAAAGCTTTACTTATCACCAGTTTTAGATGGCTTTAATAGCGAAATTATCGCCTATAATCTTTCAACTTCACCAAACTTAGAACAAGTGAAGAGTATGTTAGAACAGGCATTCACAGAGAAACACTATGAAAATACCATTTTACACAGCGACCAGGGCTGGCAATACCAACATGATTCTTATCATCGGTTCCTAGAGAGTAAGGGAATTCAAGCCTCCATGTCACGCAAGGGCAACAGCCCAGACAACGGCATGATGGAGTCGTTCTTTGGTATTTTGAAGTCGGAGATGTTTTACAGTTATGAGGAGTCGTTTCAGTCGCTTAAGCAATTGGAACAAGCCATTGTAGACTATATTGATTATTACAACAACAAACGAATTAAGGTAAAACTAAAAGGACT